>LS483371.1:3117187-3740625 GCA_900475325.1 Paucimonas lemoignei
GGTCACGGATCTCGCCAATCAGGATCACGTCGGGCGCCTGACGCAGGGTGTTCTTCAAGGCCGCGTGAAAGCTGCGGGTATCAACGCCGACTTCGCGCTGGTTGACGATGGATTTCTTGTGGCGGTGGATGAACTCCACCGGGTCTTCGATGGTGATGATGTGGCCGCTCGCATTGCTGTTGCGGTAGTCGATCAGGGACGCCAGGGAGGTGGACTTGCCGGAACCCGTGGCGCCCACAAACAGCACCAGCCCGTGCTTCTCCATGATCACATCCAGCAGCACTGGCGGCAGATGCAGGTCCTCGAACTTCGGGATATCAAGTTTGATATTGCGCGCCACGATGGAGACTTCATTGCGCTGCATGAAGATATTGATCCGGAAGCGCCCGATCCCGGCCATGGACACCGCAAGGTTCATCTCCAGCTCGCGATGAAAGTCCAGCTGTTGCTCTTTGTCCATCAAGCCCTGGGCAATCTCGCCCACCTGACCGGGCTTGAGCTTTTCCGTGCCGAGGGGTTTGAGCACCCCATTGAATTTGGCACAAGGCGGTGCGCCGGTAGAAAGATAAAGGTCCGATCCATCCTGGCTGGCCAGAATCTTCAACAACGCCGGGAAATCCATAAGCAACACCGCATGAATGATTGGACTGAGAGAAAAGCCGCACTGATTGCGACCTCCGCCCCTGACTAGTGTTCAGCGGGCGAAGGCGCATAGCTTGGCGGCAGAACGGTGCCGGACGCAATCATTGATCCACGCGGTTTTGCAACACGCAGTACGTTGACGATAGGAGTTGAGGCCCCACGCCTGAGCCTGTGTGATAATGGCCGCCGTTTTTATTCAGGCCCCCGACTCATGAAAGCCCAAGCCCGCCACATTCTGGTGAAAACCGCCGAAGAGGCTGAACAACTCAAACAGCGCATTGCCAAGGGCGAAGCCTTTGATGTGCTGGCCAAAAAGCACTCCACCTGCCCCTCCGGCAAGCGCGGCGGGGATCTGGGTGAGGTCAGGCCGGGGCAGATGGTGGGCGCGATTGATCAGGTGATCTTCAAGAAACCACTGCGCACCGTTCATGGGCCGATCAAGAGCAAGTTCGGCTACCACCTGGTCCAGGTGTTTTACCGGGACTGATGCCCGGCTGACTCAAAGGCCCGGCATCGCACTGTTGGCGATCAAAGCGCCGGGATGCTGGATCACCACGCTCGCCAGCCGATGCCCTGCTTCGGCTGCCTGAACCGGGCCACGGCCACGCAAGCGCATGGCCAGATAAGCAGCGCTGAAGGAGTCTCCCGCGGCGGTGCTGTCAATCACCCGTGTCACCGGGTGCGCTGGGATCTCATGACGCTCGACGCCATTACCGTTCGCGCATTCAACCAGGCAACTCCCGGCGCCTCGCTTGATCACCACTTCGCTGATGCCTGCGTCCCGATAAACCGCCAGCACCTGTTCGCTGTCGGCATAGCCAAACAGCGCCTGCTCATCGTCCTCAGTCAACAGCGCAATATCCACGTAGGCCAGGCAGGCTTTATACGCAGCCCGAGCCTGTTCAACCGAGGCCCAGAGCCGTGGCCGGTAATTGTTGTCGAACGCCACTCGCGTGCCCCGCGCCCGGGCCTTGCCGAGTGCTTCAAGCAAACGTTCACGGCCGACTTCACCCAGCACCGCCAAGGTAATACCGCTCAGATACAGCACGTCATAATCGGCCAGTGATGCCAGAACCTCAGTGCCGCCCGGCGTGGTGAAGCAATCACGTACAGCCGCTTCATTACGCCAGTAAAGGAAACGCCGCTCGCCTTGCGCGTCGGTCTGGATGCAATACAACCCCGGTAACCGCCCTGGCAGGCGCTGCACTTTACTCAGGCCGACGCCTTCCTGTACCCAGCTTTGACACATGGCATCGCTGAAGCTGTCATCGCCCAGCGCCGTCACATAGTCGACCTGCGCCCCACCCTTGAGCAGGCGCGCCAGGTAGACCGCGGTGTTGAGCGTGTCGCCGCCAAAACTCTGTTGCAGGTTGCCATTGGCATGCTGCTGCAACTCGATCATGCATTCGCCGATCAAGGCGATTCGTGGCTGGCTGTGAGTGATGAGTTCGCTCATACGCAGTGCTCTCTGATGACGACTGTCTGGGTTAGAAGCAGGTGTCGAACGATTCAATGACTTGCAACTGCTCATCCACCAGGCAACCTGAGCGCCACTTGTCAAAGGTCAGGCAGGGATGAGAGGAGCCGAACGCAATGATGTCGCCGACTTTCAACTCGCACCCCGGTGCGACGGTCATGAAGGCGTGTTGATCCATCACAGCCGTCACGCTGCAGCAACTAAGGTCTTTGCCCTGATCTTGCAGCGCCCCGGCTGCATACAGGCGTAACGGGCTAGGCAGGCCTGCGTCATAAGCCACGTCGCGTTTACCCATGGCAATCACTGCCAGACCAGGTTCTGGCAACGATTGCACATGCGCCCAGATTTCCATGGCCGGTTGCAGGCCCTCAGTCAAATCGCTGCGGCGCTCAAGCACGCAGCACTGCGCCTCTTTATAAATGCCATGGTCATGCACCACATAGCTGCCGGGGCGCAACACCGCGAGAAATCGCTCACGCACCTGCTGTTCGTCAAAAGCTTCGGCAATGAGGTCGTACCAGGCCGAGCCCGACGCCGTGACGATAGGCCGATCCAGCGCAAACGCGCCCTGATCCTGCAACTGCACCGCAAGCCGCACCAGCGAGGCCGCGAACTCACGAATGCCGCTGACCGCCTGCTCGCCGTGGATCACGCCCTCGTAGCCTTCAATCCCGGTCAGCGCCAGCGCCGGTTGCGCGGCAATGGCAGCGGCCAGCGCCAGGACCTGCTGTTCAGTGCGACAGCCACAGCGGCCGCCCACCACGCCGTACTCGATCATTACGTTCAAGCGCAGGCCACGGGCAGCGAAAAACTCACCCAGGGCAGCGACGTTATCCGGGTGATCGACCATGCAATGGAAATCGAACATTGAGTCCGAGAGCATCTCGGCGATCAGCGCCATGTTCGGCGCGCCCACCAATTGGTTAGCCATCAGGATCCGGCGCACGCCATGTGCATACGCCGCGCGGGTCTGGACCGCCGTTGCCAGGGTCATGCCCCATGCGCCCTCTTCCAGTTGCCGACGAAACAACGCCGGGACCATGCTGGTTTTGCCATGGGGCGCCAGCTCGGCGCCGCTGCTGCTGACAAAGGCCTGCATCCAGCGAATGTTGTGCTCCAGTGCTTGGCGATGGATCACCAGCGCAGGCAGGCTGACATCGCGCACCATGTAGTCGCCCGGCGTCGCCGCGCCCTTCTCTACCTTTGCAATGCTCATAAGGTTCTCCGGATTGTTGTTATTCATGGCTGTTACTCATTCAGGCGGCGCGCGAGGCCGTTGGCACTGTCGATCAAGACCTGACGGTAGGCGCTGTAGTGATTTTTCGCGTCATCACGGGGCGCGACGATGCACAGGGTGGCAATGCACACGCCCTGATTGTCTTTGACCGGGGCCGCGAAGCAGTGAGTGAAGGTATCGGCGACGCTGTCGAAGGAAAAGAAACCCTCCTCCCCAGCCTTGCGGATTTCGCCAAGGAAAGTCGCCATGGGCAAACGCTCGCCGCCGGGCAGGATGAAATCATCGTCATCAATCAGCTCGGCGATAGCCTGATCAGACAGATGGGCCAGCAGCAAGCGCCCAGACGCCGTCCACGGGATGGGCGCGTTCTCGCCGATGTTCGATGAAATGCGAAAGTGCCGCTCGCCTTCCTGCATCAACGCCACGGTGTACTTACGACCGTTGAGCAGGCACATCTGCGCGGTTTCCCGGGTTTGCCTGACGATATCGTGAAGGCTGACCTGGGCTTCGCGGGTGAAGTCAAAATGGCGCAGATGCGCCTGGCCGAGGAAATACAACTGGCGACCCAGGTACACATGACCTTCAGCCCCCACAGGTTCGAGGATGCGCCGTTCCAGCAACGACGCCACCAGTTCGTAGACCGTGGACTTGGGGCTGTCGATGCCCTTGGCGATCTCGTTGGGCCGCAGCGGCGCGCCGTGCTCCTTGAGGTAATCAAGAATATCGAACGCCCGATCCAGGCCGCGCGCCCGGCGCTTGATGGTGTCTTCGGTCATGGCGGCATCATCGGTTGGCGCTCGTCACAGGTTTCAGGGCTTTTTCTTGTAGGCGATGCAATCAATCTCGACCTTGCAGTCGACCATCATGCTGGCCTGAACACAGGCGCGGGCTGGCGCGTGTTCGGGTTTGAAATACTCGCCGAAGACCTTGTTGAAACTCCAGAAATCTCGCGGGTCCTCCAGCCATACGCCCACGCGCACGACGTCTTCAAGACCGTACCCGGCTTCGGTCAGGATGGCGACCAGATTGTCCATGGTCTTGCGCGTCTGCTCGACGATGCCACCGACAATGATTTCACCTTCATGGGCCGGGACCTGGCCGGACACATGCAGCCAGCCATCGGCCTCCACTGCTCGGGCGAAGGGACGAGGCTGACCGCCACCGGCAACGCTTCCAGCGCCATAACGAGTGATGCTCATGGTAGTTCTCCCTGTATAGAATGGATCAGGTTTAATGCTTGCTCCGCTATAGCGGAATGGAATCTGAAATAGCGGACATTTCATCGAGTCTGCCATAAGCCGATCATGAAAAAAACCAACGCGTGCGCTTCATCGCTGTCTACCGGACCATAAGTCTGCTTTCCATCAAGCAGCTACGCTGTACTCAATCGGCATGACTGACGCTGCCAGCAAAAACGGAGATCCAATGGCCTTAGCAGAACATCCGCATCAAATAGCGCTGGAAAAATTTCTGGCCGGTCACCCCGAGCTTGAACAGGAACTTGCGCGCCTTAACCCTCTGGCCGCGCAAGCAGCGGGCCTCACCCGCGAGCAATATCGAGAAGAACGCTTGCATGAAGCGTTCGAAGAAGAGGCCGAACGGCTGGGGCTATTTGCCTGGGAGCTGACCCTGCAACTGACTGCCGAAAGCCCCGAAGCTTATGACGCCCAGCGCCGCGAGGTGCATAAGGAAGTCGCGCAGATGGCGGGCATGGAGTGGTCGCAGTACTGCGAGATGAATGGTCTGAAGCCTTGAGGCAAATGACCGTTCGTCGTCCTCAAGGGCACGCTGCCATCAAATAGCTGACCAACATCAGGTATCGCTCATAAATAGGAGACGCACCATGATGAAGTCAAAGATGACTAGCCTAATGCTTGCAGGACTGCTTTCCATCTCTTTCGGGTCCGCGTTTGCTGCGGGCGAATCCGGCACCGGCCCTGTGAAGCCAGAAACCGGCGGCGTGCAGAGCGGCTCTGCCATGCCACCTGGCACTCACCCTGCACCACCGAGCGGCAGTACCAAGAAAGCTGACGCTTATGGCCGCAGTTCAGACGCAGGCGCAGGTAAATCCACCGACGGTGGCACTACCGGCAGCGCTGTAGGTAAAACCGGTGGCCCGAACAAAAACGGCCCTAACGGTACAGGCGGCGGCGCGGCTGGCTCTGACGACAACTGAGTATCAGGCACAGCGTTTTAGCTATAAGAAAGGCCCGGTTAATACCGGGCCTTTTTTGTGCTCGCTTGTATGTTCAACTCTAGAGGCAGGTCGCCAGCGCGGCACCCCGTCGCTCTGCAGACGGGTTGGAAGGCGGCGCGAAGTAGCTGACCGCAGATCCTCCAGCCACAGGTTTCACGTCTACGAAGAATTCGGCACCGGTGTTATAGATCGTGAAGCCATCCTTGCCCGACTGCATGAAGGCATCCGCTTCTGTCCCTAACAACGCTTCATCCTGCCAGGCATATTCAATGCACTGGGCAACGACTGGCGCAGCCTTGTGGCTGGAGTAGGTCTTGTAAGCGCCACCCAGCCGAGCCTGATTCGACGGCGATGTGCATCCTGCCAATACCGCGAGGGACAGTACGGCAGGGACCAGCGCTGTAGGCAAAAGCTTCATGACATTCCTTGGGATAAAGAAACGAATTCTACACGGTCCGGCCTGGCGCATGGTTGAGCATGCGCCCCGCTCCCGATACTTACGCTTCTGTCAGTTGCTCTTCGTATTCTTTGACGTATTGGCCCGCCAGTGACTCTTTCTGCTTGTCATCAAGAATCTTGCCGGCCATCTGGAAGAACTTCTGCTCTTCTTCCTTCAAGTGATGGTGGACCTTCTCGGAAAGCTTCTTGGCCGTCGCCAACCAGCTCGGGCTGGACATCTCGGTTTCATCCAGCTCTTCCATCATCTCGTCCATCTCGTGATGTTCAGAAATGGCGTGGCGGCTCAAGTCGATGCCTTTATCGTGTTCCATCAGCGGTATATAGAAGAAACGCTCTTCAGCCGTCTCATGCGCCTGCAACTCAGCCTTGAGCTGCTTGTAGGCCTCTACACGCTCGGCATTGTCGCCGTGGGTCTGGACCAGAATGTCGGCATAGTTACGCTGGCGCTCATGGCTTTCGCGCAAGGCTTCAAAAATATTCACGGGCTGTACTCCAGGGACTGGCTTCCAATCCGGAAGCGACTCCTACTAGACAGCTGCACGAGAATGGCAGTTCAACATTATTGCGGGGGTGTGGGGAGTGGCTAAAATGGCGCCCCGCAGGATGAGTCAATCAGAGAGACAGAGGATGTTGCAAGACGACCGCCAATACCTGGAGCTTGAAAATCTTCAGATTCGGAGTCTTGAGCGTGAACTTGCCGAGCTTGATGTGCTGATGAGCACTAACGAGTCGTTTGCCAAGCGTATCGGCTTGCTGCCATTTGCAGCGGGCGCGGTGCCTGCAGCGGCCGCACTGGCTGTCATTCAACTTATTACCCACTTGTAATCCCCCCTCTCAGGCCCTTCGCTTTCGGGCGCCTGCATACCGCCATACAACTGTCGCCTCACCTATGCGACAATGCGCGCCAAATTCGGCATGTATCCCGCATTCATTTCCAGTCATCCGGCCAATGGTGTCGCAGATGCTGGCTAGATATGGCCCAGAGAATGGCCTCGGAACCGAGCATCAAAGCTTCGGCGCGCAGAGACGAAAACGGGTATCAAATCGGTATCGGCTGCTAACAGCCACCCCCAAGTTATTGAAAGGTAAGGTAATTGATCTCCACAGCTAACATCACCATGCAGTTTGGCGCCAAACCCCTGTTCGAGAATGTCTCGGTCAAGTTCGGGGCGGGTAACCGTTACGGCCTGATCGGCGCCAACGGTTGCGGCAAGTCCACCTTCATGAAGATCCTGGGCGGCGATCTGGAGCCTTCGGGTGGGCAGGTGATGCTTGAGCCGAACGTGCGCCTGGGTAAGTTGCGCCAGGATCAGTTCGCCTACGAAGAATTCACTGTGCTCGACACCGTGATCATGGGTCACGAAGAGCTGTGGAAGGTCAAAGCCGAACGCGATCGTATCTACTCGCTGCCGGAAATGAGCGAAGAAGACGGCATGGCCGTGGCCGAGCTGGAAACCGAGTTCGCCGAAATGGACGGCTACACGGCCGAATCGCGCGCCGGTGAGTTGCTGCTGGGCCTGGGTATCGGCATCGAACAGCATTTCGGCCCGATGAGCGAAGTGTCTCCGGGCTGGAAACTGCGGGTATTGCTGGCTCAGGCGCTGTTTTCCGATCCGGAAGTCCTGCTGCTTGACGAACCAACCAACCACCTGGACATCAACACCATTCGCTGGCTGGAAAACATCCTCACCCAGCGTAACAGCCTGATGATCATCATCTCTCACGACCGTCACTTCCTGAACAGCGTGTGCACCCACATGGCTGACCTGGATTACGGCGAGTTGCGCCTGTTCCCGGGTAACTACGATGAGTACATGACCGTGGCGACCCAGTCCCGCGAGCAACTGCTGTCGGACAACGCCAAAAAGAAAGCGCAGATCACCGAGCTGCAATCGTTCGTCAGCCGCTTCTCGGCCAACGCCTCGAAAGCCAAGCAGGCTACTTCCCGGGCCAAGGCGATCGACAAGATCCAGCTGGCCGAGGTCAAGCCTTCCAGCCGCGTCAGCCCGTTCATTCGTTTCGAGCAGACCAAAAAGCTGCACCGTCAGGCGGTCATCGTCGAGCGCATGGCCAAAGGCTTCGACGGCAAGCCGCTGTTCAAGGACTTCAGCTTCCAGATTGAAGCTGGCGAGCGCGTGGCGATCATCGGCCCGAACGGTATCGGCAAAACCACCCTGCTGCGCACCCTGGTCAACGAACTGACCCCGGATGCAGGCAGCGTCAAGTGGACCGACGCTGCGGAGCTGGGTTACTACGCCCAGGATCATGCTCATGACTTCGAAGACGACGTCACCCTGTTCGACTGGATGGGTCAGTGGACCCAGGGCGAGCAGATGATTCGTGGCACGCTGGGTCGCATGCTGTTCTCCAACGACGAGATCCAGAAGTCGGTCAAAGTGATCTCCGGTGGTGAGCAGGGTCGCATGCTGTTCGGCAAGCTGATCCTGCAAAAGCCGAACGTGCTGATCATGGACGAACCGACCAACCACCTAGACATGGAATCCATCGAAGCGCTGAACCTGGCGCTGGAAAACTACCCAGGCACCCTGGTCTTCGTCAGCCACGACCGCGAGTTCGTCTCGTCCCTGGCCACGCGCATCATCGAGCTGAGCCCAAGTGGCGTGACCGACTTCAGCGGCACCTACGACGACTACCTGCGTAGCCAGGGTGTGGTGTTCTGATAACCGTCAGTTTGCTGCACCGAGCTGTGCTGTAGAAATGCAAAATCTGTGGGAGCGAATTCATTCGCGAAGGCGTCAGTACTTCCAGTAACGATGTATCGACTGAACTGGCCTCTTCGCGAATGAATTCGCTCCCACAGGTTAAGCGTCAAAGTTTAAGCTTACGCGTCAACAAAAAGCCCGGTCAGTTGACCGGGCTTTTTGGTTCCAGCGTGACGTTACTTAAGCTGCAGCACCTCAATCCACAGCGCACCCTTGCCGGACGCCGCTTCGCTGGCGCGTGTCAGAGCACCTTTCTCGCCAACTGCGTAGACGCCCACTTTCTCGGCCTTCTCGCCCGTCACCAGCAGCCACTTGCCATTGGGTGAGAAGGCGATGTTGCGCGGCTGTTTTTCTTCAACCGGGTAGTTGTCGAGGAAGCTCAAGCCTCCCGTAGCACTGTCCACGGCGAATGCCGACACCGAACTGGTGGTTCGCTCGGTCATCAACAGCAGCTTGCCATCAGGGGACAGACGCAAGTCCGCGGCCCAGATGCGTGGTGTCGGGTCATCCTTCAAATCATTATTGCTGGCATCACGAACTTCGCCGTGAACCAGCTTGAGGCGCTCGGGGATACCGTTAGCCACAGCCTTCTGCGTCAGCGCCCCCGTTTTCTCGTCAATAGCGAACGCCGTCACGGTGCCGCTCATTTCACCCACCACATACAGGTATTTACCGTCACCGGAAAACGCGAGATGCCTCGGCCCGGTTTTCGCCGGAACGCTGACAAACCCCGTACCGATGGGCGTCAGTGCGCCGGTCTTGGCGTCCAGGCTGTATTGCAACACGTGGTCCGAGCCTAGATTGCCGACATAGGCGAAGCGATTGCTGGGATCAGTGCGTACCGAATGGGCATGGGGGCCGGTCTTGTAGGTCTGGATGTTCTCGTCGGGCTTGTAAGCCTTGTCGATGGCCTGGACGGTAACCGCATCCGCGCCATAAGAGGCACCCATCAGGAAGTGTCCGCTGCGGTCGGTGGACAAGTACGCCAGGCTTTCCGCCAACGGGCCGCGGGAGGTTTCACTGAGCTGGCCATTCTTGGGGTCGATGTTAAAGCCGACCACCTGGAAAGGCTTGACCCGCAGTGCAGCGAACAGCACCTTGCCGTCGGGGGTGATGGCCATGGGGTTAACCATGTCCCCGGCTTTGGTTTGTTCGATCAGGCTCAACTTGCCGTTGCTTTCGTCCAGTTGATACTGGGAAATCATGCCGTCGCCAGGGCTGGAAATGTAAGCGAAAGTCGATGCCTGTGCGTGCATGCTGAGCCCATAGATAACTGCTGCGGCCAAAAGAAGAGGTTTGCTCACGTCATATCCTTATTTTTATGATTGTGATCAGTCATCCTATGACTAGTGGGAAATTACGGCAATTGCTGATTGAGCGATCCTCGACGATTACATCGTTAGCCTGCTTCCTTTTGATCCCTGCTCTTGCCATGATGGCCCACTCCCAACCGCCTGCCAGCGAAAGAGCCCCATGTCATCTGCCACCCCGCCTCCCCAAATTGCTCAGCCCAGCTCCATGACGGTGACCCTGCAGATCGTCTCGATTGTCTTCTACACCTTCGTTGCCTTCCTGTGCATCGGCCTGCCGATCGCCGTGCTGCCGGGTTACGTCCATGACCAACTGGGGTTCAGTGCAGTCATCGCAGGTCTGACAATCGGCTCGCAATACCTGGCCACCCTGCTCAGTCGACCCATGGCGGGGAGGATCTGCGACACCATCGGCACAAAGCTTGCGGTGGTGTACGGCATGTCGGGGATTGCGCTCAGTGGCGTTCTGACCTTTGCTGCTGCGATGTTCGAGCACCTGCCCACAACCAGCCTGATCATTTTGATCGTATCCCGCCTGTTCCTGGGCGTGTCCCAAGGGCTGATCGGTGTGGGCAGCATCAGTTGGTGCATTGGCAAGGTCGGTCCGGAACACACGGCGCGGGCGATATCCTGGAACGGCATCGCGTCCTACGGCGCCATCGCCATTGGCGCACCGCTGGGTTACGTGATGAGCCAGTCTCTTGGGTTTTTCACCCTGGGCATTGCCTTGACGATCATGGCGGCGCTGGCCTTACTGGTGATCCGCAAACAACCCTCGGTGCCTGTGCTCAAGGGTGAGCGCCTGTCGTTCTGGTCAGTGTTCGGACGCATTGCGCCCTATGGCCTGAGCCTGACGCTTGCGTCCATCGGCTATGGCACTCTGACCACCTTCATTACCCTGTTTTATGTCAGCCGAGGCTGGGAAGGTGCGGCCTGGTGCCTGAGCGTGTTTGGCGTGTGCTTTATTGCTGCGCGGTTGCTGTTCATCAATGCGATCAACCGGTTGGGCGGCTACACCTCGGCGATCCTGTGCATGGGCGTCGAGACCCTGGGCCTGGTGCTGCTATGGGTTGCGCCCAACACCGGTTTCGCGCTGACCGGGGCTGGCCTCACAGGCCTTGGCTTATCCCTGGTGTACCCGGCGCTGGGTGTTGAAGCCATCAAACAAGTGCCGCCTACCAGTCGCAGTGCGGGCCTGAGTGCTTATGCCGTGTTCTTTGATCTGGCGCTGGCGATTGCCGGGCCGATCATGGGCGCAATTGCCTTGGGCATGGGCTATTCGTCGATCTTTTTCTTCGCTTCGCTGCTGTCATTGCTGGGACTGGGCCTGACGGTCATGCTCTCCCGACGCGCGCGTCGGTAAGCGTCTGCCCATGGAAAAAAGATGAACTGCCATAGCCGGTGTCAGTCCGACGTACATACCCCCGTTTGAAGGAGAATGTGCGTGCCCCCTGATCCAGCTGGCTTGAATGCCGACGTAGTGGACATGACCGATCTGCCGGACATCCATCGCCTGCGAGTATTGACGGTCAATACGCACAAGGGCTTCACCGCCCTGAACCGGCGCTTCATCCTGCCGGAACTGCGTGAGGCGGTGCGCGCTACCAGTGCTGACTTGGTGTTCCTGCAGGAGGTTCAAGGCAGTCACGAACGACACGCCTCGCGCCACCACGACTGGCCTGAAACCCCGCACTACGAATTTCTCGCCGACAGCATGTGGAGCGACTTCGCTTACGGTCGCAACGCGGTCTATCCCAACGGCCACCACGGCAACGCCCTGCTTTCCAAATACCCGATCCTGCAGCATCGCAACCTGGACATTTCCATCACCGGCCCGGAACGGCGCGGGCTGCTGCATTGTGTTCTGCAGGTCCCGGGCCATGACGAGGTGCACGCCATTTGCGTGCATCTGAGCCTGCTGGAAAGCCACCGCCAGTTGCAGCTGGACCTGCTGTGCAAACTGCTCGATTCGTTGCCCAGCCATGCCCCGGTGATCATCGCCGGGGATTTCAACGACTGGCAGCTGCGCGGCAACACCCGCCTTGCCCAATGCGACTACTTACACGAAGCGTTCGAACGGCATCATGGTTTGCTGGCCAAGACCTACCCTGCCCGCTTCCCGATGCTGAGACTGGATCGGGTATATCTGCGCAACGCGACCAGCCATGAGCCCAGGATTTTGGGCAATAAACCCTGGACGCATTTGTCCGACCATTTGCCATTGGCGGTCGAAGTGCATTTGTAGTCGGACTTGAATCTTCAGGAGTTAAGGGATTGGCGAGGCGCGCAGCATAATGCTCCGCCTCGCGAGAAATTTCGCGCCTGGAAGTTAATGAGTCGTTAGTTGTCATGATGATAAAGAACATCAACTCACTCACCACTTCCTGATGCCCGCAACCACCTTCCATAACGAAATAACAATAACGCCGAAACATTCTAAACCACTGTAACTTCTGTCAGTTGTCGGTCGCTTTCCCCACTCTTAACCTCGTCTTGAAGCCGAATCAACTCCCCCTTCAAGACGAGGGCGCTGCCATGTACTGCGCACAGAAAACACTTATCGCACTTTCCCTAACATTACCTGCAGTGTTCATCGCTACGCCTGTCAGTGCGGGTGAAGGCACCGACGTTGCCTGGCTGATGAATTACTACTACAGCCGAACACTGGATGATTGCGGTGAAGGACGACCGTTGGATCAATGCTCGGGGCTCCGCATTCGTGGCACAGACAGCATGGAAGCTTTCGAACCCTGGGATCCAAGCCCTAATTCAGTCAAAAGCGGTGGCGTCTCAATGTCCTTTTTACGCAAAGATATGAAATATGAAGACCTGGGCTTAAAAAAAGCAAACGGTTTTGTTTTAAAACCCAATGACTTTATAGACGAGGGGGAAAAAGAAATAAACACGCTGTGCTTCTTCCCTCTGGATGCCTGGACGGATACCCGAAACGATGGTGGCTGCTCTGACAACTACCTGACCAAGGACTACCTTGAAAAAATCTGCCAGAGTGCGGGCATTAATACGGCGGAACAATGGTTAGCGGATTACCGCCGGACAAAGAACAATCATCAGAAAGAATGTGGATTCGAAATCAAGGATCGGCCCGATGATGCTGATGCATTCTGGCAAGGCGTTCGCGCCCGGCGCCTGATTCAGAATGACGCGGAGGCCATTCGGACCCAAACCGAAATACGAGTGCCCACATGGGGGCAAGACGAGGACGCGCAACTCCCCATTCTGGCTTTTATCTACACGCCCAATCCGGGGCTTGCTTCTGGGCTGGAAAAAGCCCGGGACGACCAGAAACGCTATTACCTGAAAACCGGTAAATGGGTCCCCGTCATCCGCGTCGATCTCCCGACCTCAAACGCTGCAGATGCCCGCTTTACGTATAACGAGGGTGATCAACACAGAAAGGCCCCGACTCCCACGGTCGAAAACGAATGTAAAAGTTACATCGCCAGTGCGACGTGGGAGCAACGAGATGACCCGTATATCAAAGGCAAACCGTGGTCGCTGAGGGTCACGCCCACCAGTTGTGGCAGGAACATGACCAAGAAGCAGCAAGATGCAGCCTATGCCGAACTGTTCAGTAAATACGGCAACGACCCACGCTGGAAGCCGGATAGCGGCAGCATGTATCGGCAATTCGTCTGCCATCTGGAATGGAGCGGCGAGGACGACGGCAAAAAGATCTATGCCCGCAACAAATCCATATGGAACCTGGAGCCTGTCCGGCCAACGGCGTCTTGGGACGAAGTATTAAAAGAGGGGTGTAATCCTTACTAGACTAGCGACAGGCCGTAAGCCGACTGGCACAACGGCGACGAAGGCGGTGCGTCTGGCACACCGCCCTCGCCCTATATCAACCGTCGCTTGGCTTGGGCTTGAGGATCAACACCGCCAGTGGTGGCAGGTTCAATGAGAGGGACACGGGCATGCCGTGACCTTTGATTTCCTCAGCATGCACGCCGCCACCGTTACCGATGTTTGAACCGGCGTACATCTCGGCGTCACTGTTGAGCAGTTCAACCCAGTTGCCGCCATACGGCACGCCCACGCGATAGCCTTCACGGGGCACCGGCGTCAGGTTGGCAACCACCAGCAGCGGTTCACCTTCCTTGCTCCAGCGCAGGTAAGCAAACACGCTGTTGGCCGAGTCATCGCCGATCAGCCACTGGAAGCCCATCGGCTCGGCATCGCGCTCGTGCAGGGCTTTCTCTTCGCGATACACCCGGTTGAGGTCGCTCACCAGCTTTTTAACGCCAATATGCTCGGCGTACTGCAGCAGGTACCAGTCCAGCTGTTCGTCGTGATTCCACTCGCGCCATTGACCGAATTCGCAGCCCATGAACAGCAATTTCTTGCCAGGGTGAGTCCACATGAACGTCAGGTAAGCCCGCAGGTTGGCGAACTTCTGCCAGCGATCACCCGGCATCTTGTCGATGAGCGAATGCTTGCCGTGGACCACCTCATCGTGGGAAATCGGCAGGATGAACCGCTCCGACCAGGCATACATCAAGCCGAAACTCAGCTCGCTGTGGTGGTGCGCGCGATGGATAGGGTCCTGTTGCATGTAATGCAGCGTGTCATGCATCCAGCCCATGTTCCATTTGTAAGCGAAGCCCAGACCGCCCTGTTGCGTGGGCTGGCTCACGCCCGGCCAGGCGGTGGATTCCTCGGCGATGATCAACGCACCCGGCACTTCCAGGGTAACCACATCATTGAGGTGGCGCAGGAAGTCGATGGCTTCCAGGTTTTCGCGGCCGCCAAAACGGTTAGGCACCCACTCCCCGGCCTTGCGCGAGTAATCGCGATACAGCATCGACGCCACGGCATCGACCCGCAGGCCATCAATGTGGAAATGCTTGAGCCAGTGCAGCCCCGAAGCCAGCATGAAGCCGTGCACCTCGGTGCGCCCCAGGTTGTAGATCAGGGTGTCCCAGTCCTGGTGGAAGCCTTCCTGGGGGTTGGCGTACTCATACAAGGCCGTGCCATCGAACTGCGCCAGACCATGGGTATCGGTCGGGAAATGCGCCGGTACCCAGTCAAGGATCACGCCGATTTCCGCCTGGTGACAGGCATTGACGAACGCTGCGAAATCTTCCGGCGAGCCGTAACGCGCGGTCGGTGCGAACTGGGCCAGCAACTGGTAACCCCACGAGCCCCCGAACGGGTGTTCCATGATCGGCATCAGCTCGATATGGGTGAAGCCCAGTTCCTTGATATACGGGATCAGGCGGTCGCCCAGTTCACGCCAGTTGTATTGGCGCCATTGGGTACCGTCTTCGTTCTGCTCCATCTGCCACGAGCCTGCGTGCAGCTCGTAGATGGACAGCGGCGCACTGACCTCATGACGCTTGGCCCGTGACTGCAGCCATTCATCGTCCTGCCATTCGAACTGCAAGGGGCCAGCGACTTTCGAGGCAGTGTCCGGCGGCAAGGTCGTGGCCAGCGCCATGGGGTCGGATTTGAGCGGCAGGATGCCGTGAGCGCCAAGTATTTCGAACTTGTACAGCTCACCGGCCTGCAAGCGCGGAACGAAGACTTCCCACACGCCTGTAGGGTGGCGCAAGCGCATCGGGTGGCGACGACCATCCCAATTGTTGAAATTGCCCACCACCGAGACACGGCGGGCATTAGGCGCCCATACCGAGAAACGCACGCCATCGACGCCATCGACGTTTTTCAACTGAGCGCCCAGGCAACTGCTCAAGTCCCGGTGATTGCCTTCGGCGAACAGGTATAGATCCATTTCGCCGAGCAACGGACCAAAGCTGTAAGGGTCTTCAGTGATCTGCTCACCGCCCGCCCAGTTGATCTTGAACAGGTAAGGCTGGGCATCCGGGAAGCGACCGACGAAAAAGCCCGGCACTTCGCTCATTTCCAGCGGCCCCAGTTCGTGGCCGCCCTCACGGGCCAGTACCGTTACGCTGAGCGCGTTGGGCAGATAGGCACGAATGATCTGGCCATTGGCGCCATCGCCATGGGGGCCCAGGATGGAAAACGGATCATGGTGTTCGGCACGGATCAATGCATCCATGTCTACAGTGGCGGGCATCAAACGCAGGCCCGCACCATTTTTGTCAGGCGCATTCATCAAGACTCTCCATCAGACAGGTTCAGCAGCCCACGCAGCCCTTGCAACGGCACGGCTAACCAGCCCGGGCGGTTTCTGGCTTCGTAGACTACTTCATAAGCAGTTTTTTCCAGGGTAAATAATTCCAGCGCAGCGCTTTCACCCTTTGCGTCTTTCCAGGCGTGAGCAATGTCGGCCGTGGCCGAGCGATAGCCCTCAATGAAGGCTGCACGGGCCTGGCTTAAATACGTATCGGCGACCCGACGCCGTGCGGCGCTGGCCTCCGGCGAGGTGTCCACGCTTTGTGCGCTGCGCACGGCCATGGCCGCAGCGTAGTCGAACGAGCGCAGCACACCGCTGACATCCTTGAACGGGCTGTATTTGGCACGACGTTCCTGAACCGACCGAGCCGGTTCGCCTTCGAAGTCGATCAGGTAAGCATCGCCTTTGACCACCAATACCTGGCCCAGGTGCAGATCACCGTGAACCCTGATGCGCAAACCACCGACCGAACGCTTGGCGAGGGCCTGCACATGGGCCAGTACCTTCTTGCGATTGGCCAGCAGGTCGTTGACCAGTTTCTGGTCAACCGCCTCCAGTGACGCCTTGTTCTGTTCCAGCAACTGCAGGGCGTAGTCCATCTGCTCGGCAACGCTCTTGCCGGACGCCTGGCTGTCTTTGGCGCTGGTGACTTCGACGGCAAAATCCGGGTTATCCGTTGAAGCCGCGAGCACCTTGTGCATCTCGCCCAGGCGCAGGCCGAGGTTGGCGGCGAAGTCCGCCAGCTCCAGCAAGGCGTTGTAATGCTGCTCCTGACCCGATATCCCGTGGGACATCTCATCACGCACCGCGCGCTCCAGGTTGTTCTGAGTCCACTCCCATGCATCGCCCTGATTGCTCAGGTAACCCTGGGCAATCATCAGCAGGTTGTGCTCGCCGTCGTTACCGACACGGACCACAGACCCCAGCAGCGGCGAAATATGTTGATAGCCGGCGTTGGTGAGGAATGCGCCCATCTCCAGTTCAGGGTGAACACCGGGGCTGACCCGGCGCAGCATCTTGAGCACCAGACTGCCGCCCACCACCACCGAACTGTTGGACTGCTCGGCAGACAGGTAGCGCACTTCGGACTCATTGCTGAGGCCCAACGGATCGAGGAACGACGTGTGTTCAAAGCGCAACTCGCCGTCGTCGCTCGGCACTACGGTTTGCACCTGCATGCCATGCACGACGGCACGGATGAAGGTTTCCAGGGTAAACGCGTCAGTAATCAAACCCACCTGACGACCACGGCGCACCCGCGCCAAAGCCAGTTGTTGAGGCAAGGCGCTGCTGATGTCGTCCTCGCCTAGCAGGCCGAACGGCAACTGGTAGCGAGCCGTCTGGCCGCCGGTGGTGACTTCGATCTCGCTGAGCAACACAGGGTTCGCGGCATCGCCGAAACGTACCGCGTAGGCGATGTGCACCTTGTCGATGGCCTGGTCCTTGGACGCAAACCAGCGACGCTTGGGCAGATACAGCGCCAGGGAGTTTTGCTCCATGGTGCTGCGCAGTGGTTCATCGAGCAGTTCTTCGAGGCGTTTTTTCAAAACCATGGTCGGGAAGTCCGGCATGCTCTGCGCGGGTTCCACATGCCAGCTGGGCATCTGGTTTTCCGACGCAAGCAGGAACCAATAGAAACCATAGGGCGGCAATGTCAGCAGGTAATTCAGCTGCCCTATGGGCGGGAATGCACTGCCACCGAGCATCTCTACCGGAACCATGCCGGCATAATTGGACAGCTCAAGCTCGGCAGCCTGCGAGGCACTGGAGACGTTGGCCACGCAGAGAATGATCTCGGTGTGCCCATCGGGTCCGGTGTACTCACGGGTATAGGCCAGAATCCGGCGATTGCTGGGCGACAGCATCTTCAATACGCCACGCCCAAAGGCTTTCTGCTGCTTACGCACTGCCAACATGCGCCGGTTCCAGTTAAGCAGGGAATGCGGATCATTGTGCTGGGTTTCAACGTTGACCGACGCAAAGCCATACAGCGGGTCCATGATCGGCGGAAGCACCAGGCTGGCCGGGTCGGCACGGGAGAAACCGCCGTTGCGGTCGATGGACCACTGCATGGGGGTGCGCACACCGTCGCGGTCGCCCAGGTAAATATTGTCGCCCATGCCGATTTCGTCACCGTAATACAGGGTCGGCGTGCCCGGCATGGAGAGCAGCATGCTGTTGAGCAACTCGACCCGACGACGATCACGCTGCACCAGCGGCGCCAGACGACGGCGAATGCCCAGATTGATGCGGGCGCGACGATCGGCGGCGTAGTAATTCCACAGGTAATCGCGCTCGCGATCAGTGACCATTTCCAGAGTCAGCTCATCGTGGTTGCGCAGGAAGATCGCCCACTGGCAGTTCGCCGGGATTTCCGGGGTCTGACGCAGGATGTCGGTGATCGGGAAGCGATCTTCCTGAGCCAGCGCCATGTACATGCGCGGCATCAACGGGAAGTGGAACGCCATGTGGCATTCATCGCCGTCGTTGCCTTTGGTGTCACCGAAATACAGTTGCGTGTCTTCCGGCCACTGATTGGCCTCGGCCAGCAGCATGCGGTCGGGGTAGTTGGTATCGATTTCCGCGCGGATCTTTTTGAGTACCGCGTGGGTTTCGGGCAGGTTCTCGTTGTTGGTGCCATCGCGCTCAATCAAGTACGGAATCGCATCCAGACGCAGGCCGTCGATGCCCATGTCCAGCCAATAACGCATCACCTCCAGCACTGCTTCCATGACCTGCGGGTTATCGAAGTTCAGGTCAGGCTGGTGGGAATAGAAACGGTGCCAGAAGTACTGCTCCGCCACCGGGTCCCAGGTCCAGTTGGACTTCTCGGTGTCGAGAAAGATGATCCGCGTGCCGTCGTACTTGTGGTCGGTGTCGGACCACACATAGAAATCCCGGGCCTTGGAGCCCTTCTTCGCCGCCCTTGCTTTCTGGAACCAGGGGTGCTGATCCGAGGTGTGGTTGATGACCAGTTCAGTGATCACCCGCAAACCACGCTTATGGGCCTCGGCGATGAATTTCTTGGCATCGGACATGGTCCCGTAATCGCTGTGTACCCCGCGATAGTCGGCAATGTCGTAACCATCATCACGCCGTGGTGACGGGTAGAACGGCAGCAGCCAGATGGTGTTGACGCCCAGCTCCGCGATGTAGTCGAGTTTTGAAATCAGGCCGGGAAAGTCACCGATGCCGTCGTTGTTCGAATCGAAGAACGACTTCACGTGCACCTGATAAATCACTGCATCCTTGTACCAGAGCGGGTCCTTGATGAATGCCGCGCTCTTGGGTTTCTTCGCCATGTTAGAGGCCCTGATACTAAATCGTGGACTGGATACGCCAGATGCCGAAAGGCTGGTACGACGGGTCAATGCGCATGTACTGGTTCTTGCCGTACCAGGTCCAGCGGTGCCCGGTCATCAAGTCTTCACCGGAGGTCGCCGCGTCGTCTGGCAGCCCCATCTCCCACAGCGGCAACTCGAAGCCCGCTTCCTGAGGGTTGAACGGGTCAAGGCTGATGGCAACCAGAATGAAGTTGCTGCCATCGGCGCTTCGCTTGCCGAAATACAGGATGTTGTCGTTGTAAGCAGCGTAGAGCTTCAAGCCCAGGTGGGTCTGCAACGCCGGGTTCTGGCGCCGAATGCGGTTGAGCTGAGCGATTTCGGCAATGATGTTGCCCGGTGCCGTGAAGTCCCGAGGGCGAATCTCGTACTTCTCCGAGTCCAGGTACTCTTCCTTACCCAATACCGGCGCGGATTCGCACAGCTCGAATCCGGAATACATACCCCACAGACCTGAGCCCATGGTCGCCAGCGCGGCGCGGATCAGAAAGCCGGCGCGACCCGAGTCGTGCAGGAAGTGCGGGTTGATGTCCGGGGTGTTGACGAAGAAGTTCGGTCGGTAGCAGTCGCGCCAAGGGCTTTCATTGAGCTGGGTGAAATACTCCGACAGCTCGGCCTTGGTGTTACGCCAGGTAAAGTAGGTGTAGCTCTGGGAGTAACCGACCTTGCCCAGACGCGCCATCATGGCCGGTTTGGTGAAGGCTTCGGCGAGGAACATCACGTCAGGGTGCTGACTGCGAATATCGGCAATCATCCACTGCCAGAACGGTAACGGCTTGGTGTGCGGGTTATCGACGCGGAAGATCTTCACGCCCTCTTCGACCCAGCCCAGCACCACGTCACGCAATTCCAGCCACAGGCCCGGAATGGCATCCGGCGCATAGAAATCGACGTTGACGATGTCCTGATACTTCTTCGGTGGGTTTTCCGCGTAACGGATGGTGCCGTCCGGGCGCCAGGTGAACCAGCCCGGGTGCTGCTTGAGCCATGGGTGGTCCTGAGAACACTGAATGGCGAAATCCAGGGCGATCTCCAGGCCGTGCTCGGCTGCCGCGGCTACCAGGTTGCGGAAGTCTTCGCGGCTACCCAACTGTGGATGGATGGCTTCATGGCCACCGTCTTCGCTGCCGATGGCATAGGGGCTGCCCACGTCATCCGGGCCTGCGGTCAGAGAATTGTTCGGTCCCTTGCGATGGGCGCGGCCGATCGGGTGGATCGGCGGGAAATACAACACGTCAAAGCCCATGTCGCGAATCATCGGCAACCGGCTGTGCACGTCGTTAAACGTGCCGTGACGCTTGGCGTCGTCGGTGATCGAACGCGGGAACAGCTCGTACCAGCTGGCAAACTGCGCCAGCTCGCGCTCTACATCCAGCGGGAACTCGACGCTGCGGCTCAGAAAGGCGCGATTGTCGGCCTGGCTCATCAAGCCAGACGTTTCGCTGTTGAGCAGGATTTCGACCTTGCCCTCACCCTCTGCTCGCTCCAGCTCGCCCAGCACGTGGTGAAGCTGTTGCTGTAGCTCGCCCTGGCTGCGCGCGGCGGCGTGTTCGAGGTGAATGCGGCCTTCGGTCAACTCCAGTTCGATGGGGACGCCCGCACCAAACTTCTTCTCCAGTTCGTAGCGATAACTGCCGAACTGATCGATCCAGGCTTCGAGCTGGAACACATAACGGCTGACATTGGCCGGGACGAACTCGCCGGTCCAGCTGTCATTGCCCAGTTCCTGCAAAGGAGCGCTGTGCCAATGTTCTTCATCCGCGGCACGCCAGCGCACCTGCACGGCCATTTTGTCATGGCCATCGGCGTATACCTTGCTGGTCACCGTCACAGGCTGACCGGCAATGGCCTTGGCCGCAAAAAGCCCTTGATCAATCACCGGCGTGGTGTCTTCGATCACGATGCGGGGCAGTTGCAAGGCTTGGGTCAAGGGTAAAGGCTGAGTCGGGTGTGGAACTTCGCTGGCCAGGGAATCCGGGCTGTATGGCTGATCAACTGTATTCATCGAGCATCACTCCTCACGCCCCAGGGACGCTCCTGTGCAATCCATGCATTGAAAGATGTTGGCAGCCACCCAATGGCCACTGCCCGGTAAAAGTTGTCCGGCCGCGTCTAGTCCACACGACAAATCCGGCCTACTGGTTTCCGAGCGGTGGCGCAGGTGAAAAGTTCAAAGAGGTTTCGCGCACACCGAGCATAGGTCAGGGATCAAAACACGTCCTCGCTTGCTGTGGTTGATCGTGAGGCCGCCGTGGCCAGGAATTGCCGGAGGCCGAGATGGCGCATCCTGCATTGAGCCTCCCTATATCGAGTAAGAAACGTCCGATACGCTACCTCAAACGCATTTGCTGGTTTTTGCCATGGTTGACTGGCGAGACACGAACCCAACAGCAGAACAGCCATGCATATCAGGCGGTATAACTACGAAATCCTGTACTTCAGAGATGATCCGCTGTGTACCCGTGACAGCGCAGACCGCTGGACCAAGGCGCGCATGGCGCACGGCCTCTCGTCACCTGAAGCCAGTAATGCTTTGAATTATTCAAGAGCGAATGAAGTCGAAACCCTCAGCAACCCACTCAATGAGGTGAAGCTGATGAGTATCCCGATTCCAGCAGAAACGCCCGACCCAATGATCGATGATCCCGCGCTGCCAACCCCCAAGCCGGATGTGGACCCACCGCCAACCATGCCACCGGTGATACCGACCCCTGTGGGCGATCCTCCGGCAGAGGAACCGCCGGCAATCCTCGGTGATGAGCTGGCCCACCAACAGGGCCGGGACCTGCCAGGTTGATGGCTGCTTGACGGACGGCTCAGGGTTTTTCTGAGCCGTCCTTCTTGTTTTCATTCTGTTCAGGCGGGTCCAGCTTGCCGACCAGCGCCGGTACGACACTCAGAATCCCCAGCGCCAGGACTGTACTAAGCACCGCCGTCGCTTCACGCCCCATGCCCGCCGCGATCCCGATGGCGGCTGTCATCCACAGCCCTGCAGACGTCGTCAGGCCTTTGACCTGATCGGTGCGTTGCGCACGGTCCTTGAGGATGGTGCCCGCACCCAGAAAGCCGATCCCCGCCACAATGCCCTGGATCACTCGGCTCAGCGCTGCGTCATCGACGCCCGCCATGTGCGGCGCCAACACAAATAACGCAGCCCCCATGGCCACCAGCATATGCGTGCGCACCCCAGCGGCCTTGCCTTTGTGCTCGCGTTCAAAACCCAGAATGCCGCCCAGCACTGCAGCCAGCACGAGTCGGACCGTCACCCGTGTCATTTGCGAAGCATCGGTGATATCGGAGAACTCCGACTGCAATGTTTCCCAGACCTCTTCCCACCATGGGCTCATTGTTGCTCCTTGTTGAAAGGTAACGACTGAAAGTCCGGGGTTTGACGTCTGAGTGCTGAGTTAGTGCCCTGACCGAAAAGCGAACCGGCCGGGGCGCCTTTGGATCTATGGCTGAATCAACGGGCTTTGAATCAACGCCCTTTGAATTCAGGATCGCGCTTGTCAATGAACGCCGCCATGCCCTCTTTCTGGTCTTCGCTGGCGAAGGCAGCATGGAATACCCGGCGTTCGAAACGAATGCCTTCGGCCAGGCTGACTTCGAAAGCGCGATTGACGCTCTCTTTGACCATCATCGCCACCGGAAGGGACTTTTGCGCGATGTCAGCGGCGACCTTTAATGCTTCATCCAGCAATTCGTCCACGGGCAGGATCCGCGCAACCAGGCCAGCACGCTCGGCCTCGACGGCATCCATCAAGCGCCCGGTCAGGCACAGCTCCATGGCCTTGGCCTTGCCTACCGCGTGGGTCAGGCGCTGAGTGCCGCCCATGCCCGGCAGCACACCCAGCTTGATCTCCGGCTGGCCGAAGCGTGCGTTATCGGCCGCCAGGATAAAATCACACATCAACGCCAGCTCACAGCCGCCGCCCAGTGCGAAACCCGCCACGGCCGCAATCATCGGCGTGCGGCGATTCGCGACCCGGTCGCTTTCGCTGAACAGGTCATCAAGGTAAATCTGCGGATAGCTGAGCTTGGCCATTTCCTTGATATCAGCCCCCGCAGCGAACGCCTTACTTGAGCCGGTCAGCACGATGCACCCAATACCCCGGTCAGCATCGAACTGATCCAGCGCATGGTTCAATTCGCCGATCAATTGCGCATTGAGTGCATTAAGAGCATGAGGGCGATTGAGTGTGATCAATCCAACCTTGCCTCGAATCTCTGTCAGGATTGCCTCGTAACTCATTGATAAATAACTCCCTTATTGTTTTGCATTAACCCTAGAATCTGGATTAATACAGCGCATTAACTGATTGATATCGTGACTAATCGACCAGCTCAATGGCTATCGCCGTGGCTTCGCCGCCACCGATGCAGATCGCTGCCACGCCCCGGCGCAGTTGATTGCGACGTAACGCGTGCAGCAGTGTGACCAGGATCCGCGCACCTGACGCGCCGATGGGGTGGCCCAGGGCACAGGCACCGCCGTGCACATTGACCTTGTCGTGGGAAAGTTGAAGCTGATTCATGCTTGTCAGCGCCACCACAGCGAAGGCTTCGTTAATTTCATATAAATCAACATCTTCCAGACTCCAGTTAACGCGATGCATCAAGCGCTTGATAGCCCCAATGGGTGCGGTCGGGAACAACGCCGGTTCGTCTGCGAAGTCTGCATGCCCGAGAATGATCGCCAACGGCCTCAGGCCAAGACGCTCGGCCGTCGATCGGCGCATCAGCGTCAGTGCTGCGGCACCGTCTGAGATAGAACTGGCATTGGCTGCGGTCACGCTACCGCCCTCACGGAAGGCGGGTTTCAGTGTAGGGATCTTGTCAGGACGGGCCTTTGGGGGCTGTTCGTCATGGCTGATCTGCTGCTGCTCTTTACCCACCATCACCTGCAGGGGCACGATTTCGGCATCAAACCCGCCGCTGTCCATGGCGAGTTGTGCTCGGGTCAGCGAGGCCAGCGCGTAGGCATCCTGCACTTCCCGACTCAAGCCCTGGGCTTGCGCGCAGTCCTCGGCGTAAGTGCCCATCAGCCGCCCCGGCTCGTAGGCGTCTTCCAGACCATCGAGAAACATATGGTCCAGCACCCGACCATGGCCCATTCGATAGCCGCTGCGGGCACGGTCCAACAGATAAGGCGCATTGGACATACTTTCCATGCCCCCCGCGACGACCGCTTGCGCACTGCCCGCCAACAGCATGTCATGCCCGAGGATCACGGCTTGCATCCCCGAGCCGCACATCTTGTTCAACGTCGTGCAGGGCGTTGAGGTCGGCAGGCCTGCACCCAAGGCCGCTTGCCGGGCCGGTGCCTGGCCCAGGCCCGCCGACAACACGCAGCCAAACAGGACCTGATCTACATCGGCAGGCGCAAGACCGCTTCGCTCAACGGCGGCGCGAATGGCGGCTGCACCCAGTTGCGGGGCGGTCAGGCTCTTCAGGTCACCCTGGAAGCCGCCCATGGGCGTGCGCACGGCGCTGACAATCACCACCGGATCATCGAGGTGTATCGAGTGTTCGCGGGACATGCTCTTCTCCTCGGCCTCGCGGCTCATCGGGCGGCCATACGCAAAGCGCCATCCAGACGGATGACCTCGCCGTTGAGCATGGGGTTTTCAATGATGTGCCGGACTAGCGCGGCGTACTCATCAGGCTTGCCCAGGCGCGGCGGGAACGGCACGCCTGCGGCCAGCGACTCACGTACCGGCGCGGTCATGCCTGCCATCATCGGGGTTTCGAAAATGCCGGGGGCGATGGTCATGACCCGGATGCCGAAGCGCGCCAGCTCCCGGGCGGCGGGCAAGGTCATGCTGACGATGGCGCCTTTGGACGCGGCATAGGCGGCCTGGCCAATCTGCCCGTCGTAGGCGGCCACGGACGCAGTGTTGATGATCACGCCCCGCTCGCCATCCACACCGGCCACGCCCTCAGCCATGGCCGCGCTCGCCAAGCGCATGAGGTTGAAACTGCCAATCAGATTGACGTCGATCACCCGGCGAAAACTCAGCAGATCATGGGGGCCTTCCTTGCCGAGGATCTTTTGCGCGCCGACGACACCTGCGCAGTTGATAAGCCCGTGCAAGGCGCCGAACGCTTCCAGCGTGGCGTCCACGGCCGCTTGAGCGCTGGCCTCCTGGCTGACGTCGGTGACCACTGAGCGCGCGTTGCTGCCGAGTTTTTCCAGCTGCAACGCCAGCGCGTCGGAGTTGATGTCTGCCAGCATCACCCGCGCGCCCTGAGCCACCAGCAAGTGCGCAGTCGCCGCGCCCAGGCCTGACCCACCACCGCTGACCAAAAAGACTTTTCCTCTGATATCCATAAAGCGCCTCTGTCCGGTTCTTGTCGTTGTAATAGCGCGATAGTCGCGCCGACCGGGGGCTCAGGCAATGGTCAAAGCGCTCAGTCGGGATGACCGGTTTGGCCAATCACGACACTGCGGTAATGCCCGGGGTTGGTGCCCGACCATTTGCGAAAGGCTTTATAGAATGAGCTGGTTTCCGCAAAGCCCAGCCGTTCGGCAATGCTCGCGAAGCTCAGCGCCTCGTCCGCCAGCCAGCCCATCGCCAGCTCCCTGCGCAGGCCGTCCTTGAGTGACTGATAGCTTTGCCCTTCGTCCGCCAGGCGGCGTCGCAGGGTCGAGGCGGAGATCGCCAGTTCCTGGGCAAGGGCTGCGCTTTGCGGCCACTGATCGGCAGGCCTGCTGCGCAGTGCGTGACGGATCCGGCTGGCCAGGCTTTGCGCGTCGCGGTACTTGACCAGCAGATTGCCGGGAGTCGCCGCCAGGAAAGCCTGCAGCTCCTGCTCGGTGCGCCTGATCGGCAGGCTCAGGCAGTCAGCGGCAAAGATCATCCTCGAATGCGGCCGCTCGAAACGCAGGTTGTCCGAGAACATCACCCGGTAGTCATCGGTAAAGCCCGGCTCTGCGCAGCGCAAGTCGATACCCAGGATCGGCACGCGCCGCCCGCATAACCAGCAGATCAGGCCATGGACAACCATCCAGAACGTGAAGTCGGCAAAGGCCCTGCCTGTGATCGAGGCGGGTTGGCTGATGACAATCTCGGCAACGCTCTGGCGCAGTATCAAACGCGCATCGAATTGCTCGAGCATCAACCGCAAAAAGCTCAGCCCTGACTCAAGCCCCGCCGCAACCGTGGGCTGGGACATGGATGAGCGAAACAGGAACGCCAGGCTGCCATGACGCAAGGGCCGCGGATCCATACCGAAAAACCAGTCATCAGTCTGCTGGGCGAGGCCGCTCCACAACGCGGCGTAGGTACTGGCAGGCACACGTTGGTCGGCGCCACCAGGCAGCAGGGTAATACCGGTTTTCTCCAGTAAATCCTGCCTATCAACGTCTGCCAGCGCGCATTGCAGCAATGCTTCATGAACCAGCTCGATGGAGATGGTGTGCTTGACGGTGGGTTGTTGATCGGGGGCTGGCATCTGCGCCTCGTCTGCTGGCAGGTTGGGCAGCATAATACTTTCACGGCTGAGGTCGATCTCATCAACCAAGAAATAACTGCTTGAATTGAATGCTTTCCTGTGGGAGCGAGCTTGCTCGCGAAAGCGTCATATCAGGCGATAATTTATCGACAGATATACCCCATCGCGAGCAAGGTGGAGCGCCACCCCGGTCGCCCCCACAGGTCACCTGTTTGTAGCGAGTCAGTGCCTTGCCAAACGAATACCTGCCTATAAGGTCTGACTCGATATCCGACATTGCGAACAGGAAGCCCGCGCATGCCTTCACATCCACTTCGCCTTTTCTTATCGAGCCTGCTGATCCTGACGCTTTCAGCCTGCGCCCTGTTTCCGAACCGCGATCCGTTGAACATCAATGTGGTGGGCATCGAACCGCTGCCGGGCCAGGGCCTTGAGGTGCGCATGGCGGTCAAACTGCGGTTGCAGAACCCGAACGAAACCGCCATTGAATACACCGGCGTCGCCCTGGATCTGGACGTCAACGGCAAGCTGCTGGCCTCAGGGGTCAGCGATCAGCAAGGCACTATAGGCAGGTTCTCGGAAGGCGTATTGGTGGTGCCCGTCAGCGTTTCAGCATTTGCGGCGCTGCGCCAGGCGGTGGGCCTGACGCAGACCCAAAGCCTCGACAACCTGCCCTACACCTTGCGCGGCAAACTGGCAGGAGGGCTGTTCGGGACCATGCGCTTCAGTGACAGCGGCACCTTGAGCCTTCCCCAGCCGGTGGGCGGTACCTGGTAACGCTCAAGGCAAGGCTCAGTATCTGGGCGGGGTTACTTGCTGGCAGCCATCAGACGGTTCACTTCGCTGCGCACCATGTTCGCGTATTCCGGGGGATTCATGCCGTCCAGCTCGGAACGCACCCACTCGGACCACTTGCCCTTGCGCTTGGAACGTTCCCCGAACAGCCGGGCCGCGTCGCCCTTGGCCTTGCCCAGATTGCTCTGCCACAAATCGAAAAGCCGGGACTTCTCGTCTTCAAGGGCTGCGCGTTCAGGGAGCGGCCGGTTGGCCAGATTGAAACTCATAACGGTCACCTGTGACTAAAAACCGCGAGCATCTTACACCCGTCTGGCACCCACCTGACCTAGTTATCGGCCAATTCAACCTGAGAAAGTGTCGATGTCTTACAGCGCACTGCAACTTTTCCCCGCGCAAAAGACTCAATTGCTCACTGCCATCATCAATGAAAGGAAAACACCATGGCTCGTAAAACTGCTGCTCAGACTTCTGCCGATCAAATCAAGGATCAGGCTTTCAGCGATCTTCAGGCGCTGATCGAAGAATCTGACAAATTGCTCAAGGAAAGCGCCGCGCTGGTCGGCGAAGAAGCTGAAACCCTGCGCGCACAGCTGAGCCTGAAATTGAAACAGGCCGCCGAATCGGTCAGCAGCGTGCGCGAGCGCACCAAGCCAGTGGTTGAGGCAACCGAGACTTACATCGGTGGCCACCCATGGCAGACCGTCGCCATCTCGGCCGGTTTTGGCCTGGTCGTGGGCCTGCTGCTGGGTCGTCGCGACTGATAGCCCCATCAACAGTCCCTGCTTCGCCTGAAAACGGAGACTGTTCAAGCGCCTGCATAACGCTGTTGCAGGCGCTTAGACCGAATGCATCGGTACCAATGCCTGGAGCTGTTTGGCGAAGTAATCTGCCGTGAATGGCTGGGCGTCGGACTCTTTGACGCCGATGCGCTTGGTCTCCATCCACTGCACGCCCTGAGTCGCATCTACGCAGGTCAGCAACACCTGCTCCTGACCGTGCAGGCTCAAACCCGTCGCCACCACAGTAATCGCACCTTTTGGCCCCATTGCGTCAGGGATCAATACCACCTGCCGACCTGCGATTGACAAGGTCATGCGCTGGGTACGGAACGGGGAGTTCTCGTCAGGGTAGCCTTTGCTCTGCGCCAGATGCGGCTCGTACTCGGTAACGATCTGCCCTGTCGACACCAAAGGCGCCAGCCACTGCTCGATTTGCTCATAGAGTTTACGGATGCCCGTTTCCCACTGAGCGAGGCCCGCGTGGAAGCGCTCGTGCTTATTGTCTTCATTGCGTTGATTGGCGCTCAGCAGCTCGCCCAATCGTTGAATTTCGTCCATAAAAGCGTTTCCCTAGGCTCACGCGTCGAATGATTCGAGCGCGTGATCGAGGGTGGCACAGCGGCAGTCACGTGTCTCCCTACATTCTTGACGCGTGCCCCAGGCGACTCATTAAAGCGTGCGCTCAATGACCACTGGCGCGGCCTTGCGATGGGATTTGGCCAATTTGGCCAGTAATTCGGTACGGGTCTGCTCGGCCTGGGCCTGAGTCTGATAAGGGCCGATCAGCAACGTCTGCTTGCCATCGACAGTAGCCAGGTAAGGCGGATAGCTGCGCTCCAGCAACCAGGCGCTGATATCGCTGAGCGCCTCATTGGCGTTGATCTGGATTTCCCACTGAACAGTGCCCGCCTGCGAGGTTTGCACGGGGGCTGCAGCCTGCACTTTCGGGGGCGGCGGCGTTGATTTGCCGACATCACAGCCAGCCAGTGCCAACACTGCCATCATCATTGCCAAATTGCGCACGTCTGCTTGCTCCTTTTCAAAGTGGGCGCAAGTTTACCACTGCGATTGCCTGCAACGGTTCCTTCAGGCCGGCGACAGTTCGTCGCTGATCGGCATCAGGGTATCGACCAGATCACGCCCTACGGCAATGCCCGCGTGGCGTGCCTCGTCCACGGACTGGTAGCCGCGGTTACAAATTTTAACGATTGGAGCTGCTTTCTGGCACGCCATGGTCACTTTCAAATGGACGACGAATTCAACAGCTTCGTCGGCGCCGGGGAATCCCGTTACCAAGACTTCAATCACCTGCTCACGATAAACGTCCGAAAACGTTCTTGATGGCCTATTCATTCAGATAGCCTCAAGTCGTGGGGTGAACTGTTTTGACAACGTCATGCCAGGTTCGTTGTTTATATCGTTCTTCCAGCCCAGTTGTTGAACGGTTGGAACACCGCAGGGGATCCTGTTGCCCAATGCACGTGACCACTGAGCTCAATCAGAGGCCAATCAGCGTTCAACTGGGGGACTTTGCCCATGTGCCAACGGCATCCGTTGCTGTGTTTCATCCCGCCCTACATCATCGAGCACATGGTGCAGTCCTCCCATGCGCACATTCGGGCCCTGGCGATCGCCAACCTGGCCAGCAGCTCGGCCTTCGTCGCGTTCCGCACCTCGGCTCAGGCCATGCCGACACTCCTGGCGCGCAAATCCCCCGAAGGCGGCAAAAACCGCCTGGTGTATGACGCCCAACACACCAACGCCCTGCCCGGCACCCTCGCCCGCTCCGAAAACCAGCCCGCCGCCCGCGACCCGTCGGTGGATGAAGCGTTCGAGGGCTCAGGGGCTGTCTATGACTTTTACGAGCAACTGTTCAATCGCAACTCCCTGGACGACAACGGCATGAGCCTGATTTCCACGGTACACGTGGCGGATGTGGACTTTCAGGGCGAGTTCGTGCCGATGAACAATGCCTTCTGGAACGGCCAGCAGATGGCTTATGGAGAAGGCGATGGTGAGGTGTTCAAGCGCTTTACCGGCAGTCTGGAAGTGATCGGCCATGAACTGACCCATGGCGTACAGTCCTTTACCAGCAACCTGAACTACCAGGGCCAGTCCGGTGCCCTCAACGAGCACTTCGCTGATGTGTTCGGCGTGCTGGTTCGCCAGTGGAAAGAAGGCACCAGCGCTGAAGATTCCAGCTGGGTGATCGGCAAGGAGTTGCTGATACCTGCGCCCACCCGACGCGGCATCCGCGACATGGAGCACCCTGGCACGGCGTATGTCGACGACCCGGAGCTGGGCGATGATCCACAGCCCGCCACCATGGCGGACATCTATACCGGGGCGAAGGACAACGGTGGCGTGCACATCAATTCGGGTATCCCCAACCGGGCCTTTGTCCTCGCGGCCAAGGCTTTGGGTGGCAATGCCTGGGAAGTGGCTGGCCGCATCTGGTACGAAACGATGCTGCAACTGAGCAGCACCAGCCAGTTCGCGGACTGCGCCCGGATCAGCGTGCAGATTGCCGGTGGCAAGCAGTACGGTATCGGGGCCAGGAAGGCGGTCAGAGCGGCGTGGAAAGAGGTCGGGGTCAGCGTTTAGTGCAAGGGGTTTATTGATGAAAGTCTGTTATGTGCAATCCGGTGGTTTCATTGGCGCGCTGAAAAGCTGCGAGGTGAATACCGCAGAGCTTGAGCAACATGAAGCGCAGCAGCTGGAGCAGTTGGTGCGCGACAGCGGCCTGAGCCAATCCGCACGCTTGCGTTCCGAGCACGCACGAGACCTGAAACAGTACGAAATCACCATCGAAGACGAGACCCGCGCGATCTGCGTCGAGTTCGATGATCAGAACATCCCCGACTCGGCGCGCACCCTGCTGGGGTTTCTGCAGAAGCGTGCTCGGGCGGGTTGATTGGCAGCTCCTCGTATGTTTGTAGCTTCGCCAAATCAAGGTGGTGAGCCTTGAATCGAGTAGCAACAACAGCATCCAGGTGCTGCTGAGTCAGGTTCCGTCCTGACGGCCGGGTCACTTTTGGTGCCAAAAGTAACCAAAACCTCTGCGCTGGCGTCCGGCCCCCGCTTCGCGGCGGTTCCTTCGCTCCGGCACCGTGGGGCGGGCACGCGCCGACGGGCCATCCATGGCCCAACGGCGCTCGCTCGGCATCCATGCCGAGCGACCCACCCCACGGCACCTCCACTCAGCCTCCCGACGCGCATTTTGCGTCGTCTGTGAAATTGCGGCAGGAAAGCAAAAAGCAAAAAGCAAAAAGCAAAAAGCAAAAAGCAAATCTGCTTAGCAGATTTCTCCAGCATGACCTCACTTCTTCCTGACTCACACGCTGCTTTTGATTCTGGGGATATGCGCAAAATTTATGAGCGACACAAATTGCGACTTGTGGCCGGCCGAGCGCAGGTATTGCGTAGTGGGCAACCCGGCATGGATGCAGGGTTAGCCGCAGCGGGCCATGGATGGCCCATTGCGGCGGCCCACGGAGCAATGCCGGAGTGAGGGAAGTCTGAGCCTTGGCGAAGACCCGGACAAAGGAGCGGGAGCGTTTTGCTTACTTTTGACTGGGCCGGCATTCCGGCTGTTCAAAAGTGAGGCGCCGTAAGGGCGCAAAGGTGAATCAGCGTCGCCGCCGCTACTGGATATGCGTGGCTTTAGGCCTCCACCAATAGAATATCTACAACTGCAACAGCGCTCGCAAATAATGGCGCAATGACATGTGAACGTCCCCCAGCGCTCGCTGTCCATGATTTACCCGGCTTGATAAACATCAGACCACCGATAAAATGCAGCCATATGTGCGCCAGGAAGGTATCTTTGCGGCCTTCGCTCATCTTGACTGAACTCATTCCCTATCACGGCGCAGATGAACTCCACTTTGCCTGACTCCATTCCCCCGGCTGACCTCATCATTTGCGAGCATTGCGACTCGCTCTATGAAGACCACCCGCTGCAAAAAGGCGAAACCGCCGCGTGCCTGCGCTGTGGCGCGGTGCTGGGCCGTGCTCATCGGCTGAACATCGAGCAATGGCTGGCCCTGACCATTGCAGCCGCGGTGCTGTTCGTGTTCGCCAATGTCTTCCCGGTGATCAGCATCAGCATGAAAGGCCTGAGCAACGAAGTGACCCTCTGGGCATCAGTCGAGGCCTTGGCACAGGGGCGTATCACCCTGATTGCACTGGTCGCCGGGCTGTCGATCATCTTCGCGCCCATGCTGCAGATCTCGCTGCTGTTCTGGGTGCTGGTCCACGCTTACAAAGGGCAAGTGGCCCCTGGTTTCAAGGTCTGCATGCGGGCGCTCGAGCATCTGCGCCCATGGAGCATGCTTGAGGTGTGCATGCTCGGCATCCTGGTCGCCATCGTGAAACTGTCGGGCATGCTGGATGTACATCCGGGGCTCGGGTTGTGGGCCATGGCCATGTTAATGGTGTTGATCGTGCTGATCGCGGGCAAGAACATCCGTCGGCTGTGGACTGATCTGGGGGTCACGCCGACATGAATGGCATCCCCTATGCCCATGAGCACGGCCTGGCGCTGTGCCACATATGCGGCTATGCCTGCCCGGCGACCAGCCATGAGTGCCCGCGCTGCGAATCCGCCGTGCATGTGCGCAAACCCAACAGCATCGTACGCACCTGGGCGTTTCTGATCGCCGGGCTGATTTTCTACATACCGGCCAATGTCATGCCGGTGATGTACACCACGATGTTTGGCAACAGCAGCCAGAACACCATCATGAGTGGCGTCATCGAATTCTTCAAAAGCGGTTCCTGGGACATCGCCCTGCTGATTTTCATCGCCAGCGTGATCGTGCCCTCCATCAAGTTTCTCGTGCTGGGCATGCTGCTGATCACTTGTCAGCGGCGCAGCACCTGGGCCATGCGCGAGCGCTCGCGGCTGTATCGCTTCATCGAGCTGATCGGCTACTGGTCGATGCTTGACGTGTTGGTAGTGGCCCTGGTGGCTGCCCTGGTGCAGTTTCATGAGCTCAGCACCATTGAGCCCAGAATCGGTATCCTTTTCTTTGGTTTGGTGGTGGTAATGACGATGTTTGCCGCCATGAGTTTCGATCCCCGGCTTATCTGGGACGCAGAGGTTGAAGATGTCTGACAATGCCCTACCCCCATCGCCAACGGCGCCTGCGCGCCCGGACGTCAAACGCCGCCGCATGCGCGTCTCCCTGGTATGGCTGGTGCCAATCGTGGCGGGCATCATCGGCTTGTCCATGGCCCTGCACGACTGGATGTCCATAGGCCCGAAGATCACCGTGAGCTTCCTGACAGCAGAAGGCCTGGAAGCCAACAAGACTCAGGTCAAATACAAGAACGTGGTGATTGGCGTCGTGACCGGCATCTCGCTCAGCGAAGACCGTACACACGTTCTGGCGACCATCGAGCTGAATAACAGCGCCAGCCCGTTCACTCGCGAAGACAGCCAGTTCTGGGTGGTGCGACCGCGCATTGGCGCACAAGGCATTTCCGGGGTCGACACCCTGCTCTCCGGCGCTTTCATCGGCGCTGACGCGGGTAGTTCCGAAAAAACCAAAGGCGAGTTCCAGGGCCTTGAGACCCCGCCGCCAGTGACCTTCGGCGACAAGGGCAAACGCTTCAAGCTGCACACCGATGACCTGGGCTCGCTGGACATCGGCTCGCCTGTCTACTACCGACGTATCCAGGTGGGCCAAGTCGTATGGTTCGCGCTGTCCAAGGATGGCAAAGGCGTGGACATCGAGATCTTCATCACCTCGCCCAACGACCAGTACATCACCACGGACACGCGTTTCTGGAATGCCAGCGGCGTGGACGTCACCGTGGGCGCATCCGGTTTGAAAATCGACACCCAATCCATGACGTCGATCATTTCCGGCGGCATCGCCTTCCGTGAGCCTAACTGGAGCCCGGACGCCAAGCCCGCCCAGGAAAACGCCGAATTCCGCATCTTTGACGACCAGACCGCCGCCCTGGCACCGCCGGATGGCGAGCCTCGTTACATTCGCATGCGCTTCAATCAATCCCTGCGTGGCCTGGTGGTCAACGCACCGGTGGATTTCCTGGGCGTGAACATCGGTCGCGTGGTTTCGGTTGACCTGGATTACGACCCCGCGACACAGACCTTCCCCGGCGTGGTCGGCGCGGTCATCTACCCGAAACGCCTGGGCGCTGCGGAAGAGAAACTGCAACAACTGGCGGGTTCCGGCGACACTGACGAGCAAACGGCACGGATCATCGGCTCGTTCGTATCCCGTGGCCTGCGCGCTCAGGCACGTACCGGCAATCTGCTGACCGGCCAGTTGTACATCGCCATGGACTTCGATCCCAAGGCCCCTAAAGTGGTATTCGACTCCACGGCCCGCCCACTAGAGATTCCCACCGTGCCAGGCAGTTTCGACAAACTGCAGGAGCAACTACAGGCGTTCGTTGAAAAACTCAGCAAGTTGCCAATCGATGAACTGGCCAAGAACCTCAATGGCAGCCTGAGCGAACTGCAGAAAACCCTGAAACAGGTGAACAGCAACGTTCTGCCGGAAATGCGCGGCACCTTGCAGCAGGCGCAAAAAACCCTCAACACCGCCAACGACAGCCTGGGCGAAGACTCGCCCGCGCGTCAGCAATTGGGTCAGGCCATGGATGAAGTCCAGCGCACTGCCCGTTCGGTACGGGTCCTGACGGACTTCCTCAGCCGCCATCCGGAAGCGCTGATTCGCGGCCGCACCGGCGACGCTGCGCCCGGCTCGTACAAAGCCCCGTCCTCATCCCGTGCCATTGACCTGGAGCCACAACAATGACCCTGCGCCTGACCTTCGCGGTACTGGCTGCGACCCTGGCGCTGAGCGCCTGCTCTTCGACGCCGACGCATTACTACACCCTGATCGCGCCGATGGCGGCCAATGCTCCGGTGACATCGACGTCCAGCCCTGTGCAGTTCGAAATGCTGCCGGTGTTGATGCCGGTGCAGGTAGACCAGCCGCCGCTGGTGGTGCGCCAGGGCAATGGCAGCCTGGCGATTCTGGACGCCGAGCGCTGGGGCTCGCCGCTGGGTGATGAATTCCACGACGCATTGACAGGGCAGCTGGAGCGTCGTTTCGGCAGCCGCGACATGGCTGGCCTGCCAAAAGACGCTGAGCAGCCGGTGTTGTCGGTACGCACCGACGTGCGCCGCTTTGAGTCGGCCGCCGACAGCTATGCATTGATCGATGTGGTCTGGACCCTGGGCCTGCGCAGCACCGGCGCCAAACGCCAGAGCCTTACCTGCAGCAGCGTCATCCGTGAACAGGCCGGTGCTGGCATGGAAAACCTGGTGCTGGCTCACCAGCGCGCCGTATCGAAACTGGCCGACAACATCGCCAAAACCGCCGGTGCGTGGGTGAAACAGACGTCGACTCGTTGCCAATGATTCTTGGTTGCCACCGTTTCGAGGAATAGACCTTAAGCGCTGGCACTTCCCCCTAGGAGCGAATTCATTCGCGAAGGCAGTGTTCTGGCCTACGAAAATGCGTTGAATTCACTGGCCCTTTCGCGAATGAATTCGCTCCCACTGGGTTACGTTGGAATGACAACGGGTTTTGGCCCCGTGGATTTTTATCGCCAAATCATCTACCCACTCGCCCCGCCCCTGTTGCAACCCGCCTGCGCAAAGCGGCTAATTCAATGATCCCACTTGCCCAACCTGCTACCACAAGACAGGAGTGTGCAGTCATGAATGAAGCCCCTGATTTACTCGCCATCAAATCCCGTCAGAAAACCGCCTGGGCCAGCGGCGATTACGCGGTGGTCGGCACCACTTTGCAACTGGTGGGCGAACTGCTCGCCGAAGCCTGTGACCTGCGTTACGACGAACAGGTGTTGGACGTCGCCGCTGGTAACGGCAACGCCACCCTCGCAGCGGCCCGACGGGGTTGTTGCGTGACTTCAACCGATTACGTATGCGGGTTGCTGGAACGCGGTCGCGAGCGCGCGCGGGCCGAGCACTTCGATGTCAGCTTTCAGGAGGCCGATGCCGAAGCCCTGCCTTTTCAAGAGGCCAGTTTTGACGCTGTGCTGTCGACCTTTGGCGTGATGTTCACCCCTGACCAGCCACGTGCCGCGCGGGAAATGGCCCGGGTCTGTCGCCCAGGCGGGCGGATTGGCCTGGCTAACTGGACACCCGAAGGTTTTGTCGGACAGATGTTCAAAACCCTCGGCAAGCACCTGCCACCGCCTGCAGGGCTCAACCCGCCTTCGCTGTGGGGCACTGAAGTGCATCTGCACACGCTGTTTGCGGACACGGCTGCAGACATACAGGTCACCCGCCGGCATTTCAGTTTTCGCTACCGCTCGGCGGAGCATTTCATTGAAGTGTTCAGCGCCTGGTACGGACCGATGCACAAGGCGTTCGAGGCGCTGCCCGCTGAGGGGGCTGTAGCGCTGCACCGGGATTTGAGCGAGTTGCTCAACCGCTTGAATCGCGGGGGTGATACTTCGCTTGTGGTGCCCAGTGAGTATCTGGAGGTGGTGATCAGGCGCAAATAGTCACTTGGAATGCGACTTTTTGTGGGAGCGGTGCTTGCACGCGATGGGGAGGACGTCGATATCAGGTCAATCGCGTTCAGCCCAGATATCTACTTATCTTTTGTGTATATATCCATTTCTGCGGTAACGGCCGCTTAGGGTTGCGCTTTTACAGCGCCTCACTTTTGAACAGCCGGAATGCCGGCCCAGTCAAAAGTAAGCAAAACGCTCTTGCCCCACCACTCGGTCCCTCGCTGGTGCTCGGCATACCCGTAATACGACATTGAGGCGTGGCGCCGCCGCCAACGGCCATCCATGGCCTAGGGCGGCTAAACCGGCATCCCTGCCGGTTTACCCCACACCTCAATATCGGCTTCCGGCCAGCGTGGTTTAACGGGGCGCCAGGATCAAAATCAAAAGCAGATCAAGATCAAGATCAAGAGCAGATCAAGATCCAGATCAAACGCGGGGATAGACGGCGTGGCTCGGATCGAAGTGTAGGAGCTGCCGAAGGCTGCGAAGGCGGCTATCGATTCGCAGCCTTCGGCAGCTCCTACAGAGATCTCTGCACGCCGTCGGTTCTGTGGGAGCGAATTCATTCGCGAAGGCAATGATGGAAACAATCAAGGTAGGACGGCAGGCGCACAAAAAAGCAGGTCGGCTATCAGGCCGCCTCGCGCGCTTTTGATCCTGGGCGCCCCGTTAAACCACGCTGGCCGAACGCAGGCCTTGAACCGTGGGTAACCCGGCAGGACGCCGGGTTAGCCGCACTGGGCCAGGGATGGCCCTTTGCGGCGGCCCACGGTTCAAGGTCTGCGGGCGGGTACACCGAGCCTAGGCGAGGTGCCGAGTGGTGGGGCAAGAGCGTTTTGCTTACTTTTGCGCTTTCAAAAGTGAGGCGCCGTAAGGGCGCAACCCTAGGTAGCCGTTACCGCAACAATGGATATGTACTCAAAAAGAGATGTGTAGCCCCCCATGCTTATGGCGCGCAAGAGCAATCACCCCGCCACACTCACCATCGCCCGGAGCAGCACCGCACACCCCGCCCCCAGATCCTCAGGCGTAGCATTTTCAATTTCGTTATGGCTGATCCCACCTTCGCATGGCACGAAGATCATCCCGGCCGGACCCAGCTCAGCGATGAAGATCGCATCGTGGCCAGCGCCGCTGACGATGTCCATATGGCTCAGCCCCAGTTGCGCTGCACCTTCACGCACGGCGTCTACACACTGACTGGCGAAATCCAGCGGCGGAAAATCCGCAGTCGGCGTGAGTTCATAGCTCAAGCCATGCTGAGCACAGGTCTGTGACAGGGTCTGGAGCAAGTCGTCCACCATCGCCTGCAACGTGTCGGCATGCAGATGGCGGAAGTCGATGGTCATCTTCACCTCGCCGGGGATGACGTTGCGTGAGCCGGGATAAATATTCAGGCACCCCACCGTGCCGCAGGCATGGGGCTGGCTTTGCAGAGCGATGCGATTGACCGCGCTGACCACCTGCGCGGCGCCCACCAGCGCATCTTTGCGCAGGTGCATAGGCGTTGGCCCGGCGTGGGCTTCAACACCGGTCAAGGTCAGGTCGAACCACTTCTGTCCCAGGCAGCCCATCACCACGCCAATGGTCTTCGCCTGGTCTTCGAGAATCGGGCCTTGTTCGATATGCGCCTCGAAATACGCCCCCACCGGATGCCCCAACACGGCACGACTGCCCGCATAGCCGATGCGTTGCAGTTCCTCGCCGACCACCAGGCCCTGCTCATCCTGCTTGGCCAGGGTTTCGGCCAGGTCCAGCTTCCCGGCAAATACCCCTGAGCCCATCATGCACGGCGGGAAGCGCGAACCCTCTTCGTTGGTCCAGACCACCACTTCTACCGGCGCCTCGGTTTCCAGGCCCAGATCGTTCAAGGTACGAATCACTTCCAGCCCGGCCATAACCCCAAAACAGCCATCAAACTTGCCGCCGGTGGGTTGGGTGTCGATATGGCTGCCGGTCATCACCGGCGCCCGCGCCGGGTCACGGCCAGGACGGCGGGCGAAGATATTGCCGATGGCGTCGACGCTGACTGTGCAGCCCGCCTCTTCGCACCACTTCACGAACAGGTCACGGGCCTGGCGATCCAGATCCGTCAGCGCAAGCCGGCACACTCCGCCTTTGACCGTGGCGCCTAGCTGGGCGAGGTCCATCAGGGATTGCCAGAGGCGTTGGCTGTTGATCAGGAGGGCGTTGGAATCAAAAACGGTGGAAGCAGTGTTCATGGTCATCTCCAATCTGATTTTCTGTAGGAGCTGCCGAGGCGCGATGGCTGCGAAGGCGGTGTGTCAGACAAATCGCTTTCGCAGCCTTCGTTCCTCGGCAGCTCCTACACGTCCGTGCTCACATCAAGATTTGTACCCGGCAATCCGCACCGCTAGCTTCACCAGGCTCAAATCACTGCCCACCGGCCCCATCAGGGAAATACCCAGCGGCACGCCGTCTTTCTTGATCAGCGGCATGCTCAGCTGTGGCGTGCGGCACATTACTGAAATGGCCAGCAGGTGATGGGAGATGCGACGGGTTTCTTCGATTTCTTCGTCCAGCGCGCTGAGCAATGGCGCGATGTCGGGCACGGTGGGCATCACCAGAACCTTGTTGCCCAACAGTTCCTTCCAGCGGGCGGCGAACTGCTCGCGCAAAGTGCAGGCGGCGTTGTACTGCTCGTCGGTGACGGCCTTGCTCCAGGCGAAACGGGCAGCGACATCCGGGCCCAGGGCCAGGCCGTTGCGTTCGATGAACTCGCCTTGCGCCTGCCATGCCTCGCGCCCCTGGATGTAACGGAACGCCCAATAGGCATCAGCCAGGGACGGCAGCTCGCCGACCAGTTTTTCCAGCGGGCCGCAGCAGGCGCTGATTTGAGCCAGCGCCGGAGCCAGTGCATCCAGGGAGGCAGCGGGCAACAGGGCGAACAGTTCGTCGCTGATCAGCAGTTGCGGGGTTTCCGGCAGAGGAGCCGGGTCTTCGCCCAACAGGCACTCGCCCACCAGACCAAACACCTTGGCGTCCCGCGCGAAGTAACCGGCGGTGTCCATGCTTTCACACAGCGCCTGGGTGTTCTCCAGCGAGACCCTGCCATGGCTCGGCCGCAAGCCGAACAGCCCGCAATAACTCGCCGGGGTGCGCACCGAGCCGCCGGTGTCGCTGCCCATGGCGAAATCGCACAGGTCGTTGGAGACCGCCGAGGCCGAGCCGGACGACGAACCGCCGGGAATCCGATCATGGGCGGCGCCATTGCGGGGTGTGCCGTAATGGGCATTCTTGCCGCTCATGGAGTAGGCCATTTCATTGGTGTGCGCCTTGCCCACCAGTTCGGCACCGGCGTCCAGTAAACGCTGGATGGTCGGTGCCGTGCGGGTCTTGATCCCGGACATGGCCAACACGTGGGGATTGCCGCCGCCCGTGGGGTAGCCCGCCACGTCAAACAAATCCTTGGCGGCAAAGGTGTAACCGGCCAATGGACCGGTGGCTGCATGCGGCACATCCACAGGGGGGTAAGGCATGAAGGCAAAAGCAGAATCGGTCATGACAAAGACTCGCGAAAGGAATGAACGGTGGCCATATTCCAGTGATGGCAACTCACGGAATGCCCGGCACGAATGTCTTCGATTGGCGGCACTTCACTGCGGCACACATCGCTGGCCCGTGGACAGCGAGGAGCAAAAGCACACCCGGCGGGAAGATTGGCCAGATCCGGCGGCGCTCCCGGAATGCTGGTCAGGCGCTCGCCCTTGCGCAGGCCGTCCTTGGGCCGCGTGCCGAGCAGGACGCGGGTATAAGGGTGCTGCGGGTTATCCAGTAACTCGGCCAGAGGCGCCTGCTCGACAATGCGACCGCCATACATCACCGCCACTCGATCGGCGACTTCTACCGCCGCGCCGATGTCATGGGTGACGAAGATAATCGACAACCCGAGGGCCTGTTGCAGCTCGCGCAACAAAATCAGAATCTGGATCTGTACCGTGGCATCCAGCGCGGTGGTCGGCTCATCGGCCAGCAGAATTTGCGGCTGGCAGGCCAGCGCCAGGGCAATCATCGCCCGTTGTCGCATGCCGCCGGACATTTCATGGGGGTACGCGTCCAGCCGTTGTTCCGGGCTGGGGATGCGCACGCTACGCAGGGCTTCAAGCGCCGCCGAACGCGCTTCGGCCTTGGACATCGGGCGGTGGCGACGCAATGCTTCGACGATCTGCTGACCGATCGTGTACACCGGGTCCAACGCCAGCAAAGGCTCCTGAAAGATCATTGCCGCCACGGGGCCACGCAAGGCCTGCAACTGGCTGCGGGACATCTTCATCAGGTCCTGCCCGGCAATGTCGATCTGCCCTTCAATGGTGGTCGAGCGCTCTGAGTGCAGGCGCATCAAGGCCCGCAGGGTCACGCTTTTGCCAGAGCCGGATTCGCCGATCAGCGCCAGGACTTCACCCCGCGCTACTTGCAGGCTGACGCCATTGACCGCCGACAGGGTTTGCCTGCCGCGCTTGAAACGCACCTTGAGGTCCCGCACCGCGACCATGGGTTGTTCGCTCATGCCAATGCTCCTCCGTGAATCAGCGCTGCTGCAGGGCTTTGGCTATGCCCTGCTCCCTGCTGCACCATCAGGCACGCGGCGAAATGCCGGGCGTCGGTTTCGGTCAATTGCGGCGCGGTCTGGGCGCAGATGGGCTCCGCATGAGGGCAACGGGTATGGAAGCGACAGCCCGATGGCGGGTTGATCGGACTCGGCGGGTCACCGGACAGCGGCGACAGCAAGGTCCGGTTGGCCGGGTCCATGGATGGCATGGAGGTCAGCAGCGCCTGGGTATAAGGGTGCTGCGCGTCCGAGAACAACGCTTCTGCGGGGCCGATTTCGACGATCTCCCCCAAGTACATGACCATGATCCGGTCCGACAGGTAGCGCACCACGTGCAAGTCATGGCTGATGAACACGTAGGTCAGGTTCAGGCTGTCCTTGAGGTCCAGCAGCAGATTCAACACCTGGGCTTCCACCGACTTATCCAGCGCCGAAACTGCTTCATCGAGGATCACCAGCCGTGGATCAACCGCCAGCGCGCGGGCGATATTCACCCGCTGGCGCTGACCGCCGGACAGCTCATGAGCATAACGCCCGGCGAAGCGAGTGGGCTCCAGGCCGACCCGGCCCAGCAAATCTCGAGCCCGTTGCAGGGATTCACGTTGGCTAACGCCGTGCACCGACGGGCCGAAGGCCACCGATTGCTCCATGGTCAGACGCGGGTTCAAGGATGAGTAACTGTCCTGAAACACCATCTGCACCTGACGCCGGTAATCGCGCAACGGCAGTTGGTGGCCGCCGACGGTCATGGCGTCGAACACCAGCTCGCCGCTGTCATGTTCGATCAACTGCATCAGCAGCCGCGCCGTGGTGGATTTACCGCAGCCAGACTCGCCCACCACGCCCAGGGTCTCGCCTTTCTGGACCACGAAGTCGATACCGTCCACGGCACGGACCACGGCGCGTTTGCCCAATGCACCTTTGACCGGGAAGTGTTTGACCAGTTTTTCCACTGTCAGCAGTGGCTGCGCTGGACCGCCAATATCGCGCTGGGTCATCGTCAGCTCCTGATTGCCATGGCTGCCCGCAAGCGGTCAGCGAGGACATTGAAAGAGATTGAAGTGATGAAAATCATCGCGCCGGGCAGTGCCGACACCAGGGGCTGGGTGTAGATCGCGGTGCGCAGGGTATTGAGCATCAGGCCCCACTCCGGCTCTGGCGGCGTGACGCCCAGGCCCAGGAACGACAGGCCCGAGGCAAGAATCATCGACACCGAAATCAAACCCGTGGTGAAGACGAAGATCGGCCCCAGCACGTTGCCCAGCACCTGAGTGCGAATGATGGTGAATGATCCCGCGCCAGACGCCCGCGCCGCTTCGATGTAGTCCCGGTTGCGCACCTGAGTGGTGACGCTCTCGGCGATCCGCGCCACCTGCGGCACGAACACCAGGGTCAGGGACAGCAAGGCGTTGTTGACCCCGGCACCCAAGGCACCGGAAAACGCGATGGCCAGCAGCACCGAGGGGAATGCATAGAACACGTCCACAGTGCGCATGATCAGGCTGTTCAGCCAGCCGCCGAAGTAACCGGCGATCACCCCGATGGCGCCGCCAATGAAGAAGGCGAAGATCACCGGCGTGATGCCCATGAACAACGACAGGCGTGCCCCGAGCATCAAGCGTGAGAGCAAATCCCGGCCCAACTCGTCGGTGCCCAGCGGGAAGCCTTCGGTGCCGATGGGCTTCAGGCGCTTGAACATGGAGGTGGTGAAGGCATCCCCCGGCACCAGCCAGGGCCCGAACACCGCCAGCACCAACAACACAAAAATCACGGCGGCGACGGCCAGTGCCACCGGGTCGCGACGAGCCCGGCCAAACACTTCACTCCAGTAGCCCGGTGAGCTTTCAATGGGCGCGATGACCGGCGCGGCCGGTCGCAATATCGACAGGTTCATGCTCAGCCCCTTTTGATGCGTGGATCGAGCAGCGTCTGCAGGATGTCCACCAGCAGATTGAGCGCGACGAAGAACAGTGCCAGGACCCAGATCGTGCCCTGCAACAAGGGCAAGTCACGCTGGAAAATCGCCGAATTGAGCAGCAAGCCAGTGCCTGGCCAGGCGAACACCGTTTCCACCAGAATCGAGCCCCCCATCAGGTAACCGATCTGCAAGCCCATGACTGCCATGGCGGTAGGCGCGGCGTTTTTCACCACGTGACGGAACAGGCCCCACTCACCCAGGCCCTTCGCGCGCAGGCCGATGATGAATTCCTGGGACAGGGTTTCTGCGACCTGAGCGCGCACGGTACGGGCGATGATCCCGGTGGGGATCACCGACAAAGTAATCGCCGGCAGAATCATGAATTGAAAATGCGCCCAGTCCCACGCCCATGCCGACTGGCCCATGGGCCCGCCGCCGGTGGCGGGTAACCAGCCCAGCTGTGAGGAGAAGATGATCACCATCAGCATGCCGAGCCAGTAATGGGGCACGCTGACCCCCACCGCTGAAATCGCCGAGGCCACGCGATCCAGCCAGCTGTCCTGAAAATAGCCGCCGACAAACCCGAACAGGCTGCCCAGCACAAAGCCGATCAGGGTCGCCAGCAAGGCGAGCCGCAAGGAGTAGCTGACCGCACCCATGACTTCGCTGGCCACCGGACGACCGCTGGCAATCGAGGTGCCCAGATCGCCTTGCACCGCGTGCCAGATCCACAAGCCGAATTGCACCGGCAACGGCTTATCGAAGCCATAAGCCTTGACCAGTTGTTCACGCAATGCTTCGGACGCATCCGGTGGCATCACTGATACCAGCGGATCGCCGGGTGCCATCTGCACCAGCATGAAACACACCAGCGCCACGCCCAGCAAGATAGGCGTCGCCAGCAGAATGCGACGCAGGATATAGGAAAGCATAAGGTCGCCTCACGGTAGTGTTGTGCAAATGCGAGGACTCTGTGGGAGCGAATTCATTCGCGAAGAGGCCGGTGAATCCAACACATGTGTAGTGTCTGAACTACTGCTTTCGCGAATGAATTCGCTCCCACAGATCATTGCACCCACGATCTGCAACAGGCTTCTCAGTCCTGTTTGGAGACCAGCGTCAGGTCAATAAACCAGCTTTGTGGCTGCACCACGCCTGTGACTTTCGGCGAGATGGCGCGCGGGCCGACGTCATGGGCAACGAACAGGAACGGAGCCTCATCGACGATCGCCGCATGCAACTTGCCGGACGCCTCGTCCAGCGCCTTGGACTCGAACGAGTTACGCACCGTGGTGATCAGCTTCTCCACCTCAGGCGACGCGAAGTAGCCCCAGTTGTTGGAAACCGGCGGGTAGGCCTTTTCACTGGCGAACCGCACCATGCCGAAGTACGGGTCCATGACCGCCGCGCTGACGTTGATCGCGTTGGCGCCCTGGCCTGCCGGATCCTTGGCCCCCAGACGCCAGCCGCTGAACAGCGTGTTCCACTCGGTGACCGCAATGTCCACGTCGAAATAGCAGCCCTTGAGGCTCTGCTGGATGTATTCGTTCATCGGCAGCGGCTGCATCTGCCCGGAACCGGAGGCCGAGGTCAGGACCTTGACCTTGACCGGTTTGTCTTTGCTGAACCCGGCGTCGGCCATGAGTTTCTGGGCGGCGGCCTGGTCGTACCGAATCTTGAATTCGGGGTTGCCATACCACGGTGAATCCTTCTCATAGATCCCGGTGGCCTCCTGCATGTACCCGCCCAGATAGGCTTTCAACTCGCTGCGATCCAGACACAGGTTGGCGGCCTGACGCACACGTTTGTCCAGCCACGGCGAACCCGGGGCGAAGGAGAACTGCCAAGGCCACAGGTGAGGCTGGCCATTGGAGTAGATTTTGAATTTCTTGCTCTTGATCTGCTCCATGGCATCGGGTGCCGGGGCTTCGATCCAGTCCACCTGGCCCGACAGCAACGCCGCCGTGCGGGCATTGGCCTCTGGCAGCGGGATCAGCACCACATGGTCGACTTTGGGGACGCGCTTGGGGTCCCAGTAATCAGGGTTTTTATCCAGCACCAATTCCTGGCGCGGCACCATGCGATCCATCTTGAACGGCCCGGTGCCCACCGAGTGACTGGCAAACGCGGTCCAGGCTTGTTTGGAGCGCTCGGCTGGATCGGTGACGGCGGCAGGAACGGCGGTGAAGTCTTTCTGCCAGGCCGTCGGCGAGGCCATGAACAGATTGGTCAGGTTGTACGGCAGCACTGCATCCGGTTCGCTGGTGGTCAGCTCGACGGTAAGGTCATCGATTTTCCTGGCGCTGCGCAGGGTCGGCATCCGCGACACGGTCATGCCGATCTGCCCCGGTGCATAGTGCGGGGCCTGCTTGTCGAGCACCTTGTTGACGTTCCACACCACGCTGTCGGCATTGAACGCCGAGCCATCGTGGAACTTGACGCCCGGGCGAAGTTTGAAGACCCACTTGGTGTGGTCATCCGGATCGACCGCCCACTCCGTGGCCAGCCCCGGGACCAGCCCGGCCGCCTTGTCAGCTTGTGACAGGTCCCATTCCACCAGGGAGTCAAACATGGTGATGCCGGTGAAACGGTTGCCCTCATAGCCCTGATCCGGCTGACCGTGAGTCAGGGGGATGTCTGCTGCGGTCATGGCGATGCGCAAGGTGCTTTCGGCCATCGCCGCCAAAGGTGACAAGGCACCCATCGCTACCGAGCAGGCCAGTGCCAGTCGGGTAAAACTACGTGCGCGGTTTGCAGAAGCATGCGTCATGGCGAGTTTCCCATCAGTCAGGTAAGGAGAGCTGATGGGTGCAACGCAATGCCCATACCAACTTTTTTCAGGACGCAAATCGTCGCTTGCCGGGGCACTCAAAAAACGAAGCAATTCAGACGGTTAGCCAGCACGAAAAATCACCCGGAAAATTTACCCAAACGTTTGGGTAGTGTTGCGCGGCGGTTCGTGCAATCTTTTGGTACGCCGCGCTCCAAGCTGGCGCACCTCCTTTGATGCACCGCTAACTCAACGCCCAGGTGGCATTCATGAACAAACGTCCGGCCACCCTTCGCGGCATTGCTCAACAACTGAATGTCCATGTGTCGACGGTCTCTCGGGTGTTGAACGGCACCCTGGATCACGCCGGGCGCGCGGCGTCCAAAGACACCATCAAGCGCATCCGGGCGTTGGCCGCCAGCCTTGATTACCAGCCCAACACCCACGCCAGAACCCTGAAAACCCGGCACAGCCGCGAGATTGCGATTCTGGTGCCCAGGCTCTCGGACATCGTGCTGGCCACGGTGTATGAAGGGATCGACGAAGCCGCCAGCGCCCGGCGCTACACCTCGTTTGTCGCCAACACCCTGGACCGGCCGGAACGCCAGCGTGAACTGGCCGAACGCGCCCTGGCCCGCAACGTCGAGGGGCTGATCATCAGTGACGTGCATTGCACCCCGGAACCGGGCTTTCTGGAAGAACTGGCGGAGCGTCGCGTGCCCTTCGTGCTGGTCAGCCGACGCCGCGCGCCCCATTGCTCAGTCACCTCGGATGACGAAATGGGCGGGCGCCTGGCCGCTCAACATTTGTTTGCCCAGGGCCACACACGTGTTGCGGTGATCGCGGGCGAGGCCCACAGCAGCAATGCCAGCGAGCGGACTGCGAGCTTTGTCGAGTACTACCGCGAGCGCGGCATAGAGATAGGTCCTGAGCGGGTTATCTCCGGCCAGTTCGATACCGCCACCGGTTTCAGCATCGGCGAACACTTACTGGCTCATCCGCAGCCGCCCACGGCGATCTTCGCGGTCAACGACTTCCTGGCCATTGGCCTGTTCGGTGCGTTGCGCGACCGAGGCCTGGAGGCCGGACGGGACATTGCGGTGGTGGGCTACAACGACACGCCGTTGGCCGCCCACCTGCAATTGACCAGCATCAGCACCAGCATGCATGCCCAGGGCGTGCGTGCCGTTGAAACCCTGCTGCGCCTGATTGCCGGGGAAACGGTGCAGTCCTACCGTTTCCCCGCCGCGCTGAAGGTGCGCGCCAGCAGCCTTTACAGGCCTTAGAAACCGACCGTGGCCGACACCAGCCAGGTACGTGGCGTCGACAGGGTCAGGCCCGCCGCGGCATCCGATGAAGTCGCGGCCGACGCCCAATAGGTTTTGTTCAGCACGTTTTCCACCCCGGCGCGCACGGTGACGGGGTTGGTGCCGAGCTTGAACGCGTAGCGGCCACCCAGATCGTACCGCTGCCAAGCGTCGATTTTCTGGTCATTGGCCTGATCCAGATACTGCGAGCCGGTGTGAATGGCCCGCGCGGTCAGGGTCAGCCCCGGCAGTTGATCGAGGTCGTATTCCACGCCCATGTTGGCGTTGAGGATCGGCGAACCGGTGCCACGCTTGCCGTCAAACTGGCCCAGTGCGGTTTTGGTCTGTTCGCTGTCCAGCACCATCACCCCGCCCAGCAAACGCAGGTCGCTGGTCAATTCGCCGAACACGTTCAACTCCACACCCTGGTTGCGCAGTTCGCCATCGGGTTTGAAGTTGCCTGCCGCATCGGTGATGTAGCTCGGCTGCTCGATGCGGAACACGCTCAGGGTCGTGGCAAACCCGCCCATGTCCAGCTTGACCCCGGCCTCGGTCTGCTTGGATTTGTAAGGCGCAAAGACTTCGTCGCGGTTGGTGGCGGTGGTCGGGGCGGTCTCACCCTGGCTCAGGCCTTCGATGTAGTTAGCGTACAGCGAGATGTGGTCGGTGGCTTTGATCACCAGCCCGACTGCCGGTGACGTGGCCTGTTCGTCATATTGCTGGCCCAGAACGCCGGAGGCATAGGCGTCAACCTCGACCCGTTGCAGGCGTGCGCCCAGGGTCAACTGCACGCGATCATCAAGAAAACCCAGGGTGTCGGACAGCGCCGCGCTGGTGAACAGGTTCTCGGTGTGGGTCGAGGTGTCGAACCGCGTGGCCGCGCCGGGGTACGGCGCCAGGACGGGGTTGTACAGGTTGCTGGTGCGCGCCAGGTAGCGCTCGCCACCGTTATCGAAGTCCATGTCGAAGCGGTTCAGGCTGACGTTGAGCGTATGACTGATCGGGCCGGTATTGAGCCAGCTCCGCGCACCGACGGTGAAGGTTTTGACGTCTTCGTCGCGCTGGAAACTGCGTGGCTGGAACGCGAAGTTGCCGTTGCTGTTATTGACCTGTACCGCATGGCGCAGGAAGTCATATTCACCTTTGCGTGCCCCCGCCGCGGCGTACACCATCAGCGAATCGCTGACATCAAACTCGCCCCGTACCGCGCCGAAGGTGTCCTTGGAGTTGGAGTAGGTCCAGGGCTGGGCGAAGTTGTGGTGGATGTCTTCGGCCTTGGGCATCTTGATGCCGGCAGCGACTTCCACGCGCTCGATAGGCGCATCCGCGTGGCGTTCCTGGCGTCCGAAGTCGGCGGAAAGGCGCACTCGCTCCTTGCGAAAATCCAGGCCGACCACCGCAGCTTCGCGCTCGACGCTCTGGTGATCCCACTCGGTGTCACCCGACTGGCGCACGCCATTGAAGCGAATGCCGTATTCCTGTTCGTCACCGAAGCGCCGACCAATGTCCACATGCCCGCCAAACTGACCGGCCGACGCGTAGCTGCCGGTGAATTCGGTCAATGGCTCGCTGCCCGCGCGCTTGGGTTCGATATTGATGCCGCCCCCGACACTGCCACGTGGCGCGATGCCACCGAGCAACGCGCCGGGGCCTTTGAGGATGTCGATGCGCTCGACCATTTCCATGTCGATGGAATACGTCGGCAGCACGCCGTACAAGCCGCCAAACGACACATCGCTGTTGTACAGGCTCAGGCCGCGCACCGAGAACTGCTCGAAGCGCCCGCCCGCCGGGTTGGTGATGCGCACCGACGGGTCATTGGCGACCACATCGCCCAGGGTTCTCGCCTGCTGGTTCTTCACCGTGGTGCTGGTATAGGACGTCAGGTTGAACGGGGTTTCCATGAAGTCCTTGTCACCGAGCAAGCCCTGGGCGCCACGACGATTGACCTGCCCGCCTTCATAGACATCGCCCTGGGTGTCGAACGCGCTGCTGTTGATCGAGGTCTGCGGCAGGTTCAACGATCCGCCTTCAGGCGCGGGCGTCAAGGTGTACGACTGATCACTGACCGGCTGCAGTTGCAAACCCGAGCCTTGCAGCAGTCGGGCGAAACCTTCCTGCACGCCATAGCTGCCGCTGAGCCCGGCGCTGTTGCGGCCGGTGACTAATGCCGGATCAACCGACAGGCTGACCCCGGCCTGGGCCGAGAACTGATTCAGGGCGCTGCTCAAGCTGCCTGCAGGAATCTGATAGCTGCGCTTGGCCGCTTCTTGCGCCACGGCCGGGGCAATGTACATCGAACCGGCGCTCAACCCCGCCAACACACCGGCGTGACAAGTCATTTGCAACACAGGACGCATGCCCAAGCGGGCCAGGCGCAGACGTCGAAGAAAAACTGCAGGCATTGGAGCACTCTCTATATTTCGTTCACTTGAGAGCAATGACAGGTGACGTCAGAAAAAGGGACACGCTCCGGGAAAAAACTTTCAGACCGATACTTTGCCCGGGGCCAGGGTGACCCAGTAACGGGTCCGGCTGTGCACCTGCAGCCCCAGGCTGGCGGCCAGCAGTTGCAGGATCTGGTCGGTGTCATCCAGGCGGAAGGTGCCCGTGACTTTCAACCGCTCCAGCTCAGGCTCCCAGCGCAGAATGCCGGGTCGATAACGGCTCAAATCTGCGAGAAACGCCCCCAACGGCTGATTTTCGACACTCAGCACGCCCTGACGCCAGCCGGGCTGCCGGGTGTCAAACGGCTGGGCGGGCGAAACCTGCGCGGCACTCATCGTGGCCCGCTGACCGGGTTGCAAACGCATGGACGGGCCGTGTTCGGGAAACAGCTCGACATCGCCACGCCATACCGAGATCAGGCAATCGTCGTCCAGTTGACGAACACACAGATCCGCCCCGCTGACCTGCACCCTGCCCTGGCGAGTCTTGATGGTCATGGCTTTCACATCGTTGCCCATGTTCAGGGCCATCTCGCCTTCGATCAACGTCAGCAGCCGCCTGCCCTGCTCCAGCTCGATGTTCAGCGCGCTGGCGGTATCCAGTTGCAGCAGGCTGCCGTACTGCAGACGGATATCCCGGCGATCACCTGCTGCGGTGCGCATGTCGGCACGCAAGGCGGCAATGGGTGCCTGCTGGGCGAGCATCCAACCTGCCGGAAGCAACGCCGCCACAACCAGTGCACGTTTGAGCGCCGTTCGACGGCCCAGGTCCGGTCGGTCGAGGCTGGCCATGGCCAGTTCGGGCGGCAACGTTGCGAAGCGTTGGCGCAAGCCCTGGGCTTTTTGCCAGGTCTGCTCGTGATGAGCCGACTGCTCGCGCCAGCGCTGCAACCGGGCACGATCATCAGCGCTGGCAGTGCCGGATTCCAGTAGCACCAGAAAGTGCGCCGCGTCTTCGGCGATCTGTCGCGTCTGAGCGTGGTTGTTCATGGCTCAAGCATCAGGCAATGGGTGTAGGCCTGGGCCATGTAGCGCTTGACCGTACGTTCGGACACCTTCAAGCGCTCGGCAATCTGCGAGTAGTTGAGCCCCTCAAGCTGCGCCCACAAAAAAGCCCGGCGCACCGCCAGTGGCAATGCATCGAGCAGTTCATCCAGGGCTTGCAGAGTTTCGAGCAGGACCCAACGCTGTTCCGGTGACGGGATGACGGTCTCTGGAAGGGTCGCCAGCGCCTGGAGGTAAGCCTGTTCGAGGCTGCGCCGCTGGTAGTGGTTGATCAGCAGGCGCTTGCCTACCGTCAGCAGATAAGCCCGGGGCTCGCGCAAGCTGTGCAATGGCTCGCTGTGTTGGCTGGCCAGCACCCGAACGAAGGTATCCTGACTCAAATCAGCGGCATCCCACGCATTGCCCAAACGGCAGCGCAGCCAGTTTTCCAGCCAACTGCGATGCTCACGGTAGAAATTCTCCAGGGTAGGCGCTGACGCCCCAACTGCTTGCCTCATCATCACCGGCCCACGCAATGGCACTACTTAAAATGAGAATCATTCTATTTAGTTACCGTCAGTGCGCCAACTTATTTACATATCTATAGCGTTCGGACGTCCTGCGCATGAATCTGCGAAGCAGATTTGCTTTGGCTCTTTTCCCTCGATTTCACAGACGACGCAAAATGCGCGTCGGGAGGGTGAACGCAGGTGTCGTGGTGGGGGTCGCTCGGCATGGATGCCGAGCGAGCGCCGTTGGGCCATGGATGGCCCGTCGGCGCGTGCCCCCACCACGGCGCCGGAGTGAACGAACCCTCGCGAAGCGAGGGCCGGACGCCAGCGCAGAGGTTTTGGTTACTTTTGGCACCAAAAGTGACCCGGCCGTCAGGACGGAACCAGACTCAGCAGCCCCAAAGTGCTGTTGTCATTACACGATCAAAGGCGCGACGCATAAAATAGAGATGAACATTCACCGCCTCTTCCTGACCGAAAGAACGCCTCCGCGAGCAAGGTGGAGCGCCACCCCGGTCGCACAGGTAATCACCGACGCCGTAGGCGAGTGGTCGGCATTGCCACTCAGCGCCGCTTCATCCGATCAATAATCACCGCCAGCAACAGAATCGAGCCACGGATGACGTATTGATAGAAGGTGTCGATGTTTTTCAGGTTCATGGCATTTTCGATGATGGCCAGGATCAACACCCCGGCAATCACATGGCGGATCATGCCGATGCCACCGCTGAGCGACACCCCGCCCAGCACGCAGGCCGAGATTACCGTGAGTTCGAAACCCTGGCCGATCATTGGCTGACCGGAGGTCATGCGTGAGGCCAGTACCACGCCCGCCAGTGCGCCGATCAAACCGTGCACGGCAAAAATAATGATCTTGGTGCGATCTACATGCACCCCGGCCAGCAACGCTGCTTCCTGATTGCCGCCGATGGCCAGGGAGTTGCGCCCGTAGGTGGTGTAGTTGAGCAGCCAGCCAAAGAACGCAAAGCAGACGATGGTGATCAGGATCGGCACCGGCACGCCATACACCTGGCCGTTGCCGAACACGAAGAAGTCCTCGTTTGAAACCCCCACCGCCTTGCCATTGGAGAAGATGTACGCCAGGCCACGGACGATCTGCATGGTCGCCAGCGTGGCGATCAACGCGTTGATCCGCAGCTTGGCAATCACGATGCCGTTGACCAGCCCCACCACCAGGCCCATGGCCAGCGCGGCTGACACGCCGAGAAACAGGCTGTCGGTGTCACGTATCACAATCCCGGCAATCACCCCGGAACAGGCCAGCACCGAACCCACCGACAAGTCGAAGTGCCCGGAAGCCAGGCAGAACAGCATGGTGCAGGCGGCAATCCCCACGGTGGAAATCGCCAGGCCCAGGCCGCGCATGTTCAGGGGCGACATGAAGTTATCGATGAGCAGCGTACACAGCGCAAAGATGCCCACGGCAGCCATGAGCATTGCCCAGTCATCGATAAACCGACGCAGGTTCAGGCCTTGGCGTGGAGCCGCCAGACTGGTTTCGTTAGACATATGCACCTCTTTCTTGTAGTTTTTCATGCTTGTTTTCATCGTTCCTGGGCCAGGCCTCAGCCACGGGTGCGCGGCAACGCCAACTGCAACAGCCGCGCTTCGTTGGCCTCGTCGCGGTTCAGCTCGCCGGTGATGGCGCCTTCACTCATGACCAGAATCCGGTCGGCGATGCCCATGACTTCCATCAGGTCGCTGGAGACAACGATCACGGCAATGCCGTCAGCGGCCAGGTTATGAATGATCTGGTAAATCTCGGATTTGGCACCGATGTCGATGCCTCGGGTCGGTTCATCCAGCAGCAGCACCTTCATCGGCATCGACAGCCAGCGCCCCAGAATCGCCTTCTGCTGATTGCCGCCGGAGAGGTAAAGCATTTGCTGATCCGGCGACGGCGTCTTCACGTTCATGGCTTTGATCTGGTGGTTGGCGTTGCTCTTTTCCCACCGACCTTGAATCAGGCAGCCCAGGTGAACGTGACGAGGGCGCGCCCCCATGTTGATGTTCTCGGCCACGCTGGACAGCGGCACGATGCCCTCTTTCTTGCGGTCTTCGGGGCAGAGCAGAATCCCGGCGGCGATGGCATCCCGTGGGGAGCGCAACTCCAGGTTCTTTCCATCGATCTGCAACGTGCCGGACTTGCTGCGGGTCAGGCCCGACAACAGGCGAAACATCTCGGTACGGCCTGCGCCCACCAGCCCGAAGAAGCCCAGCACCTCGCCTTTCTGCACGGCAAAAGTCACCGGCTCCTGCAGCCCTGGCCCCAACAGACCGGTGACACGCAAGCCAGCGCCTTTATGCTCGCGGGGGCGGTAGTTGTAGATGTCCTGAATGTCGCGCCCGACCATACAGGTCACTAGTCGGTCGTGGTCCAGTTGCGCCATGTCCTCGAAGGTGCGCACGAAGCGGCCGTCCTTGAACACGGTGACTGCGTCGCACACCCGGAAGATTTCTTCCATGCGGTGGGAGACATAGAGAATCACTCGGCCTTCGTCGCGCAGCTTGACGATGATTGCCATCAGCCGGTCGATTTCACGCGCGGACAGGCTGCTGGTGGGTTCATCAAAAGCAATGACGTGGGCGTTGCGCGACATGGCCTTGGCGATTTCCACCAACTGGCGCTGGCCGAGGGATAAGTCCCCCAAACGCATGGCCGGATCGATTTCGTCAGCCAGGCCCTTGAGCAGCTCTCGCGCCTGACGGAACATCGCGCGCCGGTTGACCATGCCCCAGCGGCTGGGCATGTGCCCCAGCAGCAGGTTTTCCGCTACCGACATTTCCGGCACCAGTTGCAGCTCTTGGTGGATCACCGCGATGCCCGCCGCGATGCTGTCGGCGGTGGATTTGAACGTGTAAGGCTGGTCGCCGATGGACAGGCCGCCGCTGTTGGGCTGGTACGAGCCGCCCAGAATCTTCAGCAGCGTTGATTTGCCTGCGCCGTTTTCACCCATCAGCGCATGCACGCTGCCTGGGCGTGCTTCAAAGGTGATATCTGACAGCGCGCGCACGCCGGGAAAGGTCTTGCCGATGCCATTGAAGCGCAGGCTACCGGCGGGGTGCTGTTGAGCAATTGCGACTGGTTGCATGGAGCCTTCCTCATACCTGGATCTAAACACCGCCCGCTGCAGGAGCTGCCGCAGGCTCCGAAAGCAGTGTTTCAGACAACCCGCATTCGTCACCGTCGTAACCTCCGACAACGCCTACAGAACCGCTTAAACGCCGAACCTGTAGGAGCTGCCGCAGGCTGCGAACAACGGTGTCCGCGTTGCTACCGCCCTACTTCCACAAACCAATCTTGGTCAGTACTTCCTGGAAGTTCGCCCGGGTGATCAGCGTCACGTCATCCATCGCGGTGTATTTAGGCGGCTCCGTGCCCTTGGTGACCCACTCGTAGACCATGAGCGCCGTGTTGTAGCCTTCTTTGTCAGGGCTTGGCAGCATCGAGCCGAAGAAGCCGCTTTCCTTCTTTTTCAGCTCATCGATGGCATCAGTGCCATTGATGCCGATGCCGATCACGTTGGCTGGCTTGAAGCCCGCGCCTGCCGTGGCGCGGACGCCGCCCAGCACGGTGTTGTCGTTCATGCCGCCGATGATCAGGTTTTTCGCGGCCGACGGCAGTTTAGGCAAGGCCGAGTTGGTGGACTCCATGCTGCCAGGGACATCGAGGGTTTTCTGTGCAGTAAAGAGGATGTGATCTTCCGGGAAGCCTGCTTTTTTCAACGCATCGACTGAACCGTCAGTGCGCTTCTTGCCGGTGTCCAGCTCGTTGTAGGTGTTGATGATCGCGTAGGTGTCTTTCCAGTCCCAGTTGCGATTCTTCGCTTCGGCGGCCATGGCGGCGCCCTGCTTCTGGCCGACTTCAAACGCGGCCATGCCCAGGTAGGGCACGTCCTCCATGAATTTGCCTTTGGCATCGACAAAGCGATCATCCACCGCCATGACTTTCATGCCGTTGGCCTTGGCTTTGGCGACGATGGCAGGGCCCAGGGACACATCAGGCGGGCAGATGACGAAGCCCTTCACGCCATTGGCGGCCAGGCTGTCAATCGCAGAGAGGGTTTTCTCACCGTCTGGGACGGCGATCTTGACCACGGTGAACCCGTGATCCTTGCCCGCTTTTTCTGCGAAGGCCCATTCGGTCTGGAACCAGGGTTCTTCGGCCTGTTTGACGAGGAAGCCGATCTTGACTTCTTCGGCAGCGGAAACTGCGCCAGACAGACCCAGCACAGCAGTAGCAACAGCGGCACAGCAAAGGGAGCGAATCCCGTGACGACTCAACATAGCTAACTCCTTATTGTTATTGAATAGCTACAGCGTCCAACGTTTTGGGTTAGTAACCTCAGGCCTACCAGCCAGCAGTAAATCCGACATCACCACAGCAGCTAAATAGTCATACCATATTCGTGTTGGCCGCAATGTAACCTAGTGTCACCCGCAGCAGTGGAGCCTCCTTTCGGATGGAACAGGGCCGGGATCAGCCCGCGAAACGGATTGAATGCGTCCCGCCAACGCCCACGTTGGCCATTAGCAGCGCACCGTCGAATTGTCCCGAGGCATCTGCCGGCGCGGCGCTGGTGATGTACAGGGTGGTCATGTCAGGGCCGCCAAAAACGCAGCTGGTGGGGTGGCTCACGGGCAGGTCAACAACCCGGTCCACGCTGCCGTCCGGCGCAAAGCGGATCAGGCAGCTGCCTCCCCAGCGGGCATTCCAGGTGAACCCTTCAGCGTCCATGGCCGAGCCATCCGGCACCCCGCGTGGATGCTTGGCGGCCCAGACCGAACGCTCGCCCAGCCCGCCCTCAGGAAGGATCGGATACTGATAGATCACCCCATCGAGACTGTCGGCGCTGTACAGCCTGTCGCCGCTGGCATTCCACAGCAGGGTGTTGACGATGCCCTGGCCGCCGAGCAGTGCTGTAGCGGTGGCGTCGGCATCTATACGAAACACCCCACCGGAGCGCCGCAGAATGGGCAAATCGCCGCCCTGCTCGTCCAGGTTGTTCTGCATGGTGCCCAGCCAGAGTCGGCCTTGAGCATCGCAGCGGGCTTCATTGGCACGATTACCGGCCACCGGGTCAGCACGGCACAACAGTGTGAGTGCCGGTGTGTAGCCAGGAGAATCAAGATCAAGGCGATACACGCCGCTGGCCAGGGTCACCAGTGCGTCGCCATGGGTGGTGGGAATGAACGCCGAGACAGGTTCCGGCAAATGCCATTGCTGGTATTGATCCTCGAACAGCCGGCAAGCGAGCCGGCCCGCGATATCGACCCAATACAGCGTCTGGGTGTCAGCGTCCCAGAACGGACCTTCACCCAGCATGAAACGGTGTGCCGAGACAGGCAGCCATTGCATAGCAATACGTTCCTTATTGTTATTTTCTGATTCTGTCGAGCTGCGATGAAACCTTGTAGGCCCAGCGCTGGCTCAGGGCGGCCAAACGCATCCGCCGTCGATGACGACACTAAATAGTATTACGATTAAATTTTCAAGCTGCCATTTATCGTCTATAAATCCAGATGCAGCACTTTTAAGAGATAAATAGTCTTACCAATGGCAGCGCAGCTCGACTGCAGCTTCGCTCAAGACAACAACAATAAAAGGTAACCTCATGAAACCCTCTGCACTGCTCAGCAGTTTTGGACTGTCCTTGATGATCGCCACCCTCACCGCCAACGCGGCCAGCCTGTCCAGCGAACACAGCGCATTCGGCAGCACTGCCGATGGCACTGCGGTCGAGAAGTACACCCTGCGCAACAGCCATGGCGTTGAAGCCAGCATCATCACCTATGGCGCGACTCTGCAATCGCTGCTGGTGCCCGACAAGAGCGGCAAGGTGGCCGATGTGGTGCTGGGTTTCGATGATGTCAAAGGCTATCAAGACAACGGCACGGTGTACTTCGGCGCGACCATCGGTCGATTTGGCAACCGCTTGGCCAACGGCCAGTTCAGCCTGGATGGCAAAACGTATCAGGTGCCCCAGAACGACAAGACCAACGCCCTGCACGGTGGCACTCAGGGTTTTGACAAGCGCGTCTGGAAGGCCGAGCCAAGCGATGCGAATGGCTGGGTGGGCGTCAAGCTGACCTACCTGTCACCGGATGGCGAAATGGGTTTTCCTGGCAATCTCAAGACCGAGGTCACCTACAGCCTCAACGAGAAAAACGAGCTGCGCATCCAGTACCACGCCACTACCGACAAGCCCACGGTGCTCAACCTGACCAACCACAGCTACTTCAACCTGGCAGGTGCAGGCAATGGCGATGTACTCAAACAAGTGGCGATGATGCACGCGTCGCACTACACGCCGGTCAACGAAAAGCTGATCCCTACCGGCGAACTGCCCGCGGTAAAAGGCACGCCCATGGACTTCCTTACACCCACCGCGATTGGCAAGAACATCCACGCCGACCATCAGCAACTGAAGTATGCCGAGCCCAAGCAAGGCGGCTTTGACTTCAACTGGGTGCTGGATACCAAAGGCGACGTGAGCAAGCTGGCGGCAGAAGTCAGCGACCCGCAATCGGGCCGTCGTTTGCAATTGTTCACCAGCGAGCCCGGCGTGCAGCTGTATACCGGCAACTTCCTGGACGGCAGCATCCACGGCAAGGGCGGCAAGGTTTACCCGCACTGGGGCGCCTTCACCCTGGAAACCCAGCATTACCCGGACGCCCCGAACCAGCCGAAATTCCAGAGCACACGGCTTGATCCGGGCAAGACCTATACCCAGACGACAGTGTTTAAATTATCAGCGCACTAAACCTGCAGGAGCTGCCGAAGGCTGCGAATGGCGGTGTGCAGACAAACCGCTTTCGCAGCCCTCGTAACCTCGGTCAGCTCCCAGGCCGAACGCAATACCTGTAGGAGCTGCCGCAGGCTGCGAATGACGGTGTGTCAGACATGACGCATTTGGCAGCTCCTACACCAAGCTCGGGTCACTGACCCTTCATCGCCTTGACCAACTGATCCACGTTGTAGCGGAACATCTGCACGTAGCTGGCTGCCGGACCATCGGCAGGCGACAGTGCTTCCACGTACAGCTCGCCGCCCGGCTTGGCGCCGCTGGCATCGGCGATCTGTTTGACTAGGCGCGGATCACCGGAGTTTTCGAAGAAATACGCACTGACGTGCTCAGCCTTGATCTGCCGGATCAGCTTGCCGACATCCGCTGCCGAGGCTTCTGACTCAGTGGAAAACCCCAGCGGCGACAGGAAGGTCACGCCATAGGCATCGCCGAAATAGCCGAAAGCGTCATGGGACGTCAGGACCTTGCGTTGGGCGACAGGGATGCCCTTGATCTGCTCACGGGCGTAGCTGTCCAGCGCCTGCAACTGCGCGCTGTAGCGCTCGCCATTGGTCTGATAGACGCTGGCACCCGCCGGGTCGGCCTTCTTCAATGCCTCAACGATATTGCGCACGTAGATCACCGCGTTGGCGGCGCTGTTCCAGGCGTGGGGATCGGTGATGCGCTGGCCGTCTTCTTCCATGCTGCGGGTCTTGATGCCGTTGGACAGCACCACCGGCTCGCCTTTGTAACCCGAGGCCTTGATCAAACGGTCCATCCAGCCTTCCAGGTGCAGCCCGCTGACGAACGCCACGTCGGCCCTTTTCAAAGCTTGGGCATCAGCCGGGGTGGGCTCGTAGACGTGTGGGTCGCCATTAGGCCCGATCAGCGAGGTGACATGCACCCGCTCGCCGCCGACGTTCTGCACCATGTCGGCGATGACAGTGAACGAAGCCACCGCTTCGAGTGCCTTGGCCTGAGCCAGAACGCTAAACGCAGACAGCGCAAAGGCCGCGAGTGTGCCGAACAACTTTGATCGTTTCATGACGTTCCTTTTTGTGGGAGCCAGCTATCAGCCAGCCAGATGGGATTGAGGAAACAGCCGCCGCAAAATGCCGGTCCGGCCAAACAGCAGCGAAAACCCGTAGAACGCACTCGCGGTCAGGACAATGGCCGGGCCGGATGCGACGCCCATGTGATAGGAAATGATCAACCCGATCAGCCCCGACAACGTCGCCACCAGCGTCGAAATCAATACCAGGGCGCTGAGCGAAGTGGCCCAGAAGCGCGCGGCCGTGGCGGGCAGCATCATCATGCCCACCGCCATCAGCGTGCCTAGGGCCTGAAACCCGGCCACCAGGTTGAGCACCACCAGCAGCAGAAACAGCACGTGATACAACGAACCGCGCCCCCCCACGGCACGCAGGAAACCAGGATCGAAGCACTCCAGAACCAGCGGCCGATAGATCACCGCCAACAGGATCACCGTGAACGAGGCAATGCCGCCGACCATGTAAATGGCGTCCGAATCGATGGCCAGGATGGTGCCGAACAGCACGTGCAGCAGGTCGACATTGGAGCCGTGCAGGGAAACGATCATCACCCCGGCTGCCAAAGAGGTCAGGTAGAAGCTGGCGAAACTCGCGTCTTCGCGCAATGCGGTGAGCCGGCTGACCAGGCCCGAGAGCAATGCCACCGCCAGCCCGGCAATCAGGCCGCCCACGCCCATGGCAGGCAGCGACAAGCCGAAAAAACAGGAAACCCAGCGCAGCCCCCGGCAATACCGCATGGCTCATGGCATCGCCCACCAGGCTCATGCGCCGCAGCATCAGCAGCACACCGACCGGCCCGGAGCCAATGCCCAGCGCCAGACACGCCACCAGGGCACGGCGCATGAAGCCGAACTCGACGAAAGGGTCGATCAGGAGGTTATAAAGCGTCATGAAAAGCATTCTCTCGAAACCTATGGATATCTGATCGGGGTCCACGACCTGTGGGAGCGAATTCATTCGCGAAGGCGGCAGACCTGAATAATTACCTGAGCTGACACACCGCTTTCGCGAATGAATTCGCTCCCACAAGTTGGTGATTCATGTCGGCTCACCCTCCACCCCACACAACTGCGCATCCGGGCTCCAGAACTCAGCCATGTTCCGCGCCCTTGCGCAGGTTGGCGGCGTTGAGCACCTCGCTGGTTGCGCCCCAGGCGATGGTTTCCCGGGCCATGAGCAGGGTCTGCGGGAAATGCTGACGCACCTGGTCGATGTCATGCAGCACAGCAATCACCGTTCTGCCCTGCCCGTGCCAGACCCGCACCAGTTCCAGCAAATCCCGGGTTGTGCGTGCGTCGATGGCGGTGAAAGGCTCGTCGAGCAAAATCACCGCGGCGTCCTGCAACAGCAAACGGGCGAACAACACCCGCTGGAACTGCCCGGACGACAACGAACCGATACTGCGCGACTCGAAACCCTCAAGGCCCACCGCCTGCAAGGATTCCCGGGTGCGTTTTGCCGCCTCCCGACCCAGGCCGCGAAAGGCACCGATGCTGCGCCAGGCGCCCATGGCCACGGTGTCGGCCACACTCAATGGAAAGCTGCGGTCGATTTCTGCCGCCTGTGGCAGATAACCCAGGGTCTTGATCGCCAGATTGCCGCGATCAACGCGCCCCGCCGCAGGCTTCATGGTCCCGGCAATGGCTTTGATCAGCGTTGATTTGCCGGCCCCGTTCGGCCCGACGATGGCGGTCAGGCTGCCGGCTTCGAAGCGCCCGGACATGTGGTGCACTGCCGGGCGGCGCTCATAGGCAACCGTGAGGTCTTTGAGGGAAATGGCGGCACTCATGGAATGGCCACCGCCCAAGCGATGGCCAGCCACAGCAACACCAGCATGCCCAGAGCGAGCAAGACTCTCTTCCAGGCTGGCTGGGCGAGTGCCGAGCCAGCAACGGAAGGACTGCGGGGAGCTTTCATGATCAGTAACCTGCAACGATTTGTTACAGTATCACATAGCTATAAGCAAAAGTGTTATGTAATAACGCTTCGTCCGATCAGTGTGTGTCGGGATCAGCCGCCCGACCACAGGGCGTTGCGCCACCTGCCTGAACCCGATACTGTACATGCACACAGTATCGGAGTTTCCCATGCAGTTGATCGACAAGCTCAGCATCCTCGCCGACGCCGCCAAGTACGACGCCTCATGCGCCAGCAGCGGCGCGCCCAAGCGCAGCTCTGAAGGCAAGTCGGGCCTGGGGTCGAGTAACGGCATGGGCATCTGCCACAGCTATACGCCAGATGGTCGTTGCGTTTCGCTGCTCAAGATTCTGCTGACCAACTTCTGCCTCTACGACTGCCAGTACTGTGTCAATCGCCGCTCCAGCGATGTGCCCCGCGCCCGCTTCAGCCCCGAGGAAGTGGTCACCCTGACCCTGGATTTCTACCGGCGCAATTGCGTCAGCGGGCTGTTTCTCAGTTCCGGCATCATTCGTTCGGCCGACTACACCATGGAGCAATTGATCGAGGTCGCGCGACAGTTGCGCGAAGTCCATGAGTTTCGCGGTTATATCCACCTCAAGACCATCCCCGATGCCGACCCCGCACTCATCGCTCTGGCGGGCCGCTATGCCGATCGCCTGAGCGTGAACATTGAGCTGCCCACCGATGCAGGCCTGAAAATCCTCGCCCCGGAAAAAGACGTCAAATCCATCAAGCAAGCCATGCAGACCATCCACACAGGTCAGCAGACGATTCTCAACGAGCCCCGCGCTCCGCGTTTCGTGCCAGCCGGGCAAAGCACGCAGATGATCGTCGGCGCCGATGAAACCGACGACAGCACCATCCTGAGCAGCGCCGAATCGCTGTACGGCAACTACGGCCTGCGTCGGGTCTATTACTCGGCGTTCAGCCCGATCCCCAATAGCCCGAAAAGCGTGCCCCTGGCCGCACCGCCCTTGATGCGCGAGCACCGGTTGTACCAGGCGGACTTCCTGCTGCGCGGCTATGGCTTCAAGGTCAACGAACTGTTCAAGGGGCCGGGGCATCTGGCGCTGGACATCGACCCGAAACTGGCCTGGGCGCTGAACAATCGCAACCTGTTCCCGCTGGATCTGAACCGCGCCGAGGCGGCATTGATTGCGCGCATTCCGGGGATTGGCATCCGCACCACCAACCGGCTGATGGAATTGCGCCGCCAGCGCCGGATTCGGTACGAAGACCTGACGCGGATGCGCTGTGTGCTGGCAAAGGCCAAGCCGTTCATTATCACCAGCGATTACCACCCGAGTCGGGCTGAAAGCAGCAGCGAATCCCTGCATCAGTTGTTACGCGACCGTCCACAGCCACAGCAAATGGGGCTGTGGGGATGATCAGCCTGGATTGCGACGGCCTGTTCGACAACTGGCGCACCCAGGCACGCTGGCTGCTCAGCCATCAAGTGGACCCCAGCGAAGTAAGCTGGGCGTCCACCGACGCTGCTGACCTGTTCGCCTCCGACCACAGCTACCCCGAACAACAAGGCCCTTTCCAGGCCCGGATTCCCAAGGAATTACTGCAATTGCTGGAAAGCGCCGCGCAGTATCGCGGCGAACAGCGCTGGAGCCTGCTGTACGAAGTGCTCTGGCGCGTCAGCCACGGCGATCGAACCGCCATGCTGGCCGGTGACAAGCTGGGCAGCGAGCTGCACCGGCGGATCAAGCAAGTCCGTCGTGAATCCCACCACCTGCATGCGTTCCTGCGCTTTGTCGCCTTGCCCACCACCGATTTGCCTGCCGAGTTCGCACAACCCGAATACGTCGCCTGGCACGAGCCTGCCCACGACATCCTGCACAGCGCCAGCGAACACTTCATCGGGCGCATGGGCCAGCACCGCTGGATGATCGCCACCCCGCAGGATGGCGTGTATTACGACGGCCAGCAGTTGATCCATCTGCGGGTCTGCCCGCCCGAATGGCAGGCGCTGGCCCGCAATGCCGAAGATCCAGGCGGCGAACTCTGGCTGACTTATTACAGCCATATCTTCAACCCGGCGCGGCTCAACCCCAAGGTCATGCAGGGGCATCTGCCCAGTCGTTTCTGGAAAAACCTGCCCGAAGGCCCGCTCATTCCAGCACTGATCAGCCAGGCGCGCACCGGCAAGCAGCGCGATGGTCAGGCCAGTGAGATTTCCAGCAGGCCCGGCAAGCGCATTTCTCGAGGCCCGGAGCCTATCCAGCGTCTGCCTTGAGCGGTCTTATTATCAGACCGGATGAAAAAACCCACCCTGCATCGGTTCTGTTAACCTGCACTACGCTTTGAACGCGCCGGACCTCCTCATCATCGAGAGGGGGGCTGCACTGAGAAAACCAAATGGAAGGCATTGGCAGCAGACTCAAGTCGGAGCGCAAACGACTGGAGCTTTCACAGCACGAAATGGGTGCTGTCGGCGGCATCGAGGCAAATGCTCAGGGGCTTTATGAACGAGGCAAGCGTTTCCCCAACGCGGGCTATCTGAGCCTGATCGCCAAGGCGGGCGTCGACATACTGTTTGTCATCACCGGCACTCGCAAGGTGAAGGCAATCGACACCATGACCGATGGTGACACCAAGCTGCTCAGCGAACTGGATGGATTGCCTGATGAAGTCCAGCAGGACATCAAGCGTCTGATCAGCACGCTGTTCCATTCGGACGACGCCCTCCGGAGGCCTTGAACAGACCGTCTTCACGTCAGGCCATCGCAACCGCGCAGACGTGAGCGGGTGACAAATGCGGCCCTTCTGAAACGCAGCCTCCTCCCGCGACGCGCACACCTTCAAATCTTCAACTATCGTGCAGTGCTGGAAAAAACTGCACGGCCGTCGACCATCTTCTGCGGCCTCAAGCTCGATAACGGAGGCCGCATGACCGCACTACTGGGACATAACTTCATCAACGGGGCCCGCAGCGCCGCGGGTTCGGTCAGCTTGCACAGCCTGGACGCCACGACCGGAGAAGCGCTGCCGCTGACCTTCATGGAAGCCACCCGTGATGAAGTGGACGCATCTGCCCTCGCCGCCGCGCAGGCCTACCCCGCCTACCGCACCACCAGCGCGCTGCAACGGGCGACCTTTCTGGACGCCATCGCTGACGAACTCGATGCACTGGGCGAAGAATTCATTGCCATGGTGTGCCGCGAAACCGCGCTACCGCCTGGCCGCATTCAGGGCGAGCGAGCCCGCACCAGCGGCCAGATGCGTCTCTTTGCGCAGCTGTTGCGCCGAGGCGACTTCTACGGTGCGCGAATTGACCGCGCCCTGCCTGAGCGTCAGCCCATGGCGCGCCCGGACTTGCGCCAGTACCACATCGGCCTGGGCCCGGTGGCGGTGTTTGGTGCCAGCAACTTTCCGCTGGCCTTCTCGACCGCCGGTGGCGACACCGCCGCTGCGCTCGCGGCAGGTTGCCCGGTGGTGTTCAAGGCTCACCCCGGTCACATGGCGACCGCTGAATGGGCGGCACTGGCGATTATTCGTGCAGCGGAAAAAACCGCGATGCCCGCAGGCGTGTTCAACATGATCTACGGCGGCAGCGTCGGCGCCTGGCTGGTCCAGCATCCGGCGATCAAGGCGGTGGGTTTTACCGGCTCATTGGGTGGTGGTCGCGCGTTGTGTGACATGGCGGCGGCGCGACCGGAACCGATTCCGGTCTTCGCCGAGATGTCGAGCATCAACCCCATGCTGGTGCTGCCGGAGGCACTCAATACGCGCGCAGAGAAAATCGCCGCGGAACTGGCCGCATCAGTCGTACAGGGCGGCGGCCAATTCTGCACCAAGCCTGGGTTGGTGTTGGGCATTGCATCCCCAGAGTTCGAGCATTTTCTGGACCGCCTGGGCCACCTGATACAGGCCCATGCACCGCACACCCTGCTCAATGCCGGGGGCCTGTGCAATTTCTCCGATGGTTTGGGGCGGCTCGCCAGCCATCCGGGCTTGAGGCATCGCGCCGGTCATGCGCAACAAGGCAGTCAGGCGTTTCCACAACTCTATGAGGCGCACGTGGCGCTGCTGCTGGAAGGCGACCCGCTCTTGCAGCACGAAGTCTTCGGGCCGATGCTCGTCGCGGTAACGGTGGCTGACGCCGCACAGTTGAAAAAGGCGGTACAGAGCCTGCAGGGCCAACTGACGGCAACCTTGATTGGCGAACCTGCGGACTTCGCAGCTTTTGCCGAACTGGTGCCGCTGCTGGAGCACAAGGCGGGGCGACTGTTGATCAATGGCTACCCCACTGGGGTGGAGGTGTGTGACGCAATGGTCCACGGCGGCCCATATCCGGCCACCTCGGATGCACGGGGCACCTCGGTGGGAACGCTGTCCATCAACCGTTTTCTGCGGCCGATCTGCTTCCAGAACTATCCGGACTCGCTGCTGCCCGACGCGCTCAAAGACGCCAACCCCCTGGGGCTGATGCGCCTGGTGGATGGCGTCGGAACCCGTGATCCAATCTGAAAACCCGGTCCTGTAAGAGCTGCCGAAGGCTGCGAATAGCGGCGTATCAGACACACCGCCTTCGCAGCCCTCGTAACCTCGGTCAACTCCTACAGGTAACCTGAATCAACGCAGCCCCCTAAACCCGCAACACCCCGTCGATGCAGGTCACCGCATCGCCACCGATCCAGATGTCTGCGCCCAGGCGTTGCACATGCACCCGGCCCTGGCGGCCCATTGCGGTGCCCTGGCTGACCACATAACTGTCCGGCGCCAGGCCTTCGGCCAATAACCATTGGGCGATACCTGCGTTGAGGCTGCCGGTGACCGGGTCTTCCGGCATGCCGTCACCGGCGATGAAGGCCCGCACTTCGAACTGCGCGTCATCGCCATCCAGCGTTGCGTCCCATGGGGCAACCACGCCGATGGCCAGGTCCATGAGCTGCGCATAATCAGGCTTCAACGCCAACACACTGGCCCGGTCAGGCAGCTTCAGCGCCAGCCATCCGGCGCCGTTGTCCACCCAGCGGGCATCAATGATCGCCTGAGCCTCCAGGCCCAGCCCTGCGCGGACCCGCTCAAGCAATGCCGCGTCTACCGGCCCCGAACGCAACAAGGCAGGTGCGGTAAATGCCAGTCGCGTGCCCAGGCGGCGAATGCGCACCAAGCCAATACCGCACTCCTGAATGATCTCCTCACCCTTGGGCTGACCGCCGCTTTCCAGCCAGGCATGGCAACTGCCCAGCGTCGGATGACCGGCAAACGGCAGCTCGCCCAGCGTCGTGAAAATGCGCAACCGGTAATCCGCTTCGGGGTGTTGCGGCGCCAGCACGAAGGTGGTTTCGCTGAGGTTGGTCCAGCGTGCGAACTCCGCCATCCGCGCGTCACTGAGCCCGTCTGCTTCCAGCACCACCGCCAGAGGGTTGCCCAACAATGTCTGGCTACTGAAGACATCAATCTGTTTGAATGGGTAACGACTCATGAACATGGACTCTGAACAAACCAGGGCGGCGAGGTTCGCATTTCAGGCGGGCAAAGGCAAAACGTACCGCTCCATCTGCCACGCGGAGATTCCAACATGCTCGATAGCCCTTCGGCCTCCCTGGTCGACACGCTTCACTCATTGATGGCCCACAAGCGCTTCGTGGTCCTGACCGGTGCCGGGATCAGTACGCCGTCGGGCATCCCCGACTATCGCGACACCGAAGGCGTCCGGCGCGGCAAGGCGCCGATGATGTTTCAAGAGTTCCTTGGCACCCCCGAAGCCCGCCGTCGCTACTGGGCGCGGGCCATGCTGGGCTGGCCTCGGGTCTGCAGCGCACAGCCCAACGCGGCGCACCGGGCATTGGCGCAGTTGCAAGCCAGACACCAGATCAGCGCACTGATCACCCAGAACGTCGACACACTGCACGACCAGGCCGGCAGCGAGGGTGTGATCGAGCTGCATGGCAGCCTGCATCGGGTGATTTGCCTGGACTGCCATCAGCCCTCGCCACGATCAGCCATCCAGCTGACCATGGAAGCGCAGAACCCGTACCTGGCCGGAGTCGATGCAGTGCAGGCCCCCGACGGCGATACCCTGCTGGACCCGGCATTCGAGTCGCGCTTCCAGATCCCCCATTGCCCACACTGCGACGGTCAGCGACTCAAGCCCGACGTGGTGTTTTTCGGCGAGAACGTCGCTCCACCCACCGCGGCCAAGGCCATGCTCAGCATCGAGCAAGCCGACGGTTTACTGGTGGTGGGCTCATCGCTGATGGCCTATTCCGCGTTTCGCTTGTGCAAGGCCATTCATGAACAGGGCAAGCCTCTGATCGCGATCAACATCGGCAAAACCCGCGCGGACGAGCTGCTGGACCTGAAAATTGAAATGTCCTGCGAGCAGTTGCTGCCCGCGCTGGCCGAAAGATTGGGTGTGGGCATTGGTGCCTGAGGGATTGCAACAGAAGACCACCGACCTGTGGGAGCGAATTCATTCGCGAAAGCGTCGTGCCAGACACAGATGTATTTCCGGTCTGACGCCTTCGCGAATGAATTCGCTCCCACAAGTAAGTGCTCAGTCTGTCGTTCCCGGCCAGACAGCACGGTTGCTCCTGCAAGGCATTCCATCTGAAAATCAGCTGACTCAAAACAACCCTAACTGCCCACCCACCAACGTACTGAAATCATCATCGACAAACGGCAGGATCGCTTCGGCGATGGGCTGCAGTTGCCGGGTGACGTAGTGATCGTAATCAATGGGCGTCTGTTGCTTTTCAAGAGGCTCAGGCCCGGCCAGGGTGATCACGTAGCTGATCCAGCCGCCGTTCTGGTATTGCCGGGGTCGCCCAAGGCTCAGGTTGTGTTCGTCGGCCAGCCGTGCAGCCCGGACATGAGGCGGCACGTTGCGTTCGTAATCATCGAGCCTGCGCCGCAGCCGCTTGCGGTAGATCAGCAGATCATCAAGCTCCCCCGCCAGGGTTCGGCGCACATAGTCGCGCACATAATCCTGATACGGCCGCCGATTGAAAATTCGCGCATACAGCTCCTGCTGAAACTCCCGAGCTAGCGGAGACCAATCGGTACGCACCGTTTCCAGGCCCTTGTAAATCATCTCGTCGGCGCCATCGGCACGCCTGACCAGCCCGGCATAACGCTTCTTGCTGCCCTCCTCCGCGCCGCGAATGGTGGGCATCAGAAAACGCCGGAAGTGAGTTTCGAACTGCAGCTCCAGCGCGCTGCTCAGGCCGTATTCCTCTTGCAAATGCCCTTGCCACCACTGATTGACCTGCTGCACCAGCGAACGGCCAATGTGCGCGGCATCTTCCTCGCTGTGCAGGCTTTTGAGCCAGACGAAGGTCGAGTCCGTATAGCCATAGATCACCGTGTAGCCCTGGGCTTCGATCAGTTGCCGGGTCTGGCGCATGATTTCATGGCCGCGCAAGGTGATGGACGACGCCAGCCGGGTATCGAAAAAACGGCATCCGCTGGAACCCAGGACGCCATAAAAGGCATTCATGATGATTTTCAGCGCCTGTGACAACGGCTGATTGTTCTCGCGCTTGGCGGTTTCCCGACCCTGCCACACACGCTCGACAATCGCGGGCAGGCAATGCCGGGTTCTTGAAAACCGGGCCCCGCGAAAACCGGGAACCGAGTCCTCGTCAGCGGGATGGCGCAGGCCTTCAACGAGACCCACCGGGTCAATCAGAAAAGTGCGAATGATCGACGGGTACAGGCTTTTGTAATCCAGCACCAGCACCGACTCATACAGCCCTGGCCGGGAATCCATCACGAAGCCGCCAGGGCTGGCCTCAGGCATGCGCTCCCCCAGATTGGGCGCTACAAAACCCTGGCGATGCATCAGCGGAATGTACAGATGACAGAACGCCGCCACCGAGCCACCGCTGCGATCGGCGGGCAAACCGGTCACCGTCGCCCGTTCCAGGAGGAAGGTCAGCAGCTGGGTCTTGGCGAAGATCCGCGTCACCAGCTCGCAATCCTTGAGGTTGTAACGCGCCAATGCGGGCTTGTCCTCGGCGAACATGCGGTTGATCTCGTCCATGCGCTGGTAAGGCGTACTGATGGCCTTGCCCTCACCAAGCAGGGTCTGCGCGACATTCTCCAGGCTGAACGATGGGAAGCTCCAGGTGGCCGAGCGCAGCGCCTCGATGCCGTCGATGATCAACCGCCCGCTGGCATCGGCAAAGAAATGGTTATTGCGCGAACCATGCTCGCGCCACCCCATCACTTCGCCGCCTCGGCCCAGACGCAGCGGCACTTGCAGGCGCTGGGCATGCTCGTGCAGGACCCGCAAATCGAACTGCACCACGTTCCAGCCGATGATCGCGTCCGGGTCGTGACGCTCCAGCCACTCATTCAAACGCTCCAGCAGCAGCTTGCGGGTCGCGCAGTATTCGAGCTGAAAATCCACCCCGCTGTCGTCGCCATTGGCCGGGCCGAGCATGTACACCTGACGCTCGCCACAACCTTCCAGCGCGATGGAATACAGCTCGCCTTTTTCCGTGGTTTCAATGTCCAGCGACACCAGCCGCAAGGTGGGCCGGTAGTGGTCGTCAGGCTTGATCTGCGCGTTGCACAGCGTGCCATGGGTGTCCGGCACCCCGCTGAACTGCACCGGCGCGGTGATGAAGCGCTCCATCAAGTAACGCTCGGGTGGGCGGATGTCGGCTTCGTAGACATCGACGCCGCCCTTGCGCAAGGCCTTTTCCAGGTTCATCAACTGCCGGTGTTGCTGGCAATAAACCCCCAATACCGGCCGATGGCGGAAGTCACACAGCTCCAGTGCCCGCAGTTCGACGCCGGATTCATTGCGCAGGACGGCTTCAGCACGCCCGCGATGTTCGGCCGGGATAAACGCCACCGACGGCTGCACAGGCAAGCGAATGTGCCGGGGACCGTTATCGGTCGCCAGCCAGAATTCGACTTCAGTACCCGCTGGCGTATCACGCCAATGCCGGCTCAGGATGAAACCCTGCTGGATATCCTGATGCCCCTGTTGCTGTACCTGCGCCACGCAAACCTCAAAAACCGGATCTCAGAGCACGATTCTACGTGGCATTGGCCCCGGCGCGCAGGTTGTGGGGCAGATCAGGGCGAGATAGTCTGCCGAGCACCGCCAATAAACGTCTTTGAAGGACCGCACATGTCAGCAGACCAGCGCTTCAACCTGATCGCCGAGAAACTGGGTTACAGCTTTGACGGCGATATCAAGATCGGCGGCAACTACGTCCCGCTGGTGCGCAACGGCAACGAAATTTATATCAGCGGGCAAATCCCGAGGGTCGGCGATACCGTGGTGGTGACCGGGCGCGCGGGCGCTGACGCGACGATGGCTCAGGCCCGCACCGCCGCTAAAGTCTGCGCCATGCGGGCACTGGCCCTGCTGCAACGTAGTGTCGGCTCGCTGGATGAGATCAAGCGACTGCTGCGCATGAACCTGTACGTGCAATGCGCGGCGGATTTCACCCAGCAGAGCGAGGTTGCCGACGGCGCATCAGAGGTGCTGTTTTTCGTGCTAGGTGAAGCCGGTGCCCACACCCGCAGTTCCATTGGCGTGTATCAACTGCCGAAGAACGCCACTGTCGAGCTTGACCTGATTGCCGTGGTTTAAGGTGTTGCAAGGCTGGCGAACTGAGCAAGAGCGGAGCAAACCATGAGCAGCATCGAACGCCTGCAACCCCGGCATGCAGCCGCCTATCGGGCCCTGATGCTGGAAGCCTACGCCCTTCATCCGGACGCCTTCACTTCGTCAGCCACGGAACGCGCGGCTTTGCCCCTTGCCTGGTGGGAGGCGCGCCTGAATGATCAGCCCGACGCACTGGAAGTGGTGCTCGCAGTGATCCACGACGAGACGATCATGGGCGTGGTCGGGCTGGCGTTCAATCAGCGGGAGAAGGCCCGGCATAAAGTCTCGCTGTTCGGCATGTACGTGCCCGACGCTTATCAACACCGCGGCCTGGGTCGCCAGTTGGTCAACGTCGCCCTGACCTGCGCCAGCCTGCGGCCTCAGGCGCGCTTGATCCAGCTGACCGTCAGCGAGCACAACCGTGCAGCTGTGCGGCTTTACGAGCAGAGCGGGTTTGTCCCCTTCGGGGTCGAACCGTTGGCAGTCGCGACAGGCGACGGCTTCATTTCAAAAGTCCACATGTGGCGACTACTGCCCAACGCCTGATAGCGCACGGTTGCGGCCTTGCGCTCGCGGCCGCGCCATGAGGCCGGGTTAGTGCCTTCGGTCTTGCTGAACATGTGGGAAAAATGCGCCTGATCGCAGAAGCCACATTCGGCGCTGATTTGAGTCAGCGTCAGGGCCGAAGTCTTGATCAGTTCCTTGGCCTGGCTGATGCGCTGCAGGCGAATCCAGTCCTGTGGCGAAAGGCCCATGCTGCGCTTGAAGGCCCGTGAAAAATGGCTGCGGGTCAGTGAGCAGGCTTCGGCCAGCAATGGCACCGATATCTTCTTGCCCAGATCCGCCTTGATCATCTGCTTGACCCGCTCCAGCCGCCAGTGCGACAGCCCGCCGACCACCGTCGCGCGATCATCAGGGCGTGGCTCAAGAGCGGGCTCGACATCATGCTCAGACCGGGCGACAGGTTGGTTTGGCATCACCCTATACCTTGCGAAAATTCGATGGCTTATCTTCGCAGGGATGGTTGGGCAGACAACCTTCACGAGGGGATCAGGACGGCCAATCCTGTGCGCAATACCGACAAATCCGCGCCCGCTGCCTGATGCAGGCAGCAAGGCGGGGTTTTCAGCCGAATTGCTGGCGGTATTGGCTGGGGGTCAGGCCAAGCCGGTCGCTGAACAGTGAGCGCATGTATCGCACGCTGCCAAAGCCACTGCGATGGGCCACGGTCTTGAGCGGCAGCGCGCTGGTTTCCAGCAGATTGCGCGCCCGATCCAGGCGTGCGTTCTGGATGAACTCCATGGGCGTCATGTTCACTTCGCGGCTGAAGACCCGGGCAAAATGCCGAGGGCTCATGGTCGCCATACAGGCCATGCGCTCGATACTGAACTCCTCCTCCAGATGTTCCAGCAGGTAGTTCTGCACCTTGGTAATGGCCGTCTCGTGAGTCGCAACGGTAGCGATCAACGGGCTGAACTGCGCCTGGCCACCCTGGCGCTTCATGACCACTAACAACACTTTGGCCACATCGAGGGCCACCTTGCGACCGTGATCGAGCTCGACGATCGACAACGCCAGGTCAATGCCTGCCGTCACCCCACCGGAGGTCACCAGCCGCTCATCCCTGATATAAATCTGATCGGTCGTTACCTGAGCCAGCGGGAAGCCCTTGATCAGGCGCTCGGTGTAATGCCAATGGGTGGTTACCCGGCGGCCATCGAGCAAACCGGCCTTGCCCAGAATGAACGCACCGGTGCAGATCGAACCGTAAAGCCCGCTGCTCTGGGCAACGTGCTGCAGCCAGGACCAAAGCTTGGGATGATCGTCGTTGTAAGAACCCGGACCGCCCGGCACCAGTACCACGTCGTACTGTTTTTCAGCCGTTTCAACCCAGAGGTCGGGCTGTACCGAAACGCCATTGGAGGCCCGCATGGCGCCGGGTTCGGTGCCGACGGTGGTGAGTGTGTAGTGCTTGTCCGTCGCCAGATAGCGGTTGGCAATGGAGAACACCTCCATAGGCCCGGCCATATCGAGCAGGAGGAAATCGGGAAAGAGGATGATTGCTACGGTTTTCATGGTTAGGCATCGTCAAATCAGCATAAAAGCGGTGGCGGTCATGGCTGCTTGTCGAAGACATCAATGCAATGACCTGGCGCATAGTACCGTTTTGCATGCCTCAGTCGGGGCGTTCCGGTTTTGTGGTGATCAACCCTGGGAACGCCACCTCGGCCGCTCCCAGGGTTTTCATGTCAATCCTCCAGCGCTTTCGGAGCTCCCTTCACCGCTTTACCGCCTTTGTCCGCCTTGCCAGGTTTAGCCTCGGGCTCTGGCGCTACCGGTACTGCCGGCGCCGTGGCGGCTTTCTCCTGAGCAGGCAACTGATCCACTGCACTGAACAGCTCCTTGATACCTATCGGCCCGGTCTGCTCAAGTTTTTTCTCGCCATCCTTGCCCACCAGAATCACCTTGGTACCTGTGCTGGCGCCCAGCTTCAGCTCGCGAATCAGCGCCATGGTCGGTTGCGCGTCGAGGTTCTTGCCGTCGCGCTGGCCCATGGTGTTGACCACGGTGTAGAGCACCATATTGCGCTCGTCGAAGCCTTTCTTGTTGTCCGGCTCGGCGATGGCTTTCTTCAGGTTGACCAGGGTTGGGTCCACGCTGCTGGGCGCGATGATGATCAGTGCGCGGGCCTTGCCGCGGTCCTGGTTGAGGGGGCTGTCACTGTCGGCCGCGAATAACGGGCTTGCAGCGGCCAGCAAGGTGGCGATGGTCAATGACCGGATAAACATAAATGGCTCCTTCAAACTGGTTCGAGTTTTCGACGCCCTTTTCGGTGCTTTGTTCTAAGCGCTTGATTCTCAGCGGCTGCGCTCTAACGGGTATAGCTCAACAGCAAGGCCAGGCGCTGGTTTTCAGCGCTCGGTGGAAACCAGTTTCAGCCCGACGATGCCGGCCAGAATCAGCATGAAACACAAGATGCGCAACACGCCACGATCCTCACCGAGGTACAGCATCCCATAGGTCGCGGTACCCACCGCGCCGATACCCACCCATACCGCGTAGGCCGTACCCACCGGGATCGTGCGGGTCGCCTGCGACAGCAGATACATGCTCAGACAGATGAAAAACCCGCAGAACAGGCTTGGCCATAACCGGCTGAAACCCTCGGTACGCGGCATGACGGCTGCATAAATGATCTCGCAGGCCCCTGCGAACAACAAAAACATCCAGCCCATCCATCATCCTTAGCGTCGTGTGTAACCCAGTGTCTTTACAAAATAGCGGCGCCAGAACGTTCGATGCAAGGAGCGCTGCCCATGTGGCGCAATTTCCTACGCGCAAAGACTGTATATCCATCCACATAAAACTTGCCGAAAACGGCCTACGCCCGCATGCTGTGCGCCATCGACATCAAAAAACCGACGGTAACCATGCGGCTGTTTCTGTGTGAAAAACCCTCCCAGGCAAAAGACATCGCCGCCGTGCTGGGCGCCAGCCGCCGGGGTGATGGCTGCTGGTTGGGGCCCAACGTCACCGTCACCTGGTGCATCGGCCACCTGCTGGAAACCGCGCCGCCGGACAGCTACGACGCCCGCTATAAACGCTGGGTACTCGAAGACCTGCCGATCATTCCGCAAAAATGGAAAATGCTGGTCAAACCCCGCACCGCCACCCAGTTCAAGGCCGTCAAACGCCTGTTGGGTGAAGCCTCGGAACTGGTCATTGCTACCGATGCTGATCGTGAAGGCGAGATGATCGCCCGGGAGCTGGTGGACCATTGCCGCTATCGCGGGCCGGTCCAGCGCTTGTGGCTGTCGGCACTGGATGAAGCCTCGATTCGCAAGGCGCTCAACTCGCTCAAATCGGGTGCAGAAACGTTCAGTCTTTACCATTCCGCATTGGGTCGTTCCCGGGCGGACTGGCTGATCGGCATGAACATGAGCCGCCTGTTCACTTTGCTCGGTCGGCAATCCGGCTACCAGGGCGTGCTGCCGGTCGGCCGTGTGCAGACGCCCACCCTGCGGCTGGTAGTCGACCGTGACCGCAGCATCGCGGATTTCATCCCGGTGGCGTTCTGGGCCATTGATGTGCAATTGCTCCACGACGGTCAGCCCTTCATGGCCCAATGGCGTGCCAACCCCGACGTGTGCGATGACCAGGACCGCTGCCTCAACCAGACCACTGCGCAGCAGGCCGCCGAGGCCATCCGCAACGCTGGCAGCGCCACCTTGATCAAACTGCGCACCGAACGGGTTCGTGAAGTGGCACCACTGCCCTTCGACCTGGGGACCTTGCAGGAAATCTGCTCGAAAAAACTCGGGCTCGGCGCCCAGGAAACTCTCGACATCGCTCAAGCGCTGTACGAAACCCATAAGCTGATCACCTACCCGCGCAGTGACTGCGGTTACCTGCCCGTCAGCCAGCACGGCGAAGCAGCCTCGATCATTGCCGCGCTTGGCCGTGCTGACCCGGCGCTTGCCGAGCTGCGTGGCCATCTGGATGCCAACCGACGCTCCCGGGCCTGGAATGACGCCAAAGTCAGCGCCCACCACGGCATCATCCCCACCGGTGCGGGTAAATCCCTGGAGCAACTGACGGGCAAACTTCGCGCGGTCTACACCTTGATCCGGGCGCGTTACCTGGCTCAGTTTCTGCCCAACCACGAGTTTGATCGCACCCAGGCCGACTTTGATTGCGCCGGCGAACAGCTGCGTGCGGTGGGCAAGCAAATCGTCGAGCCGGGCTGGAAACGCGCATTGCCTGAAGCGCTGGCTCCAGCCCAGGGCAAACAGGCTCCGGCTCCGCAACCTTTGCCAGCCTTGAAAGAGCGCGGTGAATACGCAGTGGGCAACGTAGCCCTCAAAGACCTCTGGACCCAACCTCCCAAGCCTTTCACTGAAGGTGACCTGATCAAGGCGATGAAGAACGTCGCGCGGCTGGTGCTGGACCCGGTACTCAAACAGAAACTCAAGGACACCACCGGCATCGGCACCGAAGCGACCCGCGCAGGCATCATTCAAGGCCTCCTGGATCGCGGCTATCTGACCAAGAACGGCAAAGCCCTCGGGGCGACGCCAGCGGCCTTCAGCCTGATCGATGCCGTGCCCAGGGCGATTGCCGATCCGGGTACCACGGCGATCTGGGAGCAGGCACTGGATATGGTCCAGAGCGGCGAGATGAGCCTTGAGGAATTCGTTGCCAAACAAGCGGCCTGGATGAGCAAGCAGGTCGCGCGATGCGCCGGTCTGCGCTTGACCATCAACGGCCCGGCAAGCCCGGCCGGAGTTGCGCCGCCCTGGAAAAAGCAGCGCAAGGCTGGCAAACGAAAAACTGCTGGCACTCCCGCCAAGACCCGGCGTACAACGAAAGCGGCGAGCAAGGCTTGAGCCTGACCTTGATGGTCTGCTCAGCGCGCAGTTGACGCCCCCATCAATCATCGGTTGAATGAGCCGCCCGCTCATTTCAACCGAGCGCCGTCAATCAACTCGGACAGGGAGGTAGGGATACACAGGTTTTTGTCGGCGAATTCGCCATCGTGGTGCTGGCTCGCGCCCCCCGATGATGATGCCGCGACACGTGCCCGGTGCGACCGCTGTGGCTCTATCCACGGTCGACCAGGGCCTCACTATCAAATGCGTCAGTGCCCGATTGGCCTGGCAGCATTTTTCAAGGAATCAAGAATGTCCCAACGCCAAGTCATCAATGCTTCGGTCAGTCCGAAGGGTAGTCTCGAAACACTGTCCCAGCGTGAAGTCCAGCAACTCAGTGCTGCCGGTTCAGGCAGCATCTACACCCTGTTCCGCCAGTGTGCGCTGGCGATTCTCAACACTGGCGCGCACGTTGATAACGCCAAGACCATCCTCGAAGCGTACGAAAGCTTCGAAGTGCGTATCCATCAGCAGGATCGCGGCGTTCGCCTTGAACTGCTCAACGCCCCGGCCGATGCGTTCGTCGACGGCGAAATGATTGCCAGCACCCGGGAGATGCTGTTCAGCGCCCTGCGCGACATCGTCTACACCGAAAGCGAGCTGGACAGCCAGCGTATCGATCTCGAAAGCTCCCAGGGCATCACCGACTACGTGTTCCACCTGTTGCGCAACGCTCGCACCCTGCGCCCCGGCCTTGAGCCGAAGATGGTGGTCTGCTGGGGCGGGCATTCGATCAACACCGAAGAATACAAGTACACCAAGAAAGTCGGCCATGAGCTGGGCCTGCGCAGCCTGGATATCTGCACCGGCTGTGGCCCCGGCGTCATGAAAGGCCCGATGAAAGGCGCCACCATCGCTCACGCCAAGCAGCGCATCAATGCCGGTCGTTACCTGGGGCTCACCGAGCCAGGCATCATCGCCGCCGAAGCGCCGAACCCGATCGTCAACGAGCTGGTGATCCTGCCTGACATCGAAAAACGCCTTGAAGCCTTTGTACGGGTCGGCCACGGCATCATCATCTTCCCGGGCGGCGCGGGCACGGCTGAAGAGTTCCTGTATCTGCTGGGGATCCTGATGCACCCGGATAACCATGACCTGCCCTTCCCGGTCATTCTCACCGGGCCCAAGAGTGCCGCGCCTTATCTGCAGCAGTTGCACGCCTTTGTGGGCGCCACCCTGGGTGAAGCGGCCCACAAGCACTACACGATCATCATTGATGACCCAACCGAAGTGGCGCGGGAAATGACCGCAGGGCTCAAGACCGTCAAACAGTTCCGCCGTGAACGTAACGATGCCTTTCACTTCAACTGGCTGCTCAAGATTGACGAAGGCTTCCAGCGTCCGTTCGATCCGACCCACGAGAACATGGCCAGCCTGCAGCTGAGCCGCACCTTGCCGCCTCACCAGTTGGCGGCGAATCTGCGTCGGGCGTTTTCCGGGATTGTGGCGGGCAACGTCAAAGACAAAGGCATCCGCCTGATTGAAGAACACGGGCCCTATGAGATCCATGGAGATGCAGAAATCATGCAGCCTCTGGACCGTCTGCTGCATGCCTTCGTCGAGCAGCACCGCATGAAGCTGCCGGGTGGCGCAGCGTATGTGCCGTGTTATCGCGTGGTGAAGTGATAGTCGATCAGAGGCATTTGTAGGAGCTGCCGAAGGCTGCGATAGCAGTATTACTGACACACCGTCATTCGCAGCCTGCGGCAGCTCTCATCAAACATAAAATAACTATCTGAATTGTAATAATTTTTTGTGGGAGCGAGCTTGCTCGCGAAGAGGCCGGTACGCCCGATATATCTCTGTGGGCAGGAACATTGCTTTCGCGAGCAAGCTCGCTCCCACAGGTTCTGTGTTTGCTGCGCGACAGCGCGGCGTCTGGACGACGTGGGCACTCCTACTATTCATACCGGCAAAGCCTTGCGTACATCAGCCATCACCGCATCACGCTCACCACTCCACCCAATCCCCGTACACGACGCCAGCGTCCGGCATACCCCCATCACGATGGCATCCACCTCTCGTTCATCAATGGTCAAGGGTGGCAACAGGCGGATGGTCTTGCCCCGTGTGATGTTGATCAGCACCCCGTGATCCCGTGCCGCATAGAGCGCCAGATCCGGCAGCGGCCGGGTCAGCTCGATGCCAATCATCAGGCCTTTGCCACGGATCGCCAGCACATCCGGGTGCTCGCTCAGTTTCGCCCGCAATCCGGCCAATAACCGCTCGCCCTGCAGCCGGGCATTTACCAGCAATCCCTCCTCCTGAATAATGTCGAGCACGGTGCACCCCACGCGACAGGCCATCGGGTTGCCGCCAAAGGTGCTGCCATGGCTACCCGGCGTGAACAGCTCTGCAGCCTTGCCCCTGGCCAGGCACGCGCCGATGGGCATGCCATTGCCCAGGCCTTTGGCGAGGGTCATGACATCGGGCACGATGCCTTCATGCTGGAAGGCAAACCACTGGCCAGTCCGGCCCATGCCGGTCTGGATCTCGTCGAGCATCAACAGCCAACCCCGCCGACTGCACCGTTCGCGCACTGCTTTCAAAAAACCTGGCGGCGCCAGTTGTACACCGGCTTCCCCCTGAATCGGCTCCATCAACACTGCCGTAATCCGGTGGCCGTAGGTCTTGCAGGCTTTGTCCAGCGCGGCCAGATCACCAAACGGCACCTTGAGAAAGTCACCGGGCAAGGAGTTGAACCCCAACCTGACCGCCGGGCCATCACTGGCTGACAAGGTACCCAGCGTGCGTCCGTGAAAGGCATTTTCCATGACCACCACCAAAGGGTGTTCGACCCCTTTGTGCCAGGCGTACAGCCGGGCAATTTTCAACGCGGTTTCGTTGGCCTCGGCCCCGGAGTTATTGAAAAAGGCCCGCTCCATGCCAGACAACGCGGTCAATTTGCCGGCCAGCCGGGCTTGCCATTCGATGGTGTACAGGTTGGAGGTATGCATCAGCAGCCCGGCCTGCTCGCTGATCGCGGCCACCACTTTGGGGTGCGAATGCCCAACGTTGGTGACCGCCACGCCTGCTACGGCATCCAGATATTCGCGCCCTTGCACATCCCACAAGCGCGCGCCCAGACCACGAACGAAACTCAGTGGCAGGGGTTTGTAAGTGTTCATCAGGCAATGGGCGGTCATGGTGTGAAACTCCATCGTGGGGCGTTGTTTTTTCCAGTATCGTTAGCCACCTGTGCTGGATAAACAGCCAATCCCTTCAATGATTTTAAAGTCAGGCTTGATAATGGACTTACTGCAGGCGATGTCCGTGTTCGTCAAAGTCGTTGAAACCGGCAGCATGACGGCCGCCGCGCTGGAATGCGGCATGTCGACGACCATGGTCGGTAACCACCTGCGCAGCCTGGAGCAGCGACTGGGTGTCAGCCTGCTCAAACGCACGACCCGCCGTCAGGGCCTCACCGAATTCGGCAGCACCTATTACCAACGCTGTGTGGACGTTCTGGCACTGGTGGCCGATTCCGAGCAGTTGGCGGCGCAGTCTCAGGACACGCCCCAAGGCACCTTGCGAATCACGGCGCCCTTTACCTTCGGCTCCGAAAGCCTGGCGCCCGCCTTGAGCGAGTTCATCCGCCGCTACCCGCAGATCAAGCTGGACATTGTCTGGAGCAATGAGCGCATGGACCTCATCGGTCAGGGCTTCGATGCGGCGATCCGTCTCGGGCCGGTGCACACCTCAAGCCTGATCGCACGGCCGCTGGTGGATTACACCTTGACCCTGTGCGCAGCGCCGTCTTATCTGCAACAGCGAGGGACTCCCCAAGAGCCCATGGACTTGCAGCACCACGACTGCCTGGCGTTCGCCTACCCGGCCGGAGATGACTGGAGTGCCGCAGAGAAGCACTGGCGCTTGACCGGCCATGACGGCGAGGTGCTGGTCCCGGTCAGCGGGCCGATTACCATGAACACCTCGGCGGGGCTGCATAAGGCGGCACGTGCGGGAGCAGGCATCGTAATGATGCCGGACGCTCTGGTGGACGAAGACCTCCAAAGCGGCAGGCTGGTGGCGCTGTTGCCGGAGTACCGGTTACCGTGTCGGCCAATGCATCTGCTCTACCCACAGGATCGCTACCGATCGCCGAAACTGCGCAGTTTTGTCGACTTTGTGATGGAGTTGTGGGGCAGGCCTTAGGTGTCTGATACCGCTGTTCGCAGCCCTCGTAACCTCGGTCAGCTCCTTGTATGTCGGTAGCTTCGACGAATCAGCATGGTGAGCCTTGAATCGCGTAGCAACAACAGCATCCGGGCGCTGCTGAGTCAGGTTCCGTCCTGACGGCCGGGTCACTTTTGGTGCCAAAAGTAACCAAAACCTCTGCGCTGGCGTACGGCCCCCGCTTCGCGGCGGTTCCTTCGCTCCGGCACCGTGGGGCGGGCACGCGCCGACGGGCCATCCATGGCCCAACGGCGCTCGCTCGGCATCCATGCCGAGCGACCCACCCCACGGCACCTCCACTCAGCCTCCCGACGCGCATTTTGCGGCGTCTGGGAAATAGCGGCAGGAAAAGCAAAAGCAAATCTGCTTTGCAGATTTTTCCAGAATGATTTCCTTCCTGACTCGCACTCTGCTTTTGATTCTGTAGGCGTGCGCAAAACGTATGGGCGACACAAATTGCGACTTGTGGCCGGCCGAGCGCAGGTATTGCGTAGTGGGCAACCCGGCATGGATGCCGGGTTAGCCGCACCGGGCCAGGGATGGCCCTTTGCGGCGGCCCACGGAGCAATGCCGGAGTGAGGGAAGTCTGAGCCTTGGCGAAGACCCGGACAAAGGAGCGGGAGCGTTTTGCTTACTTTTGCGCTCTATCAAAAGTGAGGCGCCGTAAGGGCGCAAAGGTGAATCAGCGTCGCCGCCGCTGCTGGATATGCATGGTTTTAGAGCTCTGCAAATAGAGTATCTACAGGACCTAGGTGCGCCTGAAAAAACGCAAAACCCGCCGAAGGCGGCGACCCCGGACACGCAAAATCTACCGCGCTGCATCCCCCCACCGATACTCATGGCTCAGCTCATCCAGCCGCGACTTGAGCCCTTCCTCAAGGGTGACATCGGCTGCCGCCAGCGTGTCGTCGAGCTGCTCGGGACGGCTGGCGCCGATGATCGCGGAGGTGATCTGCGGGTTCGCCAGCACCCACGCTACCGATGTCGTGGTCATGTTCAGCCCTGCGTCGCTGACCACGTTCTTGAGCTGCTCGATGCTCTGGAATTCGCGCTCATGCCAGTAGCGCTGCTGATACATCTTCCCCGCCTCGCCCACGGTTGCGGTAAAACGGCCGTCGCTGGGCGTACGGTCCAGTGCATGTTTGCCGGTCAACAAACCACCGGCCAGCGGGTTATACGGCATCACCGCCAACCCCTCCTCCTTCGCCAGAGGCAGCAGTTCGCGCTCGATTTGCCGGAACAGCAGGTTGTAACGCGGCTGGATCGACACAAAACGCGTCAGCCTCAAAGTGTCAGCACGGCCCAACATCCGAGCCATGCGATAAGCGAGAAAATTGGAAACACCGATATAACGCGCCTTGCCGTGCTTGACGATGATGTCCAGCGCTTCAAGGGTTTCGTCCAGCGGTGTCAGCGGATCGTCCAGGTGCAGCTGATACAGATCGACATAATCCGTGTTGAGCCGTTTAAGCGACGCCTCAATGGCGTCCAGCAAATGCTTGCGCGAATTGCCCTGATTCCATGCCGCAGGCCCCATGACCCCGCTGGCCTTGGTCGCAAGAATGAACTGGTCGCGTTTGCCCTTGATCCACTCGCCGACGACTTCCTCGGTGCGGCCCACGGTGTCCAGCTTGGCGCCCAGCGGATAGACGTCGGCGGTATCGATGAAGTTGACGCCGGCATCCGCGGCACGGTCCATGATGCGGTGCGCCACTTGGGCGTCGGTCTGCAAACCAAAGGTCATGGTGCCCAGACACAGCCTGGAAACGCTGAGCCCGGTGTTGCCGAATTGTCGATATTGCATACTTTCCTCCTTGTGGGGCCTGGAAATCGCATCTCAGAAACGGCGGGTTTATTCAGGGTAGCTGGATAAGACGTTGACGTGCGAACCACTTATCTAACCTGCCCGCATTATTCTTTTAACCTCCAACTTGTGCACCTGTAAGCTGAAACAGAAAAAACTTACGGCAAACAAAAACAAAATATTTCAATTTGTAAAATTTCCGACACGCTCCATTCACTGTGAAAAAAGCGCACTCCGCCCCGCAGATAAAGGCGATAAGCGTAAAAAATCCCGGAAAACAACACGGAATCACAAAATCACACATTCGCCCTTGCAAATAGCCTGACTATTGAAACCGAAAATGTGACTAAAGTCTCAGGCGTCCTAGCAGATAACCAGACATTCGGACTATCTCCTTTGTAGCAGTTCAGGGAACGAGCCATGACGCCTAGCCCCAACGGTAATTCTGCAGTGCACAGCCGCCAGGCGCTTTTTCTATGGTTCCCATTGGTTCCGGCAGTTGCCGGGTGTGCCGCACTGCTGCTGTCGGCTCCGACTCAGCTGAATGTCGGCTTGAGCGCTGCGGTACTGGCGGCGGGTATAGCCTGCGGGTTGTTTGCTGCGTCGAGTCAGAATCGCAAGCTGCAGGCCATCGCTCAGGACGCGGCCTTGCGCCAACAGCAAGCGGCTGACGGTGCAGCGCTGCAATCCAATGCGCAGATCAACGAAGTGCTATTGGGCGCCATGCCGATCTGGGCCAAGCAGGTGGAAAGTTCCCGCCAGCAGACCGAAACCGCCATCGTGGCACTGACCGGGCGCTTCACGGGGATTTCTTCGCGTCTGCAAGACACCGTGCAGGCCTCGCAACATGCCGCTGGCGATCTGGCGGGGCAAAGTGCCGACGGCGCCCTGCAGGTCCTGGCGCAAAGCGACAATGACCTGGTTCAGGTGATCAATTCCCTCAAGGCGACCCAGACCAGCCGCGACGAAACCCTGGCCCAGGTGCGCAACCTCACCGCCTATACCGGCGAACTGCGAACCATGGCCGCCGATGTCGCCGCCATTGCCGCACAAACCAACCTGCTGGCCCTGAACGCCGCCATCGAAGCCGCCCGTGCCGGTGAGGCCGGTCGCGGCTTTGCGGTGGTGGCCGACGCCGTGCGCAGCCTGTCGAGCAAATCCAGTGAGACCGGGCAACAGATGTCCGCCAAGGTCGACATCATCAACAACGCCATCACGCAACTGGTGCAGGCCGCGTCCAGCGGTGCCGACCAGGACAGCAACTCGGTCGCCACTTCCGAAAGCAGCATCGAGCGGGTCCTGGAACGCTTCAAAAGCGTCACCGAACGCCTGGCCGAATCGGCCGAGATGCTGCAACAGGAAAGCTTCGGCATCCGCGACGAAATGACCGAAGTGCTGGTCAGCCTGCAGTTCCAGGATCGGGTCAGCCAGATCCTCGCCCACGTGCGCGACAACATTGACGACCTGCATGCCCATCTGCAGCAAGCAGCCCAGGCGCCGGAGCAGGCACTGGCGATTGACGCCCGCAGCTGGCTGGCGCGGATGGAAGCGACCTACGCCACAGACGAGCAGCGCCATAGCCACCATGGCGGCTCGGGCGCACAACAGAATTCTCAGGAAATCACCTTCTTCTAGGAGAGCCCCATGGCTAAAAACATATTGGTTGTCGACGATTCCAGCAGTGTTCGGCAAGTGGTCGGGATCGCCCTGAAAAGCGCCGGTTATGACGTGATCGAAGCCTGTGACGGCAAAGATGCACTGGGCAAGCTCAACGGCCAGAAAGTGCACCTGATCATCAGCGACGTGAACATGCCCAACATGGACGGCATCACCTTCGTCAAAGAGGTCAAGAAACTGCCGAGCTACAAGTTCACGCCGATCATCATGCTGACCACCGAGTCTCAGGAATCGAAAAAAATGGAAGGCCAGGCGGCGGGCGCCAAGGCGTGGGTGGTCAAGCCCTTCCAGCCTGCTCAGATGCTGGCGGCCGTCTCCAAACTGATTCTCCCCTGAGCCGCTGAATACCGGAGGTTGCCATGCCGCTTGTATGCGAAATCCTCAACGATACGGCGCACGTGAGCCTCGACGGTGAGCTGACTATTTACACCGCAGCCGAACTGTCTGCCGAGTTGCTGCCGCGTCTTGGCGCAACACCGCAGATGCAGATCGACCTGTCGCAGATTACCGAGATGGACGGCGCCGGCCTGCAACTGCTGATCATGGTCACCCGCGAGGCCTCCAGGGCCGGCACGGCATTGACCTTGACCGGCCACAGCAAAGCGGTACTGGAAACCCTGCAACTCAGTGGTCTGGGTGCAGCGCTCTGAAACCGACACCGCAAAAAAGGAAGTGAGCGTGAGCATCAATCTCGATCAGGCATTACAGACTTTTATCGTCGAGGCTCGCGAGCTGCTGCAGGCGATGGAAGAGTCGCTGCTGCAACTGGAAAGCGAGCCCGGCGACGATGACGCCATTGGCGCGATCTTCCGGGCAGCGCACACCATCAAGGGCTCGGCAGGCCTGTTCGGGCTGGATCCGATTGTCAGCTTCACGCACATCGTCGAAGACGTGCTGGACCGGCTGCGCGACGGCAGCGTCAAGGTGGATGCAGGTCTGATAGCAGTGCTGCTCAAATCCGGCGATCACATGCTGGAGCTGATTGACGTGGTTGCCAGCCAGGGCGGGCAATTGCAAGCATCGGCCATGGCCCGCGAAGCCGAGCTGCGCAGCAGCCTCAAGGCGTATCAGGCCCCTGCCCACGCCGCTGGGGATGAACAGGAAGTCATTCCTGACACCGCGCTTGCGCCTGAAACGTCCGAGGCCGCGCTTTGGCATATCTCCCTGCGCTTTGCCCAGGACGTATTCCGCAATGGCATGGACCCGCTGTCGTTTCTGCGCTTCCTCAATACGTTGGGCGAAACCGTTGCGGTACAGACCCTGACCGATAACTTTCCTGCCAGTGAAAGCTGGGACGCCGAGTCCTGCTACCTGGGCTTCGAGATCGATTTCCAGTCCGGCGCAACCCACGCAGCCATCAACGAAGTCTTCGATTTCGTCCGCGAAGACTGCCAGATCGACATCAGCCGAGTCGAAAGCAGCCACACCCCGGACGCGACGCCTGGCACCGAACTGGTCATCCAGGACGAGCAAACGCCTGAAACCGGTACGGCAATGGTCGCCCTCGGCGAATTGCTCGAGGATCAGCGATCCGTGCCACGGATTGCCGGTCAGGCCACGGCCGACAAACAGCTCGGCAACGACAAACAGGCCGATAGCAAAGGCAAGGACGGCCGTTATGTGCGGGTCAATGCCGACAAGCTCGACGAGCTGATCAACCTGGTGGGCGAACTGGTGATTGCCAGTGCCGGTGCCACCCTGCTCGCCCGCACCTGCGACAACGATCCTTTGCAGGAATCAACCTCGACCGTATCCGGCCTGGTGGAAGAAATCCTCGATGGCGCTCTGCGCCTGCGGATGATCCCCATTGGCGATACGTTCAATCGGTTCCGTCGTGTGGTACGCGATGTCAGCCAGGAATTGGGCAAGGACATCGACCTGATCATCAGCGGCGCCGAAACCGAACTGGACAAGACCGTGGTCGAGAAAATCGGCGACCCGCTCATGCACCTGCTGCGCAACGCCATGGACCACGGTATTGAAAGTGCCGAAGCGCGGCTCGCTGCGGGTAAACCGCTCAAAGGCCACCTGCACCTCAATGCCTACCATGACTCGGGCAGCATCGTGCTGGAGATTGCCGACGATGGCGCAGGCCTGAACCGCGACCGCATCCTGGAGAAAGCCCAGGAACGCGGCCTGATTGCCCTCGGTGCAACGCTTACCGATCAGGAAATCTACAACCTGATCTTCGAGCCGGGCTTTTCCACGGCGCAGGCGGTGACCAACCTGTCCGGGCGTGGCGTGGGCATGGACGTGGTCAAACGCAACATCACCCTGCTGCGTGGCACGGTCGACCTGGACAGCAAGCCCGGCCAGGGCACGGTCATTCGTATCCGCCTGCCGCTGACCCTGGCCATTATCAACGGCTTCCTGGTCAGCATTGGCCAGTCCACCTACGTCATCCCCCTGGACATGGTTCAGGAATGCATCGAGCTCAGCGAAGGCGACCGCCAAATCAGCCGCGAACAGGGTTACCTCGACCTGCGCGGCGAAGTACTGCCGCTGGTGTACCTGCGCGACCACTTCCAGCACGAAGGCCCCGCCGCCCGCCGCCAGAACGTGGTGGTGGTGCGCTATGCCGAGCACAAGGCCGGGCTGGTCGTCGACGACCTGCTGGGTGAGTTCCAGACCGTTATAAAACCCTTGGGCAAACTGTTTGGCGCACTGCGCGGCATCAGTGGCTCAACCATTCTGGGCAGTGGCGCCGTGGCGTTGATTCTCGACATCCCTGCACTGCTCAGCCAGATCGTACAGCTTGAAACACGCTATATCGCCAATCCCGCTCAACCCGCAACGGCCCGTTGATGCAACTGTTTTTCCATGGAGGTAACACCCGATGAAATGGTTTTACGATCTGAAGATCGCCACAAAGTTGATCGCGTCATTTCTCACGGTGCTCGCCCTCACCGCAGTCATGGGCGTGTTTTCCATTATTCAGTTGGGACAGGTGAATGATACGGCCAGCGAGATCCGGGATAACTGGATGCCGTCCATGCGCGCCGCCTCCGGCATGCGCTTCTTCGCCGCCAACTACCGAATCAAGGAAAACCGCCACGTAGCGGCGATGGCTATCGATGACAAAAATGCGATTGCATTGGAAGCCACGGCCGAGCGCAAGCAGTTTGAAACCCGCCTGGACACCTACGAAAAACTGCTGAGCAATGATGAAGATCGCCGCCTGTTCACCCAGACCAAAAATGATTGGATAGGCTACCTGGCGGTCAGCAAGGACTTGCAGACACTGTCCAATCAGAACCGCGAGGAAGACGCTCGCGCCATGTTGGCCGGTGAATCCAAGCGTCTGTTCGACCTGGTGACCGGTGACCTGCAGAAACTCGTCGAGCTCAACGATGCGGGGGCAGAAGCCGCCAGCGTGCGCGGTGACGTGCTTTACGATACCGCGCGGGTATCCATTATCGGCGTGCTGATCGCCGCACTGGTGATTGGCCTGGGCCTTGCGCTGTTCATCTCGCGGATCATCTCGCGCCCGCTGAAACAAGCCGCCGCTGCCGCCGAACAACTGGCCGAAGGCAACCTCAACGTACACATCGAGCCGGGTTCCAAAGACGAAACCGGCATGGTAATCAACGCCATGCAGAACATGGTCGGCAAGCTGTCGCACATCATTGGCGAAGTGCGTAACGCCGCTGACAACCTGGCCAGCGCCTCCGAAGAAGTCAGCGCCACCGCGCAGTCGATGAGCCAGGCGACCAGCGAGCAAGCCGCCAGCGTTGAAGAAACCAGTGCTTCCATCGAACAGATGAGCGCCAGCATCAACCAGAACACCGAGAACGCCAAGGTTACCGACGGCATGGCCAGCAAGGCCGCCAAGGAAGCCACCGACGGCGGAGAATCCGTGCAGCAGACCGTTGTGGCCATGAAGAAAATCGCCCAGCGCATCAGCATCATCGATGACATCGCTTACCAGACCAATCTGCTGGCCCTCAACGCGGCCATCGAAGCGGCGCGTGCAGGCGAGCACGGTAAAGGCTTTGCCGTCGTGGCCGCTGAAGTGCGCAAGCTGGCTGAGCGTAGCCAGGTGGCGGCGCAGGAGATTGGCGAGCTGTCTTCCAGCAGCGTCGAGATGGCCGAAAAAGCCGGCAACCTGCTCAACGAAATGGTCCCGTCGATCAACAAGACCTCGGACCTGGTGCAGGAAATCAGTGCCGCGTCCGAAGAACAGGCTGCCGGTGTTGCGCAGATCAATACGGCGATGACCCAGCTCAATTCGGTCACCCAGCAAAACGCATCGAGCAGCGAAGAGCTGGCCGCCACGGCCGAAGAAATGAGCAGCCAGGCCGAGCAGCTTCAGCAGGCCATGAGCTTCTTTACCCTGGACGCACAGCCGCGATCGGCCAGCCAACCGGCGAAGTTCGACAGCACGCCAGGCCCGTCCATCCGCAAACCATCGCGCCCGGCTGCACCCGCGCCGCAGAAATCCTTTGCCTACAACATGGCCAACGCACCGGATGAATCCGAATTCACGCGCTTCTGAGCGGATTCATCCACCCGTTTGCCTTGAAGGAGTAAGACATGGGCGCACTCGCCAGCACACGACAAACCGCGACAATCGTTGAGGAGCAGGAGCAGTACCTGACGTTCATGCTCGGCGCCGAGATGTTCGCCATTGGCATCCTGGGCATCAAGGAAATCATCGAATACGGCAACCTCACCGTCGTGCCGATGATGCCCTCCTTCGTCCGCGGGGTGATCAACCTGCGCGGCGCCGTGGTGCCGGTGGTTGATCTGTCGGCACGTTTCGGGCGGGCCAACTCGGCCATTACCCGCCGCAGCTGCGTGGTCATCATCGAAGCCAATGCGGCCGACGGCCAGGCCCAGGACATCGGCCTGCTGGTGGACACCGTATCGGCAGTGATGGACATCCCCGCTTCGCAGATTGAACCGCCACCGAGCTTCGGGGCGAAAATCCGTGCCGATTTCATCAGTGGCATGGCCAAGGTCGATGGCAAGTTCGTCATCGTTCTTGAAGTGGGCCAGGTGCTGTCCATCGACGAGATGTCCAGGCTGGCCGAAGTCGATCAGATACCGGCCATTGACGCCGAACAACGCTGACCAGGGACGGACAGATATCGTGAATGCAGCAGCGCTCAATGATCGGGAATTCAGCCAGTTTCAGTCCTGGCTCTACGGCGCGGCGGGTATCAGCCTGTCGCCCGCGAAAAAGGCACTGGTAGCTGGCCGTCTGTTCAAGCGCCTCAAGCACTATGAGCTGGACAGCTATGGCGAGTACTTCAAGCTGATCATGAGCGGCCAGCGCAACGGCGAGCTGCAAGTGGCGCTGGATTTGCTCACCACCAACGAGACGTATTTTTTCCGCGAGCCCAAGCACTTTGATTTTCTGCGCCAGCAGGTCCTGCCCAAAGCGGCACCGGGCAAGACCTTCCGGGTATGGAGCGCGGCCAGCTCGTCGGGCGAAGAACCTTACAGCCTCGCCATGACCCTGGCTGAAAACCTGGGCACCACGCCATGGGAAATCATCGGTTCGGACATCAGTAGCCAGGTGCTGGCCAAGGCCCGCGCCGGGCACTATCCGATGGAACGCGCCACCAACCTGCCTGAACCCTTACTGCACAAATACTGCCTCAAGGGCATCGGCAAGCAACAAGGGACTTTCCTGGTCGAAAGGAGTCTGCGCAGCCGGGTCAACTTCATTCAGGTCAACCTTAATGAGGCCCTGCCGGAACTTGGCGAGTTTGACGTGATCTTTTTACGCAACGTGATGATTTACTTCGACCAGGAGACCAAGATCAAGGTCGTTGCCCGTTTGCTGCCGCGCCTCAAGTCCGGCGGTTATTTCATCGTCAGCCACTCCGAAAGCCTCAACGGCGTCAGCGATGCAATGAAACTGGTAGCGCCATCGATCTATCGCAAGCCATGAACACCACCGTTGATGAAGTCTTTCTGGCGCCGGGCGATTTTCATTTCGCCACCAGCCCTACTCGAATTCGCACGATCCTGGGATCCTGCGTTGGCATTACGCTGTGGCACCCGGCGCGCAGGATTGGCGCCATGTGCCACTTCATGCTGCCAAGCCGCTCGCGACGTTGCGGCGTGCTCAACGGCAAATATGGCGATGAAGCCATCGAGCTGTTCATCGAGCAGGCGCGTGCCCATCGCACCGCGCCAGAAGACTATCAACTCAAGCTGTTCGGTGGCGGGGAAATGTTCCCCCATCACAAACGTGGCGTGAGCTTCAACAATGTGGCGCGGATGAACATCCGGGCCGCCCTTGAGCTTGCCGACAGCCACGACCTGGACCTGATTGCCCAGGACATGGGCAGTACCGGTTATCGCAACGTCATCTTCGACCTGTGCAACGGACATGTCTGGGTCAGGCACAAACCAATAAGGACAAGCGCGGAACATGGCGACGAAAAAAATAAGCGTACTGCTAGTCGATGATTCGGCAGTGGTGCGCCAGGTTCTGCTGGCCATCCTCAATGACACGCCCGACATTCATGTCATGGGTGCAGCATCCGACCCGATTTTCGCCATGGACAAACTGGCCAAAGAGTGGCCGGACGTCATCGTGCTGGACGTGGAAATGCCGCGCATGGACGGCATTACCTTCCTGAAGAAAATCATGAGCGAGCGCCCTACCCCCGTGGTGATCTGCTCGTCGCTGACCCAGAAAGGCGCTGAAACCAGCTTGCAGGCGATGTCCGCCGGCGCCGTGGAAGTGATCACCAAACCTACTACGGGGCTGAAAAACTTCCTGCTCGAATCAGCGGCCGAACTGGTCTCGGCGATTCGCGCTGCGGCCAATGCCAACGTGCGCAACCTGGGCAAACGCCACCCGGCGCCCGTGCTGGCCCCGGCGACCCGCCTGAGCGCTGACGCGGTGCTGCCCGCAGCCCACGGCAACGCCATGGCGCAAACCACCGAACGGATCGTCGCCATGGGCACCTCCACCGGTGGCACCCAGGCACTGGAAGCGGTGCTCACGGCGTTGCCACGGGTCTGCCCCGGTATTGTGATCGTCCAGCACATGCCGGAGAAATTCACCGCCTCCTTTGCCGAGCGGCTCAACGGCCTGTCCAAGATCGAAGTCCGCGAAGCGAAGCACAATGATCGCATCCTGCCCGGCCTGGCGCTGATCGCCCCCGGCGGCAAACACATGATGGTCACCCGCAGCGGCGCGTACTACCACGTGCAGGTGATTGACGGGCCGCTGGTCAATCGCCATCGGCCTTCGGTGGATGTGTTGTTCCGTTCCGTGGCCCGCTTTGCCGGCAAGAACGCCACCGGGATCATCATGACCGGCATGGGTGACGATGGCGCCCGAGGCTTGAAGGAAATGCTCGACGCCGGGAGTTCGACCGTCGCTCAGGACGAGGCCTCGTGCGTGGTGTTCGGCATGCCCAAAGAGGCCATCAAGCTCAATGCCGCCCAGCGCATCATGTCGTTGCATGACATACCGCAGGCTATTCTGCACAAATAGCGTTTTCTATTGCCTCGATGTCGCTTTGCAGCTTGCTCTGCAGAGCGCGCATCCACGATGCTACCGGCTGACTGTCAGGGCGCCCAACGCCGCCTCGGGTCGTCATGGGAGAACAACAATGAAAACCGTCGCACAGCTGCTCAAACTCAAAGCCCTGCACAATCAACAGGTGCACACCATTGCTCCCGATCAGATGGTGCTCGATGCGCTCAAGCTCATGGCCGAGAAAAACATCGGCGCCCTGCCCGTGGTCGACAACGGCAAACTGGTGGGCGTGGTCAGTGAACGTGATTACGCGCGCAAGATGGTGCTCATGGGACGCTCATCAGTGGGCACACCGGTCAGCGCGATCATGAGCCACAAGGTGGTCACCGTGGACTCCTCACAGAGCGTCGAAACCTGCATGGGCATCATGACCGACAGCCACCTGCGCCACCTGCCGGTGGTCGAAGACGGTCAATTGCTGGGCCTGCTGTCCATCGGTGACCTGGTCAAGGAAGCCATCGCTGAACAGGCCAACCTGATCGAGCAGCTCGAGCAGTACATTCGTGGCGCCTGAACAGACTGTGTGAAGGCTCAGGCGTGATCTCGACAATCAGGGGCATCAACCCTCATCAGGCCCCTGAAGAGCGCGGGATCACAATCGCTTGACGTTGCTGGCTGCGCCACACGCTCGGCGTGGCCCCTGCCAGACGGGTAAATACCTTCGTCAGGTGCGGCTGGTCGGCAAATCCGCAGGCCTGGGCAATGGTGACCAGCGACATGCCCGGCTGCGACCGCAGCAACTCTTTAGCCTTTTCGACACGCATTTGCAGCAGCCAGGTGTGCGGCGCAACCCCGGTGGCTTGCTTGAACGCGCGGGAAAAATGGCTGCGTGACAATGAGCACTCCTGGGCAATGCGCTCCACCGACAAGTCATTACCCAGATTATTGGCGATCAATTCTTTGGCCAGCCGCTCCTGCAGCGGCGTCAGGGTCGTGGTGAACTTCCCGGCGCTGGAGGCAATACGCCCGAACCTTGTAATCGCGTGAGCACACATCGCCAACAGCACGTGATCGACGAACAGCTGATTGGCCGCCGCCGGGTTGCTCAAGGCAGGCAACATAGACTGCGCCAAGTGATAGAGCACCTGATCCTGCACCCCTTGCTCGTAGCGAAAGCCATCGATGCGGCGCAAGCCGTTTTCACGCTGGTACTCGTCAAAGGTGTGTCGGGGAATGTTAAAACGCAGGTTGTCGTAGGCCGCGCGGTGCTGGCAGCGTAATTGATCGCCCATGAACGGCAACGAGACACTGCCCTGGCGATAACCGCCCGCATAGCTCAGGCGCCGCCCACGCCACAGGCGATGCTCGGCGAAATCCTCAAGCTGGACAATGATCGAAAACGCATCTGCACAAGGGATATCAATAATCTTGTGCGGATCCGGGCTGGCGTCAGTCACCCGCGTGGCGGTGAACGTGTCAGCGATCAAGTGCGAAACGACAGGGGCGGTCAAAACGTATCCTTATACAGAGCTGACGACGGAGGCCACTTTATCGCCAATGCCCGTTCACTGCGACCGCCCCTGATCAGGCGGCCGCAGCCACGAGGTACCGCCATACAACACTTCACTTGAGCAAAGGAACGTTGGCGGCACGCTGGTAAGGGCCGTATTCCACGGGAACCCACTGGAAGTGCCCGTCGATGGCAACAATGTGGCCAATGCCGGGGAACGGCAGGTGTGCCGCAGCCGCCCAGATTTTTTGCGTGGCAACCGCCGTGAACACTTGATCTCGGCTCGCCACCGCCTGCACCGCATTCACGTCAAAGCTGATCGAGACCTGAGGATGATCGAACTGCACGGCGAGGTCATGCACCAGGTCGCCCATGAACACGATGCTCTGCCCTGCAGACGTGAACTGGTACGTCGTGCTGCCCGGCGTGTGCCCGGCCTCCAGCGCAGTCTGCACCTCAGGCACCGGCGAATCCCCTGGCTGGAAGGTCTTGAAGCGGCCAGCAACGATGTAGGGCGCAACCGACTCTTGAGCGATCTTGAAAAACTCCCGGGCTTTTTCCGGCACCCGGCTCATGGCCATCGGGTCAAGCCAGTAATCGGCTTCGGGTTTGGAGGCGTACACTGTGGCGTTGGCAAAGACTGGCTTGTGCTGGGCATCGACCAGCCCGCACACGTGATCCAGATGCAGGTGAGTCAACAGGATAGTGTCCACATCGGCCGGGTCGTAACCGGCGGCTTTCATGTTTGAAGTCAACATCCCGGCCGTCTCGCCGATGCAGGCTCCGGCCCCGGTATCCACCAGAATCAGGTGCTTGCCAGTGTTGATCAGAAACGCATTGAACGCGGTCTGCACACCCGGGGTTTCAATCGAGCGCCGAGCCAGCAAGGCGCGGATCTGGCCAGGGCTCAGGCCTTTGAGGAGGTCGGGCGACAAATCGTTGTAGCCATCGAACAACGCCGTGACTTCGTAATCCCCCACTGCCAGTCGGTGATAACCGGGGGCCTGGGTCTTTTGTTGTGGCGGGACCGCAGCATAGGTCACAGCGCACGACAGCGCCGACCCAAGAGCCAGGTTGCGCAGGATCGTTAATACGGACAGGCTCATGGGATTACCTCAAGGCAAATGCTTCATTGGGGCGGATAATGCCGCCCTTGCAACGCCTTGAATTGAACCCTTGTGCTTACTCTCAGGCCGCTTTACTGGGGTGAGGTCAGCGACGGGCACTGCACCAGATGTTCCTTGAGAAATTCAATCAGCGCCTGAACCGGCCGCGCGCCCTGACGATGCTGCGGATACACCGCCGACAAGGCCAGGGACGGCGTGCGGAATTCATCCAGCACCCGCACCAATCGACCGTCCTTGAGCGCAGCACCGACAATGAACAGCGGCAGGTACGTGATGCCGAGCCCGGCGATGGCGGCGTCGCGCAGCAGCTCGCCATTGTTGGCCCGCATGCGCCCGCAGAGGCTGACGGCCAACGGCTTGCCATCGCGCTCGAAGCGCCACTGCACCTGGCGGCTGTGGCCATAAGGCAGGCAATCGTGTTCTTTGAGCGCCTCCGGTTGCTCGGGCTGGCCGCGTCGCTCAAGGTAGTCCGGGCTGCAACAGTACACGCGTTCGATGCTCGCAATATGGCGGGCGATCAGGGTCGAATCCTCCAGCACGCCGATCCGCAGCGCCAGGTCATAGCCCTCGCCCAACAGGTCCACGGAGCGGTCGCTCAAGTCCACTTCGACCGAGACCTCGGGGTATTTCTGCAGAAAAACCGGCAACAACGGCCCCAGATGCTCAATGGCGAACGACAACGGCGCGGTGAGGCGGATCGTGCCCCGTGGCTGGGTGTTTTGCCCGGCGATGCTTTGCTCAGCCTGTTCCAGGTCCGCCACCAGCCGCAGGGCCGACTCGTAATAGGCCTGGCCCAGCGGCGTGACGTCGAGCCTGCGGGTGGAGCGGTTGAGCAACCGCACGCCCAGGCGCTCTTCGAGCTGGATCAGGCGGCGGCTGATGAATTGTTTCGACAACCCCAGTTGATCGGCGGCAGCGGTGAAACTGCCGGACTCCATGACCTGGGTAAAAATACGCATATCTTCAAAAGGGTTCATTGTCGCTCACCGGTTGACAGTCAAACGCTTTCTACCAGCTTTACCCACCGCCCGCATCTGATTAATCTGCGCTCACTCCCGCCTCTATCAGGTTCCGGCCATGCTCGCGTTCATTCAAAGCTTTCCGATGACGGTCGCCACCGCGCTGATTGTCCTCGACCTGATCAGTTGGAACCTGTTGCCGCACCAGCACCGGCTGACCAAAGTCGCCGCGCGGATGGGCATGTTCCTGCTGTACAGCGTGGTCATCATCACAGCCGGGCTGAGCCCGCTGGATACCGCACCCTGGGAAGAAGACAGCGCACGCCATCTGGCCGCCACGGCGTTGGAGATCATCTGGTGGGTGTTCGCGGCACGCACACTGACGGAGATCATCGGCACCCTGCTGATGCGTCGCATCGGCCACAGCGGGCGGCTGTTACAGGAAGTGATCGGGGCGGTGATTTTCCTGATCGCGGTGGTCGCGGCTGCGGGCTACGTGTTGCAGCTGCCGGTCAAAGGCCTGCTGGCGACGTCCGGGGCGATGGCGATCATTGTCGGCCTGGCGTTGCAAAGCACCCTGAGCGACGTGTTCTCGGGGATCATCCTCAACACCACCAAGCCCTATCAGGTGGACGACTCGATCAGCATCGACGGCGTCGAAGGCAAAGTGATCGACATCGACTGGCGCGCCACCCACTTGCTGACCGGCACCGGCAGTACAGCGGTGATCCCCAACTCGGTGGCCGCCAAGGCCAAGATCGTCAACCTGAGCCGGCCCAGGGATATGTTCGGCGTGTCGATCAACATCATGGTCTCGCCGCACATTCGCCCGCGTCGCGTACTGGATGCACTGGATCGCGCCCTGCAAGGCAGCAGCGCCCTGCTGCAAACGCCCCGCCCACGCGCGGTGGTCAAGGAAGCCAGCCCGACCACCATCGAATACACCCTCACCGGGTTCATCAAAAGCATCGACAACAAGAGCGACGTGCGCAACCTGCTGTTTGACCTCGCCTACCGTCACCTTGAAGCCGCTGGCATCGCCTGGCAATCGGACGTCAAGGCCGAGCCTGCCACCCGGGCGCGGGTCCTGCTGGATGAGGTCAAAGTGTTCCGCGCGTTGAGCGCGGAGGAGCGCGATCACCTCGCGCAGACCATGACCTTGCGCGAGTACGCTGCCGGGCAGGTGATTATCGAAGCCGATGAAGTCACCGACAGCCTGTTGGTCATCGCCACGGGCGTGGTGACCGCGCAGATTTGCGATGGCAGCGATTTCGTCGAAGCCGGGCGCATGGGCCCCAGCGAGGTCATGGGCGAACAAAGCATCCTCAGCGACACCCCTTCCGGCGCGCGCTTCACCGCCCTCACCTCCTGCGTGGTCTACCGGATCGACAAAACCGTCACCCGAGACACCATGGAGCAGCAAGGCCAGATCAAGAACGCCCTGACGAAACTTCAGGCTGTACGTGAACACGGCGCGCAGTCGCTGCTGACTGAAAAACCGGCGGTCATCAAGAAAGGCAGCTTCCTGGGCTGGTTGCAGAAACGCTGATCAGGGTTTTCAATGTGGCGCCGAGGCGACAAGCACCGCCATTGCAGACTGTGTGAAAACGTAGCGAGCGAAGGCAAGACAAGGCGCAACGAGCGGAGCGAGTAACAGCCGCAGGCTGGCCCGAAGGGTGAGCGGAGCGAATCAAAACAGGAGAAAAACGGCCGGGGTCGCGCTCGACGTCTAGGTGTTCTAAATGAGCATTTTTCGCCTGTTTTTAACGCAGTATTGCTCGCGTAGCACCGAAGGTGCCCAGCACGTAGTAGTTTTCACACAGTCTGATTGGCAACTACCCTGTTGGATCCCACAGGAGAAACAGACCATGATCAAGAAAGTCGGCCCGACTGAAATCCAGCGCTACCATCGCGCGTCCTGCCACTGTGGCGCTGTGGTGCTGGAGCTGGATCTACCGGACGGCATCGTCGACCCGCGACGCTGCGACTGCTCGATGTGCCGCCGCAAAGGCGCCATCGTCGCCACGGTGGCGCGCGATGGCGTCAAGGTGATTCAAGGCCAGAGCCAGCTGCGGCTCTACCAATTCAATACGCTGGCTGCCCAGCACCATTTCTGCGGCAATTGCGGGATCTACACCCATCATCAACGCCGCTCCTCGCCTGACCAGTATGGCTACAACGTCGGTTGCCTCGAAGGCGTGAACCCTTTTGACCTGGGGCCGATCAAAACCAGCGACGGGGTCAACCATCCCGCCGACCGGCCACCGGCAACGGCAGCCGCGCAGACCAGTCATGGCGAACTGGCGATGGACATCACCACTAACAGGACGGGATCTACAACATGACGCAAAGCAAAACGGACATCCTGGTATGGGGCCCGATGCACGCCTCCCTGACACAAAACCTGGCACGTGACTTCACCGTGCACAACCGCTGGGAAATCGCCGACCTGGAGGCCTGGGCCACGTCCCATGGCGAGAAGATCCGCGGCATCGTGACCAGCGGCGTGCATGGCACCGACAACGCGTTGCTCGAACGCCTGCCCAACCTTGAAGTGGTCAGCAGTTTTGGCGTCGGCTATGACGCCGTCGACACTCAGTACCTCGCCAGCCGGGGCATCCAGCTGAGCAACACCCCGGACGTCTTGAACAATGCCGTCGCCGAGACCGCGCTGGCGTTGCTGCTGTGCGTATCCCGCAAAATCAGCCAGGCCGAACGCTTCGTACGCGCGGGTAAATGGACCCAGGGTAAATTCCCCCTGGGCCGCGACCTGTCAGGCAAAACCTGCGGCATTGTCGGCCTGGGCAAGATCGGCAAGACCATCGCCAAGCGCGCCGCCGCGTTCGACATGAACATTGCCTACTTCCGCCGGGGCCAGGCGTATCCGGACGTGTCCTACACCCACTACGCCGACCTCAATGAATTGGCCAGGGTTTCGGATTATCTGGTGGTGATCGTGCCCGGCGGGCCGGACACCGAGAAACTGATCAACGCCCAGGTGCTCAAGGCGCTGGGCCCTGATGCGTACCTGATCAACGTTGCCCGAGGTTCGGTGGTCGACGAAAAGGCGCTGATCGCCGCGTTGCAGGCGGGCGAGATCGCCGGTGCGGCGCTGGACGTATTCGAAGACGAGCCCAATGTACCCGAGGCGCTGATGAGCATGGATCAGGTGGTGCTGACCCCGCATATCGGCAGCGGCACCGTTGAAACCCGCCAGGCCATGGCGGACCTGGTGTTTGCCAACCTCAGTGGCTATTTCGAAGACGGCACGCTGGTGACGGGTGTGGCGCTTTAAGACGCAAAAACGCAAGCACTGAGCTGACCGAGGTTACGACGGCTGCGAAGGCGGCGTGTCTGACACTGCACTGTTCCCGGCCTCAACAAATCAAGGCATTGCGCCTGGATTCGAGTAGCAACAACAGCATCCGGGTGCTGCTGAGTCAGGTTCCGTCCTGACGGCCGGGTCACTTTTGGTGCCAAAAGTAACCAAAACCTCTGCGCTGGCGTACGGCCCCCGCTTCGCGGCGGTTCCTTCGCTCCGGCACCGTGGGGCGGGCACGCGCCGACGGGCCATCCATGGCCCAACGGCGCTCGCTCGGCATCCATGCCGAGCGACCCACCCCACGGCACCTCCACTCAGCCTCCCGACGCGCATTTTGCGTCGTCTGGGAAATCGTGGGAGGAAAAGCAAAAGCAAATCTGCTTTGCAGATTTCTCCGGCAAGACGTCTTTCTGACTCACCCTGCTTTTGATTCTCCAGGCTTGCGCAAAATTTATGGGCGACACAAATTGCGACTTGTGGCCGGCCGAGCGTAGGTATTGCGTAGTGGGCAACCCGGCATGGATGCCGGGTTAGCCGCACCGGGCCATGGATGGCCCATTGCGGCGGCCCACGGAGCAATGCCGGAGTGAGGGAAGTCTGAGCCTTGGCGAAGACCCGGCCAAAGGAGCGGGAGCGTTTTGCTGGTTACTTTTGGCACCAAAAGTGACCCGGCCGTCAGGACGGAACCTGACTCAGCAGCACCTGGATGCTGTTGTGGCTACTCGATTCAAGGCGCAATGCTTTGATTCGTCGAAGCTACCGACATACAAGGAGCTGACCGAGATCACGAGGGCTGCGAGGCGGCCTGTCCGACACTGCGCTGTTCGCAGCCCTCGTAACCTCGGGCAGCTCCTACAGGTCCCCATCGGATCCCGCATCACAAATATGTTCACTGTTTCACGCATTTAACAGCTCACTGCCGTGCACGCTCCCCAATATCGCCTATCGTTCGTTCAGGATGAGAAAAAGGTGAGTTGTCTATGAGCATTGAAACGCTGTTCGCCAATTTGCACAGTCTTCCCAGCATTCCCAAGGTCGCGCAGGATCTGATTCTGCAATTCGACAGCCCTTCCTCCAGCCTCGAAAGCATTGCCCGCAATATCGAAAAAGACCCCGTGATTTCGGCGAAGATATTGCGCCTGGCCAACTCTGCGAGGTTTCGCGGTTCGCGGGAATCATCCAGTATCGAAGACGCCGCCATGCGCCTGGGCTTCAACACCCTGCGCACTCTGGTGCTGGCGTCGGCGGTTACCGGTGCGTTCAAGGCCGGGCCCAGCTTTGACCTCAAGGGCTTCTGGCTCAAAAGTTTTCAGGTGGCAGGCATCTGCCGCATGATCGCCAAGCAGACCGGCGCCGACCCCGAGATTGCCTTCACCTGCGGCGTGATGCACGACATTGGCGAGCTGCTGATCCAGACCGGCGCCCCGGAGGTCGCGGAACGCATCAATGCGGCCAGCAAGACCGGTACGCCGGGCCGCGCCGCCAACGAGACCGTCCAGTTGGGTTTCGGTTACCCCGAAGTCGGCGAAGAGCTGGCTCGCCGCTGGCACCTGCCCCAAGTCATTCAACAGGCCATCGCGTATCAGGCCAAACCCCTGCAAGCCCCCGACAACGCCCCGCTGCCACGCATCGTCGCTCAGGCGATGTTGATTTCCGACGCACTGGAAGCCCACGGCGGCGCCACGCCCGAAGCACAGCAGGCTGTGACCGGGCCCTTGACCGAAGGGTTGGATCTGGATGCACTGTTCGCCGGATTGCCCGCCGTACTGGAGGCGGACAAGGCGTTTGCGGAGTTATTGAATTAGATAGGCACACCGCCAACCCTGTGGGAGCGAATTCATTCGCGAACGCGATGTTCAAAGCGATGAAGAGGCATTGAATGTCCCGGCCTCTTCGCGAATGAATTCGCTCCCACAGGATGGCTGCGCTGCGTTAGATCAATCGCTAACCAACCCCGAAATCAACGCCTTGTTGAAGCCCGCCGGGTCTTCCATTTGTGGGGCGTGGCCCATGCCGGGGAATTCCACCAGCTTGGCGCCGGGGATCATTTTGGCGGCGTTTTTACCCAGCACCTTGTAATTACCCAGGGTGGCCTTGAGTTCCGGGGAGACGATGTCGCTGCCAATGGCCGTGGTGTCCGCGTCGCCAATCATCAGCAAGGTCGGGACCTTGAGCTTGCCGAACTCGTAGAACACCGGCTGGGTGAAAATCATGTCGTAGATCAGCGCCGAGTTCCACGCCACCGCTTGCTTGCCGGGGCCGTTACTCAGCCCGGCCAGCATGTCGACCCACTTGTCGTACTCAGGCTTCCAGCGCCCGGCGTAGTAAGTGTTTTGCTCGTATTTACGAATGCCTTCGGCGCTGACTTTCAGCTCACGCGCGTACCATTGATCCACCGTGCGATACGGCACGCCCAGGGCTTTCCAGTCTTCCAGGCCAATAGGGTTGACCATGACCAACTGCTGGGTCTGCTGCGGATACATCAGCGCATATCGGGTGGCGAGCATGCCGCCGGTGGAGTGGCCGATGACCGTGGCTTTCTCGATACCCAGCTTGTTCAGCAACGCATGGGTATTGCTTGCCAATTGCTGGAACGTGTACTGATAGGTCTCCGGCTTGCTGGAGGTGCAAAAGCCAATCTGATCCGGCGCAATGACCCGGTAACCCGCACCGCTCAGGGCCTGGATGCTGTCTTCCCAGGTGGCGGCGCAAAAGTTCTTGCCATGCAACAACACCACGGTTTTGCCATTGGCTTTGCCTTGGGCGGCAACGTCCATGTAGCCCATTTCCAGTTTTTTGCCCTGGGATTCGAATTCGAATTTGCTCAACGGATGAGGGTATTCGAAACCTTCCAGTTGCTTGCCGTAGCTGGGTGTCTCGGCCATGGCGCCGACGGGTAACGCCAGCGCCAGCATGAAACCGGCTGTTGTGGCTAAACGCATGTGTGATCACTCCAGAGTCAAAAACCAGCCCAAGGTGATACACCGGGTGTTACGCCATGGGCAAGCGATGAAACATGAAGTAAGAGTTAAGCCCGGCGCCATGCACGCTTGGTTGCCCTCAGCGCTACCGATACCCCCGCGCCTGCAGATCAAACAGCTGAGCATATCGCCCGCCCGCCGCCACCAGGCTGGCGTGATCGCCGCGCTCCAGCACCCGGCCCTGATCCAGCACCACAATATGGTCGGCATTGCGCACGCTGGAGAAACGGTGGGAAATCAGCAGCGTCATGCGGCCCTTGGCGTATTCACGGAAATGGTCAAAGACTGCCGCCTCCGCTCCGGCATCCAGCGCGGCGGTGGGTTCGTCGAGAATCAGCAGGTCCGCGTTGCGGCGCATGTACGCCCGGGACAGCGCGATTTTCTGCCATTGCCCGCCAGACAATTCCTGCCCTCCGGCAAACCAGCGGCCCAGTTGCGTGGCGTAGCCTTTGTCCAGCCGCTCGATGAACTCCGCCGCCATGCCCTGGCTGGCCGCATCGCGCCAGCGGGCCTCTTCGCCGAACGCATCGATATCGCCAACCCCCAGGTTTTCCCCCACCACAAACTGGTAGCGGATGTAGTCCTGGAAGATCACCCCGATGCGCCGTCGCAGAGCATCCTCGTTCCAATCATTGAGATCGCTGCCATCGAGCAGGATTCGCCCCTCGTCAGGCCGATACAGCCGTGTCAGCAGCTTGATGATCGTGGTTTTGCCTGAGCCATTCTCGCCCACCAGCGCCACGCTGCGTCCTGGCGAGAGGTGCAGGTCGATGTCGATCAGCGTCGGATGGCTGGAGCCGGGGTAGCTGAAACCCACACCTTCAAAGCGCAGCCCGTCTCCCGGCATCACGCCTTCAGTCAGGTGACCGCTTTCCACGGGCACCGGCTGACCGAGATAGTCGTACAGATCGGCCAGGTACAAGCCGTCCTCATATAAACCACTGATGGCGCTGAGGCTGCTGCTCACCGCGCTTTGCCCCTGCTTGAACAGCACCAGATACATTGTCATTTGCCCGAGGGTGATCTGCCCATGCACGGCATCGATCACGATCCAGCCATAGGCAAAATAGAACGCGCTGGTGCCCAGTAAACCCAGCAGAAAGCCCCAGCCGTCACGGCGCAAGGTCAGGCGGCGATCTTCGGCATACAGCCGTTCGAAGGTGTCGCGATAACGCTTCATCAACAAGGGCCCGAAGCCGAACAGCTTGACCTCCTTGATGTAGGTTTCGTGGGACAGCAGTGTCTCGATGTAATTCTGCTGACGGCTTTCCGGGGCGCGACGGGTGAACAGCCGGAACGCATCGCCGGAAAAATGCGCCTCGGCGAAGAACACCGGCAGTGCGCCAATCACCAGAATCAGCAGCGCCCAGGGTGAAAAATGGATCAGCAGGACGCCGAAGCTGATCAACGAGATCAGGTTCTGCACCAGCCCCAGGGATTTGGTCACCAGCGCCAGAGGCCGGGTGGAGGCCTCCCGACGAACCCTGACCAGTTTGTCGTAGAACTCCGAGTCTTCGAACTGGATCAGCGACAAGGTCTGGGCTTTTTCGAGGATCAGGGTGTTGACCTTCTGGCCCAACTGGACCCGCAGCAAGGCCTGTTGCACAGACAGCGCCCTCTGCGTCCCGGCCAGCAGCGCCAACACACCGGCTTCAAGCAGAACGTAACGCAGCACCGGCCACAGCGGCGCCTCGCCGGTAGCCGCATGCAACTGCATGGCCGCGACCACAGCGTCGACAATGCGCTGGCCAAGCCACGCCGCCAGTGCAGGCAAGACACCGGCGATCAGCGTGGCCACAATCAACCCCAGGGATAAACCCCGAGACGTGGTCCACACCAGGCCCATGGCACGGCGGGCCTGATCGAGGAAAGCGGTGAAGCGGCTGACAACGGGCATGCAGGTGGGGCCTTTTCAAATTGAAATTTGTGCAGACTGTGTGGGAGCGAATTCATTCGCGAAGGCGGTATTCCAGTCATGATTATTCGTGGCTATACGGGCCCCTTCGCGAATGAATTCGCTCCCACAAGGGGCTACTCTCAGATCATTGGCACTCAGGAGGTCCAACATGGACGACACCTACAATCTGCAACGGTTTGTTCAGGCGCAAGCGCCGGTATTCGAACAGGTGCTCAGCGAACTGCACGAAGGCCGCAAGCAAACGCACTGGATGTGGTTCGTGTTCCCGCAGATCACTGGGTTGGGCCGCAGCGAGACGGCACGATTCTATGCCATCACCGGTATCGACGAAGCGCGAGCCTATCTTGCACATCCTCTTTTGGGGGAGCGCCTGGAGCACTGCGCGAAGCTGATCGAACCCCAGTTGCAATGGACGGCCCGGCAAATATTCGGCTCGCCCGATGACCTCAAATTGCACTCCAGCATGACCCTGTTCGCCATTGCTGCGCCCGAGCGGCCGATTTTCCAGGCGGTGCTCGATACCTTTTTCGATGGCAGCCATGATCGCCTGACCGTTGAAAAGCTCCGCAGCCAGCAACCTTAACGCCCGGCCCGCTGCACGCAGCGCTCACGACGCCCATCGACCCGCTCGGCAAACCACGCCGTGGTCAGCTCCCGAGTGATCTTCGGGCTCTGCAAGGTGATGCCCGGCAACATCGCTCTGGGCAGCGTCTTGCCCGTTGCCTGTTCAGCCAGGGCGAAGACTTTTTCGTACACCTCGGTCTCCTGGAAATCCAGGGTATCGCCTTGTTTGAGCTGACTGAAAATGGCCGAATTTTTCATGTCCAGGCGCTTGCCCAATGAGCGCACGGCCAATTCTGTGGAACTGGGGGATGTGGAGTCGTAGCGAATCAGGTCGCCGTCCAGCGCCAGCTTGATGCCCGTCGCCTGGGTCACCGCGCTCTGAAAAGCCGCGTTGCGGCTGGCGTACCAGCCCGCGTTGAAATCGGCGAACCGGTACAGCGCTTTCGGGTAATCCGCCGGGTAGCCGAGCAAATGCGCGATGCCGAAGTACATCCCGCCACGGCGAGTGAACACTTCACGGCGAATGCTGCCTTCCACCGGATACGGGTAGCCCTTGGCTTGCTGTTCGGCGAAGGCGATGCTGACCTGCATCGGCCCGCCGGTGTGCACCGGGTTGAAGCTGCCAAACAGCGTTTGGCCCAGGGGCACCATGCCGATGAAATCATCGAAGATCGCACTCAGGTCCTTCTCGGTGCGGGCGGCGTTGAGGCGCGCCGCGTAGGTTTTGCCCGTAGGTGACTTGATCGCCAGGGCACGGTTGATCAACACGTTAGGGATGTGCAGCCGCGCAGCCCGGCGATCGATTTCACCCCGCGCGATCTTTGCCATGTTGGGTACCGGCGGGTCGACCTGATAAGTGGATTCCTGTTCAGTCACGGCCAACACTGAACACAGGTTCTCGGTAGTCGGGTCCAACTCCTGCGCGGCAAAGGCGCTCTGGATATCGGCGGCCCAGCCCTCCCGATCCGGGGTTTTGGCAGGCATCAACCGCACGATCTGCGCACGCACTTGAGCAGGCGTGAGTTCGGGCGCTTGATTGACCCGTTGCGTGCCGCAGGCCGCCAACAGCAAACCCGCGAGCGCGATCATCAGAGGCCTGAGCGGAGCCAGAGCGTTGCACGAAAACTCGAAATACGGCGCGACGGATCGGTTCAAAAGCAGGCTTCCTCTGGCTCTACGACACATGCAATCAGCCAGGTGGCAGCCGATTTGAATTCAGTAGACCTTTGCCAGCACATGAATGCTCGGAAATTTCCTTGCAGAAGCTGTATAGCAGACGCAAGACCGGCTTTAGCCGGGAAGGCGTCAGCACTGTCGACATGTATGCAGTGCAAGTACCGGCCTCTTCCCGGCTAAAGCCGGTCCCACGGGAAAGCATTCCACTCGAGCCTCGACTGAAGCCTGGAAGCGGTTTAAAACACCGACCATTCGATGCGCGCACTGAGTTTTTCCAATGCCGCCATGCCCACCAACGAGTTGCCTGCCGCGTTCAGCTCCGGAGACCACACGCACACTGTGAAGCGCCCCGGCACCACGGCCACAATCCCGCCACCGACACCACTTTTGCCCGGCAAGCCGACGCGATAGGCGAAATTGCCTGCTTCGTCGTAGAGCCCGCTGGTGGCCATGATCGAGTTGAGCTGCTTGGTTTGCCGGGCGCTGAGAATCTGCTGGCCGCTGTGCACGCAATAGCCCTGGTTGGCGAGGAAGCCGAACGCACGGGCCAGGTCCACGCAGCTCATGCTCAAGGCACAGTGGTGAAAGTAACTGCGCAGGACGTCTTCGACGTCGTTGTGAAAGTTGTCGAAGGACTTCATCAGATACGCCGCAGCAGCGTTGCGTGAGCGGTGCTGGTATTCGGATTCGGCCACTTTCGAATCGGAGATGATCTCGGGGTTGCCGCACAGGCGCCGGACGAAGTCACGCATCGACAGGGACGGCGCAGCGAAGCGCGACTGGTTGATGTCGCAGATCACCAGCGCCCCGGCGTTGATGAACGGATTACGCGGCCTGCCCCGTTCGAACTCCAGTTGCACCAAGGAATTGAACGGCTGTCCGGACGGCTCATGGCCCAGCCGCTGCCAGATGTCTTCACCCGAATGACCAATGGCCTGCACCAGACTGAATACCTTGGAAATGCTCTGGATCGAAAACCGCGTCGCCGCATCGCCTGCGCAGAACAGCTCGCCATCATTGCTGTAAACGGCAATGCCCAATTGATCCGGCGACACTTCGCCCAAAGCCGGGATGTAATTGGCAACCTTGCCTTGCCCCATCAGTGGACGGACTTCATCAAGGATCTCGTTCAGCAGGTTCTGCATAGGTGCGCTCGTTGTTCGCCGGTTATTCTGGAGGCCGCATGCTAGACGATCAGTGGCAGCGGCGCATCACAACCGGGTGATTCGATACCTCCTGTAAATGCTGTCCAAGGCTGTGAATGGCGGAGTGTCAGGCGAACCGCTTTCGCAGCCCTCGTAACCTCGGGCAGCTCCTACAGATCGGGGTGTACCTGCGAAACCTGTAGGAGCTGCCGAAGGCTGCGAAAGCGTTTTGGCAGGCATGCCGCATTTGCAGCTCCGCAGCGCCTACAAAAGCCCGTCTGTGGCTTCCTGAACCTTTTACTTGCGACATGGCGAACGGCTGCTATCGTGGCGCTTTTTGTCAGTTACACAGGGAGCGTTACCGTGCAGGCAAGATTCAACAAGGCGATCAGCAGTGGTTTCAAGTACGTGGCGTTGATCGCGGCGGTCGCACTCAGCGGTTGTGTGATGATTCCGTATGAAACAACCGAAGCCAAAGCGCAGATCGCCAGGGATCTGAACCTGGCGCCTGGCGACATTCAAGGCGTGACCGAAACCAACTGGTGCCTGTACGTGTACGGCGCGGAGCCCGCTTGCACTGTAACCAAAGGTCTGGGCGTACTGACCCGCAATGGCTTGATCCTCAGCCTGTATGAGGGAAAGACCTATCAGCAGGCCCTCGCCCTCAAGAGCGAACAGATCACCTGTGCGAAAACCGTTGGCGGGCGAGATGCGGAAGAAACCTTCGTGGTCTTCACCGATAAGATGGGCGTCATGCTCGCGCCAATCACCCCCGGCGGCCAAATGAACATGCCGCTGAAGAAGCAATTCTTCGATTACCTGCTGGCGCGCAATCAGACGGTGTTCACGGGCAAAGACGGCAGCTACGTCAAGGAAACCGACGAGCGCCGCTACGGCGGAGGCTTCGTCAGAGGCACAGCGATTCCTTACGCGACTTCCGAGACGGTCTGGACCACGATCAACCCTTGCCCGGCCTCCTGATTCCCGCACGACCGGTTCAAAACCAGTCCTGCGGGAATCCATGCGCGCAAATGCTCAAAGGCTCAACAAGCGCCTGGCGGGATGCCGCCTTTGTTGAAGTCCTTAAGACGCTCCTTTTCCTGCTCGGTCGCATGAGCCGGGGTGTCGTCTTCAGTGGGCTGTTTCTCGGGTGTGGGCTTCTTTTCGTCGCTCATGGTGCTTCTCCTCAGGGAATCAGACGGCGTTGGCGCAGCTCGGCGAACACGTCAAAAAAGGCACGGTCGCTGGCTTTGTAGTCGGTAAAGCCCATCAGGCGGCTTTTCGACATGTCGGTGACCACTTCAATCGGGCGCCCCAGGTCCGCGTCGGTGTGCCAGGGTGAAATCAGCTTGTCGATGTCCGGTTCTGCCAGGTTGTGCTGTTCAACCAGCTTCTGCCAGGCCTGCGCATCGTCGGCCATTTGCTCGGCAAGCGGCGCATCCGACTCGGGGAACGGCGCGGGCTCGATATCAAACCAGCCCGCGATCTGCTCCCACATCCAGCTCCAGCGAAATATATCGCCGTTGGTCACGTTGAAGGCCTGATTGGCCGCTGCCGGAGTGGTTGAAGCCCAGATTTGCTGGCGGGCGACGATATCGGCGTCGCTCATGTCGGTGAGGCTGTCCCACTGGACCCGCGACCCGGGGAAGCGAAACGGCCGGCCGGTGGCTTTGCAGATCGACGCATAGACCGCCAGGGTAGTGGCCATATTCATGGCATTGCCCACGGCAACCCCGGTGATGGTGTGCGGGCGATGCACGCTCCAGGTGAAGCCATCACGTTTGGCTGCGGCAAAGACTTCGTCTTCCTGGGCGTAGTAGAAGTTCTCCACGTCCAGCCTGCCTTGCTCTTCGCGGAACGGCGTCTTGGGCAGCGTGCCTTTGCCGTAGGCCTCGAAGGGACCCAGGTAATGTTTGAGCCCGGTGACCAACGCCACATGCCGGACGCTGCCCTTGGTACTCAGAACATCGAGGACGTTGCGCACCATCGCGGCATTGACCCGAATGTTTTCCGCTTCCGTGGCCTGACGCGACCAGGTGGTGATGTACACATGGGTGGGAGCACTGTCAGCCAGTGCAGCCTTCAGCGAGTCGGTGTCGAGCAAGTCAGCGACCACCGGGGTCACGCCCTCCTGCTCCACCGGCTTGCGCGCCAGCCCCGCCACTTGCCAGCCCTGATCCACCAGGCTGCGAGCCGTTGCGCTGCCGATGATTCCGCTGGCACCGATGACCAATGCGTTGTCACTCATCCCAAGTCTCCTCTGAATCGTTAGCGATTCCGGTTCGACAGGATCATCGGCTGATCGTGCAGAGAAATTGCCGAATACGGGAAAGTGTGTGCCTGAAAGACCACGTAACCGAACCCGTGGGAGCGAATTCATTCGCGAAGAGGACGGTACATTCGATAGAAATGCATCGTCTAAACATCCGTCTTCGCGAATGAATTCGCTCCCACAGGTTATTCGCCGCCTTTGAACTCCTGCCCCCAACCGTAGAAGCAGCTTTAGCCGCGAAGGGCAGCAAAGGCGATCTGCCTGACACGCCGCAGCCCACGTGGGAGCGAATTCATTCGCGAAGAGGACGGTACAGTCGATGCATCTTTATGAATCTTTACACCGCCTTCGCGAATGAATTCGCTCCCACAGGTCCTGGGTGAACCGAGGTTGCAATGTGTTTCTAAAAGCCCTCCTGGCAACATTCAATCGCGCACAAAAAAAACCCGCTGCCATCCTCACAGGACAGCAGCGGGTTTCAGGTGTTACAGGGCTGAACGCTTACTTACTATCAGGCAACGCGTAGGCGATGACGTAGTCACCACGATCCGGCGACTGACGACCGCCACCGGCAGTAATCACCACGTACTGCTTGCCGGTTTTCGGCGACACGAAGGTCATCGGCCCGCCCTGGCTGCCCACCGGCAAGCGGGCTTTCCAGGCCTCTTCGCCATTGGCCGAGTTGAAGGCGCGCAGGTAGTAATCCTGGGTACCGGCAATGAAGATCAAGCCACCTTGAGTCGACAGCGTGCCACCCAGGGTCGGCATGCCGATAGGCAGCGGCAGGTGCATCTTCACGCCCAGCGGACCGGTGTCCTGCACTGTGCCGACGGGCACTTGCCAGGCGACTTTCTGGGTCTTCATGTCAATCGCAGTCAGGGTACCGAACGGCGGCGCCTGGCATGGGATGCCGGCAATCGACAGGAAGCGGTTCTTGTTCACCGCGTAAGGCGTGCCCTTGAGCGGAACAGCGCCCATGCCGGTGTTCAACGCTTCGCCGCCGGACGAGGCCTTGGCGTCTTTCTGCTGCGGCACCATCTGGATCCACAGGCCCAGACGCATGTCGTTGACGAAGATGAAACCGTGTACCGGGTCAGTGGAGATGCTGCCCCAGTTCATGCCGCCCAGCGAACCCGGGAAGCTCAGCGACTTGTCTGTCCCCGGCGCGGTGTACAGGCCTTCGTAACGCATTTGCTTGAACGAGATGCGGCACAGCATCTGGTCAAACGGCGTAGCGCCCCACATGTCCGATTCGGTCATGTGTCGGGTGCCGATCTGCGGCATACCGGTGGACAGCGGCTGAGTCAGCGAGTACGGCTCGTTGGGGATGTTGGCGGCGTTGACGGGCACGTCTTCGACTTTGGTCAACGGCTTGCCGGTGGCGCGGTCGAGGACGAAGATTTGACCGGCCTTGGTGCCGATCACCACGGCTGGCACCTTGCTGCCGTCAGCCTGGGTGAAGTCCATCAAGGTGGGCTGCATGGGCAGGTCGAAGTCCCACAGGTCGTTATGAACGGTCTGGTAGACCCACTTCTCTTCGCCCGTGGTGGCGTTCAAGGCCAGCACCGAAGCACCGTATTTGTGATCCAGTGCGGTACGTTCCACGCCGTAAATGTCCGTGGACGAACTGCCCATCGGCAGGAAGATCGTGTTCATCGCCGGGTCATAGGACATCGGCGCCCAGCTGTTCGGCGTACTGCGCACATAAGTGCTGTCGGCAGCCGGGGCATTTTTGTCATCGGGGTTGCCGGGGTCGAATGCCCAGCGCATGGCACCGGTGACCACGTCAAAACCACGGATCACGCCACCGGGCATGTCCGCCTGGACGTTATCCGCCACCCGCCCGCCAACCACTACGGTGCTGCCCGCCATCAGCGGCGCGGACGACAGTTGGTAGTAGGAGTCCGGAACATTCCCCAAACCGGCTTTCAGATCCACCTGACCCTTGTTGCCGAAACCCTGGCAGAACTCGCCCGTATCGGCATCCACGGCAATCAGGCGCGCATCGATGGTGTTGCTCAGCAAGCGACGCTGGCAATTGGCGCCAGCGGGCACCGCCACGGCGGTTGCCGGGGTGCTGCCGTCCACCGGTTGGGCGAGCGGCGCCGTGGCGTCGAAGTACGCCAGGCCACGGCAACGCTGCCAGACTTTACTCTGGGCATTGATCTCGTTTTTCCACAGCTGTTTGCCGGTGTCGGCATCCAGGGCAATGATGTTGTTGTGCGGGGTGCAGATGAACACCTTGTCGCCGACCTGCAGCGGGGTGGTCTGGTCTTCAGCGCCGTTGCCGTCACTGATCGCCACATCACCGGTCTGGTAGGTCCAGGCGGGGACCAGGCTGGCGACGTTACTGCGGTTGATCTGGTCCAGCGCGGCAAAGCGGTTGCCGCCCTCGTCATTGCCGTAATGTGCCCAATTCTTCTGCGCATTGCCTGGCTCGACTTTGCTCAAGCCCGGGCCATCGCCCGTCGGCGCCACCGATGCATGGGGGATGAACATGCCATACACCCCGGCAACCACCGCAATCGCGAGCAGGCCGCTCAGCGCGTACCCGCCTCGCCCGCCGACCAGGCCGTTGTTCTTGCGCAACGTCGGGTAGACCAGCGCCACCACCAGGCTCAGGATGCCCAGCGCAAACAGGCGCGAAATCTGCGGCCAGAAATTAAGCCCCGCATCGGCCAACGCCCAGATCACCGAAAGCAACATGACCGCCGCGAACAGCCAGGCACCCGCCAGACGCTGTTTGAACAGCAGCACCGCCGACACCAGCATGCCCAGGCCCGCGAGCAGGAAGTACACGCTGCCGCCCAGCATTGTGAGGTAGCCGCCACCGGCCATGAACAGTAATCCAAATACCAGCACGCCCAGCGCAGCGACCCAAACGGGCCAGCGGCTGACGGATGCCGAAGGGAGAGACTTAGTCATGTTGCATGATCCTGTTGACGCATGAACGTTTGAGAAGAAGTTAAGCGTAGTGCAGGCAAGCGCTGTCGCAGACGCTTGCAGGAGGCGAAACGCAGCTCGGGAAAAGAACGTATCGAGACTGATTCTCAGCGAGAAGCCTGTCGACTTAACAATTAACTAACTGGTTAGTTTTGCGACAATAACAAAAAATGCCCTGCCACTGCGACAAAACGTCTCGCATGGATCGGGCAAAACACTGTTACAGGAATGGTAATAAAGCAGTGGTGCGGGCATGTGGAGCGAGGACATGCAGGAGCAGGCAAGCCGCCCCCGCTGTAAATCAGGCTGATTCAGAAACCACAGGTACTCAGCCCTTCGCTGCCATGGCAGTGACTTCCACGCGCATGCCTTCCACGGCCAGCGCAGCGACGCCAACCGCAGCGCGCACCGGCCACGGCTGCATGAAAAAGCGTCGATAGACGTCATTGAAGGCGGCACGGTCGGCCATGTCGGTGAGGTAGATCGTCAGGTGCAGCACACGATCCATCGAGCTACCGGCTTTTTCCAGGGCAACCTTCAACGCTTGCAGCGTGCATTCGCTTTGCTCGGTAATGCCGCCCAACTCCAGGCTGCCATCGGCACGGGTGGGGATCTGGGTGGAAACCAGCAGCCCACCGACACCGGCTACATCGGAGGAAATCGAATCCGGGTCTGGATCGGGAATGAATGTCAGGTCTTGGTTGGCCATCAGCGCCTCTTGCACAGGAAGAATAAGAACCCCGCCCATCTAACACCTGATAGGGCGAGTGGCCCGCATGGTAGCGCGCTCGCACAATTAATGAACCCTTGCCGAGGCTCTGTGGACTAACCCTTAACGACCACGTGTGAGGTGTGCTATGGGAAACTCAGAGAGCTGGAATGTATTAGCGGCGATTATGAACCTTCCGATCTTCTGGAGCGTATTCGCGGTGATTCTGGTAGTGCTCGAATTCTGGGCCGTCATACGCGTCGTGCAAAGTGATGCGAGCCGGGAAAGCAAATGTCTGTGGATTCTGGTGCTGGTGTTCGTGCCGGTGATCAGCCTGCTGGCCTGGATCTTTATCGGCCCGAAAACCAAGGCAGTGCGCGCCCAATCCCGCGCCTGATAGCACGGCGCCGAGCGCCTGTAGGAGCTGCCGAAGGCTGCGAACAGCGATTCATCTGACACAACGCAGTTCGCAGCCTTCGGCAGCTCCTACATAGACAGGGTCAGGCCGTCCGCTGCTCAAGCAAATCCCGCCTCCAGGCGCGCCAGCCGTACACCGCCAACACGATGAAGCCGACATACAGGCCAGCGGTCAAGTGCAGGTCCTTGAACAGATACATCCCCACATAAACCACGTCCAGCACGATCCACAGCCACCAGCTGGCCACGTATTTGCGCGCGGCCCAGACACCGGCGACCACGCTACCCGCCGTCAGTGATGCGTCCAGCCATGGCACGGCAGCGTCGGTAAAACTCGCCATCAGGCTGCCCAGCAACACCGCGCCCAGAGCGCCAATCACCAGGCTCAACAGTGCTTCGTTCAGGGTCAGCTGCCCCACATGCACCTTGCCGTGATCCAGCCCGCCAGTGCTCCAGCGCCACCAGCCGTACACCTGCAGAAACGCAAACAGCACTTGCAGGAGCATGTCCGAATACAGTTTGGCGTCGAAGAAAATCCACGCGTACAAGGACACCGCCACCACCCCTACCGGCCAGCACCAGCGAATACGCCGCGCAGTGAGCCAAACGCCCAGCACATTGACGATCACAGCGATGATTTCAAGCGTCGACATGGTCCATCCTCAATCAGAAATTCACACTGGCGCTGAGCCTGGCGGTCAAGGGCGCACCCTGAAACAGGTAGCCGTCGCCAATGTACTCTCCGGCATCGCGCCAGTAGCGTTTGTCGAACAGGTTGTCGATGCTCAGACGAAATACCGTCTGATAGCCGTCGATACGGGTGGTATAGCGACTGCCCGCATTGAAGATTGCATAGTCGCTGACCTTGACGCTGCCTTCGCGGTTCGCCGCTTTGCTGGCGCTGTACTGCACTCCACCGAGCATCGCCAGCCCGTCCACCCACGGCAGGCTGTAATCGGCATACAGGCTGGCGCGCAGTTTGGGCACGTTCAAGGATTGATGCCCTTCGTATTCGGGCGTGCCGCTGTCGGTGACCCGCGCCCGAATAGCCGCCACGCTGGCAGACAGCTGCAACCGCGAAGTGGCCCAGCCATTGGCGGACACCTCCAGGCCGGTGTTTTTCTGCTCACCGCTCTGGACATAGGTGAAGGTGCCGTCCGTCTGAGGTTGAGAGTATTGGTGCGCCTGGCGAGTCTGGAACAGCGCCGCAGCCAGGCTGATGCGTTGCCAGTCGTATTTGACCCCGGCTTCGATCTGCCTGGACACCGTCGGCGGCAGGATCTCGAATGCATTGTTGGTGAACCAGGCCGCTTCACCGCCCAGCGACAAGCCCTTGCTGTAGCTGGTGTACACCGAGAGATTTTCCACCGGTTTGTAAATCAGCGCGGCCTGGGGCAAAAACACGTAGCGCTGGGTGTGGCGCGTGGTGTCGCCACCGCTGTCGAAGGTTTTCTCATCGAGACGCACTTCACGGCCACCCAGCACGGTTTGCCACTGCTCGTTGAAGCTGATCCGGTCGCTGGCGAACAGCCCGTACTGGCGGCTGTCCAGGCGTCGATAGGACGGGCCGGACTCCCCAGGGAACGGCGCGAAGTCCAACGGTTGCGCATCAAGATTGCTACTGCTGATCCATTCGTTGATGTCATCGCGCTTGTCGATCACCCGGCGCAGCGCGCTGGTGCCGAAGGTCAGCTCATGCTTGAGCGAACCGGTGTTGAAAGTCCCGGCCAGCGCCGCCTGCACTTCATCGTTGCGGCGGGTGTCGTCGGGGCTGCGGAAATCGTAGATGTCGTAGTCGCCTTCGGCGCTGAAGTGATTGGGCACCGCCGTCGAAGCGCAACTGCTGGCCCCGTAGCAACCCCAGGCAAATGCGCTGTAGTCGTCGACCACCACTTTGCTGCGCGAGGCGCTGAGCGTGCCCTTCCAGGCGTCGCTGAACCGGTATTCGAACTTGCCGTTGACGTTGAGGGAGTCGATGCCGACCGGCTTGGCCCAGCTCTGGTGGCCCAGTTTGGTTTTAGGCGAAGCGTGATGAGGCAGTTCCCTGCCACCGAGCAATTGATAACCCGGCGATGAACGCTGTTCTTTGTTCTGGTACTCCACGTCCAGTTGCAGCAGCGCATCGGGGTTGATGGTCCAGTCAAACGCCAGCGAGGCGAAATCACGCTGGCCGTCGGCATGTTCGACGTAGGAATTGATGTCTTCGTGAGCGAAATTGGCCTGCACACCGAATTGACGCTCGCTGCCGAAGAAGCCACCGACGTCGGTGGCCACATAGCCACTGCCCCTATCGTCGGTCGCCAGGGTCACCGAGCGCACGTCTTCCGGGCGCTTGGTGACGTAGTTGATCAGGCCACCCGGCTCGGCAATGCCACTCTGCAAGCCCGCCAGGCCTTTGAGGACTTCCACCTGCTGCTTGTTTTCCAGCGCGACGTTCTGCTCGCCAGTGATGGTGCGGCCGTTGATTTTGTAACTGCTAGCAGAGTTGAGAGTAAAACCACGAATCGCGAAGTTTTCGTAATAGCCCACCGGCGCGTAGCTTTCACCCACCGATGCGTCATTGCGCAGCACTTCACTGAGCAGACGCGCCTGCTGATCCTTGATCAATTGCTCGTTGATCACGGTAATCGACGCGGGGGTATCGAGCAGCGGCGCAGGCTCAAAACCACCCACGGCCGCTTGGTTGCCCTGATAACCCTGATCCTGTTCGCCGACCACCGTGGTTGCATCCAGCTGAATACGGGTGGCATCAGCCGCCCACGCCGTGCCGCCCGCCCCGCAGGCCATAGCAATACCGAGCCGAAATACATTGGGCGCGAAACGGTTGGCAACCGACGACAGCCTGGATGCCCGATAAAACATGACCATTGAAGCTCCTGAATAAAGCGCGGCGATTGGGTGCCTGTTGGAGGGGCGCCATCATAGATGAAGACGTGCGGGAGGCCGAACAATATAAGTGCCGCCAAGCCTGGAGCTGACCGAGGTTACGAGGGCGGCTAAAGCGGTCTGTCTGACACACTCCTGTTCTCAGCCTTGACCTGTAGGAGTGCCCCCGTCGTCCAGCGCGCCGCGCTGTCGCGCAGCAAACACAGGACCTGTGGGAGCGAGCTTGCTCGCGAAAGCAATGTTCCTGCCCACAGATATATCGGGCGTACCGGCCTCCTCGCGAACAAGTTCGCTCCTACAGGACTGAAGACATCCTTTTAAGTCCAAAACGCTATATAAGATCAACTAAATGTGATTATTCATATATAACCAGCATTGCTAAGGTGGCCCTGACATCACAGTTCTTCTGCCATAGCGGGTCACTTCCATGCCCAATTACCTCGACGCCGCACACCAGCAGCGCATCCGCCAGTTACGTCAGACCTGGACGGCGCGCACCGACTGGCCCACCTGGCTGCTGTTGATCGGCACCTACGCGGCCTGGTTCAGCCTGATCCATTTTTCAGCCGTGCTAGGCCGGGGCCTGACGCTGGTGTTGCTGGTGCCGGTCATGACCTTCTGGATGTCGGTGCAGCACGAGTTGCTGCATGGGCACCCGACTCGCTGGCCGTGGCTCAACAAAGTGCTGGGCTACGCACCGCTGGCGATCTGGTATCCGTACACGCTGTATCGCGACAGCCATTTGCTGCACCACCGCGATGAAGCGCTTACCCGCCCCCACGCGGACCCTGAAAGCCGCTACCTGAGCGAGCACCAGTGGCAGCAAAACGGCCGAAACACCCGTGGCCTGCACTGGCTGAACAAAACCCTGTGGGGTCGGCTGCTGATCGGACCGCTATTGGCCCTCAGTGGCCTGCTCAGAGAGGAATCGAGCCGCCTGCGCCAGGGTGTCGCGCAAGCCTGGCTGATGTGGTTGACCCACGGAGCCTGCGTGGTTGCGGTCTTGCTTTTGGTTCAAGCCCAGGGTGGCATCGGTGTGCTGGACTACCTGCTGGCCAGCGTGCTCGGCCTGGCGTTGTCGATGGTGCGCTCGTTCTACGAACACCGCCCCGCCGCGTCTTCAGCCCATCGTTCGGTGATCAATGAAGCCGGCTCGCCATGGCGCTGGCTGTTTCTGAACCTCAACCTGCATCTGGTCCACCACGACCTGCCCGGCCTGCCCTGGTATTACCTGCCCAAAGTCTATGAAGAACGCCGCAATGACTGGCTGCAGCGCAACGGCCAGTTTCTGGTGGCTGGTTACGGCGAACTGTTCCGCCGCCATGGCCTGAAGCCAATCGATAGCCCGCAGCATCCGTGGGCTTGAACGCTAGCGCCACCGATGATGCAGGACAGTGCGGTGGTCAGACTTGCCCGCGCGCAGGCCAATGCGGTGTATCTGCCGAATCGCGCCGGCCATATCGCTTCCGGCCAATCCATCAGCCTGAGCGCAACAAACCGGCACTTGGCCGGTTTGTTTTTTGCTTTGGGTCAACGCCTGATGATCAAGGCTTCCACTTGCCGCCTTCAACGATCACCGAATTCGGGTCGGTGCCTTCGGCCAGCTGATCACGAACATATTGGTCGTACAGCTTGAGCAGGTATTTCTCTTCGCCCAACTTCGCCAGTTCGGTGTTGATCCAGTCACGCAGCTCGATGTTGCCTTTCTTCACAGCCGGGGCGATTGGCGCTTCGTCGCCCAGTTTCTGATCAAGCACACGGTAGCCCGGGTTTTTCTTGGCCCAGCTGAATAGCACCAGATTGTCCTGGGCGTAGGCATCGCCACGGCCATTGGCCAAGGCCTGCAGCGACTCAGAGTTCTTTTCGAACTTGAGCAGTTTCCAGTCCGGATGATTCTTGGTCAGCCAGATATCAGCGGTGGTCCCAGTGGTGACGATGGTGGTTTTGGTCGCCAGATCATCAAGATTCTTGACCGCACTGGCCTCCGGAACCAGTGCCTGGACCGCGACCCGCAGGTTCGGGTTGGTGAACTCCACCGCTTCACGGCGCTCCGGGGTCACCGTCACATTCGCCAGGACCAGATCAACCTTGTCGCTTTGCAGGAACGGAATCCGGCTGGCAGGTTCCACCACCACGAACTCGATCTTCTTCTCGTCACCGAGCAGATCCTTGGCAAAACGCTTGGCCAGGTCAGTATCAAAGCCTACGTATTCGCCGGTTTCGCTGACAAAGCCGAACGGCGGTTTGTCACTGAAGACCCCGACAATCAATTTGTCACGGGCTTTGATGGTGTCCAGATAGCTGGCTGAAGGTGACGCAGCCGCCTTGGCCACGGGTTTCTGATCAGCAGGCTTGTCGCAACCGGCCAACAGGCCGAGGGCGATCAAGGGTAAAACGAGGGCAGTTTTAAAACTCACGATGCTTTCCTTTTTGGCATGTTTTCTACATAGGAAAACCTCTCCAGGAACTGCTGCGCGCGTGCGCTCTGCGGGGCGCTGAAGAAAGTTTCGGGGTCGTTCTGTTCCGCGATCACGCCACGGTCCATGAACAGGATTCGGTCCGCCACCGCACGGGCAAAAGCCATTTCGTGGGTAACGATCAGCATGGTCATGCCGCCTTCCGCCAGGTGCAGGATGACTTCCAGCACTTCCTTGACCATTTCCGGGTCCAGGGCGGCAGTGACTTCATCAAACAGCATGACCTTGGGGTTCATGCACAAGGCGCGGACGATGGCGATACGTTGTTGCTGCCCGCCGGATAGCTCCCTTGGATACGCATCGCGCTTGTCCGCCAGGCCTACCCTTTCAAGCAGCGCCTCAGCCTGGGTGCGTGCCTCGGCGGGCGCGCGGTTCTGCACCCTTAATGGCCCGAGCAGAATGTTGTCCAGCACCGGCATGTGCGGGAACAGGTGATAGCTCTGAAACACCATGCCAATCTGCTGCCGCACCTTGCGCCAGTCGGCATTGGCGGCCAGCGCCTTGCCAGCAAACTGCAGCGTGCCTGCGTGCCCGATTTCAAGGCCGTTGAGGCAACGCAGCAACGTGCTTTTGCCACAACCGCTGGGGCCAAGAATCACCACCACCTCGCCCTCTTGTACCTTGAGGTCGATGGATTGCAGAACCGGCGTCGCACCGAAGTTTTTGCTGAAACCGGACAACTCGATCAACGCGCTCATTGATGACTCCAGCGCCGTTCAAGCACACGCGAAGCGGCCGACAGCGGATAGCAGACGAAAAAGAAAAACAGAAACAGGAAGCCGTAGATCAGCACTGATTCATAAGTACGCTCGATGATCTGCTGCCCGACTTTGGTGATATCCACCACGCCGATCAACACCGCCAGCGAGCTGGTCTTGATCAGCCGGGTGTAGACGTTGATCACCGGCGGGGTCAGCCGTTTGAGGGCCTGGGGCAACAACACCCGACCGTACAGCTGACCCAGGCCAAGGCCGATCGCCAGTCCGGCCTCACGCTGCCCGCGCGGGATGGAACGCAAGCCACCACGCACCACCTCGCCCACCTCGCTGGCGCCCCAAAGCGACAACACCAACACCGCACAGCTAAACGCAGGAATGCTCAAACCGAAGAAAATCGGCAGACCAAAGAAAAACAGGTACAGCCAGACCAGCACCGGAATCGCCCTGAACAATTCCAGATAGATGCGTAACGGCACGTCCAGCCAACGCTTACCCAAGCTGCGCAGTACCCCGTAAAGCAAGCCACCGACACTGCTGAACACGATGGCCAGCAGCGAAATACCCAGCGTGCGGCTGGCACCGGTCACCAGTTGGGGTGCCGAAACCCACAGCAACTCAAGACCCGAACTGGCCATGCTGGAGCCTCCTTTCCAACAGGCCGAGCAACAACGACAAGGGCAGAAATATCAGCACGCACAGGCCCGTCATCACCGCGAGCATCTCGTAGGTCTTGTAATACAAGGCGATGTAACTCTTGGTGGTGTATAGGATTTCCGGAACTGCAACAGCCGACACCACGGTGGTTTCCTTGAGCAGAAACACGAAATTGGCGAACAGTGCTGGCAGGCTGAGAATGCCGGCCTGAGGCAGGATCACGTGACGCAGCAGTTGCCAGCGGGACAGCCCGATGGACAGCCCCGATTCGATCTGCGATTTGGGTACGGCCTCGATCCCGGCACGCAGAATCTCGGTCAGATAAGCCCCGCCCAGAAAGGTCATGGCGATCACTGCCGAGGCGAAACCCGAGACCCGAATGCCCAGGGTCGGCAACGCGAAATAGATGAAGAACAGCTGGATCAGCAACGGCGTGTTACGCGCCAGCTCCACATAAAGCGGCACCAGCCGATACAGCACCGGCACCTTGAAAGTGGCGATGGCGGCGTTGACGACAGCCACGGTCAGCGAAGTCAGAATAGCGATCAACCCCACTTGCAAGGTGACGCCGACGGCTTTGAGAAAGGTAGGTAACGTGGACAGAGCGAATGCGTAGTCGAAGGTCATGGCTGACCTTCTGAAGCGGGTTGGACGAAGCAGAGATACATCGAATGTGGCCTTGAACTGGCTTATTGATATATAGCTTAACCTTCTGTTTTATTTAAATTTAATACCTTTTTCGCATAAGCATAGAGCTTAATCCGCAGCGCTCCCACAGGTCTGTAGGAGCTGCCGAAGGCTGCGAATGGCGACCTGTCTGACACACCGCCTTCGCAGCCCTCGTAACCTCGGTCAGCTCAGAACCGAGGTGTGCCAGAAACGCGTTAAGGCCACCACAATTCCGCGCCTAAAACCCCGCAGCCAACCCATCCCGCCGACTATCACTGGCCGCCACGTAACCATGGTCCGGATCATCGGACAGACGCCAGATGAATTGCCCGGAGCCGAAGTCCATGTACGGGTCTTCCACGGATTTCAAGCGATGGCCCAGATTACGCAAGCCGTCCACCGTGGCGGCGGCCAGGGTGTCTTCCAGATCCACGGAAAAGTCCCGGTTGACCTTCCAGCGCGGTGCATCGCAGGCGGCCTGGGGTTGCTGGTTGTAGTCGAGCATGCGCACCAGGGTCTGCACATGGCCTTGGGGCTGCATGTCGCCGCCCATCACGCCGAAGCTCATTTGCGGCTTGCCATCCTTGGTCAGGAACGCCGGGATGATGGTATGAAATGGCCGCTTGCCGGGCGCGACCACATTGGCCGACGCCGGATCACTGGAGAAACCGGCACCGCGATTCTGCAGACTGATGCCGTATTGCGGCACCACGATGCCTGAGCCGAAGCCCATGTAGTTGGACTGAATGAACGAAATCATCATGCCGTTCTCGTCGGCAGCGCTCAGGTAAACCGTGCCGCCGCTGCGGGGCATGCCAAAGCCCGGATCACTGGCCTTGTTCGGGTTGATGAGTTTGGCGCGGCTGTCGAGATAGGCGTCATCGAGCATTTGCTCAGGGGTGACGTCCATGCTCGAAGGGTCGGCGACGTACTGGTAGATATCGGCAAACGCGAGCTTCATGGCTTCGATCTGCAAATGCTGAGACTGCGCCGAATCCAGCGGCAACGCCCCCAGATCAAAATGCTCCAGAATACCCAGCGCAATCAGTGCCGCGATGCCCTGCCCGTTTGGCGGAATCTCGTGTACGTCATAGCCCCGGTAAGACTGGGCGATGGGCGCGACCCACTCGGGCTGGTAGTTGCGCAAGTCATTCAGCGTGAGCGACCCGCCGGTCTGGCGTGCAAAGCCGACGATGGCTTCGGCGATCTGCCCTTCGTAAAACGCCCGGCCGCCCTGCTGACCCAGCAGGCGCAAGGTACGGGCGGCGTCCTTGAACACGAACTTCTCACCGGTGCGCGGCGCGCGTCCGCCGGGCATGAACACATCGGCAAAGCCAGGCTGGGTATTGAGCAACGGCACGGCACCCGACCATTTGTGCGCCACAGTCGGCGCCAGCGTCACACCGCGTTCAGCCACCTGCGCCGCCGGCTCCAGAAGATCGGCGAACGGCAGCTTGCCGAAACGCTCATGCAACGCCGCCCAGCCAGCGACGGCACCAGGGACAGTGACCGAATCCCAGCCACGCACCGGGCGCTTGGCGTGCCCGGCGCCATCCTCGCCATAGCGCTTGCGAAAATGCTCAAGATCCCAGGCCTGAGGCGCCGGGCCGGAAGCGTTCAGACCCTGCAGTTGCTGGCCGTCCCAGAGGATGGCGAACGCGTCACTGCCCAGCCCATTAGACACCGGCTCGACCACGGTCAACATCGCCGCAGCTGCAATGGCCGCATCCACCGCGTTGCCACCGGCCAGCAGTATATTCAGCCCCGCCTGGGCAGCAAGAGGGTGTGAGGTCGATACCACGTTGCGGGCGAACAGCGGAATACGGGTAGTCAGATAAGGGTTTTGCCAATCGAAAGCCATGTGCACTCCTTGATTCAGTCTTTAGGTTGTCGCCGGGCGGCGCCCGGCTCCCAGAAAATCACCCGGTGCTGAATCGCGCGAACGCTCTGTGCACCGCACAACCCGATCAACGCCAGCAGGATCAGGCCGCTGAACATCGTGGCCATGTTCATGCTCACCGAGCTTGAAGCGATCAGATAACCCAGCCCGCTTTGCGACGACAGAAACTCCCCTACCACTGCGCCAATCAACGCCAGGGAGATGCCGATTTGCAAACCGGCAAAGACTTCACCGGCCGCAGCGGGAAATTTCACGTGCAGCAATAAATACATTCGCGACGCCGAAAACGCCCGGCACGCATCCAGCAATTCAGGGTCGGCGCGGCGGATGCCGTTGACGGTGTTGACGAACAGCGGGAAGAAACACACCAGGGTCACGAGCACGATCTTCGAGGTCATGCCGAAGCCGAACCACACCAGAATGATCGGCCCCAGAGCGACTTTCGGCGTGGCCTGCAAGCCGATCAGCAGCGGGTAGACGAACCGCTCGAAGGTGCGAGACTCGGCCAGCACCGCACCGAGGATGATTGCCAGCAGCGAGCCGATCACGTAACCGCTCAAGGTTTCGATCACCGTGGCCGCGATGTGCGGCCACAACGTCCCGTCCGCAAAACCCTTGGCCAGTGCCTGATAAACCGCCAGGGGCGGCGGCAATAAATAGTCGGAAATCCCCAGCCAGCGCACCGACTGGTCCCAGATCAGAATCAATACCGCCAGACTGGTCAGCGGGTACAACAAAGGCAGCAATCTACGCATGGCTGAAGTGCCTCCGCAGGTGATGACACAACGCGGTGAACTGCGGGTCGTTGAGGGTATCCAGGGTGCGTGGGCGCGGCAGCTCGATGACCAGTTCGTCGATGATGGTGCCCGGCGAGGGCGACATCACCAGCACCCGGTCGGCGAGGAACACGGCTTCCTGAATGCTGTGGGTGATGAACAACACCGACTTGCGATGCACGCTCCAGATCCTCTGCAGCTCCAAGGTCAGGGCCTCCCGGGACATCGCATCCAGGGCGGCGAACGGCTCATCCATCAGGAGCATCCGCGGGTCATGCAGCAACATGCGAGCGATACCGACCCGCTGCTGCATGCCGCCGGACAGCTCGAACGGGTAGTCATTGGCGAACGCCTGCAATCCCACCAATTCCAGCAATTGCAGGGCTCGCGGCCGGGCTTCAGCCATCGGCAAACCCAGGGTTTTCGCCGGTAACAACACGTTATCCAGCACCGTTTTCCAGGGCAGCATATTGGGCTTCTGGAACACCACCCCGCTCTGTCGGCTTGGCCCTTGCACTGGTTTGCCAGCCAGCTCAATGCGGCCACTGGACACCGGCAGCAAACCCGCCGCCAGCTTCAACAGCGTGGATTTGCCACAGCCCGACGGCCCCAGCAGCGCGACGAATTCGCCCTCGGCAATGTTCAGGTCGATGTCGCGCAACGCCTGAATCTGCCCACGCCGGGTTTCATAGGTCAGACCGACCTGCTGAACACTCAGCGCGGCACTCATTGGGCAGCACCCTTGGCGGCAACCGCCCGCTCAAGAAAGGCCAGCACCCGTTCCCAGCTGCGCTCATTGGCCAGCGCATTGCCCGCAGGGGTCCCGCCGCCGCTGATCAACACTTTGGCCACCGGGTGCAGCCGGGCAATGACCGTCGTCGGCACAAAGGGAAAGCCAATGGCATGCCCGGCGCCTTGATTGAGCACATGCTCCACCGGCCATTTGTGCCCACGCGCGGCCAGATCAGCCTCGATCTCGGCGCAATAGTCGCTGGAGGGCCAGAAGCCGTCGTCATCGCCGGAAATCAACAGCAGCGGACCGCGAATGTTTTCCACCGGAATCCGCGCCCGAGCGACAGCGGCTGCGTCCTGCTGCACCGCGACAAACGCTGGGGCCTGACGGATAGGCGCACCGGGCGCTTGGGCAACATCGAAGGGTCGCCAGTCAACATGCGGGTTGTTTTGCCAGACATTGGCCAGCGGCTGCCCTTGCCAGGTCCAGGCGTCGGCATCCCGAGGTTGTTCCGGGCGACCGGCGCGCAACGTGCCGTGAACCACTGAACTCGGTACATAACCAATCACCGCGCTGACCAGCTCCGGGAAGCGCGAGCCCAGCAATAGCGCCAGCTCGCCCCCACGAGACAACCCGGCCACGGCGATGAAGCCGTCTTTGGGCTCAAGCTCGGCAGCCGCCCATTGCAACGCTCTCTGGAAGTACTCAAGGGGTGTAGCGCTGATATGTTCCGGCAGACCGGGCGCCTTGAAATACGCCAATGCCAACGCCGCATAACCATGAGCGGCATACAACGCGGCGCGTTGTTCCGGCGTGCCTCCACCGGAACCATTGAGCACCACCACCAATGGCGCAGGTTCATCACCCACCGGTTGAAACAACGTGGCACTGATCCCCGCTCCCCGCACCTCAGTTCGCTGCACGCCGGGTGCCAGATAGTGTTGGACGAAACGGCCACTGACGGTCTGACCCTGAGCATCGGTCAATTGCAGCTCGATCCGTTGCGCAGTCAGGCTTTCCTGATTCAACACCTCGACCGGCGGCGTAACCTGACGCATCGACCACACAAGCGCCATGGCGTCGGCACTCAGCCAGTCGCCGGTGTGCGGGGCGTCACGGCTCAGATCAAGCTCACCCTCTTCGCCAATCAGGAACTGCGCACGGCTTTCCCAGCGGCTGCCATCCGCAGCCTGCAAGCAGGCTCGCAACTCAGCCAAACCGGGCGCGAGGCCGTCGAAGCGGATGTGTCGGGGCTGATCGATGAGCCCTTCCGGCAGGTCTATCCAGCAGTTCCGACTCATTTCGCCTCCTGAGCACGCTTGATCAATGCGGCGTGATCAAAGTCGCTGAAAGCAGGAACAAATTCATTGGAGAAGATCTTGTCCACCGGCACATCGGCGGTCGGGAATTCGCCGGTTTTGGCCATGGCCGCAATCGCGTCCTTGATGATGGGCAGGCTGTATTCGCCCGGCACCCGATTGCTGCCATCGGCGTGATGCAAAGTGTTGCGCAGACGGCGGACCAGCAACTCACGTGCATCGGCCAGGCCCTTGCCTTCGGCATCCGCCGGCTTGCTTTCCGGATGCTGACGCCAGAAGGCTTGCACGCAATAGGTCGGGTTGGCTTCGCAGACGAGCTGCCCCTGGGTGTAGGCGCGGCCGAAACGGCGGATCAGGTCCGGGTTTTCCTTGAAGGTATCCACGTGAGCGATAAAGCCGTTGCCGGGGTTTTCCTGAAACACCGGCGGGTAAGCAATGCGGCGGATCGGCGTGCCGGACAGCTCCAGCATGTCATTCCAGCTGCTGTTGAAATTCAGGGCATCGACGCGGCCGGTCTTCAGCGCCTGAAAGCCCGCGCCCAATGCACCGACGGCAACGAACTCGACGTTCTTGCCCGGCTCCAGCCCGGCGACACGCAGCGCGGCACGACTATTGGGCAAGGTGCCCCAGGTCAAGGCACCCACGCCGATCTGCTTGCCTATGAGGTCGGCCAGGTTCTTGATCGGCGAATCAGCCAACACCGCATATTCCAGGGTCTGGCTCGGCACGCCATTGTAGAAATAACGCACCGGCAATGGGTCTTTGCCATTGAAGTAACTGGAAATGACTGGTTCGGCCACCGGGAAGCCAAAGGTCACGCGCTTGCTGGCGATCTGCGGCAACAAAGCCCCGGCGCCCTGAAACACCACCACGTTGACTTTCAGCCCCTGTTCCTTGAACAGGCCCAGTTCTTCGGCAGCCGCGTAGGCAGCGCCGTCATGCACCGCGGGCGGAATCGCCAGGGCGACAGTTACATCATCCAGCGCCCAGGCCTGGGTAGCGCCCAACATCAGTGGCACGGTCAACGGCAGCAACAACTTGGCAATGGTCATGAGCAGTCCTTAGTGGGTCAATCCAGAGAGCGCCTGGTCGATCAGGGCGCGACGGTCGATCTTGTTGGTCGTGGCAAGGGGTAATGCATCGAGAAACCAGACCCGGCGCGGGTGCTGATAGGCAGCGGCGTGTTCCAGCACGAAGGTTTTGAGCTGGTCCTCCGTGGCGTGAAAGCCTTCGCGCAGGACCACGAATGCCACCGGTTTCTGGCCTTTGATGGCGTCTTCAACCGGGACCACGCAGGCTTGCTGCACGGCGGGATGCCGCTCCAGAAGCTTTTCGATTTCGCCGGGGTAAATGTTTTCCCCGCCGCTGACGAACATGTCATCGCGGCGCCCGACGAAGGTGTAAAAGCCGTCGCCGTCGCGCTCGAAAACGTCGCCAGTGATGTAGTAACCGTCGGCGGTAAACGGCAGCGGCAGGTCCGGGCGATTGTGATAGCCGCTCATCAGGCCGGGGCTGCGCAGTTCCAGCACACCTTGATCGCTCAGCTCACCGGCTTCATCGCGCAAGCGCAGTTGTACTTTTGGGTGGGCGCAACCCAGAGACAACGGAGGGCTGACTAACCCGGCCGGATGCGGCCCGAACACCACCGGCCCACCTTCGGTGGTGCCATAGGCATTGATGACTTTGGCGCCGGGCAGCAACCGGCGAATCTGCTCCAGCAGACTGGCGCTGACCGGTGCCGAACCCATGCGCACCACCCTCACCGAGGACAGATCAGCGTCGGCCAACAAAGCCTTTTCACTGAGCATCATGGCAATCATCGGCGGCACCGCGGTGAGCCAGGTGCAGCGATGGCGCTGGATGGCATCGATGTAACTGGCGGCCGTGAACTGTGGCAACAGCACGGTGGTGGTATGAGACGCTAGACTCAGGAACGCCAGCGCCAACGCGTTCATGTGATAAAACGGTGCGGCAATCAACGGCGTTTCGTCAGCCAGACGTGTGGCCTGCAAGCGGGTCTGCACCACCCATAAATGCGCGGCATGGCTGAGCACCACGCCCTTGGGTTTGCCGGTGGAACCGGAGGTGTAGAGGATCAGCGCGGGCTCGTCCGACTGAGGCTCGAATGCCCTGAAGGCGCCTGACTCTGCGAAAGCGGCAAGCCCTTCGGCGCTCAACTCCAGGTGTTCAAGCCCTTGTGGTGCGGCTGGCAGACGGTACGGGTCGCAAAACAGCAGCCGCGCCCCGCTATCAGCGATGACGTAATGCACCGTGGCGTCGGGGAATTTGTAATTGACCGGCACTGCCACCAGCCCGGCGCGCATGATGCCCAGCACCACCGCCAGATACTCCACCGAGTTGGCGGCCAACAGCGCAATCCGCTCGCCCTGGGCATAGCCGCGAGCCGCCAGCGCGCGGGCAATGCTGTCGGCCAGGTCGTCGAGTTCGCCGTAAGTAATCGAGTGCTCGGCACCCAACCCTGTAGGAGCCAACTTGTTGGCGAGGCGGTGTGTCAGGCTCATTGTCTCGCCAACACGTTGGCTCCTACAGGTATCGTGTTCACCATGCATGCCAATAAACGCCACCCTTTCACGATCAGCCTGCCGGTCGATCACCCGGCCAAGGTTTTTCGAAGCCGCGCTCACGAGACGAACTCCAGCAGGGTTTCGAATTCGGCGATTTCGATCAGCAGCCGAGCGCCTTCGAACCTGTGCACCAGCCCTTCGGCTTCGGCAAGCCGAGCCAGTTCAGCAGGGTCAGCGCAACGCAGAGTAATCACCGCAAAGCGCTCGCCCCGTTGGCTGAGCTGCGTCGCTGAAGGCCCGTAGCGTTGTTGCAGCACAGCCTCATCCACGACTTCCAGATCAAAACCTGCGTCCAGCTGCCCCAGCGTGGCATAACGTTGCCGGGCCGCCTCGGGATCAGCACTGAGCACCGTCAGTTTGACGATCCCGGTGACGCCGTTGGCATGGTTCAGCCATTGCGGTTGCCAGACCAGTTCGGGAGTTTCGTGATGGCAGTAATAAACGCGCCCAGCGGCAAATTCGTTGGGCTGCAGGCGCACAGTGGTAAAACGCGCTGTCAGCTCACGGCCCTGATGCTCCACCGGGCGAGAAAAGCGCTGCACCGGCTGCACCAGAAACCCGGCGCTTACCAGCTCGGCGTGTGTGGCATGAGCGTTTTTGGTGCTCAGCACCAGGCCGTCGATGCCCAACGGGCTGTCCAGCACCTCTTGGCGCAATCTGTGGTTGCCCAGCGGCAGGCCGATGAGTTCGAGGTAACCGCCCGGGAACATCATCAAATGGTTGAGTGAACCCAGCGAGTGATAACCGCGCGGCGTGAGGGTGAAACCCAGCGCAGCGAACACTTGAGCTGCGGTGTCGGTCTCGAAACGAGTGTTGATGACCAGATGATCCAGAGCGGTCTGCATGATCAGGCCTTGGGTGCAGGAGTCGAATAAAGACCACGACCACTGGCCACCAGATGACCCTCGGCGTCGAAGACCTGGGCCTCGGCCACCGAGAACTGCTTGCCGAACTTGATGACTTTGCCCGTGGCACGCAAATCGCCTTTGGCGGCGCGATGGTAATCAACCCGCAGGTCGACAGTAGGCACGCCCTTGCCGGTTTTCGAGACCAGTGCCCAATCGGCCGTCAGGTCAACCAGTGCGGCGAGAATGCCGCCGTGGGTGTAACCGCCTTCGACGTTGACCACCCACTCTTCACGCCACTTGGCGGTCAGTTCGATGGTGCCCTCGCCCACTTCAGTGACTTCAAGCCCCAGCCATTGGTGGTAAGGGCCCTTGAGCAAGCGGGCCTGGATGTCGGCGGCAGTTGGCAATGTATCGGTCATGTTCAATCCTCGTTATTCAGGTAGGCGGTTCTAAATTCGTGTGCGTTCCGTAGGACCGGCTTTAGCCGGGAGAGCGGCATTCCTGACATAGCAAATGCAGCGTATGTACCAATGTCCTTCCGGCTGAAGCCGGCCCTACGAATTCACTTGGTCTCAGCTTCGAGCCGCTGAATCAAAGGCAACAGAGCCCCGTGCCGCCAAATGGAAAACTCCGGCAGCGATGCAGCGTTAAACAGTTGAAACGGTGTCAGGGCTTGACGACGACCTTGCCCAACACTTCACGGTCGCGGATCAGGGCCAGGCCTTCGGCGGCCTGTTCCAGCGGCAGAACACGGTCGATCAGCGGGTCGATCTTGCCTTCGGCGATCAAGTCCAACAGGCCCACCAGGTTTTCTTCGTAGAAGCTGTTGGAGCCCTTGATGTTCAGCTCGAAGCTCCACACGTAGCGCAAGTCTTCCGCCGGATCGTGGCCCGCCGTCGCACCGCAGACCAGCAAGGTGCCGCCGCGTTTCAGGCATTTGAGCGAAGGTACCCAGGTGTCGCCGCCGGTGAAGTTGATCACAACATCGACGCCGCCTTCATGGGTCCGACGTTGTGGCTTGCCGTATTGACCAATGGCCCATTTGGAGAAATCCGTGTCGCGGTAATTGATCACGTGATCGGCGCCGATTTCCTTGAGGCGCTCACCCTTGGCGTCGCTGCCGGCACAGGCAATCACTTCGGCACCCAGCAGTTTGGCGAGAATCACACTGGCCGTGCCCACGCCCCCGCTGGCGCCGAGGATCAGCACCCGGTCGCCCGGTTTGACGGTGTTGTGGGTGATCAACATGCGGTGCGCCGTACCGTAAGCCACCGGCAGCGCCGCCGCCTGTTCGAAGCTCACCGCTGCAGGCAGGCTGATCAGCTGGCGGGCGTCCACCAGCGCGTACTCCGCCATGCCGCCGTCGACCATTTCCCCCATCAGGCCCACATCAGGCTTGAGCGGGTTGACCAGCACGCGGTCACCCACGCTCCAGCCGGTGACGCCCTCGCCCACTTCGGTGATGGTCCCGGCAAGGTCCAGGCCAATCACCACCGGCAACGGCACCTTGATGCCCGGCATGCCTTTGACGGTGAACACATCGTGATAATTGAACGACGACGCTCCAACACGGATCACGACGTGACCCTGGGTAACTGCCGGTACCGGCTTGTCGTTCACCACACGCAGACGGTCAAGATCACCGTGTGCATCGAGTACCAGGGCTTTCATGGTTTTGCTCACTGGGGATTTCTCCTGATGGGTTAATTAGGGTTCAAGCGTTATTTCAACGCTTTGGAATCGGCATACGGCTGGGTCGCGAACAGGTCGTCCTTGAGCTCGCCTTTGACCAGCCCGCCTTCGATGAAGACCATGTGTTGCAACTTGAGGGTGGCGATGTCCGCCGGTTCGAACGACACACGATTCATGGCGTCCCACAGGCCGACGTAGACTTTTGCGTCCTTGGTTGGCAGGTTGGCGCTTTTCTCCAGGATGCCGATCACTTCGTCATGGTGCGTCGCGCCCCAGGCCAGGGTGTCGCGCAGTGCGGCGATGACTTTGGCGACGGTTTCTGGATGCTCATCCACCAGTTTGGCGTTCACCGCGCCGACGCCGATGTAAGGCACCGCATCGGTTTTGGTGAGCTTTTTCCACTCATCGGCGAAGCTGCCCAGGCGTTTGACCTTCAGCTCATCGTCCAGCTGGTCGATGGTCAGCGAGCGCAACGCTGCACCGTCCACCTGTTTCTGGGACAGAAACTGCGCCAGCCGCGACTCGTTGCCGCCAATCAGCGAAAAGTCGTTGGGTTGAATGCCGTAGTTACCCGCCAGTACCGTCCCGGCGATCACCGCCACCGATGAGCCGGTGGGCGACATGCCGATTTTCTTGCCCTTGAACTCAGCCACCGATTTGATCGGCGAATCGGCTGGCACCACAAACTGCACGTCCGCAGGCTGAGTGGCGGCGAAGATTTTGATCGGCACCCCTTCAGCTGCGGCGCTGAACACCCCGGCCACCGGCGCTCCGAACGCCAGGTCAATGGAGCCTGCGGCCAGCGCGCGAATGGGTGCATTCACGTCGGGAAAATGCACGAAAGTGGCCTCGATGCCGCGCTTGGCCAGGAAGTCTTTGGCCTCCAGCACCGAGCCGTAGCCCAGGCTCACGCCGCTGGTCCAATAGCCAATGCGCACCGCGTCGGCCGCCTGGCTGGAGAAAGAAACAAAAACAGTCGTCGCCAACGCTGCGGCGGCAAAAAGCTTACGCATGGGTGCAGTTCCTAAAGGATTATTGATTGGAGGTTTTCCAGCGAAACAAACGGCGTTCCAGCGGTTTGAGCACACCCGCTTCGAGCAGCAACATCAGCGTGACCAGCAGGATCGTCCAGGCGAACACCTGATCGCTTTGCACCAGGTCCGCCGCCTGGCGCAGGCGGTAACCGATGCCATCAGAGGCGCCCAGGGTTTCCGCTACCAGCGAGACCCGCCATCCGAAACCGAAGGCCAGCCGGGCACCGGAAAAGAAGTACGGCAGGATCGTTGGCAGGTAGATCTTCAGCAGAATCTGGCCGCGGGACATGCGAAACGAGCGCGCCAGGTCGATGTACTGCCGCTCGACCGTCTGCGCGCCCTGCCAGACATTGGTCAGGATCAGCGGCATGGAGGTCATGAACACCACAAACACCGTGGTCGCGTCGGAGATGCCGAACCAGATGATCGCGAAAATCGCCCATATGGCTGACGAAACAGTGTTGAACACCGCCAGAATCGGCTCGAAAAACTGCGCCAGCATGCGGCTTGAACCCAAGGCCATGCCCAGTGGAGTGCCCACTAGCGCGGCCAAGGCAAACCCGCTGAGTACCCGGCCCATGGTTGCGCCCAGGTCATGCACGAAGGTCGCGCTGTGCCAGAGGTTAGTCAGCGCGGTGAAGACTTTTTCCGGGCCTGGCAACACAAAGGATGGCAACCGCCCGGCGGCGTACCACCAGGCGATGGCGAACACCGCAACCAGCAGCAGACGCTGGGCAAACAAAATGACGAATCGGTTCGAAAGCATGCCGTTCATACCTTCAACCGCAATTGCCGAACCTGCTCGCTGACATCGGCGGCAGTGGGTACGCGGGGACGGTTCAGGTCGATACTCACGATGTCCCTAATCCGGCCCGGGCGCGGTTCAAGCACCACCACGCGATCGGCCAGCACCACCGCCTCTTCCACGTCGTGGGTGACAAACACAATGGTCATGCCCTTGAGCGCTTGCAGGCGCAGCAACTCATGGTGCATTTGCGTACGGGTTTGCGGATCGAGTTTGGAAAATGGCTCATCCATCAGCAGCACACTGGGTTCCACCACCAGACTACGCGCCAGGGCCACCCGGCTACGCATTCCGCCGGACAGCTGATGGGGCCAGACGCTGGCAAAGGATTCCAGTTCCACCAGTTTCAGCGCAGCATCGGCACGAGCCAGGCGCTCGGGCTTGCTCAAGCCGGAACCTTCCAGGCCAAAGGCGACGTTATTGCGCACGCTGCGCCACGGCAGCAGGCGGTCCTCCTGGAACATATAGGCGACTCGACGCCAGCCCTCGAACTGCGCAGCGTCCAGCCCCTCCAGTTGCAAGGTGCCCTGATCGGCCTGCAGCAACCCGGAAAGGATATTCAGCAAGGTACTTTTGCCGCAGCCCGAAGTGCCCAGCAAAGCGAGGATTTCGCCCTGCCCGACTTGCACGGAAATATCACGCAGCACTTCCAGTTCACCGAAGTGCTTGGAGATGCCCTGCAGACTGAGCGTTGGAGTGGAGGCGTTGAAGGTAAACGTGGCCTGCGCAGTCATCGGGCAAACCTCGCGGCCAGCAGAGGCAGTGAAGTTCCGGATTCGCTGAGGCTGTCGTAGACCTTCTCAAGGGTCATGGCCTGAAAGGTTTCGATATGGCGCCGGGCGATCAGCTCGGCACGCTTGCCGTCGCCCTCTTCAAAGGCGCTGATCATCGCGTTGTGGTCGTGCTTGATCTCCGGTTTGGTCTGCTGCACGTTGAAACCCAATGCCACCAGCCGGGTCATCTCATCCATCAGGCCCGACAGGGTTCGCACCAGTCGCTCATTGCCAGAGGCTTCGATGATCGCCATGTGGAAGGCTTTGTTGGCGTCCATGAACACGTCGATCTGCTCCGACAGCGGTGCCGGATGCCGCACCCGGCAGGCGGCTTCCAGGGCGCGCAACTGATCAAGATCCACCCGCCCGACCGCAAGACGCGCCGCCATGGGTTCGAGCTGCACACGCAGGGCGAAGATTTCTTCCACGTCTTTCAAGGTGATTGGCGCCACCTGATAACCCTTGCGCGGAATGGAGCGCAGCAGATTCTCGTGGCACAGACGGGTCAGCGCGATCCGGCAGCTGCTCTTGCCGATGGCGTAATCGGCCATCAAGTCCGGTTCTGTGATTTTGGTACCAGGCATCAACCGGCAAGAGAGGATGTCGCGGCGAATGCGGCTATAGGCGTCGTCGCCAAAACTGGCGATTTCGGGGCTGGCAAACGGCGTGGCGGAGATAGTCATCAAGCGGGCTCGATCCAGTCTGTGAGCTGCTCACAGCCAGATGCTGTGAGGCTTACCAAGAGCCGCTAAGCTAATCCATAACCGCCCAAATCCGAACGAACCCTTTGGGCTAAGAATATGCGCCGTGAGCATAACGTGAGCTGCTCACAGAGCGAAAATGCATAAAAGCCACATCGGCCATGCGCCATACACACCGCGGTTCTGTAGGAGTTGTTGAAGGTTACGACGGCGACGAATGCGGTTTGCCTGATGCACCGCATTCGCAGCCTTCGGCAGCTCCTACAAGGTTCTGCGTTTCACACTGGTCAGTTCGCGCCATACCCCCTCAAATCGCAATCCGCAACAGCGCCACCGCTCTGGAGAACTCATCCAGTTGATCCAGATAAAGCCGACCTGGCACGTCGGCCAGCAAGCGGCGGGTATAGCCGTGGGTAGGCGACTGGAACACCTGCTCGCTGCTGCCCTTCTCCACCACCTTGCCCGCCTGCATGACCACCACCTGATCGGAGATTTGCCGCACCACGGCCAGGTCATGGGAGATAAACAGATAGCTCAGGCCCAATCGCTGTTGCAGGCCGGCGAGCAACGCAAGAATCTGGGTCTGCACCGACGCATCCAGTGCTGACAGCGGCTCATCGAGCACCACCAGTTCCGGCTCCAGCGCCAGGGCTCTGGCAATGGCGACGCGCTGGCGTTGCCCGCCCGACAGCTGCCCCGGCCTGCTATGCAACAAGCGCGATGGCAACTCGACCTGCTCAAGCAGCTCGGCGGCCCGGGCGTTGCGCCAGGCTTTGTCGCCTACGGCGTAGGCTTGCAAAGGCTCGGTGATGATCTGTTCCAGGGTAAAGCGCGGGTCCAGCGAGGCGTAAGGGTTCTGGTAGACCACCTGAATCCTGCGTCGCAACGACTGCCAGTCGCGCCGCGAATATTGGCTGATGTCTTCGCCATCAAACAACACCCGGCCCGCATCGAGTTTTTCCAGGCCGACGATCAGCCGTGCAGTGGTGGATTTCCCCGACCCCGACTCCCCCACCAGGCCCGTGGTGCCATGCCGCACCACCGAGAACGAAACCCCATCCACGGCAGGCAAGCCCGGATTACGCCAGCTAGAAAAATCCTTATGCAGTTGCTCCACCACCAGCAACGGCTGGTCGGCGACGAAACCTGCTCTGCGTACTTTGGGCTCAGCGGGCTGGACCACGGTCGCCAACGCCGGGACGGTCTTCAGCAATTGCCGGGTATACGCATGCTGCGGGCGATGGAATATTTGACCAGTGCCACCGCTTTCGACAATCCGCCCGCGATGCATCACCAGTACCCGATCAGCGCGGTCCAACGCCACCCCCAGATCGTGAGTGATCAGCAATACCGCCGTGCCCCGCTCCCGCGCAAGGGCCTGCAATCGATCCAGAATCTGCCGCTGCACGCCAAGGTCCAGCGCACTGGTGGGTTCATCGGCAATGATCAGCGCCGGGTTGTTGGCCAGGGCGATTGCAATCAACACCCGCTGACGCATCCCTCCGGACAGCTGATGAGGAAAGCTGCGCCCGACCCGCTCCACGTGCTTGAGGCCCACCTCTTCGAGCAGCGCCGAGGCTCGCAATCGGGCTGCGGCGCGCGGCACGCCGTGGATGGTCATCGCTTCCTGCAACTGGGCATCGATGCGTTTCACCGGATCCAGCGACAGACCCGGATCCTGAGGCACAAAGCCCAGCACCTTGCCACGCAGGCTTCGCCAATGGCGCTCAGTGGCAGCGATGTGTTCAACCCCATTGAGCAAAATACTGCCGGACTCGATGCGGCCATTGGCGGCCAGCAAGCCCACCAGCGCCGCTGCGGTGGTGGATTTCCCCGAGCCAGACTCACCGACGACTGCGACGATTTCGCCGGGGTACAAGGCAAAGTCGATCTGGCTGACGCCGTCCACTCGACCGTCCTGGGTCTGATAACCAATGCACAAACCCTCGACCTTCAAGACTGCGTTACGGGCATCGCTCATGATTTGTGTCCCTGTAGATCCTGCACCGCCCGCGCCAGCTGGTTAGCCGCCAGCACCACCGAAGCCACTACCAGACCCGGCAGCGTCGTGTACCACCAGGCCGCGACCATGTAATTGCGCCCTTCGGAAATCAACAAGCCCCACTCCGGCTGCGGCGGTGGTGCGCCAAAGCCGAGAAAGCTCAAGGCCGAGACCGACAGCACGGCGCTGCCGAATTCCAGCGCCGCCAGGGCAAGTACCGGCCCGGCCGCGTGGGCCAGAATATGCCGCCGGATGATGGTCCATGGGCCTACACCACAGGACACCGCCGCCTCGACAAACACCGATGTTCGCCAGCGCAACACCTCACCACGCACCAGCCGGGCAAAGGTTGCCACCGACGACAGCCCCACCGCCAAGGCGATGTTCAGGGTGCCGAAACCCAGTACGGTAATAATCGCCATGGCCAGCAACAACGAGGGGATGGCCATCAACACTTCCACCACACGCATGAGCAACGCATCCACCAGGCCACCGAAATAACCGGCAATAACCCCCAGCAAGATGCCCACCAGCAGGGCAATCGCAACCGCCAGCGCCGTGGCCTGCAAGGAAATCGCCGAGCCATGCACGGCCCGGCTGTAGAGATCACGGCCCAATTGGTCAGTGCCAAACCAATGGGTAGCGCTCGGCCCTTGCAGCGCCTGGCTTGGCACACCCAGCAAAGGGTCGTAATGGCTGAACACCCCTGGCCACAACGCCCAGGCCAGGACTAGCAGCAACACCGCGACACCCAGCGGCAGCAGCGGACGCCGGCGCAGCAGCACGCGGGTTTTATGGCTCCAGCGAGGGCGATTGAACGGGCTGTTATTCAGCGCCAGATCTTCATTCAGTGCGACAGTCATTTGCCAGCCCCTCCCTGCATACGCGGATCGAGCAAGGGATACAGCAGATCCACCAGCAAATTCACGCCGATGAAAATCACCGCTGCCAGCACCACCACGCCCTGCACCAACGGAATGTCCTGGCCACTCACCGCCCCTTGCGCAAGACGGCCGACGCCCTCCCGGGAAAACACCGTCTCGGTCACCACCGAACCGGCCAGCAGGTTGCCGACGATCACTCCCGACAGGCTGAGTAACGGGATCGCAGCGTTATGCAGCAGATGCACAAACAACAGGCGACTCGGGCTGAGCCCCTTGGCGATCAGCACCTCCACAAATGGCTGAGCACGCACCGCTTGCAGGGAGCGGGTCAGCACCTGAGCAATCACTGCCGCCGTGGGAATGGCCAGGGTCATTGCAGGCAGCACCAACGCGCTGAAACCCTGATTACCCATGGCCGGAAACCAGTGCCAGGTAAACGAGAAGCCTTGCAGCAGAAGCAACCCGATCCAGAAGGTCGGTAATGACACCGCCACCGACGGGATACCCAGCAAGCCATTGCGCAGCCAGTCGCGCTTGACCAGGCTGGCGGTCAGCGCCAGGGCAATGCCCGCCAGCAAGGCAAAGCCAAGGGCCAAAAAGGTCAGCGCTGCGGTGGCGGGCAGCGCTTGAATCAAGGCTTGCACCACCGGCTCACCGCTTTGTATCGAGCTGCCGAAATCCAGGTGCAACGCCTTCCACAAGGCAATGCCGTACTGCACCGGCAATGGTTGATCCAGATGATATTCAGCGCGCAGGGCATTGATCTGCACTTGATCCACCGCCGAGGGCTCGCCCTGTTGATTGAGCATGATGCTGACCGGATCGCTGGGCAGCGCATACAGAATCACGAACGACACGCTGAACGCCGCCCATAACACCAGCAACGACTGGCCGATGCGGCTGAGCAGGTAGAACGAAGCTTGTCTGTAGCGCCTACCGTTTCTTGTGTGGGAGCGAGCTTGCTCGCGAAGGGGCAGGAACATCCGGCCTACCTTTCGGGTCTGCAAATACGCCTTCGCAAGCAAGCTTGCTCCCACGGGGTCTCCGGTTGCCATCTTGCCGCGTTGTGTCAGTGCCATTTGTTTCTCCTGCCGCTGCAACCAGGTATCAAAAAACTGCAACCGCGACGACGCCTCGAAATGCAGCCCGTGCACTTGTTTGCCGTGGGCCAGCACTGTGGCCAGTTCGATCAGGGGGATGGCGTGGGCTTCGCGCAGCAGGATGTCGCTGGCCTGATCGATCAGTTGCTGCCGTTGCGGGCCGTCGAGGGTGGCGGCGGCATCACGCAGCACGTCGTCAACAAGCCCCGGCTGGCGGCGGTTGTAGTTGCGCCCCGGTGATTGATAAACCGTGCGGATCACATCCGGGTCAGCGCGGGTCAGGTTGAAAAAGGTCAGGTGCATGTCGCCGCTTGCCTGCAAGGCGGATACCTGGCTGATCGTGGATTTGTTCAGCCGCAGGTCAACGCCCACCTGACGCCACTGCTGCTGGACCAGTTCAAGAATCGGCGCGTTCTGCCAGTAACTCAGCTGCAGCGCCAGACGCTTGCCGTCGCGCACGCGAATGCCATCGGTACCGACTTGCCAGCCCGCGTCATCCAACAGTTTGCGCGCACCATCCGGGTCGAAAGCCAGCAACGGGGACAGATCCCGATAGAACGGCGTGCTGCTGGCCAACAGCGCGGTGGCCGGTTTCTGGTAACGGGAAATGATGCTGCGCAGCTGCTCCCGGTCGATGGCTTTGCTCAAGGCCTGGCGCACTTTCACGTCGCTGTACAGCGGGTCGGTTTCGTCAGGCGTCAGGTTGTAGACCACGCCGGGGTTGGCCCGGGCCAGTAACGGCACACCTTGGCTTTCCAAGACCTGTTCGTTCTGCGCCACCACGCCGGTGTCCACATCGATCTGCCCCGATAACAAGCTGCCCAGGCGTACGCCAGATTCCGGCACGATCACGAACTCAATGCCCTCCAGCCAGGCCTTGCCCTGATGACTGGCCAGGGATGATGGCCAGTTATAGGCCTCGTGGCGCGCCAACTGCACCCGTTGGTTATGCACGAATGACTTCAGCACAAAAGGCCCGCTGCCCAGCAGATTGCCCTGACAGCGCTCGGCGGATGGCAACGCTAGTGTCGACGCTGCCAGCAGGCCGAGGCTCATGGTCGAGGTGGCCTGCAGAAACTGCGCGTTGGACTGCCCGAACTCAATCACCACCGTTTTCGCGTCTGGCGTCTCGATGGCTTTCAGCCCCGCCAGATAGGTCGAGCCCAGGATCGAGCGTGCGCCGAGGGTGATGATGTTTTCGAAGTTGGCCTTGACGGCCGCTGCATCCAGCGCGCTGCCATCGCTGAATTTCACCCCCTCGCGCAGATAGAAGGTGAAGCGCCTGGAATCGGCATCCACCTCCCAGCGGGTGGCGAGCCAAGGGACGATTTCGCCGGTTTTCGGGTCTTGGTCAGTGAGGGAATCCACCACCTGACGGCCCACATTGAGCGCGGTGTTATTGCCCGCCTGTTGCGGGTCGATGCAATTGGGGTCGCCATCCAGCGCGACTTTGAGGGTGCCGCCGGAGACTGGAGTGGCCGCGGCCTTGTTCGCTGTCTCAGCGGTTTTATCACCGCAGGCGGCCAGGCTGACTGCGATGCATAGCAGGCAAAGCCGGGAGAGTTTTAACGGAGTATTCAAGGTCATGGGCGCAATTCTGAATTAGAACGAAATTTCTGTAGGAGCTGCCGCAGGCTGCGAATCGCGATGTGCCTGATACTCCGCTTTCGCAGCCTTCGGCAGCTCCTACAGTGAGGATGTGCGTTTGTCACGGCGCTGCCGCATACCGATTCTTGATATACGGCAACCCAAGGTTTTCCCGCAGGCTGCGGCCCTGATAGTCGTGCTGGAACAGCCCACGGCGTTGCAACTCGGGCACCACGCCTTCGGCGAAATCGCTGATGCCCTCGTGCAGGCCACTGAACATCACGTTGAAACCATCCGCCGCGCCTGCTTCAAACCACACTTGAAAATCATCGGCGATGCTTTGCGGGGTGCCGATCAGGATTCGGTGCCCACCGGCCGTCAGCTTGTTGAACAGCTGACGAACCGTGGGACGCTCGCGGCGGATCAGATCGAAAACCAGTTTCTGGCGGCTCTTGTGGGTGTTGGTGTCGAAGGTTTCCGGCGGTAGCGGCACCACTTCGTCGAACGGCAATTCAGACAGGTCGAAACCCAGGCTGGTGAAGCGCGAAATGGTGCGCAGGAATGACTTGGGGTCCAGCAACTCCTGCAAACGGTCGTACTTGGCCTGGGCTTCGGCTTGAGTGCGGCCGACCACCGTGGAGACTCCTGGCAGCACTTTCAGGTGATCAGGATTACGGCCCAGTGCCGCCGCCCGCTGTTTGATTTCGGCATAGAACGCCTGGCCCTGCTCCACCGTGTGTTGCGCGGTAAACACCAGCTCTCCGGCCCGAGCCGCAAGCGCACGACCGGCATCGGAAGATCCCGCCTGGGCGATCACCGGGTAGCCCTGCACCGGCCGCGCCGCATTGAGCGGGCCTTTGACCTGGAACGCTTTGCCGTGGTGGTCCAGCACATGCATTTTGTCCACGTCGAGCCAGGTGCCGCTGGCCTTGTCCTGCACAAAAGCATCGTCTTCCCAGCTGTCCCACAGCCCGGCCACCACGTCGTAGAACTCTTCGGCACGCTCATAGCGGTCGGCATGCTGGACATGAGCATCCAGATTGAAGTTCTCGCCACCGCCCAGTGAAGTCACCAGATTCCAGCCAGCCCTGCCGCCGCTCAGGTGATCGATATTGGCCAGCTTGCGGGCGATGTTATACGGCTCGTTGTAAGTGGTGCTGGCGGTGCCGATCAAGCCGATATCACGAGTGACCAGCGCCAGTGCCGGGATCAATACCAGAGGGTCCCAACGCACGCTGTTGGGGCCCCGAGCCAGGGCTTGCAGGTCCAGTTCGACGTTGAGGCTGTCATTGAAAAACAGCGTATGGAAGCGGGCTTTTTCCAGGGTTTCGGCGATCCAGCGAAAGTGCCCGAAATCCTTGAAGGAGTCCGCAGCAGCGCTGGGGTGACGCCAGCTGGACCCCATGATCCCGGCGCTGGGGATGAACGCGCCGAGGATGATCTGTGGTTTTGCTGTGCTCATGCTCGTATCCCTGTCAGAAGTTGTAACTCACGCGGGTGTACCAGAGGCCACCGTAGGGATCGAATGGCGAGATGCTGCCGAATTTGGGGAAGCCATTGACGTCGCCAGCCGGATAACCGTTGTTGTCTGCTCGCACGTCGAACAGGTTATTGGCGCCCACTGCGACCCCCAGGTTCTCGGTAACCGCATAGGCGACTTCCAGATCGGTGATCCACTTCGCGCCGTAGGTCACGTCATAGGCAGGGTTGGCGTCCCGGGCGATGACCTTGTCGTAGCGATTGAGCGAGGCATTGATGTCGAACTTGTCGATCTTCCAGTTACCGCTGAGGATCAGTTTGGTCTTGGGGTTGGCCACGGTGAGATAGCCCTGAGCAACCCGGTCAAACAGCTCCAGCCCGCCGGAAGCCAAGCCAGCCGGGGTGGACTTGATGCTGTCCAGTTCGGTCTTGTTGTAGTTAAACGCCACGCTGTATTTGACGCTGCCATAGCGGCCGTAATCGACCTTGTAATCGGTGACCAGGTCCACACCACGGGTGGTGGTATCGGCGGCGTTGGTGAAGTACTTCACCCGATAGCCAGGTCGCAGCCCCTGTTCCTGAAGGATCTGATTCACGCCGTTACCGAACAGAAATCCGGTCAGGGCGATGCGATCCTTGATTTCGATCTGATACGCATCCAGGGTCAGGTTGGCTTGGGGGACTGGCTTGTAGGTGAAACCAACGCTGATGTTGCGGGACTTTTCCGGGTCCAGATCAGTGGCACCCAGGGCCTTGGCCAACGCCGAGTCCACACGCGCGGTCTTGGCCTCGACGAACTGCGCAATGCCGTTGACCAGGGTGTACTGGTTTGACGTCTGCGCGTAGGTGGACTGCGACAGCGACGGCGCGCGGAAGCCATTGCTCAGGGTGCCGCGCACCGCGAAGGTCGGGGTGAAGTCGTAGCGCACCGAGAGTTTGCCGCTGGCAGTGTTGCCCGAACTGTCGTCGTATTTTTCGAAACGCCCGGCCACCCCGACGTAGAGCTTCTCCGTGGGGTTGATGCCCAGGTCCAGATAAGTCGCGTAGCTGTTGCGGCTGTTCTGCCCCTCATCGTCGGGCGTCAGGGTGATCGCGCCTTGTGCACCGACGGCTGCAGGCTGCCCGGCCAGAGGTCCACTGGGGTAGATATAACCGCCGTTGATCCACGACTCCACGTCGTCAGATTCGGTCTTGTAGCGTTCATGGCGGTGCTCAGCGCCCCAGGAGACCTGTAACGGCTTGGCCAAGCCGACGTCAAAGGCGCGGGTCAGGTCGAGGTTGTTGGTCCACTGATCGAAGGTGTTGGTGTAGCTGTCAAACCGGGTCGGGCTGGCCGGGCCCAGTGACGCGTTGAGGGTTTCATCGGCGCCAGCCTGGCCCTTGTCGCGGCCGAACGTCGAACTCAGATCCCAGTTCCACTCATGGAGCAGGCCTTTAACCCCGGCTGCGGCTTGATAATCGACCTCTTCCAGGGTGTAGAACGGCGCCGTGCCGTCCGGGTAGATCTCAGGGATGATGTTGGTGGAGTTGGGCCGTCGGTAGTTCTGCCCGCCCCTGGCATCGCGTTTGCTCAGGGTCGAAAACGAATACAGCGTCAGGTCGTCATTGAGCGGCGCTTCGGCGTTGTAGCCGACATTGATGGCCTTGATTTTCGGCAGGCCGTTCTTCTGCAGTTCACGGTTGGTGCTGGCATCACGCGGGTCAGGCGAGCCGTCGGCTTGCGGGTAATACAACGCCCCGGTCGCGTCCCGGGAGCGCACCGCCGTCTGTTGGGATTTGGCGTCCAGTGACAGGTTGAAAAAGCCGTCATTGGGCAGCGTGAAGCCGGTGTTCAATGCCTGTTTGATGATCCCGCCATCGCCCTTGTAATACTCTCCGTACTGGGTGCTCGCCGAGCCGCCGTGATCGGTTTGCTTGAGGATGATATTGATCACCCCGGCAATGGCGTCCGAGCCATATTGTGCCGAGGCGCCGTCGCGCAGCACCTCGATGTGGTCGATGGCGCTGATCGGGATCATGTCCAGATCCACCGGATTGGTGCCGTAGGCCGCCGTGGAATCCAGGTTGATCACGGCACTGTTATGGCGGCGCTTGCCATTGACCAGCACCAGCACGTTGGAGCCGTTCAGTCCACGCAGGCTGTACGGCCTGGCGATGCTGTCATTGGAGCTGCCAGACGGCCGCTGGCTGAATGATGGCAGGGTCTTTTCCAGCGCACCCCGCAGGCTCCCGGAGCCGGTCTTTTCCAGCTGTTGCGCACTGATCACGTCAATGGGCGCCGGGCTGCTGGTTACGGTCCGTGCTTCGCTGCCCCGGGAGCCGGTGACGATCACGGTGTCCAGGGTGTCGCTGCTGTCGGCGGCCAGTGCTAGCCCCGGCAACAGGCTGAAACCGGCGAAGATCAAGGGCGCCAAGGATGGCGCGACTGCAAATGAATTGAGTTTTGTCATCAGCTTTCCAGAATGTGCTTGAAGTCGTTACGCCACAGCGGCCGCACATCGACGGACTGGCGAATCAACTGATGTTCAAAAAAGCCGTCGGCGACGCGTTGCTCAGAGGCAATGGCCTGCTCGGAAACCGGCACCACTCGCTGCCCTTCGCCCCGCAGGCGAAATTGTTCGAGGTACAGATCTGCGCCGATCCCGGTGATGTCCTGATTGCGTTGCGCCCAGGCCTGGGGGTTGCTTTGCACCCATGCCCAGGTGGCGCGCTCGCGCAGGAGAAAATCGGCCAGCTGTGCACTGCGCACCGGGTCCTGCAAAGCTTGCGTGGTGGTGGCGATCACCGTGTTGCCCCGGTAATCGCTGACGTTGTGCAACCGCGTGCCACCCGACTGCTGCGCCTGCAACACGGAAATCCCGCCCCCGATCACCGCATCCAGATGGCCGCTGCGAAAGGCAATCAGCGCTTCCTGAATCGGCATCGGGATCGGCTGCACATCCTTGAGGGTCAGGCCGTGCTGATTGAGCAGGCGCAACAGGAAGTAATGGGTATTGGTGGCCCGCACGTAGCTGATCTTCTTGCCTTTCAGATCAGCCACTTGCTCGATACCTGCGCCGTTGCGGACCACGATGCCGATGTCGCTGACGTCACCAGGAATACTCGCTACCAGGGCAATCGGCACGTTGGCGATGGAGGCGAAAATCGGCGGAATCTCGCTCATGTACACGTAATCGAGGCTGTCGCTGTTAAGGGCTTCGAGCACTAGATTGCCGCCGCCGATATCGACCCATTCCACCGGATAAGGCGTATCTAGCTGCCCGGCCAGCCCCATGAATGAAGCCGCCGAGCCTTTGTAGCGCCAGACTCGCAGCGGCTTTGCGCTGCCAGCCATTGCCGTCAACGGCGCAAGCAGGCCGTTGGCAGCGGCGATGGCACTGCCTGCCAGTAATTGACGTCGCGTAAGGGCAACCATGAACGCGCGCCCTATGCCAACAGATCAGGCTGCTGGGCGATGATCTCGTCCCAGAGCGGCTGAAAATTGAGCCAGGCAAACAGTTCGTGGCGCGCCCTACCCTGTTCATTCACAGGCTCGAACTGAGGAATCACCGGCACCCCGGCGGCACGCGCCAGCAGATGGGAACGCGCGACATCCTCGGCAAGAATGAACCGCCAGGCCGCGCTCTCGACACTTTCACCCACGGTCCACACGCCGTGGTTCTGCCAGAACAACAGGTTGTTGCCCGCGAAGCTGTCGACGAACGCGTCGGTCACAATGTCCCGGTCCTGCTCCAGGCTGCCATCGGCTTTGCGCAGAGCATGGCGGGCAAAGATCGCCTGATCCCCGACAAACGCCCCAGCCTCCGCAGTGATCGGGTCGAACAGCTGCGCCAGCGATGACCAGGTTCGGCCATAGAAGCCGTGCAGATGGGCAATGCCGACGACTTCGGGGCGCGCTTGCTGCAAACCGTAATGCAGGTCCAGCGCGCTGGTGTTGAGCAGCCCGTCACCTTCGACGACCTGCCCCTGAGCATTGACGCGCAGCAGTTGCGAGACACTGATCTGGGAAAACGGCACACCCAACGGGTTGATCCAGTAATGGTCGGTTTCGACCGGGTCACGCGCGGAGAAATGTCCGGCCAGGCCGACTTCAAAGCCATACCGTGAAAACAATCGATACGCCGCCGCCAGACGCTGCTTGCGATGCAGACGCTCCTGCAGCAAATCGGCGTGCCGGGGCACGGCGTCGAGGGTCAGGCGATTATTGCTGTTGGGCAGGTTGTAGATGCTCTTACTGACAGTGTTTGCATGGCTCATTGGGTTTACTCAAGCGGTGCTCGTGTTGCCGAGCTTTTTTCTTCAGGCGAACGTCATCGCTACGCCGTTGTTGGCGTGGTGATGAGTCAAGGATTCGGGGGTCCGCTGCCGCCGTGCAGCGCTGGGCTGCGGGACAGAGTCACAAGAGGTGGAAAGCTAGAAGGTCATGATCGAAGTCCCTCGCATGGATGGCGTATCTACTGCTCTCCTCCACCGTGCGAGGGGTCGGGTTGAGCCTTTACCAAACGGCTTTTCTGGCCGTTGCGTAAGAACTTAATCGAAGGATCGGTTACTGTGAAATTCTTAATTGATCTAACGTAATATTTTAATTATTTATCTAGATGGTGATTATCTATTCGATTAGGACATATAAAGATGAACTCTGAAACCGCTGTAGGAGCTGCCGAAGGCTGCGAATTGCGGTGTGTCAGACGAATCGCTTTCGTAGCATCCCGGCAGCTCCTACAGGTAAATCACTGGGCTTGACGCACCTTGGCAATTTCCTCGTACATGGTCTTCACCAACCCCGCATCCACGGTTTTCGCGAACTTGTCGACCACGGGCTTCACTTTCTCGCGGAAGCGGTCTTTTTCTTCAGGGGAAATATCGTTGATCGCGATGTGCGCAGCCAGGTTGTCGCGGGCTTTGTCCATGCTCGCGGCGGTGACTTCGCGCTGATATTGCTGGGCTTTGGCAGCGGCGTCGCGCACCAGCGCCTTCTCGTCGTCGTTAAGGCGGTTCCAGGTCTTCTGGCCGATGATCAACGACTGGGGATTGAAGATGTGACCGGTCACGGACAGGTACTTCTGCACCTCATAAAATTTGCCGCCTTCGATCACCGTGAACGGGTTTTCCTGGCCGTCGATGGTGTTCTGCTCAAGCCCGGTGTACACCTCGGGGAACGCCATGGGCACCGGGTTGGCGCCCAGTGCCGAGAAGGTTTCCAGATAAATCGGCGACTGGATCACGCGGATTTTCAGGCCCTGCATATCTTCCAGCTTTGTCACCGGGCGCTTGCTGTTGGTCAGGTTGCGAAAACCCAGGTCCCAGTAGCCCAAACCGACCAGGCCTTTGCTGTCCAGCTGCGCCGCCAGCTTCTGACCCACGGGGCCGTCGATCACGGCGTGAGCCTCTTCGACGTTGTTGAACAGAAACGGGAAATCCAGCATGGCGAAGTCCGGCGCCTGAGCCGCGAGGATGCCGGAGTTCAATACGGTGATGTCCAGCGTGCCACCTTGCAACGCCGATACTGTCTGCAGATCACCGCCCAGTGTACCGCCGGGAAACAACCGCACCTTGATCTTGCCGCCGCTGCTCTCAGCCAGCAGGTCCGCGAACTTCTGGGCGCCCAGCCCCTGGGGGTGGTCCTTGACGTTCTGGAAGGCGAACCGCAGGGTCCGCTCGCGGATGTCCGCCGCCTGGCTGCTCATGCTGGCCAGTATCAGGCCTGTTGCGCAGGCACCGGCGAGCAGGGTTTTGATCAGTGTTTTCATGTCACGCTCCGATGTTGTTATTAGAGGTCGAGTGAATCAGGCCACGGGCAATCAACCCGTGAAGAATTTCAGGGGGACGAGCACCAACGATGGGAACAGCACCAACAGGAACAGCACCACAAACTGCGCCAGCATGAACGGCCAGACACCGCGGATGATTTCATCCATGCTGATTTTCGACACCCCGCACACCACGTTGAGCACCGTGCCCACCGGGGGCGTAATCAAGCCAATGGCGCAGTTGATGAGAAACAGCACACCAAAGTAGACCGGGTCGATCCCGGCCAGGGTGATGGCGGGCATCAGTACCGGCGTGAGCAACAGAATGGTCGGGGTCATGTCCATCGCCGTGCCAACCAGAATCACCAACAGCATGATGACCACCAGCAGCATGGTCTGGTTATCCATGAACGGTTCCAGGACACCGGCCAGTTGCTCCGGTAACTCGGCGACGGTCACCAGCCACGACGACACCATGGCGGCGGCCACCAGCAGCATGACCACCGAGGTGGTTTTGGCCGACGACAGCAGCAAGTCATAGAGTTGGTTGATTTTCAGTTCGCGGTAGATCACCACGGCCACGAACAGCGCATACACCGCCGCCACCACGGCCGCTTCGGTCGGGGTGAAAATCCCGAACTTCAGACCGAACACGATGATCAGCGGCAGGCCCAGCGCCCAGGCGCCATCGAGCAAGGTCCGCAACACAGCGGCGAAGCTTTGTCTGGCTGGCGTCGCGACGTTCTCCCGGCGCGAGATAAACCACCAGGCAACCGCCAGCGACACACCGAGCATCAGCCCCGGCACGATCCCGGCCAGGAACAGTTTGGAAATCGATACCCCGGAGGCCACCCCGAACACGATGAAACCGATACTCGGTGGAATGATCGGCGCAATGATCCCGCCTGCAGCGATCAGGCCCGCCGAGTGGGCGCGGTCGTGCCCGGCCTTGATCATCATCGGCACCAGCAACGCGGCAAGGGCAGCGGCATCCGCCACCGCCGAGCCGGACAGCGAGGCCAGCAGGCAGGATGCGATGATTGCCACATACCCCAGACCGCCGCGCTTGTGGCCCACCATGGCCATGGCGATATTGACGATGCGTTTGGACAGCCCGCCCGCGTTCATGATCTCCCCGGCCAGCATAAAAAACGGCACCGCCATCAGCGGGAAGCTGTCAGCGCCGTTGAGCAGGTTCTGGGCAATGATCTGCGCGTCGAACATATCCAGCTGGATCATCAGCGCCACGCTGACCAGCAACAGGGCAAAGGCGATCGGAATACCCAGCGCCATGGTGCCAATCAACGAGCCGAGAAAGATTGCCAGGGTCATGGTCGTGACCTCTCATTGTTGTGGGCGTGATACGGCGGGGTGTGCTCCAGTTCGATGTCGGCGTCACTGTCCTTGACCATGACCAGTTCGTCATCGCCCAGCTTGCCGCTCAGCACCAGGTACAACTCGTAGATCAGAATGGCCGCTGCGCTGGCGCCAAATACCAGCCCGGCGGCGTAGAACAGGGCCATGGACAAGCCTGACGCCGGCGCCACCACGTGCCAGTTGATCACCGCTTGCTGCCAACTGCCGCTGAACACCAGCCAGCAGATGTAGAGCATCAACAGGTGGCCGATCACCAGGCAGATGCGTTTGCCGGTCGGTGGCAGGCGCCGCACCAGACTGTCCAGGCCCATGTGCGCGCGCTCCTTGAGCGCCACCAGCGAGCCGAGAAAAATCATCCACACAAAAAACCAGCGTGAGAGCTCTTCAGACACGCTGATCCCGGAATTAAAGGCGTAGCGCAGCACGACGTTGCCAAATACCAGCACCACCATGGCGACCATGCACAACACGATCAGTAACTTCAGCAACTTGAAATACAGGTCGACGATTGTTGTCATTTTTCGATACCTCGCAAATGTCGAGAGTCTGCCGACGCAGCAAAAGGCGTGGCGTGCCTGGCTCCCGAGGGAGTGACTCAGAACTGCAGTGCGGGTAAGCGAGATGAGCCGCGCGACGTCGACGAATCGAGCCGGCCACGATAAAGCGCGAGCAAGGACTGCTGCATAGGGATTACTCCATTTGTTTTTATTGTTTTGCTGACGACAACGTCAGTACCGCAGACCAGAAATTGTACTAACCGGTTAATTCGGTCAATATCAAATAAGCGGATTCGGTGAAAATCAGCCAAAAGTCGAAGGAGTAAAGCCTCGGTAGCCGAGTAGCAACGATGAAAAACCGCGACACACCGGGGGTTTATCGCTACCGATCGTTCAGGCAGGAGCATTTATTGAGTGCAATAAACCGGGCGATTATCGGCCAGATCACATCTGAAACGTCTCGGTGTCTCTTAGAAAAGCCACAGCAGCGCATCGAGCATGGCAAGCATTGCTAGCGGCTGGATAGGCATGAGGACTAATATGCCACTACTCCGATCATCAGATGACTCCCATGATAAAAGCCAGCCTGCGTAGCCACCTAACCCTCTGGTTCGCGGGCGTTTCGCTTTTAGCGCTGGTCAGCGTTGGGTTGTACGTCGGGCATATCGCCACCGGGCAGGTCAGACAGGCCAGCGGCACGGCACTGGCCAGCACCGCCAAGTCCGCGGCCACCATGCTCGGGAACCAATTGCGCGAACGGCAACTGGAAGTTTTTCTGCTTAGTCGCGAACCCCATCTGGTGCGCGGCAATCTGGATGACCCCGACATCCTGCCGTCCATGGAACTGCGCACTCAGTCGCACTCCGAATATGCCTGGATGGGCGTTGCCGATACCGAAGGCCGTGTGCATCAGGCGGTCAATGGCTTGCTGGTCAATCAATCCGTCAAAGAGCGCCCCTGGTTCAAGGCCGGGTTATCCGGTGCCTACACCGGAGACCCGCACGAAGCGGTGCTATTGGCCAAACTGCTACCTGGCAACGCCAGCGGCGAGCTGCTGCGCTTCATCGATTTTGCCGCGCCCATCCGCACCGCCGATGGCCGCGTGGTGGGAGTGCTCAGCGCACACGTGCACTGGAACTGGATGACCCGCATCGTCGAGTCGGCCATTGTTCGCGAAGGCGTGCCGGCCGATCTTGAAGTGTTGATCGTCAATGGCGCAGGCGCAGTGCTGTATCCGCAGCAGATGATGGGCCAACAGCGCCCCGAGCTGCTCACCGCACTCCTGCAGCAGGGCACCCAGGGCTGGTCCGTGGCTGACGGCTATGTCAGCAGCGTGCTGGAGGTGCCTACGCCTCCTGGCTCGGGGCTTTCCTGGTACGTCGTCGTTCGCCAGCCCCTGAATGCAGCGCTGCAGCCCGCGCATGTCCTGCTCTTTAAACTGCTGGCATTGGGCGTGCTGGCAGCGTTGGTTCTGGCAGTCGTGGCTTATTATCTGGCCCAGCACCTGAGCCGGCCCATCGAACTGCTGGCCCGATCCGCCAAGCTGGTCCAGGCCAAACGCACCGGGGTCACCTTTCCTCAGGAGCACTCGGTGCTGGAAATCGCCCAGCTCGGGCAATCCATCCAGAGCATGACCGAGTCGTTGCTCGGCAAGGAGCGCGAACTGCAGGATGCCAATGCATCCCTGGAAGTGACCGTCACTCAGCGTACCGCCGCGCTGACCCAGGCCAACGCCGAGCTATTGAAGCTGGCAACCCACGATGCACTGACCGGCGTCTACAACAGAAGACGCTTTGACGAGAAACTCAACGAATGCAGCCTGCTCTTCGAGCGCACCGGCCGCCCTTTCGCCTTGCTGTTCATCGACGCGGACCACTTCAAGCGGGTGAATGACAGCTTCGGGCATGCCAGTGGCGATGAAGTGCTGCACCAACTGGCCCGCCTCATCGAGCAAAGCGTGCGCCTGACTGACTTCGTCGCCCGTTATGGCGGTGAGGAGTTCGCGGTATTGCTGCAGGATATTCTGGACGTGCACGGCGCAGTACGGGTTGCCGAAAACATCCGCCGCCGAGTGGCTGACGCCAGCTTCGGCCCGGTCGGGCAGGTGACCGTGAGCATTGGCATTGGCATGGCGCAAGAGGCGGATGACAACACCATTACCCTGATCAAGCGTGCGGACCAACAGCTCTACCAGGCAAAATCTTCGGGCCGCAATCGCGTTGCGTGCAATACGCAAGTCGATGGTTTGATGTTGTGAAGTGCGTTTAATAGGCAACTAACGAGTTGGCAGCTATTTAAATAAAAGCCTGCCACTGGAGATAGTGCTGCGTTGTTTGCTGCGCAGGGCTGTAGATTACACCGCCAGCTCAAGCCTGGCGCATCGCGGTCGATGTAGACATTAACTCTCGTTATAGGGCAAGGGGCAGCGGTATGGGTGCGGTAAAGGCTTTATACGATTCAATCGAGCAGCAGTTTTTCAATACGCTGACCAAGAAGTTGTCCAGCCTGTTCTTGCTGGTTGCGGTCAGCGGCCTGCTGTATTGGATCGCCTTGAGCATCCGTGCCGACATCGCGCTGGAATTGCGCAACGCGCAGCTTGATCCACGCGTCTCCGGGCTGATCGAGAGCAAACTCGACACGCTCAACGCGGCCATTCTGCTCAGCACGCTGTTTACCCTGGGCATGGTCAGTTTCATGATCGGCTACTTTCGGCACCTGATCGTCAGGCCCGTGACGTACATGACCCGCGCCCTTGAAGAAATCGCCAACGGTGAAGGCGACCTGTCCAAGGACCTGCCGCTGCTGACCCACGACGAGATTCGTGTCCTGGCCAGCACCTGCAACCGCTTCCTGGCCAAGCAGCGGGAAATCATCAGTAACGTCCAGGCCCTGACCGTACACATTGCGGTGGAGTCGGCGCGTTCGCTGAAGAACATCAGCGACTCCAGCGACAGCGCTACCCATCAGGCGCGCTTTGCCAAGGAAGTGATGGACGAGAGCAACACCGCCGTGGGGCGCATCGAAGAGGTCTCGCACCAGACCCAGGGCATCTCCAGCACCACTGCGCAGAACCTGAGCATGGCCCGGGATTCTTACTCGGAACTGCTTGAGGTCACCGGCAATATCAGTGAAATCTCCCGCAGCCTGGGTGAGTTCAGCACCCTGGTCTCTGCGTTGAATCAGCGTTCATCGAGTATCAAATCCATTGTCGGGCTGATTCAGCAGATTTCCTCGCAAACCAACCTGCTAGCCCTCAACGCGGCCATCGAAGCGGCCCGGGCCGGTGAAAGCGGGCGTGGCTTTGCGGTAGTGGCCGATGAAGTACGAACCCTGGCACAGAACGTCAGCCGCGCCACCGATGACATCTCCCAGAACATCGACGCCATGCTGCTGGAGGTGAGTTCGACTCACGCACAGACCACGCAGATCAGCCAGAGCGCGCAGGAAACACAGAAAGTGGTTGAGCGCGCCTCCGGCCATTTCGAGAGCATGATCGTCGATTTCGAGTCCACCAACGGCAAGCTGGCCGATATCGCCGGGCACATCCAGCAGTTTGCCGACACCAACACGGGCATCAACCAACGGGTGACCCGGATCTACGCCGACAGCCAGTCCATCGATCAACGCATGCAGCATTCAGCCGCCGCCACCCGTGACCTGTCCGGCGTGGCAGAGCGGGTCCAGACGCTGCTGGGCAAGTTCGTGCTCGGCCATGGCGCGCTGGATGCGGCCATCACCCGCGCCAGTGCATGCCGCGACACGTTGCAAACGCGCCTCGCGGCGGCGCAGCGTGAGGGGCTCAACCTGTTCGACCAAAGCTACAAACTGATCCCCAATACCGACCCCAAGCAATACCTCACCAGCTATACCGAACGCTTTGCGCAGATTTGCCAGGAAGAGTGCGACAAGCTGACCAAGGGCACGGTCGGTGGCAAGGTCAGCTTCATTGTCGACAGCAAGGGTTATTGCCCGGTGAACAACAGCTGGGTCTCGAAAAAACCCACAGGCGACCGAGCCGTTGACCTGCCCGTGTGCCGCAACAAGCGCATGTTCGCCGACCCCATCGGCCTGCGCGCAGCGGGCAACACCCAACGCTTCCTGCTGCAGACGTACCTGCGCGACACCGGCGAAATCATGACCGAGATCGACGTGCCGTTCTTCTTCGAAGGCCGCCATTGGGGCAATTTGCGCATGGGGTTTGATGCGGGGCTGTTGTTGGCCAAGTGACAAGGCTTTAACAGAGCCGAGGTTACGTAGGAGCGGCTTTAGCCGCGATGATATCGGCCTATGCGCTGGATCTTTATCGCTAACACTGCCCTTGCGGCTAAGGTCGCCAAGGTACGGCGGCAGGAATTCAGAGGCGGCGAATAACCGGTGGGAGCGAATTCATTCGCGAAGACGGATGTACTGCCGATGCATCTCTACCGAATGTACCGGCCCCTTCGCGAATGAATTCGCTCCCACGTGAGCTGCGGCGTGTCAGGCAAATCGCATTCGCTGCCCTTTGCAGTCCACGCCGCTTCTCTGGTCAGTCAACAATCCCAACGCGGCGGATAACCTGTGGGAGTGCCCACGTCGTCCAGACGGCGCGCTGTCGCTCAGCAAAGACAGGACCTGTGGGACGACCGGGGTGGCGCTCCACCTTGCTCGCGAAGGCGGCCGTACTGCCGATGCATCTCTACCGAATGTACCGGCCCCTTCGCGAATGAATTCGCTCCCACGTGGGCTGCGTCGTGTCAGGCAGATAGCATTCGCCGTTCTTCGCGGCTAAAGCGGAACGCCGCCCGGCCATTCGTGCAGTTCAAATGAGCCATGCCTCCGGCCAAATGCTAAAACCTGACGAATGAGAACAATTCCGTTACCCTAGCCGCACTTTTTTGATGGCGGTTTTGTCGTGCGTGGCTCGACCGATTCGCCCTTCTCTTCTCTGGAATGGCTATCACATGCAAATTCTCAAGCACCTCGCGGCCGGGATCGGCCTGATCCTGGCAGGGCAAACATTGGCCCATGCCACCACCTACCCGATCACCGTCACCGACCTCTCCAACCGTCAGGTTGAAATCAAGCAGGAGCCTAAACGGATTGTCCTGCAGGATGGCCGCGACCTGTTTACCCTCGCGCTGCTCGACCGCGCCGATCCGTTCCAGCGGATCGTTGCCTGGAACAACATCGTCAAGCGCTCGGACCCCAACACCTGGCATGTCTTCGAAAACCAGTGGCCCAAAACCGCCAACCAGGCCACCGACATGAAGTTCGGTGACGATGGCGACCTGAATCTGGAAGCCGTGGTCGCGGCCCGTCCGGACCTGCTGATCTTTCAGACCCGCGCACGCGCCTCACTGGAAAACGCCGGTGTTGCCCAGAAGCTGGCAGCGTTGAACATTCCGGTGCTGTTCGTCGACAGCGACCTGGACCCGGTGGTCAACAGCCAGAAAACCGTGACCCTGCTGGGCCAGGTACTCAACCGCGAAACCGAGGCGAAGGCCTATGTCGACTTCTACAAAAAACGCCTGACCCAGATTGAAGCCATCACCGCTCAACATTCGAAAAAACCGTTGGTGTTTGTCGAAGCCAAGGCCGGTCAAGGCGGCGCAACCGCCTGCTGCTTCACCCATGGAGACGTTTATTGGGGCAAGCTGGTTCAGGCCGCAGGCGGCGTGAACCTGGGGTCGAACCTGCTGCCGGGCGCCACGGGCGATGTGACGCTGGAAACCGTATTGGGCAAGCAACCGGATGTGTACGTCATGACCGGCACGCGCTTCCCGGGCAGCACCTCGGTGTCGCCGCCGTTTGGTTTCGGTAACAACGTCAAGCAGCAAGACATCGACAAATCCCTGAGCCTGTTGCAGAAACGCCCTGGCTTCGCGCAATTGAAAGCCAGCGAACAAGGCCGCGTTTACGGCATCTACCACCAGTTCTACGCCAGCAGCTGGAACATCCTGGCCGTGGAAAACCTTAATCAAGCCTTCTACCCCGACAGCGCAAAACAACTGGACGCAGGCGCCAGCCTCAAGGCGTTGTTCGAGCTGACCGGTCTTAAAGCAGTGCCCGCGATCCTCTACTCGCCCGCACCCGCCAACCGTTGATTGACGAGCAACCATGACAACCCCGATCAACACTTCCATCAAGATGGCGCAAGCCGCTCCTGCCGTGGCCAGCTACCAGACCCGCTACGCCAATACGGTGTGGCGGCGCAGCCTGCTGCTGATTGCGCTATTGGTCATCGCCCTGCTGGCCTTCGTGGCTGACCTGATTGTCGGGTCCGGCACCCTGACCTTTGGCGAAGCCATCAGCGGTTTGCTGCAGCCGGACAGCGTCGATGCCAGCACCCGCGTGATTCTCTGGGAGTTGCGCATGCCCATGACGCTCATGGCGGTACTGGCAGGCACCTGTCTGGCCCTGGCCGGTTTGATGATGCAGACGGTACTCGACAACCCGCTGGCCGAGCCCTTCACCCTGGGCATTTCATCGGCTGCCGGGTTTGGGGCATCGCTGGCACTGGCGTTCAACTTTTCCCTGGGCAACGCGTTGCCGGGCTTCGGCGCCGACCTGCTGGTCACCGGCAATGCCTTTCTGTTTTCGTTGTTGACCGTGGGCATCATCCTGCTGCTGACCCGGGGCCATGTCGGCCTGCAGGCGATCACCCTGCTGGGCATCGCCGTGCATTTCGTGTTCAGTTCGCTGTTGGGTCTGGTGCAGTACGTGGCCAGTGTCGATCAGTTGCAGAGCATTGTGTTCTGGCTCATGGGCTCGCTGCTGCACGCGACCTGGAACAAGGTCGGCCTGTGCGCCGTGATCGCGCTGATTGCCATCCCCGTGGTATTGGTGCAGGCGTGGGCGCTGACGGCGCTGCGCAGCTTTGGCGAACAGGCCGTGGTGTTCGGCATCCCGGTGCGGCGCATTCGCACCACGATGCTGATGCTGGCGGCGTTGTTGGCGGGTGCGGTCACCTCGGTGGTGGGCATCATCGGTTTCGTGGGGCTGGTTGCGCCTCACGTGGCGCGGCTGCTGGTGGGTGAAGACCAGCGCTTCACCATTGGCGTGACCATCGCCTGCGGCATCATCTTCGTGACGCTGGCGTCACTGGTCAGCAAGCTGATCGTGCCTGGCGCGGTACTGCCGATCGGCATGGTCACCTCGCTGATCGGCCTGCCGTTCTTCATCATCCTTATCCTGCGCGACCGGAGACTGACATCCCGATGAGCTTCGCCACTGCTGATTACCGCGTCACCCTCCACGGCAGGACCATCCTCGACGGGCTGGCCGTCAACGCCGCAGCAGGTCGAACCCTGGCGCTGCTCGGTGCCAATGGCGCAGGCAAGTCGACGTTCATGAAAGGCCTCTGCGGCCTGACCAAAGCCCATGGCTCTGCCACCATCGATGGCATCGAACTGCTCAGCGCTTCGCCCACCGCCCGCGCGCAGTTGATCGGCTATGTTGCACAGGATCTGGCGCATCTGGACGTACGCCTGTCCACCTACGAGCTGCTGCTCCTGGCCCAGCATGGCAACGCTCGCAGTTGGGCCACCGGCAAGGACGCGCAACGCAAAGCCAGTGAAATGCTCGACCTGCTCGGCTTGCAGCGTTTTGCCGAATGCCAGCCGGGGCAGCTGTCGGGTGGTGAGCGGCAGATGATTTCCCTCGCGCTGGCACTGGTGCGCAGCCCGCGCCTGTTGCTGCTGGACGAACCGACCTCGGCGCTGGACCTGGCCAACCAGTTGCAGATCCTCGACGCCGTCAATGCCTACACCCGCAAGGAAAACATCGTCACCCTGGCGATTTTCCATGACATGAACCTGGCCAGCCGTTACGCCGACGACACCTTGATGCTGCATCACGGCCAGGTGCATTGCAGCGGCCCGACCCGCAGCACGCTGACGCCGGAAAACCTTGCCCATGTCTATGGGGTGGATTGCCGGGCTCTGAGCGTCGATGACGGGGCCTTTACGGCGATCTACCCGGTTTCGGTGCTGGCGGCGGCTGGCTGATTCCCTCTCACCCTGGCAATCGCTCACGCCACTCCTGTTCCTGCATCACTTCCCTGGTCATTTCCATGAACACCCTGGCCAGGGCGCTGGGCACCTTGTCGGTGGGCAGCACGGTGAAGCCAAAGAACGGAATGGGTGTGCTCAACGCCCGGAATACCACCCCCGGTGGCGCATCGAGCATCGACAACGGGTTGGTGATGCTCACGCCCATGCCCTGCGCGACCAGTGCACAGAGGGTCATGCTGTAGGGGGTTTCGATGCTCAGGTGGCGGTTGACGCCCGCGCGCTCGAAGGCTTCATCGATCAGCCGCCGGGTGTTATCCACGGCGGACAGGGAAATGAACGACTCGCCCCTGAGGTCTTCCAGGCTGATCTGATCCTGCGCCGCCAGGCGATGTTCGGCAGGCAGGACTACCACGCCGGGCAATTGATACAACTTGTCGACATGCACATTGGGTGACTCGCCCACGCTGGACGCATAGCCGATGTCGCAATAGCCCACCGATGTCCAGCGACGCACTGTCGCTTCGCTGCGCATTTCCAGCAGGATGGCCACTGCCGGAAAGCGCGCCTTGAAGCGCTTGATCACCCGTGGCAGCAAACCGGCAATCGCCGGGATTGACGCAATGCGCAGCCGACCGGTGCCTGATACTCGGATTTCATGGGCCGCCTGATTGAGGTAGGCCAGGCCGCTGAAGCTGTGTTCGACCTCGCGATAGAACGCCGAACCTTCATCGGTAGGCGTCAGGCGACTGGCACCGCGCACGAACAGCTTGAACTGCAAGCGCTCCTCAAGCTCGGTCACCAGACGGCTGATGCTGGGCTGGGAAGTGTGTAATTCCCGGGCTGCGGCGGTCATGGTGCCAAACATCATGACCGCCCGAAACGCTTCGATCTGACGCAGATTCATGCCCACCACCTATATCACTGCTGAATAGCACCCCTGAATATAACAATTGGACTGGATTGCCAAGTGCCACGAAACTGAAACAGTTCCAGCCTGACCCCCTTGCCACTGCGGAGTACCTCCATGAAAAGACTCGTGACCCGACCTGGCCTGAGCTCCACTCTGACTGCCTGCGCGTTGACCCTCGGCGTGCTGGGGGTTAATGCGACCTCCGCTAGCGCGGCCCCACTGCCGCCGCTGCCTGCCGAGATCGCCGCAAAAGGCGAGCTGGCCGTAGGGGTGCGTTGCGATCAGCCGCCTTTCGGCTTCAAAGATCAGAACGGTGGTTTTGCAGGGGTGGAAGTCGAAGTGGCACGGCAGATTGCCGAGTACGCCTTTGGTTCCAAGGACAAGGCGATACTCACCTGCGTCACCGCTGAAAGCCGCATTCCGCAATTGTTGGGCAAGAAAGTCGACATGCTGATCGCCACACTGGGTATTACCCCGGAGCGTGAGCGGGTGGTTGCCTTCAGTACGCCTTATCGCTGGGACAGCAGCGACATCATGGTCAAAAACGACAGCCCGGCCAAAACCATCGAAGACCTGACGGGCAAAACCGTGATCGCCCTCAAGGGCTCGACCCAGGCTCGCTGGCTGGGTGAGCACGCCAGCGGCGTACAGCTGACCAACCTCAACAGTTCGTCGGAAGCCTTGATGGCCTTCAAACAGGGCCGCGCCGAGGGGTATGCCCACGACAGCGCGACGCTGGTGATGATCAGTGCCCGTGACAAGAGCGTGCGCCTGATCGGCCAGCCTTACGGGATTTCCGAAGCAGCCGTTGGCCTGCGTAAAAACGAAGACGCCTGGCTGGCTTATGTGAATGCGTCCCTGGCACAGATCAAAGAGCAAAACCTTTACAGCGGCTGGATCAAAGCCGTGGCGCCAGAAGGCACCGAGCAGTTTTATGTGGACGGTTTCACCAAGCCGACGCCACAGCAAAACAAGTAACCGCGGTGTTTCGGCACGTGTGAGGTAAGCATGGATTTCGACGTTCACTACCTGTTGCAACAATGGCCGGCACTGCTCAAGGGCATCTGGGTCACGCTCAATGTCAGCATGGTGGCCATCGTTCTGTCGCTGGTGATTGGCCTGTTGGGCGCAACCGTGCGTTATTTCAAATTGCGCTGGCTCAGCCCGTTCGTTGCAGGCTACGTCGAATTCATTCGCAACACGCCGCTGCTGGGGCAGATGTTCTTCATCTACTACGGCCTGCCGGGGCTCGGGTTACCGCTGTCGCTGTACGGGTCCAGCGTGTTGACCCTGACCCTCTGGGCCGGGGCCTACCAGATCGAGAACCTGCGCGGTGGTCTTGCTTCGGTGCCGCTGGGCCTGCGCGAGGCCGCCACCGCCATGAGCCTCAACCGCTGGCAATTCATGTGGCTGATCGCAAGGCCGGTAGCCCTGCGCACTAGCCTGCCGTCACTGCTCAATACCGCCGTGTCGCTGCTCAAGAACTCGGCGTTCCTGCAAGCCATCGGCCTGGCAGAACTGACCTACGTCGCCGTGAACAAGATTGCTTCGGACTTCCGCACCCTGGAAATGCTCGCGGCCATGTGCGTGATTTACCTGGCGCTGGTGATCATCCTGTCCCTGGCTTCGGCCTGGCTCGAAGCGCGGCTGCAAAAGCCGTATCGCACCTGAGAAGCCGACCATGAACCTATTGATCAACAACGCGGGCTTCTTTCTCGACGGTCTGCTCAAAACCCTGGCGCTGGCCGCAGTCACGCTGGTGGGTGCGACCGTGATCGGCCTGCTGATCGGCACGCTGGCCAATGCACGCTTCGCGCCGCTGCGCTGGGCGATGCGTGGCTACATCGAACTGCTGCGGGGCATCCCGCTGGTCGTCAATATCTTCTTTGTGTTCTTTGGCGCGCCGCTGATGGGCCTGGACCTTTCGCCCTTCGCGGCAGTGACCCTGAGCCTGTCGTTGTGGGGCGGGGCCAACGCGGCGGAGCTGGTGCGCGGCGCCCTCAATGCCGTGCCGGTGCACCAGATCAACAGCGCACGGGCCCTGGGCCTCAAGAGCTGGGAAGTCTTGTGTCTGGTCAGCGGCCCCCAGGCGTTTCGCCACGTGCTGCCAGCCTATGTGGGGCTACTGACGCTGCTGCTGCAGTCAACCACCCTGGGCGCGATTGTTGGCGTGAGCGAGTTTTTCCGGGTCGGCCAGTTGATCGTCGAGCGCACCACCATGATGGACGGCTACAACGCGGCGCCTGCGGTCTATGGGCTCGTTCTGCTGGTGTACTTCCTGATGTGTTCGGTGCTCACCGCCCTCGGACGCCGCCTTGAACGCAAGCTCAAGCATGAACGTCCCGTGCTTGCCGCGACACCTTCGCCCAGCCCTGCGCTGACGCCTAACTGATCTCCAGGAAACCCATCCATGCCAGACCTCAGCTCTGCCCTGCCCTTGCTGCGCCTGCGCGGCCTGCATAAAAGCTTCGGCGCGCTCCAGGTGCTCAAAGGCATCGACCTGGATGTGCAACCCGGCAGCGTCATGGTGTTGATCGGCCCCAGCGGTTCGGGCAAAAGCACGCTGATCCGGATGCTCAATGGCCTGGTCCAGCCCGATCAGGGCACCGTGGAACTGAGCGGCAAGCAGCTCAACACCCACAGCGAAAGCGCCTGGCAAAAGCTGAGGCTGCAAGTGGGCATGGTGTTCCAGGATTACACCCTGTTCCCGCACCTCAGCGTGCTCGACAACATCACCCTGACGCCAGTGCGTCGCAAGCTGTGCAGCCGCGCCGAAGCCCAAGCGCAGGCCCGCAAACTGCTGGCCAAAGTCGGGCTGGAGCACAAGGCCGACGCCTGGCCCAGCGAGCTGTCCGGTGGTCAGCAGCAGCGCGTGGCGATTGTCCGAGCCCTGGCCATGCGGCCCGAGGCGATGCTCTTTGATGAGCCCACCTCGGCGCTGGACCCAGAAACCATCGGCGATGTGCTCAAGGTCATGCGCGACCTTGCTGCCGAAGGCATGACCATGGTGGTGGTCACCCACGAAATGCGTTTTGCCAGGGAAGTGGCAGACCAGGTGGTGTTCATGGCAGGCGGACGCGTGGTCGAGCAGGCCCCGCCCGACATTATGTTCAGCGCACCACAGGACCCTCGCACCCAGGAATTTCTGTCTTCTTTTCTTACTGCCGGAAACTGAGCCATGCCTTCGATCTATTCCCCCGAGTTCAAGATCACACCCTACTGGTGGGAAGCCGCCTCCCCGGAAAGCCACAACGGCCCGTTGCCTGAGCGGGTGGAAATGCTGATTGTCGGCTCCGGCTTTTGCGGCATGACAGCGGCTATCGAGCTGGCCCGTGGTGGTGTTCAGGTGCTGGTGATGGATGAACTGGCCATTGGCGCCGGGGGCAGCACCCGAACCGGCGGCATGGTTTCCAGCGGGCAGAAGCTGGTGATCGGCGGTGCAGTCAAAGGCGTCAACGAAGCGCAGAAGGCCCGCCTGCTCAAGGACTCCCTGGCCTCGTTCGACTACTTGAAACGCTTCGTGGGCGAAGACAATCTGGATGCCGACCTGAACATCAGCGGGCGCTTCTTCGGCGCCATCAGCCAGCGGCACTACGAACAACTGTGCCGCGACGGCGAGTTGCTGCGCAGCCACACCGGCGTCACCGTTCACGAAATCAGCAAGGCGCGCCAGGCCGAGGTCTCGGCAACAGACTTCTACAAGGGCGGCATCCTCATCGAGGAATACGGCGGCCTGCACGCAGGCAAATACCATGCGGCGCTGCGCAAGTTGGCCACTTCTCTGGGGGTGAAATTTGCCTCCCACGCACGCCTGCAGAAGATCGAAGAGCAAGGCCCTGCCAAGCGGGTGTTCACCAGCCGTGGCTCACTGACCGCCGACACCGTGTTTGTCGCCACCAATGGCTACACCAGCAATGCCACGCCGTACCTGGGTAGCCGGGTGATTCCGGTCCGCAGCTACCAGATCACCACTGAAGCGATCCCGGCCGAGCTGATGGATGAGATCAACCCGCGCCGCCTGATGATTACCGACAGCCAGCGCGAGGTGATCTACACCCGGCCGACCCCGGATGGCACCCGCGTGATGTTTGGCGCGCGCCCCGGAGCGTTCGAAATGAGCGAATACGAGGCGGTGCCGCATCTTTACGCAAAAATGCTCGAAATCTGGCCACAGCTTGAGGGTTATCAGGTCAGCCATTGCTGGCACGGCCAGGTGGGCATGACCTTCGACAAGATCGCGCACATGGGCGAGCACGACGGCAGCGAACATGCGGTGGGTTGCAACGGCAACGGCGTCGCGTTGATGACCTATCTGGGCTACCAGTTTGCCCGCAAGCACCTGGGCAAGCTGCAACAACCCTGCGCTTTCGACAACCCCAACTTCCCCGGCAACCCGCTGTACCGGGGCAAGGCCTGGTTCCTGCCCCTCGTCAGCGGCTGGTACCGCGGCCTGGACTATCTGGATCGACGCCGGGGTTGAGGCAGTGGCGGTTCAGGCTTCGAACTGAGGGTTTAAACCCTGCGATCCTCAGTCCGTGAGTGCCTGCCTGAGGTTGAATTCCTCGGGCGCGCCCTCGTCCAGCGCCAGTTGCCCTTCCAGTTCGTCCAGGTGTTCGATCATCACTGCAACGGCCTTCTCAGTGTCGCCGTTTTCCAGAGCGGTAATGATCTGCTGGTGTTCATCCGACGCGCAGGATGGCACGTCATTGCGTTGATACAGCGCCACGATCAGCGAGCTGCGCACCATCAGGTTGGCGAGGATGTCACTCAGGACGGCATTGCCGCTGATCTCGCCCAGCATCAGGTGAAACTCGCTCAATTCGCGAACGATGGCGCGGCGATCCGTGTCGTTGGTGGCTTTGCGTTCGTTGTTCATGTGGCTGGTGATGCGCGGTCGCTGCTTGCGGATGATCACAGGCGTGATGGCTTCGACAATCGCCCGCTCGATGGCCCGCCGTGCGCTGAAAATATCCCGCGCTTCCTTGGCCGTGGGCTGCGCCACCATGGCACCGCGATTGGCCTCGATGGTTACCACTTTCTGCATCGCCAGGCGCTGCAGCGCCACCTGGACATGGTTGCGATTGGCCTGCAAGGTTTCGACAATCTGGGCTTCGATCAACCGGGTGCCGGGGGGCAGACGATGCTGAGCGATAGCCTTGAACAACGCATCGACGATACGTTGCACCTCAAGCTGTTTGGCAGTGACAGTGCTCAACCCCATCCAATCCTTCTAGTGTCCAGAAAACCTTATGCCAACGCGCAAGGCTGCGGATGACGGGCAATGGGCGGCATTATCCGCCAGCAACCCGACCCCGGCAAATGCTCGATGCCTGATCAGCCCGCCTGCCCCAGCGCCACGCCTTCGCCACGGGGATCGTGCATCGCGCTGCGCTGATCGTCAGCGCTGATGGCGATGATCCCGGCGTGCCCGGTCATGGGGCTCAGCGCCGGGATCATTTCGACGTCGTGGCCCAGCTCGGCCAGGCCTTGAGCGGTGTCCGGGTTGATGTCGCTCTCCAGCTTGAGGTTATCGGTACTGTCGAAAAAGCTGCGACCGAGCAGAAAGCGAGGCGTTTGCAGGGCAACGTCGATGGGTTGCTCGAAGTCGACCAGTTGCGTGGCCAGCACCATCTGCGTCTGCGGCTGGCCATCGCCGCCCTGGGTGCCGAAGAAGAAGCGTCGGCCATCATCGGCCAGGTAGCAGGATGGGTTGAGGGTGTGCGCCGGACGCTTGCCCGCCGCCCAGCCGTTGACGTGCCCTGCATCAGCATTGAACCCCGCAGCGCGGTTCTGCCACAGCACCCCGGTGTCGCCGAGGATGCAGCCTGAACCGAAGTCATGAAACAGGCTCTGGATCAGGCAAGCGGTGCGCCCCTGGGCGTCGGTGGCAGCCATCCAGATGGTATCGGCCGGTCGGCCCGGTTCATTCCACGGCGCGGCGCGTTGATCGTCAATGGCGTTGGCATAGCCTTGAACGGGCCCGGCCTCCAGCGTGGCTGCGAAATCCCAGGGTGTGGCGTGTGGATCGCACAGTTGTGCATTGCGGCGCAGCAGGCCTTGCTTGATGGCTTCGACCAGGTAGTGATAGTAGAGCGCGCTGCCATTGCCGACCCCGGCCAGCGGCTTGTGTTGCAGCGCTGCCATGGCTTGAAGGGTGTACAAGCCCTGGCACGGCGGCGCGACGTTGAACAGTCGGCCCTGACGATAACGCACTGAAATCGGCGCGGCTTCGTGCGCCTGAGTCGCGGCCAGGTCAGCCGCCGTCAAGCCGCAGTCCAGGCGGGCGAATGCAGCACCGAACGCGTCAGCCAGCTCCCCGCGGTAGAAGTCCTCGACGCCATGCCTGCCCAGCTGCCGCAGGGTATTGGCCAGCTCGGGCTGACGCAGGATGTCACCTTGCGCCAGCCAGCGGCCCTGGGTTTTGCACAGGCGATGCAGGTCCGGCAATTGCTCGATCAGCGGCTGGCGCAGGGTTTGCCAGAACAGTTGCGACTGCGAGACCGTAGCCCCGGCGTAAGCCATGGCGGCGGCATCTTCCAGCAGATCCGCCCAGCCCAGCTTCGAGCCCCATTGGCTCCGGCTGATGCTCGCGGCGGTTTGCCAGCTTTTCAAGGCGCCGGCTGTTGTCGCCACTGAACTGGGCCCACGCAGGCCGATCTTGCCGCCTTCGGGCAAGCGCTGCCCGGCCTGACCGATCCCCACGATGGTGCGCACCTGGCTGTCGTGGATCATCCATAGGGCGTCGCCGCCCAAACCGGTCATGTGCGGGAAGACCGCCGCAAGCATGGCGCTGGCCGCGAGCATCGCATCAATGGCTGTACCACCCGCATCGAGGATGCGCAGCCCCGCCGCGCTGGCCTGGGCATGAGGCGTACAGATGACAGCACGGCGTGATGTGGCAATCATGATTCAGAAGCCCTCTTTTCCTGCTAGCTATCGATATATTTATTGTTAGCAAAGCAAGAGTTATGCCTTCACCTGAGACCCCGCTGAAAGCGCCCGGCCGACTCTGCACGATCGACAGCGTTGCAATAGGTGAAAAACCTGCGGGTTTTTGTTCTGATGGCGCGATTCCATTTCCGTATCGGGCCTACTCATGCGCATCGAACCCCTGCCGCCGCTGCAAACGTTGATTGCGTTCGAGGCAACGGTACGTCACGGCAGCTTTACCCGCGCCGCCGCCGAACTGCACCTGACCCAAAGCGCAATCAGCCGCCAGGTGCAGCAGCTTGAGGAGTTCCTGGGCCGGGCGCTGTTCCGACGCGAGCACAAGCGCATCCACCTCACCGTCGCCGGGCAGGTCTACGCCGAAGAGGTGCATCGGGTGCTGGCCCATTGCGCTGAAGCCACGGCGCAAGTCATGACCCACAGCGGCGAGCAGGAATTGACGCTGGCCTGTTCCAGCGGCGTGGCGGCGCTCTGGCTGGGCCCGTTGACGGGACGCTATGCCGACGAATTCCCCAACGTCGACGTGCGCCTGCGGGTGGTGGACGGGCTGGATTCCCTGGTGCGCGCCGAGTTTGACCTGGCCGTGTACTTCCTGCGCTCCGGCTCACCACCTGGGCTGGACAGCCGCCTGCTGTTTCCCGAATCGGTCGGTGCTTACTGCGCACCCGGTTACCTGCAAGGCCAGGTGCTGGAGCCTGAAGCGCTACTCGAACATCGCCTGCTGATGCTCGAAGACGGCCAACGCCAATGGCTGTCCTGGACCGACTGGTTCGCACGCCAGGGCGTGGACGCATCCGCCATTCGCCGACGCCTGACGGTCAACAACTACCCGGTGATGGTCGACCTCGCCATCGCCGGCCGCGGCATCGTGCTGGGCTGGTCGCCGATGATTGACATGCACCTTACATCCGGCGCCCTAGTACCGGCGTGTGACGCCCATGTGGGTGAAATCGGCGGCTATTACCTGCTCAACCCCACCGGCCAATTCCCCAGCCGGGCAGCGCGCTCGTTCGAGAAATGGCTGGCGGTGCAGAGAGAGATACCTCTGTGAGGTTCCACCCCTGTCTTCGAAGGCACTGCTGTCGGCAACAAACGCAAAATAACTAACTGAATTGGAACGCCTTTTTTTTGTAGGAGCGGCCGGGTGGCGTTCCGCGTTAGCCGCGAAAGCAACTTCACTGGCGGCGAGTATGCATCGACTGTCCCGGCCCCTCGCGGCTGCAGCCGCTCCTTGTATGTTCGTAGCTTCGACGAATCAGAGTGGTGAGCCTTGAACTGGGTACCGGCACTGCATCCGGGTGCTGCTGAGTCAGGTTCCGTCCTGACGGCCGGGTCACTTTTGGTGCCAAAAGTAACCAAAACCTCTGCGCTGGCGTACGGCCCCCGCTTCGCGGCGGTACCTTCGCTCCGGCACCGTGGGGCGGGCACGCGCCGACGGGCCATCCATGGCCCAGCGGCGCTCGCTCGGCATCCATGCCGAGCGACCCACCCCACGGCACCTCCACTCAGCCTCCCGACGCGCATTTTGTGTCGTCTGTGAAATCGCGGCATGAAAAGCAAAAGCAAATCTGCTTTGCAGATTTCTCAAGCATGACGTCTTCCTGACTCACCCTGCTTTTGATTCTCGAGGCCTGCGCAAAACGTAGGGGCGACACAATTTGCGACTTGTGGCCGGCCGAGCGCAGGTATTGCGCAGTGGGTGAACCGGCAAGGATGCCGGTTTAGCCGCACTGGGCCAGGGATGGCCCTTTGCGGCGACCCACGGAGCAATGCCGGAGCGAGGGAAGTCTGAGCCTTGGCGAAGACCCGGACAAAGGAGCGGGAGCGTTTTACTTTTGCGCTCTATCAAAAGTGAGGCGCCGTAAGGGCGCAAAGGTGAATCAGCGTCGCCGCCGCTGCTGGATATACATGGTATTAGGGCTCGTCCAACAGATTATCTACGAGGTCCCATGTTTGCTACGCGACAGCGAGGCGTCTGGACGACAGGGGATCTCCTGCGAGACTGTGCACTATCATCTCTGCATGCCCCCAGCGCATGCATATCTGCCAAATGAGCGTTTTGCCGCATCCAGAGCGCCGAGTATTCTCGGCCTTACAAGGGCACCAGACCCTGACGATGTTTCACCCAATGCTTCTCTGCCCAAATTAGCGCGCGGGATTATCCCTGCGTCATCTGCATGCAGGAGTTCTACGTGAACGCTATAAAAAACGCCTCCACCCTCACGCACAATCAACAGGCCCGCAAGGCCGTGGTCGCCACGGTCATCGGTAATGGCCTGGAATGGTTCGACTTCACGGTCTACAGCTTTTTCTCGGTGATTATCGCCAAGGTCTTCTTCCCCACCGACAGCGAACTCACCTCTTACTTACTGGCGCTTGCCACCTTCGGCGTGGGGTTCTTCATGCGCCCGGTGGGCGGCATCGTGCTGGGTATCTATGGGGACAAACATGGGCGCAAGGCGGCGTTGTCGCTGACCATTCTATTAATGGCGCTGGGCACCCTGATCATCGCGATCACCCCCGGTTACGCCCAGATCGGCCTGATCGCACCGGTGCTGATAGTGCTGGCGCGCCTGCTACAGGGCTTTTCGGCGGGCGGGGAAATGGGCAGTGCCACGGCGTTTCTCACCGAGCATGCCCCGGACGGTAAAAAGGCGTTTTACTCCAGCTGGATTCAAGCCAGCATCGGGGTTGCGGTGCTGATGGGTTCGGGCCTTGGCGCTTTGCTCTCCAGCTACCTGACCCAGGCCCAGCTGGAAAGCTGGGGCTGGCGGATCCCGTTCATCATCGGCACGCTGATTGGCCCGGTAGGCTTCTACATCCGGAGCCGCATCGATGAAACACCCGCCTATACCGACGCCAAAACAGCAGAGTCGCCCCTGCGCGAAGTGCTGCGCACCTATCCTCGACAAACCCTGATCAGCTTCTCGCTGGTGGTGCTGTGGACGGTGTGCACCTACGCGATCCTGTTCTACATCCCGTCGTACTCGACCCGGGTGCTGGGCCTGCCGAGCTGGATGGGCTTCAGTGCCGGGATGATGGGCGGCGCCGTGCTGATCATTGCCACGCCCATAGTCGGCATGCTCGCTGACAAACAGGGTCGTCGCCCTTGGCTGCTGGGTTCGGCCGTTGCGATTTTCTTCGCGGCGTACCCCATGTTTCTGTACATCAACCAGGTGCCTGGGGTGGCCTCGTTGCTGATTTTCGAGCTGGTCATGGGCCTGCTGATCGCCGGTTATATCGGCTCGATCCTCGCTGCATTTGGTGAACTGCTGCCGACCCACGTGCTGTCTACCGGCCTGTCGGTGGCCTACAACTTTGCGGTCACTATCTTCGGCGGTTTCGCCACCTTCACCATTACCTGGCTGATCGCCAATACCGGCAGCAACGTGGCGCCCGCCTTTTACATCATGTTTGCGGCGGTGGTCAGCGGCTGCGGCGCGTTCCTGTTTCGCGACCGTGCCGCCAGCCCCAACGCCACCTTCAAAGGAGCAGCTTTGCAATGAGTACTCAAAACACTTCCCGCCTGATTCTGCGTAACGGCCAGCTGCTGGACGTGGTCAAGGGTGACCTGTTGGGTGGCCTGGAGGTCGTGATTGAGGGCGGCCGAATCAGCGCCGTCCAACCACAAGGCACTGCGCCGGAAGCTGACGCCCAGGTCTTCGATCTCGACGGCCGCACCCTGATGCCCGGCCTGATCGACTGCCACGTGCATGTGCTGGCTTCCAATGCGAACCTGGGCATGAACGCCCTGCAACCCAACGCGATCATCATGTACCGCGCCTTGCCGATTCTCGAAGCCATGCTCAACCGGGGCTTTACCACCGTGCGCGATGCGGGCGGTGCCGACTGGGCACTGGCACGTTCGATCGCGTTGGGGCTGGTCCCCGGCCCACGCATCTTCGCCGCGGGTAAAGCGCTGTCGCAGACCGGCGGCCACGGCGACATGCGGGCTCGCGGCGAACTGCTGCTCAGTGAGCCGTGCTCGTGCTGCTTCCGCGCAGGCGCCATCGCCCGTGTCGTGGACGGCGTCGATAATGTTCGCTTGGCCGTGCGTGAAGAGCTGCAACAAGGCGCCAACCAGATCAAGATCATGGCCTCGGGCGGCGTGTCCTCCCCCACTGACCCGATTGCCAATACCCAATACAGCGAAGCGGAGATCCGCGCCATCGTCGAGGAGGCCGAAGCCGCCAACACCTACGTGATGGCCCACGCCTACACCGCCAGGGCCATTCGCAGGGCCATTGAGTGCGGGGTGCGGACCATTGAGCACGGCAACCTGGTGGATGCTGATACCGCAAAACTGATGGCGGAAAAAGGCGCGTTTGCCGTGCCCACCCAGGTCACTTACGAGATGCTGGCCAAACACGGCGCAGAAGCGGGTTTACCACCGGACTCAGTGGCCAAGATCGAAGACGTGCGCCTGGCCGGCCGTAATGCATTGAAGCTGTTTGCTGAAGCGGGTGTGGAAATGGGTTATGGCTCCGACCTGCTGGGCGACATGCACCAGTACCAAAGCCACGAGCTGCAGATCCGTGCCGAAGTGCTCGGCAACCTGGCCGCTCTGCGCAGCGCCACCAGCGTTGCCGCCAAGATCCTGCAGCGCGAAGGTCAACTGGGCTGCATCGCCGAGGGTGCCATCGCTGACTTGCTGGTGGTGGACGGCAATCCGCTGGAGGACATCGGCTGCCTGGTGGGCCAAGGCGAAAACCTGGCGATGATCATTCAGGAAGGCAGCATCAAGAAGAACACCCTGATGTAAGCACTGCCGGTTATAAAAAAATCCGAGACCAGGATACTGGCCTCGGATTTTTTATGGCTGCTCTACCGGCACCTTTTGCTATGTGTAAACTTAGGTACGCTCTGCACTCAAGTAGGATCTGCACCAGTGCCATCAAACATCTGCTTGTCGAGACTTAATACCTTATTAATCACGTCCTGAGCACTCCCGGCACCTTCAGCGGTATGAGTCTTGTAGTTGAAGTCGAGTGTTATCCAACCCTGCAGCTTCGCCTCATAACTTTCAGGATATTGTGCCTGCTCAATAGCTGGTAGATCCTTATAGTGTTCAAGGGCTGCAGTAAAGAATTTCGTCAGTTTCCCGGTTCCGTTATATTCCGCCATCGCATTGGCAGCAACCTTCTGCCGCCAGACGGACTCTTGGTCGAATGACTCGCTCCACGCGGCGCGGCGCTCATTAGTCGTAAAACTCCCACTGTCATCATAGATTATCAATGAGAGTTGATCGCTCGACATACCCGAAAATGGGTTCTTGCCACTGCCATTGACAAATTGCGTTGAATTTTCCGCGCGTGCCAACAACACAGGATCATCAGTGTCAGGCACTTCTGCATCGATGGCTTTTTTGTTGGCGAAATAACCATCACCAGAAATCTGGCTCAAAAGCTCGCTGGCTTTTGCACCAAGCTCTTTCCTGCTCAAGCTCGAGTCCCTTGCCGATGCACGCGCCGCACTTTCGCTCAGCTGCAGAGAGAGTGAAGAAATGCTGCTGGTATCTTTCTGACTGCCAACAACGGCGTTTACAGTAGTCACCTGACTTTTCGTCAGCGATCCATTTGGGCTCGCCGTCACACTGGAAACCTGCGAGCCAGGAAATGAGTTTGAGTTAATTGAAACGACCATGGTTATGCCTCCCTGTCATTAGCCATTCCTGAATACCTAGCTAGTAAACCATTATCGGCAGCACCCAAAGAAACTGTAATGTTGGCGCTGAAAAATTTTGACCACAGTTGCTGATTTTAATTGACTATATGCGGTATCTGAAATTCTGCGCAAAGACTTCGTTCGCTGAGTATTCGGGTAGGTCAATGAATACCAGCAGCCTGGGTCAAAATCGCATCAGCGGCAATAAGCTCCAGTCACCGGCTACCTGTGACTTGGGCAGACGCTTACCATGACCTGGCGTCTCTACTGAGTTAGTCCAGAATTGCGACAGGAGTTGCGCAGCGAGTAAGGGTGTCGGACGGTACACCGGACTATTTAATTCCAGTCAGAGGGCAGTCTGGTTTTAAATCCTACTCAGGTGTTCTGGATTATTAATCATTTGGCACGTCAGATCGTCGGTCAGCAGTTGAGACATAACGCTCAGTGAACTCATGAGCCGTCATAGGGCGACCATACAGGTAGCCTTGGCCCTCTTCGCATAAATAATGCAGCATCAGACTTTCCTGTTCGCGGGTTTCTATGCCTTCCGCAGTGACTTGAAGATTAAAGCCGGCAGCCAGCCTGATAACAGCCTCGATGATTACTTCGTCTTTTTTGCTACGTTCGACGCCACTTACAAACGAACGGTCAATCTTCAGACGTGTGACCGGGTAGTCTTTCAGAAGGCTCAAAGACGCATAGCCTGTACCAAAATCATCGAACGCAATGCCTACACCCAACGAGCGAAGGTAGCGTAGGGGCTCCATAATCCGCTGTTCGTTTCGCAAAATTATATTTTCTGTAATCTCCAGTTCGAGTGCGTTTGCTGGTAAAGAAAAGTCGTTAAGCGCACTTTCGACGGTTTCAGAAAAATCGCGCGTACGAAACTGAGCCGCGAACAAATTGACGCCGATCCTGAATCCGTCACAGCCGATATTTCGCCAATGAGCTGCCTGTTTACAGGCTGAGCGCAATATCCATTCGCCCACCGGTACCGCTAGAAGGCCTGCTTCTAGTGTAGGTAAAAAAACCGCTGGGGAAATGACACCCAGTGTTGGATGGTTCCATCGTATAAGTGCTTCGGCCCCAGTAATAACGCCATCTGCAAGTCGTACCTGGGGCTGGTAGTACAGTTCAAACTCTTTGTTCGCCCAGGCCTGACGCATTGATGAGCTGAGAGCTCCTCTCTTCGATGCGGTGTGTCGATGCTCGGAGGTGAACATACGAACAAGGGATCTACCGTCAGACTTGGCTTGATAGAGCGCCAAATCCGCGTTACCTAGCATTTGCTCGCCATCGTAATCGGAGCCTGATCTCATCGACACGCCAATACTGGCTCCGATATAAATATAATTGTCTTCAAACTCTATAGGCTCCTCAATGAGTGCGATGAGCGCCAAACCAAGCTCAATCGCTGTCGGCTCATCTACAATCTCTGGCATGAAAACTACAAATTCGTCCCCACCCAGACGGGCCACCATATGACACATTGGGACGCGTTCGCGAAGACGATTTGACGTCACTCTCAGGACAAAATCACCTGCCGCGTGGCCTAACGTATCGTTAACATCCTTGAAACCGTCTAGGTCGATCAGAAGAATTGCCGCTCTTATTTGCGCGTCACAAGCCTCCGTAATCCGCTGCTTAAGTGTTGATCGATTAGCGAGGCCCGTCAGATGATCGTATTCAGCAGCGTGCTTCAGTAGCTTGTCAGCCTCCACACGTTTGGTGACGTCACGAATGATCCCCCCAAATTGTGGCTCGCCGGCTTCAGTCCATTGTGAGAGCGAGAGCTCTATGGGTATTTTATGGCCGTCGCGATGTATGGCCGTCAGGTTGACGGATTTTCCGATGATGCTGGTTGGGCCGCCTGAGACTACCCTCGAAAAACCTGCATGGTGTCTGGAGTGCATCTCTTGCGGAATAATGATGTCGAGAGCCTTTCCAACAGCCTCTTCGGATGTATGTCCGAAAATAAGCTCGGCCGAACTATTCCAAGAGGTAATTTGATTTTTGCTGTCTGAGCAAATAATGGCATCGGGTGAAGTAGACGTGATATTCGTGAACCGGGTGCGGCTATCCTTATTCTGGACTTCGAGCCGACGTAATTCCATTTTTTCAATAACGATGACGGCCAAGTCCTGAAGAACAAGCTGGTCACGGTCTGAGAAGGTTTCTCGTGGCTTGTTGTCAATCAGGCATAAGCTACCCAGCACATGACCGGTACTTGTTATCAATGGCGCCCCCGCGTAAAAGCGAATATGAGGAGCGCCAACAACCAAGGCGTTTGAGCTAAATCTCGCATCCTGCGACGCATCAGGTACCAAAAGAACGTTACGGCCCATGAGCGCAAAATTACAAAATGAGACATCACGGCCCGTTTCGCACACATCGAGGCCAACACGCGCTTTGAAAAATTGTCGGTCGCGATGAACCAAAGAAATCAGAACAATGGGGACATCAAAAATCCGAGATGCCATTTGGACGATCTGATCATATTCATGCTCAGGTGGCGTATCCATCAGCGCGAAAGCATTCAAAGTCTGAATGCGCTCTTCATCATTATCACTTACTGGGTAAGTACTCATTTGAGGTTAACGCTAAAAGCTGACCGCACGTAGAGTGCGAAGCGATTGATATGGATAGCTGCTACTTCAGCATCGATAAAAATAAATTGCAAAAATATGTTCATACAATGAAAAAAAGGAAAATTCTGTACATTTTCATCACCTGTCGGCAGCGTATTCGCAGCTATTTCCAGCAGCTCATAAACTGTATCGTCAAAAAAACGGATATCTGTAGAAATCTCTTTCAGCCAGCAGAATGCTAGGCATGAAGCGCAAAACGTAAAATCAGCATCTGTGATCAATACGGCGTCGAACGACTGTTCGACGACTGATTCAAGCAGTGCTAAGCGCTGGCTAGGGAACGCCATATAAATTCCTGTCAAAGAGGGTTCATCCAATCGCGCCGCTATGCATGACTCCTGTCATTGTCTATTCAGGGATCATCACACAATCATAGGCCTTGTTAGAACCTTTGCTGGTAGGCGTCTTGGTAACTCGCATACATCAATAATCGCTACCGAGTATCGAGATTAGCCCAAACCCAGTTAGAAGAATCTTGCTTGCCTCATGCACCGGTGGCTTGTGCCAGAAGTCGCGTTAGGCACCTAGTTCGCAACCAGTATCACATCGGTGGACGCCCAGGTCAGACGTGGAAAAGTCATGGACAACGAGCTGGGCAAAACAGGCTTCATGAATGAAGCACCTCAACCATCGCGGCAACCAGCAAGCAGACGCTAGCCACGAGGGTAAGCCGTAGTCGCATCGGCAGATACCAGCCGGGCAAGCTCATAACCCGCAACAGCTGTCTGTCCTGCCGGAGGTGGACAACTAAGCCGATGACCAACAGCAAGCAACCCAGTGGCATTGGCAGTAATGTGGCAATCCAAGCAATAAGCGCAGGAATGACACTCCAGATGAACGGGGCGCGGCACTGCTTGGCGCTCATATCTTGCAAGGTCATGGCGAAGCCCCAGTGTAAGGCACCCACGAAGCTCAGGATGACTGCGCCATAGTTAACAAGCGCAATCGCAAACAATGGCCGATAGTCGAGAGAGAATGGGATCAGCAGCGCCAGAAAAATAAACGGCAACAGACCGCCGTAACCCAGCAGTCTGACGTGCTTGGGCAGAGAGGTTGAAGGCAACGCGTTCATTTGTATTCCTTGCAGTGAGCGAAGCTCAAAACTTTAGGCCCAAGAGCCCCGCTTCGGCGAGATATTGATGGCGAGGTGGTGCATGACTGTAGCCCTAAGCTGTTCCAAACCTCGTGAATCTGTTACGCAAGCGCTCCGAATCGCCCTGTGTCCTATACGCACCTTGCAAGCTTGTGAACGCCTCGTATAGCTCGCCCTCTCGAACCTAGATGCCGAAAGGATGGGCGATCCGTTCACGAAATTGGGCTTGAGAATCCATCGCGCAGCTACTGCATAGTGCCCATTGTCAGTCCGTTTCTTTCAGCATATCTTGTACAGAACTTATACGAGATCATGGTCGATGTACAACAAAATCAACTGGCCGCTGACTCTGTACTTTGACGGTGAATGCCCTCTGTGTGCGCGCGAAATCAAGCTCCTACGCGGACATGCCGTAAAGGATCAACTGCATTTTGTGGACATCAGCAGCGATGCATTCGACGCCGAGGCACTCGGGTTCACGTTAGAGCACATGCAGTCCTCACTGCACGCCCGTTTCGCTGATGGGCGCTGGATAACCGGCCTGGATGCCACCCTTTGGAGCTGGCGAGCCGCCGGTTTGGGTTTTTGGGTAACGCCACTCACGTGGACGGTATTGCGCCCGCTGCTTGAACTCGGTTATCGCCTTTTCTGCCGCTTACGTCCGCATTTGGCGTGGTTACCTCATCCAGATAGTGGCCGCCGCTGTGTCGATGACCGTTGCGCGGTGCCGGCGTCAAAACCCGCATCAGACGAGCAGTCCCGCTTGGAAAAAAAGCAGACCTAGAAAGCTTCGCTTTGTCATGCCCCCGACGCAGAACCTGGGTCATGGCTGATCTGGCGAACCCTGTTTCATCTGCGTCAGATCGTGCTCAGGAGATACTCCCCTACCGCCAAGGATTGTCGATAAATAAAGCGCAGCGTGGCTGCGAGGAATCAAGATGACCCCATCATTAGCCGAACATTACCGTGACATTATCGTCGGCTTAGGCGAGAACCCGGAGCGAGAAGGACTGCTGGACACACCAACGCGCGCAGCCACAGCGATGAAGTACCTGTGCAATGGCTACACGATGAGTCTGGAGGATGTGGTTAATGGCGCATTGTTCGAATCGAAAAACGATGAAATGGTCATCGTGCGAGACATCGAACTGTATTCATTGTGTGAGCATCACATGCTGCCCTTCATCGGCAAGGCTCATGTAGCGTACATCCCCACAGGAAGGGTACTGGGCCTGTCGAAGGTGGCCCGAGTGGTGGACATGTTCGCTCGTCGCCTACAGATCCAGGAAAACCTGACCAAACAAATTGCCGACGCCATTCAGCACATCACCGATGCCGCCGGCGTGGCGGTGGTCATTGAAGCGAAGCACATGTGCATGATGATGCGGGGCGTGGAGAAACAAAATTCGGTGATGACCTCATCCGTGATGCTGGGCGCCTTTCGCGAGTCCTCCTCTACGCGTCACGAGTTCCTGCAACTGATAGGGCGACTGGGTTAACACCAACAAGACCGCAGGAGAGCCTAGATGAACAGTCCCTTGACGATGAACTCCCTTGGTGAGGGCTATCGTGCCCTCGTAATAGGCGCCAGTGGGGCGCTCGGCTCGGCTTTTTGTGAATTGCTCAATCAGGATCCACGGTGTGCGTATGTTCGTGAGTTGGGGCGCAGCAGTGTTCCTTGCCTCGACCTAGAGCATGCCGACAGTATCGCCAAAGCGGCAGCCGAATTGACTGAAGAAGCACCGTATCATTTGATCGTGCATGCCGCAGGTCTGCTTCATCGCGACGAAATAAAGCCTGAAAAAAGTTACTCCGCAATTGAAGCAGGCGCGTTGCAGTCAGTATTTCAGGTCAACACGTTTGGCCCTGCTCTGGTTTTGCGTCACTTCCTGCCGTTGCTGGACGCTCATGGCGCAATGGCGATGCTCTCTGCCAAGGTAGGCAGCATCGGCGATAACCGCTTGGGCGGCTGGCACACCTATCGCGCCTCCAAGGCCGCACTGAACATGCTGATTAAAACGGCTGCCATCGAACTGGCACGAACGCGGCCTCAGATCCGCTTGTTGAGCCTTCATCCCGGCACCGTCATTTCGGGTCTGTCACAGCCCTTTCGTGGTGCCTCAGCAGCTAGGCCGGCGAGTATTGCTGCCCATGAATTGTTATCTCTGATTGACCGCTTGGCGCCTGCCGACAGCGGCAATTTCTTCGCCTATAGCGGAGAACGTCTCCCCTGGTAGGTAGTGGGTGAACCTTCAATCTAAAGGAGCTGACCGAACGCGCGGTCATTCGTACTGATGATCATCTGGCCCAATTTGCGGCGCTAAAGGCAGGACTGGGAATTGGGATGTGCTCGAGCCAGTTGGCGAGTCGGCTTAGGCTGGTGCGAGTGCTGCGAAACCGGTCGATTTTAAAGTAGGTGTATGGAATGCAATGTACCAAGACCTCCGGCGAGTGAGACGTATCGCATTGGTGTTCGATACCTTGGCGCAATCGCTGTCGCGGTTTCTGGAAGCCTCCAAATAACGCTAAGGTTGGAAACTGCCCGTCGAAAATTATAGATTCTGGCCAAATACTGGTTTTCTCCAATTTGAATCATGCTTTATCGATTGGCTATAAGTGTCGTAGGTGACTTCGCCGGACGCCTACCCTTTTGCGCAGGCAACGGGCGTCAGATCGTAATCGCTTGCGCCCGCTTCATGCTCCACATCGCCAGCAACGCGATCACGGCCACGATGCCACTGAACAACTCACCCACATGACGCAGGCCGAACACCGGCACGCTGACCCCCACGGCGATCACCGGCAGCGACATGGACAGGTAAAGCAGGACAAACAGCGCTGACGCAACAGCGGCTTTCTGATGGGCCGGGCTGGCACCTGTCACCGCACCCATGCCCGCGCGGAACACCATGCCCTGACCAATGCCAGCAGTCAGTCCGGCCATCATCAGCAACACCATCTGCTCAGTGGCGATACTCAAGCCGAGGGCCAGCATACCGACAATCAGGCAGCTACAGCCCAGGGTCATGTGCAGACGTGCAGGCAGCTTCTGCAATAAAGCCTGCCCCACCACGGAGGCAGCGAAAAACGAACCGACCACCGCACCGATGATGATGCCGCTGGACTGCTCCATGACCTGACGCATGATCGACGGCACCATGCTGGTGAACAACCCGGCCACGCTGAACCCGGCCAGCCCGGCGATGGCGGCCGGTATGAACAAGGCACGCACCTGCGCCGGTATTGAAGGCCGCATGACCCGCAAGCGCGGCACTTCAGGACGTTGTACGGTTTCCCGCGCCAGCGCCACGCCGAGCATCGCCAATGCCAGGCAACCCAGATGCAGCCAGAACACCAATTGCAGCGGGTGCGGCAAGTACTGTGATGTGAGCCCTGCCAGTAGCGGACCCAGGCCGAGGCCGAACATATTGGCGGCAGTCGCTACCAGCGTAGAGCGCTTGCTCCAGGCTTTGGGCGCCAGTTCGATGATCGCAACGGTCGCGGTGCCGGTGATGATCCCGGCAGAAAACCCGGAAAATAGCCGGCCTACCAACAAGCCGGTGATGGAATGCCAGTAAAGAAAGATCAGCGCACTGATGGCGCCCATGAGCAGACCGGCAAACAGCATTGGCCTGCGCCCCAGCTGATCGGACCAACTGCCGACCGCCAGCAGCGCCGCGATAACCCCGGCGGCATAGATGGCAAAGATCAAGGTCACCCACGTCTCGCCGAAGCCCATTTGCTGCTGGTAATACACGTACAGCGGCGTTGGCAAGGTGGTACCGAGCATGGTGATCAGTAACGCGCAGGCGACCAGAATGAAGTCCCTGCTGGAAGTTGAATCAGGCTCGGTCATGTACGGTTTCCGGTGTGAAGAATTCAGGGTGATGCTCCCGACATTGCCGTCGGGGTCGCCATGTTACAGAGGGGTGAGTGGGATCGTCAGGGGAAGGTTGCAAAAAGTTTCGACCGCAAATGGGTTCACATCACATGTTCCGCGCTATCCGCGCAACCTGTGGGAGGGAATTCATTCGCGAAAAAGCCGTTGCAGCCGATAGAGATTCGGCGTTTGCACCACCGCATTCGCGAATGAATTCGCTCCCACGGGGGCTAATTTGAAGCGTCGGGATGTCGGCACGGCTTCAGATAGGCGCACGAAGCAAAACGCCTCGCGACCAAGCTCACGCCCCCGCACGATCACTGCTTACGAAAAAACAGCGTCACCTGCCCCAGCTCAACACCCAGCTTGCTCATGTACGAGCGATTAGCCAGCGTCTTGTCATCGAGCAGGTACATCCAGTCATCGAAGGCAACTTTGTAGGTCGAGTCATCCACTTTTAGGTTCAACACATAACGCCAGTGGAAGGCATTCCCGGACACCTCACCAAACGCTTCACCGTCAACATCAGCCGCAGTGCCCTTCCAGCGTCCAGGGCCGTCCGGCAGCAAGGTCCAGACCCTGCTTTCCTTCTTGCCATCACTGTAGGTAAACGCCTCACTCAGGATCAGCGCCTCACCCTGGCTTTTGCCATCAATAACCACGTGCATACGCTTGGCAACTTCCCCCGAGCGCTTCTGGAATATGCCGTCGGCCAGCACTCGACCGGTGAAATATTCGCGCAGGTCCAGTTTCGGCGTTTCCTGACTGTACTGGCTGACCTGAACGCCGCTGCAACCTGCCAGACAGAGCAAAACGGCCATCCCTACTATTTTCAACATGGGGTTTCCTCAAGCATGCGCCGCTTAGCTGCCGACGGTTCCGAGCAACTGATCGCGCAGGTCCGGGTTGCGGGTTTTGGGGCTTAGCCAGATATCGAAAAAAGCTTTGGCAAACTGCGGATCTTGTACAACGTGTTGAAGCTTCTCACCGACGTAAAAGCGCGCTTCACGACCGGGCAGATAAACGCCGGTGATTTTCGAACCGGCCTGGACATCGACAAACGCCTGCTCCATCTGCGCTTGCCACTGAGCGATCTGCGCGTCGCTGACAGGACCAGGCGACGTGCGCTTGATTTCGTCAACGCTGGCCTCGACCAGCTCCTCGCGGGTGATGGCCCGGTGGTAGGTCAGCTCAAGCGCAAAGGGCTGATCACCGTTCAATGGTGCACTGGTACTCCACAGACGCGCCGTATAGACCCGGAAGCCAAACACCCGCAAATCACCACCACCCACGACTTGGGCACCGGGCAGCACTTCCTGCCAACGCGCCAGCGCCGGACCACTCATCAGCAACAGAATCATCAGCCATCGATGCGGCATAAAGGCAGCCTCTTTAACCTGGTCTAACGGCAGCAAAAACTGCCGACTCGACTACAAACTTATACGCAGCTTGCAGTTTTGTACAATTAATAGACCAAATATTGAGGTGCCTGATGTTGATGCATGGCTGAATACGTCCGCTCGTCACACGCCCTGACTGAAAACCGGCTCCCCCAGGTTCAGCATCAAGCGGTTAGCCCACGCGAAAATCGAGATGGCATGAATCAGGTCCAGTACCTGCGCGTCATCCAGACCTTGAGCCCGCAGCGGCTGGATGTGTTCGGCTGTGAGCGCTGCCGGATCCAGCGTCAGGTCGATCGAGAACTGGACAATGGCCTTCTCCCGGTCGGTGGTGCCAGCCGTTTGCGGATCGCTGAAAATCTGTGCGATGACATCATTGCGCTTGGCCAGTTGCTCGAAACGCTGGGCGTGAACCGAGGCGCAATACACACATTGATTGATACGTGAGACCACGGTACTGGCCAGTTCACGCTCGGCGCGCGACAGCCCGCCTGGCGCGTACATGATGGCGTTGAACGCCAGTGAACGCTGGCGCAGCACCTCAGGCTCATGGGCAAGCGTCAGGTAATAATCGGAAACCTTGGCTTGCGGGTGGCTTTCTTCCAGCACGGCCAACTGGTCTGGAGTGGCGCTATCGAGTTTGATGGTCGGCAGCCAGGCTTTCCAGCCCAGCACTTCACTGGTGAAGCCATTGATGCGGATCGGTTCGCTCATGAGGCGGCTCCTGCGGACAACAAGGCTGCCAGGCCAGCAGCCAGCCTGACTTGATAGGACAAAAACGCAATCAACTGCGACAACAGGACAATTTCCGCTGTCGACAACCCAGCCTGTTGCAGCACAACAAGCGCCTGACGATCGCCTTCCACCGGGCGTTCGATGAGCGTGCGAGTGAACACCAGAATCGCTTGTAACCGATGATCACCCAGCGCCTCCAGCTGACCCGCGCTCACCGCAGCAACCCAGGCCGGGTCAACATTCAGGCCTTGCAACTGCTCCAGGTAATACTCAGCCAACAGTGGATTGGGGGTCAGATGGATGGCGAAGTACGCCACCCATAACCGCTCGCTCAGGGCGAGATTATCGGTGAGTTGCGGATCAAAAAACTGTGCATGGCTGCTTTGAGTGGCCGCCAGGACTTTGTCCCGGGCGTGGCGGACGCGGTGCAGTTCCGTGCCAGGTGTGATGCCCAACAGGGTGTCGAGCACATCGACAGATTCAGGGGTGATCGTCATGAAAGGTCCTTCGCAAATTTCAGCCAGGCCTGCCGACTTCACATCGGCAGGCTTGCGGGTTCAAGGCAGTTTGGTAACCATGCTCGCCGCCGTGCGGTCGCTGACCAGTGGCTCGACTTTCAGGTCTTTACGGGCGGCCCAGATGTTCTGGTAGTGGAACAACGGAATGATGCCCACATCATCAGCCACGACTTTGGCCGAGTCCTGCAGAATCGCTCGCCGCTTGGCTTCATCGAATTCGACAGTGGCGTTGACCAGCGCCTGATCCACCAGCGGATTGCTGTAATGGCCCCAGTTGGAAGCGCCCTGCCCTTTGGCGCTGTTGACGGTGGTCAGAATGTTGGTCAATGCGTAAGCCGCTTCGCCGGTGCCATTGCCCCAGGCAATTACGCTGATTGCCAATTCATTCTTGTTCGCCTTGCCGGCGTACACCGCCCAGGGCAGCACTTCGAGCTGCACTTTCACGCCAATCCGCGACCAGAATTGCGCCACTGCCTGCATGGTTTCCGGCGCTTGCGGGTAACGATCGCCCGGCACATGCACCGTCAACTGGAAGCCTTCGGGAAAGCCCGCTTCTTTAAGCAGCGCTTTGGCCTGGGTCGGGTCATACGGGATGTTTTTCAGATCAGGGTTGTAGCCGAAGGTCTTGGCGGGCATCCATTGATTGGCCTCGGTCACCGTGCTTTGCATGATGCGCTCGACGATGGCCGGACGGTTGATGGCCAGGGACAGCGCCTTGCGTACGCGCACGTCCAATAGCGGGTTCTGCTCCAGGGTCTTGCCGGCATTGTCACGGATAAATTCGTTTGGTCCGGCCCGGAATGAAGGCTGGATCAGCAGTGCACGCAGGCCGGGATACGCGTAGACCTTGACGTTCGGGCTCTGGCGCAGACGCGCTACGTCAGTGGGCGAAACCTTGTCGATCACATCCACATCCCCTGCCAGCAAAGCGGCGGTGCGGCTGGCGGGGTTGGCGATGAAGCGATAATCGACGCTGTCCCAGGTCGGCTTGGCGCCGTAGTAGTCTTTATTGCGTTCGAAAATCGTGCGGTCACCCGGCACATACGACACGAAGCGATAAGGCCCGGTGCCGACCATGGCCTTGCCGGAGTTGTAGTCGGCGCTGGACGCATTGGCCCCCACATGGCGGCTGACGATATAGATCGAATCCACGTCTGGCAGCAGGTTGGCGTTGGGCGTGCGGGTCTTGATGATCAAGGTGTGGTCGTCTTTTGCCTGGACCGACTCAACCGTACGCATCGCACCGGCATATGACGCCACCGCGCCCGGCACACTGCGCGAACGCTCGAAGGAAAACACAAAGTCATCGGCGGTCAACGGCTTGCCGTCCTGCCATTTGACGTCATCGCGCAGAGCGAACTCCCAGGTTTTGTCGTCCAGCACTTTCCAGCTCTTGGCCAGACCAGGCAGGGTTTTGTCGTCGCGACGATTGACCAGGGATTCGAAGGCATGCAATGCCACCGAGCGGTCACCGGCATAGTTGTTCAGTTGCGGGTCAAGGGATGACACCGGGTCGGCGTAACCGATACGCAGGGTTTCGGCTGAGGCGCCACCAGCCGACAGAATCAGAGCCGAGGCCAGCAGTGAACGAACAAGAGGTTTCATGTGTGGATTCCTTGAACGCAATGGCAAAGAGATGACGGGCGTCGAAGCGCGCCCGTTCAGGCAGTTTCGTTGAGGTGGCAAGCGCTCAGGTGGTTGGGCGCAACCTCCCTGAGCGGCGGAACTTCCACGCGACAGCGCGCCATGGCGTGCGGGCAACGAGGATGAAAATGACACCCGGCAGGCGGGTTCAGCGGACTGGGGATTTCCCCTTTGATCGCGTCATAACGGGCACTGCGAATATCGAAGCGCGGAATCTGCGCCAGCAACGCCTGGGTGTAGGGATGGTTGGCGCGGCTGAACAGATCGTCCACGTCGGCGCTTTCCACGACCCGGCCCAGGTACATCACGACCACGCGGTCGCACAGGTGCTCGACCACGCCCAGGTCATGGCTGATGAACAGGTAAGTCAGCCCCAGCTCGTCACGCAGGTCCATGAACAGGTTGAGAATCTGCGCCTGAATCGACACGTCCAGCGCCGCCACCGATTCGTCGCAGACCAGCAACTCAGGCTGCACTGCCAGGGCTCGGGCGATGCCGATGCGCTGACGCTGGCCCCCGCTGAACTGATGCGGATAGCGTTGGCGCAATTGCGGGCTGAGGCCGGCGCGCTGCAGTTGCGCGCTGACGTAATCGTCGAAGCCGGCCTTATCGGTCAGGCCATGCAACAGCGCACCCTCACCCACGATGCGGTCCACGCGCAGGCGCGGATTCAGGCTGGCCGATGGGTCCTGAAAGATCATCTGGATCTTCAGACGCGCCGCCTGACGCTCGGCAGGATTCAGGTCTTCGATGGGCTTGCCGTCGATGGATGCCGTGCCCGAAGACACCGGCAGCAATCCGGCGACCATACGCCCCAGCGTTGACTTGCCGCAGCCGGACTCACCCACCAGCCCCACGACTTCGCCACGAGCAATACGCAAATCAACCCGATCCACCGCCTGCGTTGCCGCCTGCGGACGGCTCAGTTGCAGGCGTTGCAGGGTGCGCTGCAGTCCGGTGTCGGGGGTGACTCTGCCGAACGTCTTGCTGACCTGACGCAATTCGATGATGGGTGTCGATTCGTTACTCATCGCCAGCTCCTGGATGAAAACAGCGGACCAGCCGACCCGGCTCCAGCTCGACGTTGGGCGGTTCCTGCTCGCAGATCGCCGTCATTCGCGAGCAACGCGCCGCAAAGGCACACCCGGCGGGCATCGACAGCAGGTCCGGTGCCATGCCAGGGATTTGCCGCAGGCGCTGGCCCCGTTTGTTGCGGCTCGGCAGGCTGTCGATCAAGCCTCGGGTATAAGGGTGTTGCGGATGGTCAAGCACGGCATCGACGCTGCCCTGCTCAACGATACGTCCGGCGTACATGACAGCGATGTCGTCCGCCAGACCGGCCACAACCGACAGGTCGTGAGTGATCCAGATCAGCGACGTGCCCTGCTGACGGACCAGCTTTTGCACTTCGCTGAGGATCTGCGCCTGAATGGTGACGTCCAGCGCGGTGGTCGGCTCATCGGCAATGATCAAGTCCGGCGAATGCAGTAAGGCAATGGCAATCGCGACCCGCTGACGCATGCCGCCCGACAACTGATGCGGGTAGGCCCGCAGACGTTCGTCCGGGCTGGCGATGCCCAGCAGCGCCAATGTGCGACTGGCGTGCGCCCGGGCTTCGGCACGGCTGAGCGGTTGATGCGCGCGCACGGCTTCAATCATTTGCGTATCGACGCGCAGCACCGGATTGAGGGTCATCATCGGGTCCTGAAAAATCATCGCGATGCGATTGCCTTGCAGGTGCCTCAGTTCGGCACCAGACAAGCGAGTCAGATCCCGACCTTTGAACAGCACCTCGCCGCCACTGATCCGCCCCGGCTCATCCACCAGGCCGAGAATCGAGAAACCGGTCACCGATTTGCCCGAACCCGACTCCCCCACCAGCCCGAGGATGCGCCCGGGCTGAAGACGTAAAGACACATCGCGCACCGCTGGCAACACGCCCGCGCGGGTATAAAACGAGGTGCTCAGATTACGCACCTCCAGGGTCGGCGCTGCGCTCGACACCGGCTCGGACAGGATTTGCTGGACCGTCATCGCTGCAACCTCGGATTCAAGACATCGCGCAACTGGTCACCCACCAGATTGATGGCGACGATAGTCACCAGCAACGCCAGCCCAGGGTAGAAACTGATCCAGTATTCGTCGCTGAGCATGTACTGGAAGCCGTTGGCGATCAGCAGGCCCAGCGATGGCTCGGTGATGGGCACGCCAAGGCCGAGAAACGACAGCGTCGCTTCCAGGGTGATGCCCCTGGCAATCTGCAACGCACCAATGACAATCAGCGGCGGCAGGCAATTGGGCAGGATGTGCCCGACCACGATGCGCCACGCGCCGATACCCTGGCCGCGAGCGGCATCGACATACTCGCGTCGGCTTTCGGTCAGCGCCTGGCCCCGTGCGGTTCGGGCGTAGTAGGCCCATTCCAGCACCACCAGGGTCAGCATCACGTTGCCAACGCCCTTGCCCAGCCACGCGAGGATCATCAACGCCATGAGGATCACCGGGAACGACAACAGCAAATCCACCAGGCGCATCAACAAGGCATCGACCCAGCCGCCGACATAGGCGGACAGCAGCCCCAGCAGAGTGCCCAGCACGGCGGCAATCACGGCCGAGCCAATCCCCACCCAAAGGCTGATACGCAAGCCATAAATAATGGCCGAGAGCAGATCCCGCCCCTGACCATCCGTGCCCAGCCAGTAGGTATAACCACCGTCGACGTTGGCTGTACCGGGCGGTAGCCGAGCATCGAGGACATTGAGTTGCATCAGGTCGTAGGGGTTCTGAAACACGATCCAGGGCGCCAGTGCAGCAATGGCAATAATCGTCAGCAGGACCACCAAACCGGCCACCGCAACAGGCGACGATTTGAATTCATCGAGGTTTCTACGCCAGGGCGACTGCGCCTTGAAAACTGGGGCCTTGACGGGTGTGACGGACACTTGGCTCATGGTTTCACCTGCGCGCGAACTCGCGGATCAAGCACGTAATACAAGCCATCGACGATCAGATTGAGCACCACGAAAATCACCACCACAACCATCAGGTAAGCCACCACAACCGGGCGGTCGAGCATATTGATACTGTCCAGAATCAGCTTGCCGGCACCGGGCCAGGCAAAGATACTTTCGGTCACTACCGCGTAGGCAATGGTCGACCCCAACTCCATGGCCAATACCGTCACCAGCGGGATCATGGTGTTGCGCATCACATGCATGCACATCACCCGAACCCGTGATAGTCCCTTAGCGCGGGCAAATTTGACGTATTCCTGAGGCAGCACTTCACGCACCCCGGCGCGGGTCAGGCGCAGCACCAGCGATATCTTGAACAACGCCAGATTCAGCGCGGGCAGGATCAGATGCTGCAAGCCGTCCAGGGTCAGGAATGACCACTGGATACCGAACAGCTCACGGGTCTCGCCGCGACCACTGGCGGGCAGCCAGCCGAGCTTGATCGAGAACAGCATGATCATCATCAGGGCCACCCAGAATGCCGGCAGTGAAAACCCTACGATGCTGCTGGCCATAAGGATTTTCGAGAGTGGATGGTCCGGGTAAGTCCCGGCGAACATGCCCAATGGCACGCCCAGTACAACCGCCAGCAATAACGCACAGAAGGCCAGCTCGAAGGTGGCAGGCAGGCGTTGCAGGATCAGGCGCATGGCGTCTTCGTGATAGACGAAACTCTGGCCCAGATTGCCCTGCACCGCGCCTTTGAGAAACAGCAGGTATTGCTGCCACAGCGGTTTGTCCAGGCCCAGATGGGCGATGGCTGCCAGACGCTCGGCCTGGTTAAGGTCTTCACCCACCAGAATGTCCATGGGGTTGCCGATGGCATTGAGGCCGATAAACACCACCAGGGTCATCAGCAACACCACCAGCAATGACTGGCCCAGGCGCCGTACCGCCCAGCCGATCATTCGCGCAGCTCTTGGGCGGTGGGCGCGCCCGCCACCCATTCATCACCCAGCAACTCGGGTTCGGCGTAGCTTTGCATGGCGGCGAAATGCAGCTCGATGTCTTCATTGAATAATTGCCCGGCGAGGCCTTGGGCCAGCCGTTTGGCGCCCTCGCTGATCGCCGGAATATCCCCCGACACCGCGCCATAACTCAGCGCCGCCGGGTAATTGAAGCAATGGATCTGACCGATACCGGGGCATGCACCCGGGGTCTTCTCCTTGAATTCGAAACACAGGCCCAGATCCGGCAAGTCTTCCAGCTCGGCACCCGGCTCATCCGCTGGTGGGGTAAAGCTGTCGCTCCAGGCACGGATATGGGACGCGAAGCTGGCGAACTCAGGACGCAGCTTGAAATCGGTCCGAAAACCAGTGGCGAATACCAGAAAATCCACTTCCAGCCTGGCTTGAGGTATATCCACCCACAGCCCACCGGCCGGATTCTGCAGCACGCCCAATACCGGGCTGTTCAACAAAAACCGCGCATTGGGTGAGCTGGAGACTCGCAAGGTACTGCCCCGTGGTGGTGGCACTTGCTGAGCATTGAGGTAGTTGCGGATTCGCCACTTCCAGGCGTCGGGCAAGCGCCAGTAACCGTGGGTCATGCCGGGGTTTCCGGCCCCCTTGCCTTTGTTGACCCGAGGCAGCTCGGCGCGCCGGATCAACAGATCGACCCGTTGCGCGCCAGCTTCCAATGCCGTGGCAGCACTGTCCATGGCCGATGCTCCGCCACCGATGACCGCCACCCGCTTGCCCACGAACCAGTCATCCTGCAGCCCATCCGATGAATGAGCCCAGACGCTGCGCGGCAAATCATGAGCGAAATCCGGAACCCAGGGCCCGCCCAGCCCATCGCGCCCGGTCGCCAGTACCACGTGGCGCGCCACGACACGCTGGTCTTCTCCAGCGTGGCTGACATCCAGTTCGACCAGACCGTCCGCACGGGGCTGAACCCGGGTGACCCGATGTTCGTTACGAACATCCAGATCCAGCACCTTGCGATACCAGCGCAAGTAATCAGCCCATTGCAGCCGGGGAATCTTGTCCAGTGCGGTCCAGGCCTCCAGACCAAACTGCGCCTCGAACCAGGCACGGAAGGTCAAGGCAGGCAAGCCCAGTGCCGGCCCCGTCAGCTGTTTGGGCGAGCGCAGGGTTTGCATGCGCGCGGTGGTTGCCCAAGGACCTTCGAAGCCGGTCGGTGATTGATCATAGGTTCGCGCAACAATCCCGAGGTTGCGCAACTCGGCGGCCAGCGCCAGGCCTGCCATACCGCCGCCCACAATCGCTACGTCCAATACCGGCTGCCCGCGATCAAGACGCGGCTTGACCCACGGCGAAGCAGGCAAATCCAGCCACTGCAAATCCTGTTGCAGGCGGGCTTGCAGCGCGGCAAGGCCGGTGGGGATCTTGAAGTCGGACATTTTCAATACTCGGGATCGAGGAATGGCAGAGTTTTTTCGCAGGGCAGCTGTATTGCCAACCATACAAAAAACATTCCACACACATAACTTTATGCATTCAATAGGCTTATGCATTCATAAAACGAATACTAAAAGCCTGCGAATATTCCTTCAACGCCGATTATTGAATATTGATATTCCTAAAGTGAATAAGAACGATTTTTTACAGACGCTACAGAGGCTGCCAGTCGCCTGACTCAATTGGCATAAATGCTCTGCAACAGGGCATCGTGCTGACTGGCATCGTGCATGACCATCCCAGGGAGGAGAAGCCGGGCGGAAGTCGCCAGCTCGCTCACCAACGCGGCAGTGACGTCACTCAGCGGGCTGGCAAAGGCTGAAATCAGACCAAAGAAAAACGGGATATGGCTTTCAATGGGCCGCACAACGAGGCCTTCGATGGGCACACCCAATGCGGTGAACGGATCGACCAGCGCCACCCCCAGCCCGACCCGCGCCATCTGCATGGCGACCAGTGAGGTGTTGGTGTCGAGCATGTGTGGTTCGCCTACTCCCGCATCCTGAAAAGCCTTATCGATGCGCCGACGAAAACGGTAAGGATTGGACATGCTGATCAGTGGCCGTCGAGCCAGCACTTCCATGGGCAGCACATCGTAGCTTGCGAGTTCAGAACCGGTCGGCACCACAGCAACACACGCGGACTCGCCAATCCAGTGAATGTCCAGCCCGCGGTGCTCCAGCGGCAAGCTGACAGCGCCCAGATCCATGGTTTTGGAAAGCACGGCCTGCACGACGTTTTCCGGAGACAGACTGTGCAGCTGGATGTGTTGTGGACGCAAAGCCTGCGGCAAACGAGACAGCGCCAGAGGCAAGAGCCCGGCAGCCAGCGCCGGAATCGCCACCAGCTTGATCTGAAGGTTTTCATCCTGCGCAATCTGCTGAGCACGCTGGCGGATATTACGAATACCCAGCAGGGCATTCTCCACCTCGGCATACATCATGAACGCCTTCTGAGTCGGCGTGACCTTCGGCCCACTGCGCTCGAACAAGGCAAACCCCAACTCCTGCTCCAGCTCCTGGATAACCCGAGTCACCGAAGGTTGCGAACGCCCCAGCATCTTCCCTGCCGCAGTCACACTACCCGCCGACATGACCGCCGCGAACGCTTCCAGTTGCCGCAAATCCATACACACGCCTTGTCATGAACGATTAGGTTGGGGGGGCCCGGGTTAGTCTAGCCGAGGGGCTGGCAAGCCTAACCTATCGATAGGAATGCGCCTACTTGGCGATTCGCTGATGCCATTAGGCAAATAGGCACCCTAAACAACTGACACAAGCATCGAGGAGGCAATGCGTTGTAGCTATTGGTTATGCCGACATAGTTCGCACAACGCTCATTGCAGCAATGCCGGACATAGCGAACAGCGCGACTGCGAGCCCAACTCCTAAGACGTCAGCTCCAACGGTTACTTCATGGATGACCTTGGAAATCCCGGCCAGCGCAAAACAGCCCGACGCAATCATTCTTGCGCGTCGACGATCACCTGATGACATTGGCCTGTACTGAAAGAATTTCCTGTTCATGAACCACTTCCTCCTTGAGTTAACGGGTCACCTTACCCCGCTGTGATCCTGAAGTCTGGCGTTTGACAGGAAATTCATCGAATACCAAGTGGCCGGAGCCGACCTGAAAATCTGAATCAGGTGGTTCTTTTTCCAAAATATTTCCAACGTTTTTCCAAACCTCATAAAACGCAGACAACAAAAAAGGGCCAACCTTTCGGTTGGCCCTTCTAGACCGGCAGCAGGACCGGATTTTGTTTGGTAGGCGCGACTGGACTCGAACCAGCGACCCCCACCATGTCAAGGTGGTGCTCTAACCAACTGAGCTACGCGCCTGCTGTGGGTCGGCATTCTACGGATATTCGAATGTGTGTCAACACCTTTTTTCGCGCTAACTCCATGAATATGCGAAATTTTTCGTTTGTGGCGATTTGCCGGTTTGTTTCGTGGCTGGCTGGTGGAGAATTTTGATCTCCGGTAGGATCGGCCCATTCGTAAAATATATTAAACGGAGGTTGAAGGATGGCGAACACTCCTTACCCGCACTCTTATTACGCAGCATCGGCCAACGCAGCCCCGCCACGTCCGTCGTTGCAGGACGATGTGGAAACCGACGTGTGTGTGATCGGTGCAGGTTATACCGGTTTGTCCAGCGCCCTGTTCTTGCTGGAGCAAGGGTTTCGCGTGACGGTGCTGGAAGCGGCCAAGGTGGGCTTTGGAGCTTCCGGGCGCAATGGCGGGCAGATTGTTAACAGCTACAGCCGTGACATTGACGTGATCGAGCGCACGGTCGGCCCGCAGCAGGCTCAGCTGCTGGGGCACATGGCGTTTGAGGGCGCAGCGATCATTCGTGAGCGCGTCGCCAAGTATCAGATCAATTGCGACCTTAAGGACGGCGGCGTTTTTGCCGCGCTGACTGCTAAGCAGATGGGCCACCTGGAATCCCAGCAACGTCTATGGGAACGCTACGGGCACACGCAGCTGGAGTTAATGGATCAGCGTCGTATTCGCGAAGTGGTCGGCTGTGAAGCTTATATAGGCGGCATGCTCGATATGTCGGGCGGGCACATTCACCCCCTGAATCTGGCGTTGGGCGAAGCAGCAGCGGTTGAATCGCTGGGCGGCGTCATATATGAACAGTCTGCAGCGGTGCGTATCGAGCGCGGAGCAAACCCGGTGGTGCATACCGAACAGGGCAAGGTGCGGGCGAAGTTCGTGATCGTTGCCGGTAACGCGTACCTGGGTAATCTGGTGCCTGAACTGGCCGCCAAATCCATGCCGTGCGGTACTCAAGTGATCACCACCGAGCCCCTGAGTGATGAACTGGCCCACAGCCTGCTGCCTCAGGATTACTGCGTCGAAGACTGTAATTACTTGCTCGATTACTATCGCCTGTCCGCTGACAAGCGCCTGATATTCGGTGGCGGCGTGGTGTACGGCGCGCGGGATCCGGCCGACATTGAGTCCATCATTCGACCTAACATGCTCAAAGCCTTCCCTCAGCTCAAGGATGTGAAGATCGACTACGCCTGGACCGGCAACTTCCTGCTGACGCTGTCGCGCTTGCCTCAGGTCGGGCGGCTGGGCGATAACATCTATTACTCCCAAGGCTGCAGCGGCCACGGCGTGACTTATACCCACCTGGCAGGCAAGGTGCTGGCCGAGGCCTTACGTGGTCAAGCCGAGCGGTTCGATGCCTTTGCCGGGCTCCCCCACTACCCGTTCCCCGGCGGCCAATTGTTGCGTACACCCTTGACCGCATTGGGTGCCTGGTATTACAGCCTCAGGGACAAGCTGGGCTTTTGAATCGATTACAGAAAAACGGCGCTCACTGAGCGCCGTTTTCATTTCATCGTGCTTTCAGGGTTTTCAGCGCTTCGCCTGCCGCCTGTTCCTGCCCCGCTTGCGCCAACTCACTCGCCGCCTTGATCCAGCGCTGCTCATCCAGATGGGCGGGTAACTGACGCGGGTTCTGAATCAGCACCGCCCAACTGCCCGCCTGTTCCCACGCGGAGCTGAAACTGCTGAAACTCATCGACAAGTGACGATTCATCCCCGCATGCAGCAGCACGGTCTGCTTGTTGCGGTTATAGCCAACCAGCACCGCATAGCGCGGCTCGGTAAACACTGTGCCCTCGGCGAAACGCAGCATCACCGGGAAACCGGCCGACACCTGAGTCAGCAGTGAAGCCAGGCCCTTGTCCAGCGGGTAAACCATGAAGCCGTATTGCCGGGCGACCTGGGGCAGGCTCTGCTCTAGCCTCCCTTCCCCACCTGGCAACTGCAGGGGTTTGTCCAGCAGGCCGGGGGTAATTTGCACGCGTTGATACGAGAGCAGACTGGCAAGCGCGCCAGGCCCGCTTTGGTAAGCGTTGCCTCGGAAGAACGGCACATTATTGAGTTCCACGCGATCCGGCAGGCGTTTGATTTCAGGCGGCAGCGCCGAAGCACAACCTGCCAGCGTCACGACAACAGCTGCCAGCAAGGACCACTGCTTGAGCCCGGCAACGCAGGATCGGAAAAAAACCGGCGACATGTTCACTCACTTCTAAAACCCCGGACAACCTGCGGTCCGGCCAGGGTGCCGATAATAGGACGCGGCGCAGGCCGGGTATAGCCTCAGCGTACAGTCGACTTGCGGCGATAGATCAAATCAGTCCTGATCCGCTGACCACTGGTCAATTAACCGAAACATGTGCAGGGCTAGACTGTCGACTATTAAGACTGCACTAAGAAGCATGGTCCGCGGAGGACGTATGAGCCTGGAAATGACAATCGTGATGCTGATCGCCGCATGGCTGGCTGTTGCCACCGCCATGCTCTGGGGCGTAATGCGAATTTCTCGTCGTCATCATCACCCTTACCGTCACGTTAAACCTTCAGTCAGCAAGGCTGAGAAGCCCGTCAAGAGCCGCCCCCATGCGGCGGCGCACTGAGTATCGATTGACCCCTGTCCAGTGAGAGCGTAAATCAGCATCAATAAAAAAGGTCGGGCGGGATTACCCCGCGCCGACCTTTTTTTGCAGCCTGTTTGATCAGGTTACTGACTGATCAGACTTCTGACGCCTGGCTGGCTTCGCGTTTGACCTTCGCCTTGCGAGACCACAAGTTCAGCACTTCGATCAGGGCCGAGAACGCCATGGCGGTGTAGATGTAACCTTTTGGCACATGGGCACCAAAGCCTTCGGCAATCAGCGTCATGCCGATCATGATCAGGAAGCCCAACGCCAGCATCACCACTGATGGGTTGTCGTTGATGAACTTGGCCAGAGGCTCAGCGGCCACCAGCATCACGATAACAGCGGACACCACCGCGATAATCATGATCGGCAAGTGCTCGGTCATGCCCACAGCCGTGATGATGCTGTCGATGGAGAAGACCAGGTCCAGGACCAGAATCTGACCGATTGCCGCAGCCATGCTGAGGGTGACGGTGGATTCGATCTTCTTTTCGGCCTCGGTTTTCACGTCGACGCTGTGGTGAATCTCGGTCGTTGCTTTCCAGACCAGGAACAGACCGCCCGCGATGAGGATCATGTCTTTCCAGGAGAACACCTGGCCCAGCACTTCGATCACAGGTTCAGTCAGCTGCACGATCCACGCGACCGTACTCAGCAAGCCCAGACGCAGGAACAACGCCATGCCGATACCGAGACGGCGAGCTTTTTGCTGCTGATGCGCAGGTAACTTGTTGGTCAGGATGGAGATGAAAATCAGGTTATCGATGCCTAATACTACTTCCATGACCACCAGCGTTGCCAAGGCAACCCAGGCGGCAGGACTTGAAGCGAGTTCTAACAGATATTCCATGTGCGATGCCCTGATTTCAGTATTGAGATGACGTTAGATTTCTTTGCTGTTTTTTTCGGCGTTCTTTTCGGACTCAGGTTGAGCCATCGACAGATCCTGCTTGGCATCATCCAGAGCGCTGGTCGCTGCTTTATGGGTGTCGTCGATAGCCTTTTTCGCAGAATCGGCAGCGGTGCTCAAGATCTGTTTGGATGAGCTTTCAATCTGGTCACAGCCGGTTATCACCAGCAGCGGCAACGCAAGTAACGCAGCAGAGAAGAGTTTGATCATAGGTGGCCTCAATTCAGTAGACCGGAGGCTGTGGATGCTCCGGCGATAGGCCAGCATCCTAGAGAGATATGACAATAAGGAAAATTCGTATTTTTAAGCGGTATACTTCGGAAATACCGAATCGGGAATCCTCATGCTCAACTACCGCCAGCTTCATTACTTCTGGGTCGTCGCCAAGACGGGCAGCATTGTGCGCGCCTGCGATCAGCTGAACCTGACGGCCCAGACCATCAGCGGGCAAATCAGCCTGCTTGAGCAATCTCTTGGCGTGGATCTGTTTCAACGGGTCGGCCGTCAGCTGGAGCTCACTGAAGCCGGGCGACTTGCCCTGCCCTACGCCGAGCAAATGTTTCAAATCGGTAATGAGCTGGAAGCCGTACTCCGCGCCCAGCCCGATGAACCCCAGATCCTGTTCCGCGTCGGTGTCGCTGACGTCGTGCCCAAATCCATTGTGTACCGCCTGATCGCGCCGACGATGGAGCTGAGCGAACCCATGCGCATCAGTTGCCGGGAAGACAAGCTCGAAAGGTTACTGGCCGACCTGGCGATTCAGCGTCTGGATTTGGTGATTTCCGACAGCCCCATGCCTTCGCATCTGGACATCAAGGGGTACAGCCAGAAGCTGGGGGAATGCGGGATCAGCTTTTTCGCCACCCAGGCGCTGTTCGAGCGCTACGGGCAGAACTTCCCGTTTGGCATGCAAGGTGCGCCGCTGCTGATTCCTGGTCAGGAAACCGTGGTTCGCAGCCGGTTGATGCGCTGGTTCGGCGAATTGAAGGTGCAACCGCGGATTGTCGGCGAGTTCGACGACAGTGCCTTGATGAAGGCCTTCGGCAAATCAGGGAGTGGCATTTTTGTCGCGCCCAGCGTGATTGCAGACGAGGTCCAGGCGCAATATGGCGTGAAACTGCTCGGCCACACAGATGCGGTGACCGAATCGTTTTACGCCATCTCGGTTGAACGCAAGGTCAAGCACCCCGGTATCGTTGCGATCACCGAAGGCGCCCGACGCGAGCTGTTTACTGCTTAAACAGTGCCCATGAAATCGCGTTTGCCGATCTCGACGCCATTGTGGCGCAGCAGGTCATAAGCGGTGGTGACGTGGAAGAAGAACTGCGGAAGGCTGTAGGTCAGCAGGTAGCTTTGGCCAGTGAAGCGCTTCTCTTTAGGGGTACCGGGGCGAAGAATGATTTCCAGGCCTTCGCTGCCATCGATCTGGTCGGGCTTGATGCTGCCGATGAACTCCAGCGTCTTGGCCAGCAAAGCCTGCAGCTCAGCGAACGTGGTTTCGGTGTCTTCATATTTAGGCATGTCGACCTGAGCAAGACGAGCCGATGCGCCCTTGGCGAAATCCACGGCAATCTGCACCTGGCGGGTGAAATTCAGCATGTCCGGAAACAGACGGGCCTGCAGCAAAGCTTCTGGCTGGATGTTTTTCTGGGTAGCGTGGGCTTCCGCTTTGGTCAGCACTGCGCTCAAGGCGCCGAGCATTTGCTGAAAAACCGGAACGGAAGCGGCGTACATGGAAATAGTCATGGCAGGTCCTTGATGAAAAGTGCGCTGATTATAGCCATGGGCGCGCGTCAAAGCGGTGCCTGATTCATCAAGTCATTTGCCGCTGGAAATAATTGCCGACACGCCCTAGGCTGACTGCCCGCCATTGCCTACGGAAAGCGCCATGACCACTGAACAGCTTTCGACAACGCTTGCTGAAGATGCGCCAGGTCTTGCGCTCAACAGCACGGAAGTTCGCATTCTTGGCTGCCTGATCGAAAAACAGGCCACCAGCCCGGAAACCTACCCGCTGACCCTCAATGCGTTGGTGACCGCCTGCAATCAGAAAACCAGTCGTGACCCGGTCATGAATCTCAACCCCGGTGCCGTGGGCCAAAGCCTGAGAGCGCTTGAAGGCCGGGGCCTGGCGAAACTGGTGATGGGCAGCCGTGCCGATCGCTGGGAGCATCGGGTCGACAAGTCGCTGGAACTGGTGCCCGCTCAGGTGATACTGACAGGCCTGCTTTTGTTGCGAGGCCCGCAAACCGTCAGCGAGCTGCTGACCCGCAGCAATCGCATGCATGACTTCGAAGATACCGAGCAGGTGGTCCATCAGCTGGACCGGCTCATTGCCCGGGGTTTCGCGACCTTGCTGCAACGCCAGTCGGGGCAGCGTGAGGACCGCTACATGCACGCGCTGGGTAATCCTCAGGATCTGGAGGAGCTTCTGGCAACGCGACAAAACCAGCCGGATCGCACCGGTGCGGGCAACGGCCCTTCGGCCGAGCGCCTGGACGAGCTGGAAGCCCGGATCGCGGCGCTGGAGGAACGCCTGGCCAGGCTGGAGTGAGGCTCAAGACTGGCGCATTCCAGACGGGAGTAAGCTTGCTCGCAAAGATGAGGTCAGGTGCGCCATTAATGCGGCCTCTGTAGCAAGCTGGCTCGCCCCCGCGACACTTTTGAGCGGTGGGCAAGGCTAGCCCGAAAACGTAGTAATCCTGCTGGCAAACATGGGAATTTTTTCTACCGAACGGTATTAGAAATAACCGCTGTAACAGGCGTAAGATGCGCCTGCTGTTACAGTCGCAGGTGCGCAACTGATCAGCACCCGTACCCTTACACAATCTTTACTTAATGGCTTCGCAGTTTTCTCGCAAAGCGCTGTCTTAAGAGTTATCCCGTGGCAGTGCTTGAGAGTAACGCAGGCTCGCGACAACGGGTTGAAAGCCGAGGAATAGTCATGATTCGTCATATCCCCAGAATTGCCTTGTTATTAGGTGCGCTGGCGCTGGCAGGCCAGGCGAATGCCCATGGTGGCGGCGGTGGCAACTGGGTTGGCCCTGCCGTTGTGGGCGCAATTGTTGGTGGCGTAGTGGGCTCGGCTGTTTCATCAGGACGTGACCGCACCGTCTATGTTGAACAGCCTCCCGTCTATGTGCAGCAGCAGCCGGTGTATGTTCAACGCCCCGTCTATGTTCAGGCGCCACCTCAGCCTGTCTACTACCAACCCGCTTATGAAGTGGTAGCGCCGCCGCCGGTTTATCGCCCGCGTTATTATGGCCCACCTCCAGGCTATTACGGCCCGCCGCGTGGTTACTATGATCGCGGTCGCTGGTAATACGGGTTGGTAACCAGCATCAAGGCCTCGCCCTCATCAGGCGGGGCTTTTTTTGGCCCATGAAAATCAGCGCCAGCTATAGTGGGCTCATCGTCCGCCATAAAAACAAGGAAACACCATGCCGACACAGCACCCACACCGCACCGTCGGACTCTGTACGTCGAACAAGGTTTACAGTGCTTTGACTGAACTCAAACACCTGGAAGGCCACCGCACCGCCAAGTTTGTCGCGCTGCTCGCGCAAAATCTGGTGGAAAAAGGCGTGCTGTCTGATCAGGAAGTTGTCGCCCTGCTGGATCAAGTCGTCGACTGATCGCTGTCGACCCCTAAATGCAGCCTGAGTACATCAGTACTCAGGGTCATCAATGTCCACTATCGAGAGCAGTGATTTCAGCCCCGCTCATTGGCGCCGTAAAGTAGCGCCATAGATTGCTGGAGGTATTTATGAACTCACTGAAAATCATGTCGGTCGTTGGCAGCGCGGTTCCACCTTCCCTTCGCGAACGCGGGCTTCTGGCGTGCTGGTATCTGGTCGATGACGGTGAACCGGTTAGCGGGCCGTTTTCTTCACTGACGGCCGCACAAGCCTCGTACCGACAGATTGACCCGTCGCAAACCAGCCATCACTTGAATTGATTCCTGCATCACGATCATCGTGCGTTGCTCCGCACACCCCTTGCCCGCGTCCCTCCCCTGATGCGGGCTTTTTTATGCCCAACACAAGGTGATCAGAGCTTTTCGGCCATCGCTGCGTTGACCTGGCAGCGATGGGTCAGCCTTTGCAGGCGTTTTTCAAGGCTCATGAACACCACGCGATCGGTGCGACCACTTTCCAGCTCATCGATCAGATCATTGGCCACTTGGCGCAACTCGTAAGCAATCACCACGCGGTCGTCGTTCAGGTCCTGGCGATGGGACTCGAACAATCTATGCAGGTAATCCTGCAGGGTGTTCTGCAAACGGTGACGGTCTGTGGCCCGCAAGTGATTCAGGCTCAGGCTGATCTTGCCCAACAGCTCACCCAGCTCACCGCACAAATACTGCATGCGTCGTGCGTAGCCGATTTCCCGTTCGCGCAGTGCCTTGTGCGCCGCCGCTGCCTCCTGGCTGCGCTGTATGCCTGGAATCGCCACCGCAACCATCATGCCCACGATCAAGCCAGTGGCCTGAACCCAACCTGCCCAATCCGCTGGCCGGGAAAAGAACCCGGCCCCCAGCAACAGAACGGCTACTGCACCGGCAACTATCACTAATACAACGTAATCCTTGCTGATAAACCCTTTGGGCATTAGGTAACTCCTTCGATCTGCGGCGGCTGACTTCAATGGCAAGAATGCTAATCGCTGCGCACGCCAGATACCACGACTATTGTCGGTGATAACCCGGTTTAAGCCCCATGACGACAACTCGCTCGGTTTTATTGTTGAAACGTCCTGCAACAGCCATCGACAGCGTTAAGGGCTGCTCATAAAATGCAGCGGTGTTTTATATCCCCGTGCGATAACGCACATGCCATTTATTTGTGAGCCTTGCTCTTGAAAACTCGTCTTCCATTTTTGGGCCTTTTATTTGTACTTGCAGGCCCGGCACTCTCCATCAGTGCCTTTGCCAACGAATCGCCAGCACTGAACCGTGACCCTTCGCAACTGCATCTGGCTTCAGGCAGCGCCATGGTGGTCGACTTGCAGACCGATAAAGTGCTCTACGCGAGCAATCCGGACGTCGTGGTGCCCATCGCTTCGGTCACCAAGCTGATGACAGGCATGGTGGTACTGGATGCCAAGCAATCGATGGACGAAGTCATTCCGGTCAATATTTCCCAGACCCCGGAAATGAAAGGGGTATTTTCCAGGGTCAAACTGGGCAGCGAACTGCCGCGCCGGGAGATGCTGCTGATCACCTTGATGTCCTCGGAGAACCGAGCTGCTGCCAGCCTTGCCCATAGTTACCCGGGTGGCTACCCGGCATTCATTCTGGCGATGAACGCCAAGGCCAAGGCACTGGGCATGAAACATACGGTGTATGTCGAGCCTACAGGGCTGTCCATCTATAACGTTTCTACGGCACGCGACCTGACCAAGCTGGTCCTGGCGGCGCGCAAGTATCCGATGCTCAGCGAGTTGAGCACCACCGCGGAAAAAACCGTCACGTTCCGCAAGCCGACCTATAGCCTCGGGTTCAGCAACACCGACCATCTGGTTCGCAAAGACAACTGGGACATCAAGCTGACCAAAACCGGCTTTACCAACCAGGCCGGGCATTGCCTCGTGTTGCTCACGAGCATGGCTAATCGTCCTGTGTCTGTCGTAATCCTGGATGCTTTTGGCAAATACACCCACTTCGCCGATGCAAGCCGTCTGCGCCAATGGGTTGAGACCGGCAAGAGCAGCCCCGCACCAGCAGTCGCCTTGCAGTATAAAAAGGACAAGAACCTGGTCATGAAACAGAACGGTCTGCAAGCCAAAGAATAACCCGGGCTATTGACGCAAAAAGGCCGCTGCCCGGTAACGGGTCAGCGGCCTTTTGCTGTGAGCGATTTAGCGGTTGAACTGAGTGACCAGCTTGGTATTCAGGTAAGCCTCGATTGCCTCGGTGCCCCCTTCAGAGCCGTAGCCAGAGTCCTTGATGCCACCGAACGGAACCTCTGGCAGCCCGATACCCAGGTGATTGATCGACAACATCCCGGCTTCGATGTAAGTGCCCAGCGCATGGGCAGTCTTCATCGAGGTGGTGAATGCATAGGACGCCAGACCAAACGGCACACGGTTTGACTCGGCAATGGCCTCTTCCAGCGTATCGAAAGGCACCAGCAGCGCCACTGGGCCGAACGGCTCTTCGTTCATGATGCGCATTTCCCGCGTCAAGCCGCTGATGACTGTCGGCTCGAAGAAGTAGCCCGGGCCGTCGATGGCTTTGCCTCCTGCGTTCACGGTCGCACCGGCGGCGCGCGCGTCTTCGACCAGGGCGGTCAACGCAGGGATGCGACGGTCATTGGCGACCGGGCCCATGGTGGAGGTTGCATCCAGACCGCTGCCGACTTTGATTTCACGGGTCAGGCCGACAAACTTGTCGAGAAACGCATCGAACACGCCACGCTGCACCAGAATCCGGGTGGGCGACACGCAGACCTGTCCGGCGTTGCGGAACTTGGCCGTGGCCAACACCTTGGCAGCAAGGTCGATGTCCGCGTCATCGAACACAAGAGCCGGCGCGTGGCCGCCCAACTCCATGGTCGCGCGCTTCATGTGCTGGCCCGCCAGCGCTGCCAGCTGCTTGCCCACGGGCGTCGAGCCGGTGAAGGTCACTTTACGGATCACCGGATGAGGGATCAGGTACGAAGAGATTTCGGCTGGATCGCCATACACCAGACCAATCACTCCGGCAGGAACGCCGGCATCAGCAAACGCACGGATCAGTTCGGCAGGCGAAGCCGGGGTCTCTTCCGGAGCCTTGATGATGATCGAACAACCTGCCGCCAGCGCCGACGACAGCTTGCGCACCACCTGGTTGATCGGGAAATTCCACGGCGTGAAAGCTGCAACGGGGCCTACCGGCTCCTTGATGACTTTCTGCTCGATGTCGCTGCCACGCGACGGCACCAGGCGGCCATAACTGCGACGGCCTTCTTCGGCGAGCCAGTCGATGATGTCAGCGCCGGACATCACTTCCATGCGCGCCTCAGCCAACGGCTTGCCTTGTTCCTGGGTCATGATCCGGGCAATGGCATCAGCGCGTTCACGCAACAGTTGCGCCGCTTTCTGCATGGTTTTGTAACGGTCGTAAGCTGAAGTGGCCCGCCATACCGCGAAGCCGCGCTCGGCAGCCGCCAGGGCTTCATCGAGGTCGGCGATGCTGGCATGGGCGACAGTGCCCAGCTTCTGGCCAGTGGCCGGGTCGATCACGGCGATGGTGCGACCCTCTTGGCCCGCGCGCCACTGACCGTCAATGAACAGCTGTACTTCAGGATACATAGCGATTCTCCAATTGCATTCGCAAGGACAAAGAATGTTCTTTCAAGGGTGCAGAGAGCAGATGGGGGCGCTGCCACAGATATCAAGGCGAGATATCGTACAACTGACCTGTCGCAGCGGGTTACAAGGCCTGGATCAACCCTTGGTACGCTGCTGCCAGGCTGCGGCAAGGCCACTGAGACAAATGACAACGATGCCAAATTGCGCGGTCAGAGACGGCGCATGGCCAAAGACCAGATAACCCAGCAACCCTGCGAATACAATCTGGCAGTAGCTGAAGGGTGCCAGCATGGCTGGGGCCGCAAAGCGAAAGGCTTGGGTCAGCAGCAAATGCGCGACCATGCCGCAGGTACCCAGGGCGAGCATGAACGGCAAGTGCTTGAGCTCAGGTGCCGTCCAGAAAAACGGCAGCAAGGCGGTCATGATCAGCGTATTGAACAGCCCCGCGAAAAAGTTGCTGGTGGTCGGACTGTCGTGAGCGCTGACCATGCGAGTCAGCAATTGGTACGAAGCAAACAGCATCGCCGAGCACAGCGGCAGCAGGCTCGCCGGGGTGAACAGCTCGCCGCCCGGATGAACGATGATCAGGACCCCCACAAAGCCGACCAGAACGGCGGCCCACTGCTTGCGGGTGACATGTTCCCCAGCAGCGGTACCGACATGGCCGTGATCAGCAGCGGAGCAAGAAAGTTGACCGCCGTGGCCTCCGCCAGCGGGATATACATCAGGCCGGTGGTGAAGAACAGGCTTGTACCCAGCAGGCACAGGGCACGCATGATCTGAAGCTTCAAGCGCTTGGTGCGCAGTACGCGAAGCCCGGCCGAGGGCATGAAAATCCCCGCCATCAACACGGTGTGCACGACGTAGCGCACCCACACCACCATGAAGATGGGATAGAAACCGGATAGATATTTAGAGATGGTGTCGTGGCTGGAAAACAGAAACGTCGCCAGCACAATGAGCGCAATGCCCTTCAATGGCTGATTGACGCCCGATAATGGCGTGCTCGCGGTGCTCATCGGGTTTCCTTGGCAATGCAGAAAACAGGCACATGTTCAGCTGCCGGAGGGCAGTGTGCGCGACGTCCCTGAGTGGTGGATAAACAAAGAATATAGAAGCTGTAGTCGTATTCCAAACAAACCGAGCGCATTTGCGCAATTAAAATGACTGGCCAGTCCGTAAGGTCCGGCACTGAATCTCGCGGTTCAAGACGCTGCGGTGTTTTCCAGTAAAACCTGTGAATGCTCCAGCCAGCGCTCGAAACAGGCAAAGATCGCAAGGGCCGTCGATACCACCTGCTTTCGCTCTTCAGGCTCTACAACCTGCGAAAGCTCTGCCAAGTAGGCCTTCCACATCCGGCCGGTCGCGCTCCCATACACATCGAGAAAGTCCCCGCCTGTGCCCTCGCCCACGGCTAGCTTATCGTGGGCAATACGGCGCAGGATCTGGCCACCCAGCGTCGCGCCTTCGATGACGTAGAGTGCGCCCATCACTTGAGCGTGGGTGTTGAGTGGGGGCAATTCACTGCACAGGCCCAGTGTTTCAATCTCGATATCGGTCATGCCCAGTGCGCGAAGGTCATTACGCAGCGCCCCGGCTTTATGTCGGTCTTCGCCTTCCAGTTGCGCCCAGTTGGCGCAGTCCAACTGATGTTCCAGGGATACATAAAAACCGTAGTAAGCGCGGATCAGCCGCTTATAGAGATGAATGTCCAGTTCGCTGGACGTAAACGGAAGCCGTCGCTCAAGGCCACGGTGATTTTCAGCCGTGGCCTCGCGCAGCTCCTGAAGTACCAGAGAGACACTTGCCCGGGCAGGGCTTGCATTTTGGGCTGAGGCGTTTTCGTCAAGCAAGTTATTGCGTCCATTTACCGGGCACGTCAATCCACGCGTGCTCGCTCATTAAAGTGGTCGATACATTACAGGATCATAAAGACAGCGGGCATTGTATTTATGGCATCTGCCCTGGCGCCATTAGCGTCACTCACCAGGACAGGCCTATTGCGTCTTCAAGTTCAGGTTTAGAAGATGTAATCGGTGGTCAGGAAACTGGACTCTCGGTTACGGATGATGTCGCTGATCAGGGTTTTATTGCTCTCCTGAAACTTGGTCGCAACCAGCGTGCGGATCGAAAACACCCGCAGGGCGTCATGAACAGACAAGGTGCCTTCCGCCGAATTCTTGCGACCGTTGAAAGGGAACTGATCCGGCCCGCGCTGACATTGGGCATTGATATTGATGCGTCCAACCTGATTGGCAAACGCATCCACCAGACGCCCCACTTCTTTGGAATCCTTACCGAAAAGGCTTAGTTGCTGGCCGAAATCGGAGTCCAGCACGTAATCAATGACGGTCTCCAGGTCGCGGTAAGCAACGACTGGCACCACTGGGCCAAATTGTTCTTCATGGTAGACGCGCATCTGTGAGGTCACTGGATACAACACGGCCGGGTAAAAGAACGTCTCGTTGATTTGCGCCCCGCCTTCATTCACCACGCTGGCCCCTTTGCTGATGGCGTCGTCCACCAAGCCTTTGAGGTATTCCGGCTTTCCGGGCTCAGGTAATGGCGTCAACGACACGCCTGCCTCCCAAGGCATTCCAGGCTTTAGCTGCGCGAGCTTTTGCTTGAACTTGTCCAGAAAGCTGTCGACCACGCTTTCATGCACAAACAGGATCTTGAGTGCCGTGCAGCGCTGGCCGTTGAAGGACAGAGAACCCGTGACCGCCTCATTGACGGCATTATCCAGATCGACATCAGGCAGGACGATACCGGGATTTTTTGCATCCAGCCCCAGCGCCGCCCTTAGCCGGTGAGGTTTAGGGTGCAGCTTTTTCAGGTCACTGGCAGCCTTGTGGGTCCCGATGAAAGCGAACACATCGATTTTCCCGCTGGCCATCAGGGCGCTGACCGTCTCCCGACCGCCGCCGTAAATCACATTGATTACGCCTGCGGGGAAGCTGTCACGAAAGGCTTCGAGCAAGGGCCGGATCAACAGCACGCCGAATTTGGCTGGTTTGAAGACCACGGTGTTGCCCATGATCAGCGCCGGAATCAGGGTGGTGAAAGTCTCATTGAGCGGATAGTTGTAAGGCCCCATACACAGGGTCACGCCCAGTGGCACGCGGCGGATCTGGCCTAGGGTGTCCTGCTCCAGCTCGAAACGGCTCGAGCGGCGGTCCAGCTCTTTAAGGGCATTGATGGTGTCGACGATGTAATCACAGGTGCGATCAAACTCCTTTTCTGAATCCTTGAGGTTCTTGCCGATTTCCCACATCAGCAGCTTCACCACGGCCTCACGCTGCTCGCGCATGCGCTTGAGAAAACTTTCCACATGCTGAATGCGCTCCACAACCCGCATCGTCGGCCAGGCACCCTGCCCCCGGTCGTAAGCCGTAACTGCCGCATCCAGGGCTGTCATTGCTGTCGACGCATCCATCAGGGGCGTACTGCCCAGGATGACTGAGCGGATGCCATCCTCCGATTTCAGGCACACCGGGCTACGCACCGGCGCCAGCGGCCCCGGCCACAACTGCAAAGCACCGTTGACCAGATACTCACGCTGCTCGATGGCCTCGCCGGGACGATACTGTTCGGGAATATGTTCCATGGCAGGAAACAGTGTTTCAAGGCGGTTGCTGACACTCACGGGTTTCACCTCGCTGGTATGGGCAAAAAAGGCACGCCAACACACTACGCCACTGGCCCCTCATAATGGAAACCGCCCAGCGCGCGACTCGTCAAAACCGTGAAAATATTTCAGGCTACTGCTTGACTACTCTAATTTAATCAGTAACATAGCGCTCATTCCGCGATAGCTCAGTTGGTAGAGCAAGTGACTGTTAATCACTGGGTCCCTGGTTCGAGTCCAGGTCGTGGAGCCACCTTCAGGAAGCTGTAGATTCAAGGGTTTGAGCGGGTTTTGTAGAAAGATTCTCAGCAACGCTGAAAATCACCAAGATCCGCTCCCTCCCCTACCGCTTAACTTCTGTAACACTTCAGTATGTGATTCAAAGCGCTGTCTCTAATCAATCGATTTAGAGGCAAGCACCATGAAAATCGCATCGGTCCTTTCGACCAAAGGCGGCCCTGGCAAGACCACGGTAACCGCAAACCTGGGCGCTTTCTGCGCCGACGCCAATCTCCGTACCCTGCTCATCGACCTCGATACGCAACCCTCGTTGTCCTCGTTCTATCGTCTGGATAGCGAAGCCCCTGGCGGCACCTACCAGCTGATTTCCCAGAACGAAACCATCCCTGATCTGGTGGTTTCCCGCACCTGCATCCCCAATCTGTCGCTGATCCTCTCCAACGACCCGCACAACCAGCTGAGCAACATGCTGCTCTACGCGGCTGACGGGCGCCTGCGCCTGAAAAACCTGATGTCGGAATTTGCCCAGGATTACGACCTGGTGCTGATCGATACCCAGGGAGCGCGTTCGGTGACGCTGGAGACCGCGCTGCTGTGTTCGGATCTGGCGATTTCACCCATCACGCCGGACATGCTCGCCGCCCGGGAGTTTTATCGCGGCACCCAGCAGTTGCTCAAAGACCTTGCACCGCTGGCTTCGCTGGGGGTCTACACGCCACCGCTGAACATTGTGATCAACAAACTCGATGCCACCAACGACGCCAACCTGATCTACCAGTCGCTGGTGGAAACTCTGGCGGATCATCCGCAGATCAACCTGCTGCAGACCACCATCCCGGCCGCCGTCAGTTTCCGTCGCGCCGCTACCGAAGGCGTGCCGGCCCACCGCCTCGAATACCGCCAACCCCATAACCGTCGTTCACCCGCCGCCTTCGCCGTGATGAAGGCGCTGGCCTCGGAGCTGTTCCCGGAATGGCGTGCGCTCTTCAACAAGCTGGCCCACGACACACTGGGCACGCCAGCGGATGAGGAGCTTGCCTCATGAACCTGCTCGATCTGGTACCTCCGCATTCCATTGAAGCGGAACAAGGCGTGCTCGGCGGGCTGATGCTAGACAACAGCACCTGGGATCTGGTGGCCGACACGCTTTCCGCGCAGGACTTCTTCCGGCGTGACCATCGGGTGATCTATCAGGCCATTCAAAGCCTGGCGATTGTCGACCAACCGTTCGACGTGGTGACCCTGTCCAACTCGATTGCCGAAATATCCCAGGCCGGTGGTCTGGGCTATCTCGCCGAGCTGGCGAAGAACACGCCGTCCGTGGCCAACATCAGCGCCTATGCCGAAATTGTTCGCGAACGTGCGCACCTGCGTCAACTGATCCTGCTCGGCCACGAAGCCAGCCGCCTGGCGAGCGAGCCCCAGGCAAAAAGTGTCGAGGTGCAGGAGGAGTTCGAGCAAAAGCTTTTTGCCTTGGGCCAGGGGCATGCGCCGAACCGCTTCATCGACGTCAACGAAACCCTCATGAAAGTGCTGGAGCAGGTGGACTTCAACTTCAACCACGGCAATGGCGTGACCGGCGTCCCCAGCGGCCTGGTGGATCTGGATCAGAAAACCGGAGGATTTCAGGATGCCGACCTGGTCATCGTCGCCGCGCGCCCATCGATGGGCAAAACCAGCCTCGCACTTAACGTCGTCGATGCGGTACTGGCTGAGGATCCCGCTAACAGCGTGCAGATCTACAGCCTGGAGATGCCGGCCAAAGCCCTGCTATATCGCCTGATTGCCATCCTCGGTCAGTTGGATGTAGCTCGCCTGATGCGCGGCGACCTGGGCGACGAGGATTGGCCAAAACTGAGCGCCGGCGTGGCGAAGATCAACCAGTACGGCGAGCGGCTGGTGATCGATGACAGCTCGGCCCTGACCCCGACCGCCTTACGTGCCCGAGTGCGCAGAGCCGCCCGGCGCTATGGCGCGCCGCGTTTGATCATGGTCGATTACCTGCAGTTGATGCAGTGCCCCGGCAAGGAAAACCGGAATCTGGAGATCGGCGCGATTTCAGCTGGCCTCAAAGCGATTGCTAAGGAATTCAACTGCCCGGTACTGGCCCTGTCGCAGCTCAACCGTGGCCTGGAAAGCCGCGCCAACAAACGTCCGCATAACGGTGACCTGCGCGAATCCGGCGCGCTGGAGCAGGACGCCGACCTGACCCTGTTCATCTACCGCGACGAGGTTTACCACCCCGAATCGATGGACCAGGGCATCGCCGAGCTAATCATCGGCAAACACCGAAACGGACCGACCGGCGTAGTGCGCACTGCATTCATCGCCGAACAGACCCGTTTCGCCAATCTGGACGCCAGGGATCGGCAAGGAGCATCAGCATGAACAAAAAAGACCTGTGCCCCGAGGAACCTGCATGGACTGCCTGGCAGAGTTTGCCCTGCACCGGGCCATCCGCCGTATCAGCGATCCGCAACTGCATGACGACGAGTTGGATATCTATACCTGCCCTGAATGTGGCAGCTACGCGGTGGAGGAGCAACGCCATGAAAACCAGAACTGAACACACCGGCGAAGACCTGTGCACCGTGGTCTTTCGCCTGAAGAAAGGCCGCAACGACGCGGGGCGGTTTGTCTACGCGCTTGCCTGCCGGGTTGAACAATGGAAAGACGTCGAGGTAGTCAGCCTCGATGTCGGCGACCTGCATTACCAGAAGAACACCACCGAAGAATCAGTCCAGGGAGACGCGCAATGACCACACGCAAACAAGACAAATTCGTTGTGCGTTTCTACGAGAGCGGACTGCGTGATCAGATCGCCGAAGTCGCCCGCGACTCTCAGCGCTCCATGAACGCGGAAATCATGTGGCGGCTGTTTCGCAGCCTGGAACTGGAGCAGGAGCTAAAACGCGCCAACGCCGTCATCGATCAGCTCACTGCCAAAGGTGACGCCTGATGGCTGCCAAATCGCTGGATGCCGAAACGATCAAGGGCAAGCTGCTGCAGGGCTCGTTCATGAATAACGGCCCCGTGCTGTCGCAGCTCACCGATCCCATCGCGGACACGCCCATGGTCATCACCCTGGACAAGTTGCGGCCCTACGAACACAACCCGCGCATCAACCGCAACCCGCTGTTTGTTGAGATCAAGGCCTCGATCAAGACTCGTGGCCTCGAAGCCCCGCCGCCGATTACCCGCCGTCCGGGAGATGAGTTCTACATCATCCGCAACGGCGGCAATACGCGGCTGGCGATCCTCAACGAGCTGTGGACCGAAACCCGGGACGAGCAGTTCTTGCGCATCCAGTGCCTGTTCCGGCCCTGGCCCAAGCGTGGCGATATCGTCGCCCTCACGGGGCATCTGGCCGAGAACGACATGCATGGCGAGCTGACCTTCATCGAGCGGGCTTTGGGCATTGAGCAGGCCCGAGCGTTTTATGAGCTGGAGGCCGGGCAACCGGTCTCCCAGCGGGAATTGGCACGCCTGCTGGCTGCGGACGGTTACCCCGTCTCGCAGCCGCACATCAGCCGAATGCAGGACACCGTGCAGCATCTGCTGCCGGCGATCCCGAGCGTGCTGTATGCCGGGCTGGGCAAACCGCAGATCGAGCGACTTATTGCCTTGCGTCGAGGCGCGGAAAAAACCTGGCAGCAGCATGCGGGCAATGTCGGCTTTGATTTCAGCTCCTTGTTTACCGAGGTGCTGGCAGGCTTCGATGACAAACCTGACTTCAGCTACGAACGGTTCCAGGACGAGCTGATTCATCAGATGCAGCAGCCGCTGGGCAAGGATTACAACTGGCTCAAGCTGGATATTCTGGATGGACGTGCTACAGAGAAAGCCCCGGTTGTACCGCCGACACGACCTGCTGCCACATCCTCTTCTTCGAGGCAGCCTGCTGCAGAGGCGGACGGTCAGCAGCCGCCCTCCACGCGAATCCAGAAGCCCACGCCGCCTGAGCCAGATCTGGATCTGGATCTGGATCTGGATCTGGATCAGCAAGCGCTGAATATTGAACCAGACCCCACCCCGATCTCAGCAGATGATCAGCAGGCCCTGATTCAGGCCCATATCATCTCGCCTATCGCTGGGCTTACACCCCGCATCCAGGCCATGAAGCGTCAATTGGCACAGGCCACGGGCGAGCCGATCCCGGACTTCGAAACCACCTGCCTGCACGCGATTCCGGTGCAGGTAGGCGGTCTGCACCCAGTCTCGGACCTCTGGTACATCGAGCGCTAGATCGACGAACCGACCCTATTGCGCCAGGAGATCTACGGGTTGGCCAGCGACGTCGCCGATGAGGTCCAAGCGCACGATCTGCTGACCCCAAGCGATTGGGGCATAGGCTTTACCCTTACTGCCAATGCTCAGATCAGCCCGCTGACGCCTCTTGCTGCTGCAACCATCAGACTCTTGGACTCGTTGAGCGGCGGGTTAGATGTTCAGCCCGATCAAGCTGTTCCAGTAACCGATCTGAGTCAACTGATGCTCGGCTGCCCCAGACATGAAGCACAACCGGCTTGCGCCACCGACCGCCTCAGCGACCAGGCGCTGGTGAAGATCTTTCGCGTGATGCGCCTGGCGCGGCGTTTGATCGAGCTGGAAGCCAGCACATGAGCCTCCTTCCCGACCTTCCTGAAATGGAGATACATCCATGGCACATCCATTGAATCTCGCCGTTGCTTTGCAGGTGTTGAACGACATGCGCAACGGCCAGCTACGCAGCTGTCTGGCGATGGGGTTTGCCGTACAGGACCTCAAAGACCTGATCGAACCCCAGTGCATGAGCGTATTGGTCAACGCGCCGGTGCCGTGGTTTCGGGTCGTGGTAGACAGCCTAGTGGTGCAACGCCTGTTGGCTCAGGCCCGGGACACCGAAGAAGATCAGCTCATCCTGTGCGCCCTGCAGAACGGAGCCAGCTCACCGCTGATCCATGACCTCTTCGGCTTATCCGCGAAGGAGGTGGCGCTACGGCGCGCGATGCTCGGCCTGCCCAACCGCAAAGGACGCTGGCCAGCGGTCAATCAGGAACAGGAGCGTGCCCTCTGGGATCGCTGGACCAGCCTGACTAAGGAAACCCCGATTGATGTCCGGGACAGCCGCGCTCTGCTGAAAGTCGCGATCAAGATGTCGCAGAGCGTTCCGCCACTGAACCTGACCATGGTCTGGAACACCCTGCAGAGCTGGATTGAACAGGACCTGCTGTGATGGCCGCTACCTCACCCAGGTTCACGCCGGGCAATCTCGCTACCCTGAATGCGGTGCTGGACTCGGCCTCCAGCGCGCTGGATGACAGTCGCCGCGCATCGCCGCAACAACCCAAGCCTGCAGCTCGGGGCATCAAACCCCTGACGCCGATTCTTGACACGGAACACACCGGCATCTTGTTTACCGGCAATCCCCATGAGACCGTGCCCCGAAGGCTGCTGCTGGACAACCGGCTGACGCCCATGGAGCGCAACGCCTGGCAGGTGTTCCGGTTGCTGCTCAATGACGACGGCCTGACCTCGTTCCCCACGTACGAACAGTTGCAGCCTTATCTGGCTGCTTCGCCGTTTAAGGTCGCCTCCCGGGAAACTGTGGCAAAGGTGCTCACCACCTTGCGTCTGACCCGCTGGCTCAGTCTGGCGGGTCGGGTTCGTGATGAAGTCACAGGCCAAATGAAGGGCAACATCTACCTGCTGCACGACGAGCCCGTCAGCATCTCCGAAGCGATGCTGCTCGATCGCAGCTACCTGGAGCTGGTCGGCAACTCACTGGAGCACGCCAGCAAATCCATATGCCAGGTTGCGGCCTACACGCTGGAAGAGTTCGCGCGGGATCCCGACGTTCGCGATCAACGCATTCCGAGCCGCCTGGATATCATGGGCGACCGCATCAGCAGACAGCGTGGCAATAAGCTCACCGCCCAGCCTGGCGTGCCGCTGCAGAAATCCGAACTCAGCCACAGTGATTCCGAACTCGGTCAACAGCAATCCGAACTCAGTGAAATCAGCCCAGTTCGGAATTTCTCGGGGCCGAGTTCGGAATCCGAACCCATTAGAAAACAAGGCTCATCGCCCTCAGTTCGGAATCCGAACTCATCTAGTACATGTACAAATACAACTACAGATGTATGTAAAAGCTTTGTACCGCGCGCGGGCGTTAAGGCCGAGTACCCGCCCCGTTTCCAGGCATTACCGTCGGATCAGCAGCGCAAGGCAGTCCTGGCCATGGCGCCAATTGCCGATGAGCTTCGCGAGGAAGTGCTCGCCCAGTGGGCCGCGCGACCTGAGACGTCAATGCGCAACCCGTTTGGCTACCTGCTGTGCATGATCGAAAAAGCCCGGAACGGCGAGTTCAACCTGATGAGTCAGCCCAGACCAACTGCAGCTGTCGCCATGACCACCGCCAGACCTGCACCGGCGCCACCGACGCCACACTGCCCGAACGATGCGAGCCGGACGATCGCTCAGCAAGAGATGGCAGCGTTGATGGGCATGGTGAAGGCCCGGAATATGAATCCGGCTCCGCGAGATGGCTAACCGCTACTGTGATGCCAGTGGCATCAACCTGTTCACAGGTACGACATTTTGCCCTATCATTGTCGGCAAATTGCCGAATCAGTGGAGGCAGGCATGATCACACAACCGGATTACCAAGTGCTGGAGATGATGGGTGGCATCCCGGGTGAGCCCATGGACCTGCTCATTCGCTCGGGGGTGTCTCTTGAAGCCATCGACAATCTGTCCAGGCACGGTATCAGCGCCGTTAACGTCGGCATCATCAATGCCCGGACACTGCGTCATCGCAGAACCAAAGGTGAGCGGCTCTCGCCGGAGGAAGGCGATCGCTTCTACCGGGTGAGCAAGCTGGTAGTACTGGCCGAAGAGGTGTTTGGCAACAAGGACAAGGCAGCCCACTGGCTGAACAAGCCACAGAAGGCCTTTGGAGGTCTGACTGCCCTTGAGGCAGCAGCAACCACGCCTGGCTATGTCGCGGCTGAAGAAGTGCTGCAGCGAATCAATCACGGATTTTTTGCATGACCGAACGTGTTTTATGGCGTATTTCGAACTTCAAGGATTTGACCGGAATTGGCGGAACCATTGTTCCGGGACGCTGGCACAGCAAGGGTCGCCCGATCGTTTACCTGGCTGACTGGCCTGCTACTTCGTTGCTTGAAGTACTGGTGCATCTGGAGGTCAATGTCGAGGACTTGCCCGACTCTTTTTCCCTCTTGCGCGTCGAGTTGCCTGAGAGCGTCAGCCTGATTGATGGCCGAGACCAGCTCAGGGAAGACTGGTCCGAAGATGTCCTGACGACTCGCCAGATCGGCGACAACTGGCTACGAGACGAGGCCTCTCTGCTCTACCGAGTCCCCACTGCCATCGTGCCCGCCAACTGTAATTACCTGTTCAATCCCGCACACCCTGAAGCCGCCAATGTCAGGTTCACGACATTCGACTTTCCTGCTGACAAGCGGCTGTTCTGAGGTGATGCCACTGGCATCACAGTAGCCCATAGCCAGTATGATGCCACTGGCATCATACTGGCAGTTTGAAATAACACTACTTGGCTGCCGGCAGAAGATCAGCCCGTGACACTTGAAGATGAGACCCAGTCGACAGCTGCTGGCAGCTGCTGGCAGCTGCCACGACGATCCACTCTGAACTTAGAAACTCCGTTGCCGCCGCCGCAACCTGTCGACTCGCAGAGCTGAACCTCTTTGCCAGCATGATGCCAGTGGCATCACCCTCAATCGCACACCCCACTCAAACCACAGCCCCTCATTCCAGTTTCCTGACTGACAGCCTTCCCCGCCCTTCGCAACACTGGACTCCCCTTTCCAGCCCGGAGGCCTGACGTGTCCGAATCCATTCAGCTCAACCTTGGCGCGCTACGCAGCGCCATGAAACTCACCCTCCACACCCACCACGCCGCCAGGATCTGGCATGGCCGACAAGCCAGCGACACCAAGAACGGCATCATCGGCCTGAGTGGTTTCGTCAGCATCATGAACAAGATGAAGCGCGGCGCCGAGCAGGACGATCCCTACTCGGACTGGTGGATGATCCGCATCGAAGACAAGCTCATCGCCTGCAAAACCGAGCTGACCATCATCCAGGACAACCTTGACCATCTCATGGCCGAGATACCCCAGGCCCTGAGCATTGGCGACAACCTCAATGTCCAGCCGGTCACCCTGCCCCTGTTCGTCAACGCACAGCTGGGGTTCATGGCCGTGTACTTGTTGACCCAGTACGACGACCTCGCGCGCCGCTTGCTGTTAGCGCATCACACCGCGCTGATTGGGCGCCGGGACATGGAGCGCTGGCTCGATGAAGGTGCCCATGTGTTACGCAGCCTGTTTGGCCTGGCCCAGCAGTACAAGTACTCCGGCGCGAGTCGCGATGACTTTGCAGCGAACAACGGCAGGGCGCAGGAGGCACGCGATAGCTTTGGCGACCTGCCGCAAGACGTGCTCGAAGGCACCCGTCGCTCCGAGTTCGCGCCGCCAGTTGCGCGACACCGGGCGACGCCGTTGGAAGAGCCCACCGCCGCTCTTGACGACGACGGCGAGGATCAGGAGCGCTGAGCCATGGCCGACTACAACCTTGGGCCAAAACAGCCTGCCTTCCAACCGCTGCAACAGACAGCCTTCTCCGGGCTGGAACACGCAGCCTTCCTTAAAGGGCTTTTAAAGCCTTTTAAGGGTAAGGGGGAGCTGAGCCAATTAGCGCTTGTGTGCCGCCACTTGCTGGACAGCCTGATCCAGTTCGCGACCCAGGAAGTGCTGCCCCAAGCCCAACGTTATCCCTTCTCGCTGCTGCCCATTCGCATGACGCAGCAGTCCACCAGTGCCGGGACGGTGTTCCTGCGCTGGAGCAGAACCGATCGCAGCCAGATGGGTGTCGGACTTTGGGCCGAACTGCTCCAGAACACGCGCACACCGGACAGCCTCGTCCACGACCTGCATCAGTTGGAGCTGCAACGCATCGCGCTGAACATGCAAATCAGCCTGATCTACACCATCGGCCGCCAGGCATCCGAGTGCGCCGCCAAGATGGCCCAGGCAGAAGCCACCTACCAACAGCGACTCAATATCACCAACCACCCAGCAAAGGAGGCCTGACCATGGCCACAAGTTTTTGGGGCGAAGGCAACATCGGCACCAAACCGGAGTTCAAGGAATTCCCCAACGGCAACGAAGAACCGCGGCGACTGCTACGCCTGAACGTCTACTTCGACAACTCCATCCCCCGGGGCGACGGAAAGTACGAAGACCGCGGAGGCTTCTGGGCCAACGTCGAACTCTGGCACAAGGATGCCGAGCGCTACTCCCGGCTGTATGCCAAGGGCGTTCGAGTGCTGGTGCAGGGGCGGATGCAGATGGACAAATGGGAGGACGACGACGGCGACGAAAACAGCGCCATGAAAGTCCAGGCCAGCCGCATCGGGATCCTGCCGCATCGCATCGATAGCATCGTGATCGCTGCACCCGACCATGCCGGGGCAGATCCCGAGCCTTGAAGCTGGCACAAAAATCGCCCTCCACGTGGAGCTTCTGCAGGCTGGAAGCTCCACACGCGGGAGACTGCGGTAACCATTCAAGCGCCGTGAGTATGAGCTTCGGGAAGGTGATGCCACTGGCATCATACTGGCAACTGGCTACGATGATTCCACTGGAATCACCGTAGCCGTAGGACAGCAACTACCCAGTTCTCAGCTAAAAAAAATCGCGGAACCCGTGAAACTCTCTGAACAGAAACCACGGGGCGCAGCAATGCGGACACCTCTCAACCTGCCGCAAAACCAAAACTCTCGATCATGAAGCACAAGCGCCCTGCGCTGCTCAAACGAGCGGTGTTCTACGGCTACGACTATGGCCTGTTCCTGATCTACATCGAGGGCAGTAATCGCCCGCTGCTGGTTCGCCAGGGTTACTTCATCTGCTGCACAGAACGTCCCCAGCAACGAGCCTGGCGCATCCACAAAACGCGTATCCGTCGGATACCAAGCCGTGTCTTTATTCGGTGACGGCCAACCCGCCGACCGCCCAGGCAGGGCACCAAGTGCTTGAAGAGCAGCACACCAGTATCTACAAATCAGCGAGCGCTGGCGGTTCAACTAATTCGCCAATCAACGTCATGCATTGATGCAGCAGCGATGACTCATCCCCCGCCCGATAACTGACAATAATCGGCGAGGTTGCCAAAGGGTCCAGTAACGGTGCGTAACCAATATCGTCGCGGTGTAAACGCTGGACCGAAGCCGGAACCAGGGTAATACCGATCCCCGCCGCGACCAGCCCGATGGCGGTCTGCAGTTCGTTAGTCATCTGCGCGACCCTGAGCTTTAAATCATGGCGAGCGAACAGCTGCAGCACATGGTCGGCATAGCTGGGCCGAATGTTGCCCGGATAAAGGACAAAGGGCTCCTGGGCCAGTTGTTCCATGCTGACTGGCGTGCCCAATAGGTGGTGCCCGGCAGGCAGCGCCACCACCAGCGGATCCTGATGAATCACTTTTTGCACCACCGCAGAGTCGTCGATATGGATGCGACCGAAGCCAATGTCGATGCGCCCGCTTTTCAGGGCCTCGACCTGCTGCAATGTGACCATCTCTGACAGCCCCAGCTCAATACCGCCATCACTGCGCAGGCGACGAATCAGCTCTGGTAGCGCGCCGTAAAGCGTTGAGGGCGCAAAACCGATCCCCAGCCAGCGACGCTGCCCTTGCGCAATACGCCGAGTGTCATCACAAACGCGCTCCAGTTGCTCCAGCAACTGCACCGAATGCTCATGGAAAAAACGCCCCGCTTCCGTTATACGCAGCGGCCGACTGCGCTCGAGTAGAGCAACGCCCAACTCGTCCTCCAACTGTTGAATTTGCCGGCTCAATGGCGGCTGCGCCAGATGCAGTTGCTCCGCTGCCCGAGTGAAATTAAGGGTCTGCGCAACGGCGCGAAAATAACGAAGATGACGGAGCTCCACGATACCTCCCAGGTATCAAACCAAACTCATTCAATATTGGACCCTATCCCTGCGGCGATGCAATCTCTGCCTACTACAAATAAAACCCAAGGGATATGGAATTGCACAGTCCATCCCGATCAGGACCCGCCAATGATCAGCATCATCAGCCTCGATACCTTTATCGTCGATTTGCCCACCATCCGGCCTCACAAGCTGGCCATGCACACCATGCAAAACCAGACGCTGGTGATTCTGCGCCTGCGCTGCAGCGATGGCATCGAAGGGCTTGGTGAGGCCACCACCATTGGCGGCCTGTCGTATGGCAATGAGAGCCCGGAAAGCATCAAGACCAATATCGACAGCCACCTTGCACCGCTGCTGATCGGTCAGGATGCCAGCAATATCAACGCCGCCATGTTGCGTATCGAGAAAGTGATACGTGGCAATACCTTTGCCAAATCCGCAGTAGAAACGGCATTGCTGGACGCGCAAGGCAAACGTCTGGGGTTGCCGATCGCCGAATTGCTCGGCGGACGGGTGCGCGATGGCTTGGAGGTTGCCTGGACCCTGGCCAGCGGCAACACCGAAAAAGACATTGAAGAAGCCGAGCGCATGCTCGATATCCGCCGCCACCGGATTTTCAAACTGAAAATCGGCGCGGGCGAACCCGCCAAGGATATTACCCACGTGGCGGCCATCAAGCGTGCCTTGGGAGACCGGGCCAGCGTGCGCGTTGATCTGAATCAGGCCTGGAGCGAAGCCACCGCGATTCGCGGCTGTCAGATGCTGGGGGATGCGGGTGTCGATCTGATCGAACAACCCATTCCCCGTCAGGATCGCGAGGCTCAGGCGCGGGTCAGCGCACGCAGCCCGGTGCCAATCATGGCCGACGAAGCGATTGAAAGCGTCGAAGACAGCTTTGCCCTGGCAAAAGCCGGTGCAGCACCGGTATTTGCCTTGAAGATCGCCAAGAACGGCGGCCCGCGTGCGGTGTTGCGCACCGCCGCCATCGCTGAAGCAGCCGGTATCGGCCTGTACGGCGGGACCATGCTTGAAGGGGGTATCGGCACCCTGGCCTCGGCCCACGCCTTTGCAACACTGGGCCGGATCGAGTGGCACACGGAGCTGTTCGGTCCGTTGCTGCTCACCCACGACATTCTGACCGAGCCGCTGATCTACCGAGATTTTCAGCTAATGATTCCGACAGCGCCCGGGCTTGGGATCGAACTGAACGAAGAGTCTCTAAAACGCTTCAAGCGCAGCTGAACCTGAATAGCCCAAGGTCCCACGGTTACCCAAGAGAGAGTTCAACCATGCTGTTTCAAGTACGCATGACCGTAAAACTGCCCCATGACATGCCTGCCGATCAAGCCGCTCGACTCAAAGCGGATGAAAAAGAACTGGCTCAGCGACTGCAACGTGAAGGCACCTGGCGGCATCTGTGGCGCATCGCCGGGCTCTATGCCAACGTCAGTATCTTTGACGTGACCGATAATCAGGCGCTGCACGACACCCTGATGCAACTGCCGCTTTACCCGTACATGGACATCGAAGTCACGGCGCTCTGTCGTCACCCGTCTTCGGTGCACGACGACGACCGCTAATGCCGGGCGGTACAACTGCCATAAAAACAAGATGATGAGGAAAGAACAATGAGTGTACGTATCGCGCAAACTGCTCAAGTGCAGAAGTTCTTCGAAGAAGCCAGCGGCATTGATAACGACCAGGGCAACCCGCGGATGAAAGCCGTGGTGCATCGGGTGTTGACCGACTCGATCAAGATCATCGAAGACCTGCAGATCAGCCCTGAAGAGTTCTGGAAAGCTGTCAATTACTTCAATGAACTGGGTAGCCGTCAGGAAGCCGGTTTACTTGTGGCGGGTCTGGGGCTGGAACACTATCTGGACCTGCTCATGGACGCCGAAGATGAAGCGGCCGGATTGGTCGGCGGCACTCCACGAACCATCGAAGGCCCGCTGTATGTCGCCGGTGCACCGCTGAGCAAGCATGAAGCCCGCCTGGATGACGGCCTGGACAACGGCACGGTGCTATTCATGCAGGGTCGCGTGCTAGACACCAATGGCCAGCCACTGAGGGGCGCTATCGTCGACGTCTGGCATGCCAATACCGGCGGCACGTATTCGTACTTCGACGCTTCGCAATCTGAATTCAACCTGCGTCGGCGCATCGAGACTGACGCCGAAGGTCGTTACCGTTTCCGTAGCATCGTGCCGTCAGGCTACGGCTGCCCACCGGATGGGCCGACTCAGCGATTGCTGGATCAACTGGGTCGTCATGGCCAGCGCCCCGCTCACGTGCACTTTTTCATCTCGGCGCCTGGCTATCGGCATCTGACCACTCAGATCAACTTGGCGGGCGACAAGTACCTGCACGATGACTTCGCCTATGCCACACGCGATGAGCTGATTGCTGAAATCCAGTTCTTCGACGATCAGGCCAAAGCTCAGGCGCATGGCGTCAGCGGACGCTTTGCTGAAATCGAGTTCGACTTCACCCTGCAGGCGACTGCAGAAACCAAGGCGCAATATCGCCAGGAACGGGTTCGCGCGTTAGAGGAGTGATCAGCACCCGGTATTTTGCCACGCGCATTTCAGCAGGCGCTGCACACCCTGCGAAGCGGTTTATCCGAGGACCGCTTCATAGCTGTCAGCGCCATTGATCGCATTTCATTTAGCCTATAAAAAGAATTCCCATGCCTACTCTCGCACTGCCTGACGGCGATCTGTACTACCAACTCGACGGCCAGCCCGACGCGCCTGTCCTGTTGCTCTCAAACTCGTTGGGTACTGATTTGGGGATGTGGGACGGGCAAATTCCGGAACTGACCCAGCATTTCAGGGTGTTGCGGTACGACACCCGCGGGCACGGTCGCTCAGTGGTGAGTGCCGGCCCTTATAGCATCGAGCAAAACGGCAGGGATGTGTTAGCCCTGCTGGATGCGCTCGATGTGCAGCGAGCCAGCTTCTGTGGTTTATCCATGGGTGGTTTGATTGGGCAATGGTTGTTGCTCAATGCGCCTCAGCGCCTGGACAAAGTCGTGCTCTGCAATACCGCGATGAAGATCGCCAGCCCGGAAGTCTGGAACCCGCGGATTGAAATGGTCCTGCGTGATGGCGAGGCTGGCATGCGCAGCCTGCGTGAGGCGACGATCACTCGCTGGTTTAGCACCGAGTTCACCGCCTCCCAACCTGGCCAAGTAGAGCGCTTGCTCGAAAGCCTTGTAAGCACCTCCCCACAAGGCTACGCTGCCAATTGCGCCGCCGTACGCGACGCCGATTTCACTCATAAATTTGCCGCAGTTCAGCTGCCTGTTCTGGTTGTATGCGGGTATCGGGACCCGGTCACCACAGTGGCTGACGGTGAACTTCTCAAACAGGCGATCGCCGGCGCACAGCTTGTCACGCTGTGTGCAGCCCACCTTTCCAACGTGGAGGCTGGACAGTCCTTCAGCTCAGCGGTTTTAGCCTTTCTGATGTCTCGCGCTTAGTGCAGTCGAGGGCTCGGCTACCAGCGTTCATGATTGGGAACCACTGCGTCAGTAATTTGCTCGCTGCAAAGCGCTGCCCAAGGAATCATTACCACAGGGCTAGTTGCACATGCCCGTCGCTCAGTATGCGCGGCAGCGGACTGCCCCGCATGCAGTAGCCACTATTGCCATTACCGTTCCAACGCACATTCGCCCTCATCCAAGTCCTCGGCGAACAGAATCGGAGTCAGCTCCGCCGACAGTCAGGTCGCGCTCTTCGCGCGCGGCGTCGTCCGCGTCGTGTATGCCTAACCAACTGCAGTGACTCACGACAATCCGCGAAACCTTTGAGACGCGAGCAGCGCTCACCCAGATCTTCGTGACGTGTTCCTGTGAAATGCGTGGACCGCCAGGGGGAGTGCCAATGGGCTGGACAAATTGCTCGTGACGACTGATTTCAAAGTTTGGTTCAGCGAGAAGGGCCTTGGCCTTGGCGGACTGTCTGCAGTCAAACACCAGCGCTGGAGCCTCGCAAGCCTGAATAAACTTTTGAACACCCAGTCGTCAGGGGCAAATGTCTAAAAAATTGGTGCCCTCAAGAATGAGGGCACCTCCACCAAGGAGCAAAGTGGAAAACTATTCCAGCCGCCACCCGTCTGAATGACATAAAACGCTTGACTGGTTTCGATCGCTGACTGAGTTTTACCCGTGACCATCAGCTTTACGGCGTATTACGACAACCCGAAGAGGCAGGCGGTTGCGTTCTGTAAAAACCCGTTTTTGCTGAAGTCTCATTTTCCAATTGCTTAGTTATTTCATGCTTTTCTGTGGTTAAGCTATGTCGCAAAGGATGCACAGACTTTCCCAAGCCGAACCCGGCGATCAAACCTGTCGGCTATCGTGTTTATGGGCACACACCTTGTCTAAAGGGTCATGATCGAAAACGGGTGACTTTAGTCACCCGCCAGAGATCAAAATGTTGTAGCAAACACTAACTGTGAGTAGACGTTTCGATTGTTGTTACCCAGCTGCGTCCCCCCCTGCTCTGCGCTCTTGTCTGGCTGGTAGATGCCTAACAACGGTAAAACGGTCAAGTGCTGATTAACGCGCCATTCGGCATACAAGTCGATTTCATGACCATCGGTGTTACGCACGTTACGATCGATGGTGTCGTAATTGAAATACATGGCTCCAAGGGCCAGGCTTTCCAAAGGAGAGACCTTGAACGTGACGTTCTGGATACGAGCATTATTATTGAAGGGGCCGGCATAGTTACTTGCGACTTCACCCTGGAACCATGTGCCGTAGCCACGGCCCGTTCCATAAAACAAGGTGTCATAACCCTCTGAAAAGCGGCTGTAGCGATAGCTGGCGCTCGGCTTCCACGGAGCATCAGCAAAGGTCCACCCTGCTTCCAGATACCAAGCGTCCTCGTTCGCCGCATTCGGTTTGTTTTGCCTGGCGTATTCACCCGACAAAAACAGGTTTTCCACGCCCGCATTACCCACTGCGCGCACGCTGTAGGTCTTCATGCCGTCACGCTCAAGCTGCAGGGGGGAAGCGTACTGTTCAGCGATTTTCGTGGTGTTGATGTACGTCAGGCCAACGGTACCCGCAGCAGCGACGTGTTCCAGCGTACCGACGTACATCTCGGTATTGGCCTGGGTAGGGTTGTCGGATTTAAGCCACATCAGATCACCACGCCAGCCCTCTTTACCGCCGATACGCAAAACTGCTGTCCTGTCGAATGCCTTACGGGCAGCCACGTAGAAAGCGCCGCCTCGGTTGTATTGACCGTCGCCCAGGCCGCGGCCCGCACTAAAGGCGTCGCCTTGAATAAGAAAGCCATCGCCCACTGCAATATTCTGTCGACCGAATGAAAAGTCGATGCCGTCTTTGCCAAGGACTTCAAACAGGTTGCCTGAACGCCATCCCAAATAAGCATCTTCAATCTTGGTGGTGCGTTCAGAGCCATCAGTGTAGCCTGCAGCGTCCCCGTCCCCCCAAGTGGCCGAACTGACCAGTGAGAAGGCGCCATAGGCCGTCCCTGCGCCTCGCAATCCCTGATCGCCGCTCACGCCATACTTGATGTAGCCCTCTCTCCATGAGGACGATCCCGGTGTTAACCGGCCAGAGGCTGGATAACTTTCACGACTGTGGAACACGCCAAAAACCGCATCCAGGTTAGCATTGAGATGGGTGTCGTCTTTTGAAAAAAGCTCGTAAGCGTTCGCAGGAATTGTCGTATTGAACAGTGCAGCGAGAGTACAAAGGTGAAACACGGAGTATCGACGCATGGTTGCATTTCCATTTTTTTTATTGAGTTAAGCGATGTATAAACAGGTTATTGATTAACCTGTATTTAAATGTCGCCAGGATTCTGCAGTTTTGACGTGGTCAATCTGAGCCACTCATAAATGATTTCAAAGCTTATTATTATTTTTTAGTTGCGTGATCTATTATGCTCACCTCCTGGCTTCAGCTCGCTTGAACAGTTCTATCGCATACCAGATATAGGCATTATCGTGTTCGATCAACAGCTTGGGTATAACATGGTTGTATGTGGCCCGAGCGCTAAGCATGAATCAGTGGTCAAGCCTCAATGGTGAGGATTCGACAAGGAATACCCACATCAACAGACACTTATATCTAACCCCGTAACTGGAACCCTCAGAAGACTTCGCGACAATCAGCCTGATTTGAAAGAACGGGCTGCCTGTGCTGAGGGAATGCCCAGTCCTCAACATTACTCGATACTCCATCCCAGGAAGCCTGGATTATTCTAGCTTCCCGGGAAGGCACCTTCCGATCACTCCGTTTGGCATGCTTAAGAAGGTGCCGCTTTAATAGTCGGCGTACCCCGTGCTGGTACTGCCGCCTCAACCAATGGGCGGTATCAGCTCAAAGTATATAACCGATGCCTGCAAGGGCGTCGTCAGCGTTAATCAACCGGATCAACTTACGCTGAATCTTGAAAGTGTCACTGACGCGCTCAAGCTCGTAGACGATGTCCGCGCTGTAATGTTTTAGGGAGTCCTTGCGGAACTCGCGCAGGTTTTGCGCGCAACGTACCGTCACTTTTTCATCACTTTCAAACAGCACCCGAAAGCGTGACAAGGTGCGCACGGTTCGCGGCTGCGGGCTGGTGGAAATCGATTCACCTCCGGTCAGGCGCTGGATTCGCAACTGACGCATGTGATGATCGTCATAGGCATAGTTGAGGGTGTTTTCGAAGTCTTCTTCCTTCGGGTTGATCGGGATAATGTACGTACCCTTTTCGCTCCACAGGCTCAACCAGGTGTCGAACTCACCGTGGTCGAGCATGTCGCCTTCAGCCCAGATATAAGCTGTGACTTGATTCAGTAATTGCAGGTTCATTTACTTAGTCTCTGCCGTCATCATCTTTTTCCACTGCTGGTAAGCAGCGCGCATGCCGGTCTCGGCGCTTACGTCGCTGACCAGCCCGTCTTCGGTCGGTTTCTCACCCGGCAGGCCACGGTTCAACATGATCCACAGGTCTTCGCCAGCACTTGCACCTTTCTGCACACGCTCCCAGGCTTCGGAATCGTCCGGAGTGCCAAAGCCCATCGGCCCCTGGAAGTGTTCATGCAAACGCAGGCGGTAGCGGTTGGCTATAGCAGGGCCGCCGTCCATGGTGATTACCGAGTGATGAATTTCCGTCTCTGTCACCGATATCGGTTGCAGCGCGCGAAAAAACGCCATGGAACAGGCAACGTTGGGGAACAGGTTAAGATTGAAACCCGAGCCACCGACAGCACGAACAATACGGCGTACTTGCTGCTCTTCGATACCCTCTTCGCGCAATTGAGCGGCAAGATCCTCAAAACGCTCGGGGATCGGTTTATCAAGATCGGCTTCCAGATCCACCAAGTCGGGAATCATCACCATTACGCTGTGCCCGTTACCCAGGTCTTCGACGTAGCCCGGCCCTTCAACGAAGTCGAACAGTTTAAGGGTTTGCTCATCAACCGATGCCAGGAATGACTTGTGCACCAGCGGGAAGTGGTAGGCGTCTGTGGTATTTTCCAACTGGATTTTCCAGTTGCCCGGAAAACGGAAACGGTGCTCGCCTGGGACCTTGATCGGGTAGCCGGCGCCCTGTTTCATGAACAGGTCGATCCATTTCTTGGCAGGCCCGAGGAAGTCGACCAGTGGTTCGATGTCGTCCTTGAGTGTGGCAAACAGCATCCCCGCATATTCTTCAACACGCAGGCTGACCAGAGGCAGCTCGCCCTTATCCAGGCAATCACCGTAGCTTTCAGGGCTCGGCACACCACGCAGTGAACCATCCAGCGCGTAACTCCAGCCGTGATATGGGCAGACAAAGCTGTTGGTCTTGCCCTTCTTGTGTTCGCATACCGTAGCGCCGCGATGGCGGCAGCGGTTGAGGTGCACATGGACCTGTTTCTTGCGGTCGCGCACTACGATCACCGGCTGCTTGCCGATGTAGGTGCTTTTGTAGCTGCCCGCCTCCGGGATCTCGCTGACGTGCGCGACCCAGACCCAGGTACTGTAGAAAATCTTTTCCAGCTCCATGTCGAACAGCTTGGCGTCGGTGTACAACGACGTGTGCACGCGGTCGTGCTTGATCAAGCTTGCGGGCTCCATATCAAGCCCGACAACGTTAATTAAATCGCTCACAATTAATTACCTTTCTATCGCAATGTGACGAGAGTTATTTTTAAATAACCTTAAGCCCGCACCCACACCTCATCAACCGCCGACCGCGAGAGGTTTATTGTTTTAAAGACAACAAGCGGCAGCCACCTAGATCTAGCTTAACGGCGGTGTAGGCATGGCCTATATCATTTGACACCGGACGAGTCAGCTTTCCTGATGCGCCCCTTGATTATCCCGTAGAGAAACAAGACAACCAGAAGTAATGGAGTACCATTGACCCAGGCAGATTCACTGCCCGTTAGCATGCCGTAATTATCGTAGATGAGATAAACAGCAGTGCTCAGCCCAGCCAACGCGATGAGCGGGCTGAGTAATGTTTTAAAATAACGTTTATCGTTGGCTTTTTTGAAGTGAACGACGACCCCCAATGTGACAAATGTCTGAAGCCCTATCAATCCAAGCGTCGACAATGCCACCGTTACGGGAAACAAAAACACAAAAGCGTCATAGCCCAGGGACGAAGAGACTATAATGGTCAGTGCAACGAGCACGGTCACCAATAGACTTGCATTGGCTGGAGATTTTTTCGTTTCATGAATATGTGAAAGAACATTCGGCAAGTGCCTGTCTTTGGCCAAGACTTGAACATACCGAGTCGCAGCATTATGCAGTGACAACAAACAGCAAAAGTTGCTGGTGCACAGCATGAGGGAAACCACTGTCGCCATCGTGCTACCCAAACGAGTCGTGAACAAATTAATGACCAACCCGCCCTTCGCTATCGCTGCCTCGTCCTTGATGGCGTCAAACCCAACCTCACCGATGATCAACCAGATAATGATCAAGTAGGCGACGCCTACCAACACGACCGCCAGACGAGTGGCATGCGGAATGGTTTTTGCTGGCTTCCTGGCTTCCATCGCATAAAGCGCGGCGGACTCGACACCGAGGAATGATGCCAGCGCCACCATGAGTCCAACCCCCAGCCCCGGCAACATTATTGCCTCCACCGATATGGCTTGAACCGGAAAAGCGTTAAAACCTTTATCCAGGAATATGGAAATACCCAGTAGAAAAAGCACAAAGAACTCTGCAAGCACCAAAGGCACCAGGATCTTTGCGGCAAAATCAATATTCGCCCGACCCAGGTAACAGATCGCCCCCACGTATAAAACGGTCCATGCTGCCCAGCCGATATCAATACCAAAGCCTTGCATGGTCATATTCGTGTAATACCCGGACGCCACAGCGATCGCCGTGGTAATCGCCAGATAAGAGGCTAAGGCAACCCATGCCGCCCCCGCTCCTACGCCCCGCCCAAAGATCACCGTAAGGTACTTGTAAAATGCCCCGGCCCCAGGGATGGCTCGGATCAGTTCGCCATAGCCTATCGAGAAAAAAATCATCAGAATTCCCGCCAGCAGGAATGCTCCGGCAAGCCCAGCGCCATTACCGTGCTCAAAAGCAATGGGCGCCGCTGTGAGAACTGCCCCTAACGGTCCTGCAGCTGCAATCACCAATAACGCGATTTTATAAGCACTTAGATTACCTTCTAATTGCTGGCCGCCTGCAGGCACTTCTGCAGATAGGGGCTCGGTTAGCTCTGTCATCCCAATTCTCCACTCTAATTATTTTATGAATAACGGAAATAAATCGATGCAGCAGCATCCTTGCGGACCAACGCGAGCGTTCCTCAAGCGCAAGCGATACCCGCCCGCTGCCCCTGAAAACCGCAGCCTGGCTATTCTTTACATCGGTCTTCACTCGCTGCCAAGTTCATCAAACTCTTATCTTGCCAAAAGGCGGGTATGCAGGAGCTCAAACCAATCACTTGTCTTCGATGGCACGACTCATGACGTCTATTCAACGAGGCATCGATGTGAAGTGTGTATCACTAGCCTTGGCAATCGGATTGACTCTGGCTCAAGCGTATCCTTCTAATTTTTGGCGCGATGTAGATTGCGCATCACAGGTAGCCGGATTCATATGAGTGTACGGCCTAACGGCATCCTTGCAGTACTTCGCCCCGAGAACGATGACACCGTAAGCGACATTCGTTGTACAAATTGCAACGCTGCAACCTTATGGGTGACATCCCTGATCAGGTCCTTCGTCGCCCGAGAAGGAACTGAGTCACTTTTTAATTGCGCAGCCTGACCAGCGTTCTTGCTGCGCTCGATGACGAACGCTGATTTATTCAAAGGAATGCACCAGCTATGGCACACAGACGTGCATCCTCGCCCTTAGCTCCGATGAGTTGCAGGCTGGTTTTAATGGAGGAACCCGGATATGGAATTGGCACACTCAATGCCGGGTGCCCGCTCAAGTTGAACGGCCTGAGGAAGCGGGTCAGATCGATCACCGATTCACCTTTGCATACATCAACCAATAGCGGTGGCAGACGAGGCAAACTCGGAAGGACAAGCGTATCGAAGCGTTCCAGCAAATGGTCTACCTGTTCGCTGAATGCCGTGCGCACCGATTGTGCAGCTTGTACGGCCACGGCATCGGTGTTGGCCGCACGCAGTAACCTCGCCTCAATATCGGCGCCCAGTAAAGCCTGGCCGGTGTAATGACCATAAGCAGCCCACGTTTCAGCATTAATGACGGTCAATGCAGCTTCGAATGCCTGATCAAGAAGCGGCAACGTGACGACTTCCCAGGCCCAGCCGCGACGACTCATCTCGTCCCGAATGGCTTGCTCAATCGCCGGATCGCAAGAAACATTGACCCACCCTACCCGGAATTGCGCGAGAGGCTTATGCGGCGAGAAAGTTGAGTCCATTGAAGTCATCGCAGCCACGATCGTCTCGAGATCACGAGCCATGGGTCCTACAACGTCAAGAGAACTGGAAGCCGGGTACACACCGTGACGACTCAAACGACCGAACGATGGCTTGAGACCGAACACCCCACAGCAGGCGGCTGGCATGCGCACCGAACCTCCTGTATCAGTACCCAGTGCCACATCCACATTTCCCTGAGCGACGATAACCGCTGAGCCGCTGGAAGACCCACCAGGTATCCGATCCGGTGCCTGTGGATTAACGGGAGTTCCAGCCCACTCGTTGATACCGGTCACACCGAAAGCCAGCTCATGCAATACAGTCTTGCCAATGATTTGCCAACCATCGTCGAGAAGCGCCTTCACAACAGTTGCATGGTCCTGAGCTGGCGTGACGTGTTCGAAAGCACGACTCCCACACCGTGTTGGCCAACCTGCCACATCCAAAGAATCCTTGATGGCGACAGTCCGCCCCGGCCCCCCGATGCAACCTTCAATGACCAGCGGGCTCACAGTGACGCCGCCTGGACATTCTCAAGACGAAAGGCATCAACGCGCTCAGTTGAAAACGAGGAGATGCGCCAGGCGTCTACCTCCCAGAGAAATTCCACGCTGAGGGCGGCAACAATTGATCCTGATTGGCCAGATTCGTAGCGACTGAGTTGCTGCATTACCCATCGGCCTTTGGCTTGAAAACCATCGACAGATATCTGCTCACCGGACAGAAAGTGCATATTTGACAGAAAGTGGGGAGCCGGCGGTAGGTAACTCATGAGCATCGCCACTATCGCTTTGCGTCCTTCTATACGGCCAAACTTAAGGGCATACCGAGATCCGACCCCCTGCCACACTGCGTCTTGGCAGAACAATTGGCCCAGCTCGCTATCACGTGCTTCAGGCCCGGGAACGTCGCATAAAAACATATACCGATTCAGCAAATGGCGAACCGCAGATTCGGCCTCGAGTACCCGCAAACGTTTTTCCAGCAGGGAAATGTCAGAAATTGGGGAAATCATTAAAGGCTCCTGTTTAATTTGCAAAAAACAAGACAAGGAAATTAGTGACATACAAATTGGGCCACAATCACAGGAACCAGGGATCATGTTGCCTTTTAGGCAATGACATTGATCCGTGCTTGACTGGAATAGCCTCTGTAGCCTGCTAGAGCCAGCGTTGTCATTACCACAACAAGTGTCGCCTCGAATGTCATCGAGTTCAAAAAATCGAACTGTAGGATAAGCGTTGTCTGTTACCTCGTTTAGCCTGAGCGCCAGAACTCATGCCGAATGCTCCAAGGCTGATTTGGAGCAGTTAAGCGCCAAAAAAGCGCATAACCGTCATGGCTCACCCGATTATTCGAAGGCCCTGCGATTTGGACCGTTCGATTCAGAATGACAACGGCGTCGAAGGTTAGAGCGCAACCGGTCAGATCACGTCCCCGCTGAGAAGGGTTCGCCTCAGCGGCAAGAGCAGTATTTCCAAATGAGCATCAACGACTATGCAAAACCTACCCAATATTGATTTCATTTACCTCTCCGAACCGGACATGATTCAGGCGGGCGTTACCAATATGGCAGCCTGCGTTGACACGATGGAAGAAATGTTTTCCCTGATGTACCACGGCGACTACCGCATGGCAGGTCCCAATAACAATTCCCACGGATCGGTAGTCGTATTTCCCGAAGACTCACCTTTTCCGGGCATGCCTAAGCCCACTCCTGATCGACGCTTCATGGCAATGCCTGCCTACCTGGGTGGTCGATTCCGGACGGCCGGGATGAAATGGTACGGATCCAATATCGCGAATAGAGAGAAGGGTCTTCCCCGCTCTATCCTTCTATTCGTACTCAACGATGCCGATACCGGTGCTCCTCTGGCAATCATGTCAGCGAATCTGCTTTCTGCATATCGAACAGGCGCCGTGCCTGGCGTAGGCGCCCGCCACTTGGCGAGAAAGAATTCGAAGGTAGTTGGCATTCTGGGTCCAGGCGTGATGGCGAAAACCTCGCTGTCGGCATTTGTTGCCGAATGCCCTGGAATTGACACCGTTAAAGTCAAGGGGCGTGGCCAAAAAAATATCGATGCGTTTACTTCGTGGGTCAGTGAGACTTTCCCTCAGATTGTCAATATTCATGTGGTTGACACCAACGAAGCAGTAGTACGCGACTGTGACATCGTCACCTTCTGTAATTCTGGAGCGATTGGTGATGCCTCTGCTTATCCTGTGGTGAAGCGTGAATGGGTTAGCCCGGGTACGTTTCTTTCCATGCCCGCCTTGACGAGTATTGATGAAGGCATGGAGTCACCCGATATTCGCAAGGTTCTGGACAATCCTTCTCTGTACCAGGCATGGCATGAAGAAAATCCCAAGCCAGTGCACAACATTGTGCCAGTGGTGGGCATCCAATTCCTGGATCTGATCGACGAAGGAAAAATGTCACCTGAACAGCTCGAAGATCTGGGCAAGATTGTTGTAGGTGAAGCACCTGGTCGCAAAAATGACGATGAAATCATCATCATGTCGGTCGGTGGCATGCCTGTAGAAGACGTTGCGTGGGGCACTGTGGTTTATCGGAACGCTTGCGAAAAAGGCATTGGCGTCAAACTTAATCTCTGGGAAACCCCAACGCTAAGTTAAGCCCACACGGCCCACGCGCCTTCTGAAGCTTCATTTGAATATCGGACAACCCACATGAAAGAAGTGATTAAAGTAAAAACCGGATCCAAGTTTGAGGAACTGGGTAGCTACTCGCGCCTGATCGCCGTCGGCGATCTGATTTTTGTATCCAATACCGCCGGCCGCAATCCCGTAACAAAGGAAATGCCCGAAGACCCGGCTGAACAGACACTTCAGGTGCTCGCCAATATAGAAAATGCCCTGTCGGCGGTTGACGCTTCGCTAGGCGATATCGTTGCCGCGCGCGTGTTCATACCGTTTGCGAAGGATATAGATATCGTGATGGCCACCTACGCAGAAAAAATGCGAGGCATTAATCCAACGCTGACGCTGACCAGCCCTCCCCTGGGATCTGAGATATACAAAGTTGAAATTGAAGTCACCGCCTATCGCGGGGTTTCAAAAGCCGATATCAAAGAAATCACGATTACTCAAAACATCACGTGATACCTAACAGCCTAAGCACGTAGCGATTCAGTGCACTTTCAATAACGAATACAGTATCAAGGATAAGAAACGTGGCCCCCTCTATCACTCCCGTTCAGACTTCTGTCGCTCTTCCTGCCGCCACGACAGTGGTGGTGATCGGGGGGGGCATTATCGGTCTCACTGCGGCGTTGTCGCTGGCAGAACGTGGCATACCCGTGACAGTCCTTGAAAAGGGCAGAATTGCTGGTGAACAATCCTCGCGAAATCTGGGATGGATCCGGAAAATGGGGCGGGCCAAACCGGACCTCCCTCTTTCGATCGCTGCAGAAAAACTCTGGGGCACCATGGCGCAACGGCTCAATGCCGATGTTGGCTACAGGCAGACCGGTATTTTGTATACCGCCAGTTCAGCCTCGGAAATGGCGTCACATCAAGAATGGTTGAACTCAGTCGCTGATGCCTCGCTCGACTCACGCCTGGTCACAGCGAGAGAAATCGCTGATCTTTCTCCAGGGTGCACGGTCGATTGGGCAGGCGGAATTTATACAGCCTCTGATGGCCGAGCAGAGCCTACTCTTGCCAGCAGTGCCATCGCACGGGCGGCCATTGCAAAAGGCGTTATCATCGTGGAGAACTGCGCGGTGCGAACGCTATCCATGTCGGCAGGCAAGGTAAGCGGGGTTGTAACCGAGAGAGGGGAAGTGCGTTGCGATAACGTAATCCTTTCCGGCGGCATGTGGTCGAGACGCTTCCTGGCCACCTTGGGTGTTCCACTCTTGACGTTGCCGGTAGTCGCCTCAGTCCTTCGAACAGCTCCTCTGACGATAGAGGGAATGACTGAGGTCGCAGTAGGAACTCCAGATATCTCTTTTCGCAAACATCAGGACGGCGGATACATCATTACGAACCGGGGAGCCTTCATGGTGCCGATCGTGCCTGACAGCTTGCTGATCGGGCATCATTACTTGTCCACACTGCGTTCCCAATGGAAAAACATGAATCTTTCCCTGGGACGAGAGTTCATCACAGAACTGGCCCTGTCGCGACGCAGTTCTAATCAGGGCACCTCTGCTTTCGAGCACAGACGGACAGTAGACCCCAATGTCAATCACGGACTGAATCGGGCTGCATTACGCACTCTCACTGAAGCTTGGCCTGCTTTTAAAAAAGCCACCATAGAGCTCGAATGGGCTGGCATGATCGATGTCACACCGGACGGTCTCCCCGTGATATCGCCCGTGGATAAAGTTCCGGGCTTGACGCTTGCTTCCGGATTTTCAGGACACGGTTTTGGCACCTCGCCAGCAGCGGGACAACTGGTAGCTGATCTTGTCACGGGTGACACACCCATCGTTAACCCGGCGCCGTATCACCTCAAGCGCCAGCATAACTAAGGCAGTTAGAAAATCAGGAATGGCTCAGTAATCAAGAGCCCTAATAAAGTTTCGGGACTTCAATGTATCGGACGCTATTTTCTAAGGGAGATAGCCGCTCAACCGTTATTAAATAATGCTTGGAATGGCTATCTCCGACTGCACATTTTGACAAAATAAACGAAGCACACGGGACAGTTTTAGTCGACTTTCCCGCCCTTCTTTTTCTCGCCTGCTTAAGCAAATTGACAGAATCATACGACAGAATTTTAGATATTTCGTACACGGTATCGTAACGAGTAAATACTTCTTGCGTGTCCTACGCCCTCCAAAGCGACACTCGGTGTCATGTCACTTCATCTCATTGTTAGTGGATCAATGAACCTCCCACTGTAGTGACATTTTGTGCACAGTCGACATTCCTCCAATTGCTTTTGGAATCGAGTGAAACTCGATTTCTTTGACCGCAAAATTCAGCGCAGGCAGAGACGCCAGCTTAGATCAAAAAGCTATAAAAACATTGTAGGTCACTGACCAAAAATACTACCCCGCGGTCTTGCATCCCGGCATTCACTAGCATAGATTCGTCAGCATAATAAAAAACCTGATGATGCGAACCGTGCGAGGCACCCATGATAAATTCCCAAACTGAGCTTCAAGATCAGCGCTTCAAGTATCTGTATTTGAGCTCCAGACTGGGAACCATGCGCGCTGCGGCCGAAGAGTTGGAGCTCGCCGTCTCCTCCATCAGTCGCCAGATTGCAAAACTGGAGTCCGATCTCGGTATTCAGCTCATTCAGGAAGGTACTCACAGGATCTGCCTGACCGCCGCGGGTCAGGCTGCAGTTGATTATTATGTTGAACGTATGGGTCATCACAATCAACTTTTGAAAAAACTCGGGCAACTCAAAGAAGGATATTTAAATAGAACAAGCATTGCGGTGGGCGAAGGACTACTGAGTACTCAGGCGATAGGTGAGCTTTATCAATTTTTCAAAGCTAATCGACAATCGCACACTGAGCTTTTGATTGCGCCCTCTCACGAAGTTGAGCGAATGGTCGCTGAAGACGAAGCAGACATAGGATTGGTGTTTTCTCCTACCAAGACCGCAAACATCAATAGGCTCCATTCTTTCGATCAACCCATGAGAGCCATTATCCACCCCGACCACCCACTGGCGGGCAGATCGATACTCAGTCTTCAAGACTTGGCTAACGAAGATATTGTGCTGCCTCCCACTGAGTACCGCATCAGAGGGATTATTGATCAATTGCGAAGTGAAAGCAGCGCTCATTTCCAGCCTTACATTACTTCAAACTCACTGAAGATAATGTTGGATCTCACCCGCAACGGCATAGCCTCAACAATACTCAGTGACTTTCCTGTCATTGATGAGTTGTGCAACGGCACATTGAAAGCTATTCCTATCGATTATCACGCGTTGAATGTTACACAAGTACAAATTATTTCGCGCCAATCCAGGAAGCTGTCGCCTCTCTCGCGTGATTTGGTGCATCACTTGGCAATGGCGATCAACGCACAGATTCGGCGCATTCGTGATTGCAGCAGCAGAAATCCCAATAAGATTTTCTTGGTTCGGAAAAACGCAATCGCTACGGCAGTTGATTAGCCTCTTTTTTCTGAGCGATATTTTCCATGATCCTCCATATGATTGCTTTAGCGTCTTGAACTATTCGTTCATAATTTTGTGCAGTCGGCCAATCCACCATGTAAAGCACCATCATGCCATCGATATGTAAGAGCACTTGGGTTGCGACCCGTTTGATGGTCTCACGCGACGCCTCAGGGTAAACCCTCGTAAGGATTGCCGAAAATTTTCGCCTGTTGACTCTGTACAGTTTTCGCTGAAAAAGGCGAGCCTCTACATCACGGAGTGCCATCCCCCAGAGCTCGACGAAGATAGCTGTAACATCCAGTCGCATCAGATCGCTAAATAAATAATCCAATACAGCAGACATCTGTTGTTCGGGACTGTTATAGGACTCCATCATGATGAATTTATAATTTCTCAGATAGTCATTTACCGTATACCTGACCATCTCCAAAAAAAGTTGATCTTTGGTCGGAAAAAAATACTGAAGATGACTTAGCGACATATCGACCTTTTTAGCCACACTTCTCATACTGAATCCAGCATTTCCTGAATCGAGAAATACCATCCTTGCCTCGACTAAAATAGCCGTACGCCTCTCTTCAGTTTTTTGATTGTTTTTAGCAATCCTCATTAAGAATTTCCCTTTTACCTAAAAAATCCAGAGATTATACAACACTCTTAATTCGCCTCAAAGCCCACAGATGGTTGTATTCCATGCAGTTCAGATAGATCTGGCCGAATGGATGCACTACCTTTTATCCGATATCATCATCGTCTCAGCTTAGTGCAGTCGTGGTCCACGACCTGTGGCATGCTCAGCAAAAACCAATCCGCCCCACACGCAAGTGAGGCATTGGACACCCGACCTGGATGATTCGCCTCTGTTGCAGCAAGGGCAACAATAGGTACCTCTGCTGTCATTGTTCAAATCTTGACGGTGCGGGATATTAATTTCCATTATATTCCGCTAGCACTATAGCGGCCCCTGAAACAATAACAATGGGCATTCGATCATGACATTGGCAAATAACTACGAACACCTCACCGCTGGCGCTAAATCCAGGATCGGCAAACGCACTCAAATATTCATTAATGGTGAGTTCAGGGCCCCGCATTCAGAAAAATATTTCCCTATAGCTGATCCCAGTAACGGTCTTGAACTAGGTCAAATTGCTCAGGCAGACCAATTTGACGTCGACCTGGCAGTTGCTTCTGCACGCAAGGCTTTTGAAGATAGCGCATGGTCAAGAATGAAGCCCTATCAACGTGAAGCCCTGATGCTGCGGCTCGCTGATTTGATTGCAGAAAACGCCCAGGAGCTTTCTGAACTTGAGACGCTCTGCAGTGGCCGCCTTATTCGTAATACACGCGCATTCGACGCGGACCTGTCTGTTTACACGCTCCGTTATATGGCGGGCTGGTCCACTAAAATCTCTGGCAAAACCATGGATTTATCCGTTCCTTATCTTCCGGATCAAAAATTCTTTGGTTTCACCAAACGATCGCCATTAGGTGTCGTCGCAGCAATTACCCCGTGGAACGTGCCCCTTTGCCAAGCGGTATGGAAGCTGGCACCTGTTCTTGCAACCGGGTGCACTGTTGTCCTTAAGCCCGCTGAGCAAACCCCGTTCACTACTTTGCGTCTGGCTGAACTGTGTAATGAAGCAGGTATTCCACCTGGGGTTGTCAATGTCATTACCGGTTTAGGTCATGAAGTGGGTGCGGCGCTGGTTGAGCACCCCGGCGTTGACAAGATCAGTTTTACAGGCTCGACGGAGACGGGCAAACGAATCGCCGCAATAGCAGCGCCTCTGATGAAAAAATACACGCTTGAACTCGGCGGGAAGTCACCGGTAGTCATCGCCGAAGATGCCGATCTCAACATCGCTATTCCTGGCGCTGCCTGGGCTATTTTCGGTAATCACGGTCAAAACTGCTGCGCAGGCTCTCGGCTGTACGTCCACGAACGCCACTACGCTGAAGTCACTGCGGGAGTCGCTGAAATCGCACGGACCATCAAAATTGGTCCAGGTCTGGATTTAAGCTCGCAGATGGGCCCACTCGTTCATCACGCCCACCGGGACAAGGTCATGAGCATGATCCGCCAAGGCCTGGATTCCGGTGCAGAATTACTGTGTGGAGGCGAAACGATCAACAGCCCCGGTGCTTATATTCAGCCGACGATTTTGACCGACGCTACAAACAATAGCATCACCTCCCAAAAGGAGATTTTCGGGCCCGTGCTCACAGCCTTTTCCTTTAAGGACGACCTTGAGGTTATCCAGCGCGCCAATGCCACCTCATTTGGTTTGGGCGCCAGTATCTGGACTAAAAACGTTGATCGGATCACGACCTTTTTCGGCGGCGTGAAGGCAGGCACTATCTGGATAAATAACCACAACGTGCTGGACCTCAGTCTTCCCTTCGGCGGCATGAAGGATTCGGGCGCGGGTCATGAATTGGGTGAGGAAGGTTTACTCGCACACACGTCACTGAAGGCCGGTGTGATGCGTGTTTTTGATCAGGCTTAATGAAGATTGTCGAGTTTTTTTAAATCATCAATATGAATAGTCTTCCCGCGTGCGTACAGGTATTACCCGATGAATGAACTCCTAAACGTAGTCGTGCTTAAACGAGTGCTGCAAGGTGATGATGTGGTCGTCATCGATCTGGCGCGGGCAGACCGCGGCGATTTACCGACCTTTGAAGCCGGTGCTCATATTGATGTGCACCTCCCCTCAAGTCTGATCCGCCAATATTCGTTGTGCGGCGATCCCGCTGACGCAGGAATTTATCGCCTTGGCGTTTTGAAAGATCCTCAATCCAGGGGCGGATCCATTTCGGTCCATCAGGAATTGCGTGAAGGCGTAGAGGTAAACATCAGCCTGCCTCGTAACCATTTCCCCCTGGATTTAAATGCCGAACACTCAATCCTGCTCGGAGGGGGTATTGGTATCACGCCGATGCTGGCCATGGCCTTTGCGCTTGAAGCCAAGGGCAAGTCCTTTGAGATGCATTACTGCGCGCGCTCACGTAGCCGAAGTGCGTTCCTTGAGGAGTTGGAACACTCCAGATTCTCCCGTGCCGTCCACCTGCACTTCGACGATGAAGCTGAAAGCAGACTGGACCTTGAGCGCGTATTGGGAGGCGGCCAGGAGACGGGTCACATTTATACCTGTGGGCCAGGTGGCTTCATGGAGTGGGTTATCAATAATGCTCTCAAACTCGGCTACCCTGATGCACACATTCACCGTGAATACTTTCAGGCCGACATTGATACCAATGGGTCTGGCTTTGAGGTTGTCGCCGCGCGCAGCGGTAAAACCGTCAATGTCATGACCGGGCAGACCATTTATCAAGCACTGGCTGAAGTGGGTATTGCCATCGAAATATCCTGCGAGCAGGGTGTTTGTGGTACATGCCTTTGTGATGTATTAGAGGGCGAACCAGACCACCGCGATGTGTACCTTACTGCTGATGAGAAAGCGGCGAACGATACGATATTAGTATGCTGCTCACGATCAAAATCGCCACGGTTAGTGCTGGACATATAAACGTGAAAGGATGTTGCACACTTGGCATTCTTCGTCCTTGGTGTCTTCAACGAGGAATAACCCTCGCATGCTATGCCCCAGGCTTGGCATGCGTTACTGCTCAAGCAAACGCCTTGAGCACGCCGGGATTCTTTCTGCCGTATCGGCGTTTGAAATCCTCTGACTTACACATACCTACTGCCTCGCGCCGTTGACTTTCGGCTCCATTCCATTGGGCAGTTTCAATCCAGTGCTGCCTGACACAGGGTAGCTGAGAATTTTATGCTTAAAAATAGCCTTCAGGGTTTATGGAAATTTCGACTGCCGCTGTTAGGCATATTCAGTATCGCGACTGCTCTTCTGCTGGCCTTTGCCTGGACAGGAGGATTCTTGGGCACTCGCGTTACCACAAAAGAATTTCTGGGTGAGTCCCTGGATAACTTCCAGCCAGGCTATCGACGGGCGCACGGTAAGGGTATGTGTTTCAGCGGGACTTTTCATTCGAGCGGCGCGGCCGCCCCTCTGTCGACTTCACGTATTTTTCTACCGGGCAAAATCCCCGCTGTCGGGCGTTTTTCAATCGGCACCGTGGACCCGCATGCGGCAGACAATTCGACGGCGACCGTCAGCATGGCACTTATGCTGGTAGGCGACGATAAGTCACAGTGGCGAATGAAGCTCAACAACGAACCCTACTTCGCGACTCGTGACGCAGAGGGCTTCCTGGCGCAAATCGAAGCCTTTGAACCAGTGGCTGCCACCGGACAACCAGCACCGGACAAGGTAGCCGCATTTTTTGATAAATATCCCGAAGCTCGTAAGTCTGTCGAGCGAGAGGCGAATGCGACCTGGCCGGGCAGTTTTTCCGGAGCCGAATATAATTCGATCAACGCCTTCCTACTCATTGCAGCGGATGGAAAACGTCAACCGATGCGCTGGTCCATGCGCCCTCGTGCAACTGTAGAGCCGCTGAGCAAGGAGGCTCATGCGCAAGCCAGTCATGACTTCCTTTTTGATGACATAACTCGGCGTGTCGGCATGGCACCCGTGTATTGGGATCTGGTATTCCAGCTGGCCGAGGCAGGAGATCCGGTGAACGACCCTTCTCAACCATGGCCGAGCAGCCGAAAGGAGGTAATCGCCGGAACGCTAGAGGTCAACCAGGTTGTAGAGCAAACTCATGGTGAGTGTCGTGACATTAACTTTGACCCTACGCTTGTCCCCCCAGGCATAGCACTTTCAGACGATCCGGTGCTTGCAGCCCGTGCGGGTATTTATTCCCAGTCCTATAACGCCAGATTACGAGAAATCGGTTTTGGTAAAGCCACTGACGCGGTTGGCAAAAAGGAAATCAAATAATGCATACCCAGCAGAAGCACAATGGTGTGCAAAATTTCAATTTCGCGGCACGGGTTCTCCATTGGCTCATGGCTGTCCTTATCCTGGCCATGCTATTTATAGGCGTCGGCATGATGTCTTCTCTGAGCTTGCGTCCCTGGCTCATTGATCTTCATAGGCCTCTGGGCATAGCCATTCTTCTTTTGGCTATCCTGCGTATAGGCAATCGGCTTTTAAGCGCCACGCCGCCACTGCCTGCCAGCCTACCGTACTGGCAGGCAATGGCGGCGCATGTCTCGCATCTATTGCTTTACATGCTGATGCTCTGCCTGCCACTGCTCGGCTGGGCGACGCTCTCTGCCGGCAATTGGCCTGTCACCATGTTCGCGGGCTGGAACCTTCCACCGATTGCTCCAGTCAGCTCCGTGCTTTACGCCTGGTTTCGGGCCGCACATGGATTTTTCGCCTGGCTTCTGTTTCTGCTTGTGTTAGGACATCTTTGCGCAGCGCTGATACATGGCTGGATATACCGCGACGGCGTCTTCTCCAGCATCACGCGTAAAGCTTCTGGTGAATAAATTCGCACCAAACCATGCAAAAACACCAGAGGCGTCACTCCTCTGGGTCTGGCAATGAGCGCTCGCTTACGGTTGCATTCGGCCAGTTAGACGGCGAGGCGTTTGGCTCTCGTCGTCACAAGGCCGGTGAGTGGCAACTCAGGTGCCAGACAGATTTCTTATCAGCCAGTTGCGGGCGCATGTTTCGGCTCGAGGCCACGCAGATATCCTGCCTGCTGCGCGCCCGAAGGTGGAGTAAAGCGAATGACACACATCAACATGGCCACGATCGATCTGAACCTTCTCAGGACTTTTGTGACGATTTGGGAACACCGCAGCCTGACAGTCGCCGCCGACCGCCTCCACCTCAGCCAGCCCGCCGTCAGTCATGCACTGCGCCGACTACGTGATGTTTTTGACGACCCGTTGTTCGTACGAACCTCAACGTCGATGGAGCCCACTGACGCAGCTATTCGGCTGCACGGCCCAATCGAACATGCGCTGACTATTATTCAGAGCGCATTAATGATGTATTCAAACTTCGAACCGAAAACAGCAGATCGCACCTTTCGCATCTCGATGTCGGATATGTCGCAGCTTTATGTGCTGCCAACAGTGATGGAAGTGTTAGCGCGCGAGGCGCCGAATGTCCGCCTGGATGTGCTTCAAATGCCCATAGAGCAACTGGCCATGGCATTGCGCAAAGGTGATGTAGATATCGCCGTGGGCTATTTGGTTGAACCGGGTGAAGAGTGCATCTACGAAAACTTGCTAGACGACGAGTTCATTTGTCTGTTACGCAAGGGCCATCCTTTTCAGGAAGATGAATTGAGCGTTCAGGACATACTCGCCCTGCGCTATGTTGACGTGTCGAGTAACATTACCGGCCACGGCCTGACCGCCGATGCTGCATTCGGAAAAGCCGGCATCCCTCGCGAAATAGCTTTGAAAGTACCGAATTTTACGATTGCCCCGAAAATAGTGGCCAACACCGATCTGGCACTAATTCTACCGCGTGCCATTGCCATGCAGCTAAACCGCGACCAGCGCTATCGGGTGCTGAGTCTGCCCATCGAATTGCCATCAATTTCGGTGGGACTGTACTGCCATAGCCGGTTCCTATCGGATGCCGGGATAACCTGGCTGCGCGGGCTATTGATTAACATGTTTGCTTCAGATGCCCATACTGGGATTCACATCAAATGATCCTTGCGGACGTTATGTATGAACCTTGTCGCCCGCGAATCAGGATCGGCAAAGACAGTAGACGTTCAGTTCGTGGTTAGGCTTGTACACGTTTCGTAACGCACCTCGCCCTGATAGTTAAAGGTGCGCACAGGCCTCGGCGGTTTCAGCAACTGCAATGATTCAGGACGCCGTAGCCTGCATGTTGACGGCTGCAGCCCGGCCCAAGCGGTGAAAGTTTCTCCCAAAATAAACCAGGCTCTCGCCATCTTCACGCACCTCTATTTGGTTGATTTCGACAAACAACACCGAATGCGATCCGACTTCCTTGACATCGACTATGGTCCCTTCGAGGCTTGCCAGCGCGTCGTTCAATACAGGTACGCCAGAGGAACCAGTACGCCAGTCCTGACCTGTAAAGCGCTCCGCAGGCGGCAGATCGGTCATGCCGGCAAACTGTCGCGCAACCCCCTCTAGATCACCGGTCAGTATATTTACGCACAACGTTCTGTTGCCCAGTAAGGCCTCATGAATTGAACTGTTACGGTTGATGCAGACCAATAATGTTGGGGGGGTATCAGTGACCGAACAAACCGCACTGGCAGTTAACCCGAAGCGACCATGGGGGCCGTCGGTAGTAATGACATTCACCGCCGCAGACAACAATGACAGCGCTTGCCGAAAATGTTGTTTTGGTTGATCGCTAACCATAACCTTCACCTTGTAATTATTGACTTAGTGGATCTATGTTGAGACGGATGATTCGAACGGTCAAATTCGCTTTCCTCATACGCACTATTGACGGCAGGAATAGCCAGCGCCCTTAATCCCCTCCCCTTTTCGAAGCGCGTGGCACGACCGTGAATTCCCGCAGATTATTAAGCTTATTCATATTCTGAATTTGATTTTTTCTTATCCGCCCACGCATCCTGAACGGGTATGCAATCACTTCAGCCAGAGAACAATAAATATGAACAGTAAAAACAATTTCGATGACCGTAACACCGATGAATGCGCTCCAATCAGCATCAAGGCGATTTCCCTGGATGATGTGATTGCGGAGATTGCCGAGCGTCGTGGCGAGTTTAATCAACTCTCCCATGTCCCTTTAGACATGATCGAAAAAATGAAAGCAGTCGGTATCTTCCGCGCCAGCACTCCCAAATGTTTCGGTGGCGATGCGCTGGCTCCAGGCGAATTCCTGCGCATTGTAGAGCGGGTTTCCGAGGCCGACGGTTCAGCCGGCTGGGTGGCTGCGTTCGGTTCAGCCAACATCTACTTGGCTTCCCTGCCCTTGGCAACTCAGGCGTTGATTTACGCCAACGGGCCGGACCAAGTCTATGCAGGGGGCCTTTACCCTTTACAACCAGCCAAAGAAGTTGAAAGTGGCTGGGAGGTCAGCGGTCACTGGCGGTTTGCTAGTGGATGCAAAGGTGCCAACTGGATTGGCGTAGGCATCGGTGGCACACCCGCCAACGGTGGAGGACCGACAGCAGGCAAACCGCTGACCGCAGTGTTCCCGGCAGGCGAAGTGCAGATCGTCGATAACTGGAAGGTTGTCGGAATGCAAGGGACGGGTAGCCATGACCTCAAATTGCACAAAAAGACCGTCGAACGCGAGTGGACTTTCGTGCGTGGTAGCGCTTCTACCATTGACGAACCCCTCTATCAGTATCCATCCGTGGCCTACCAAGCGCAGGTCCACGCCGCCGTTAACCTAGGGTTGGCACGCGCAGCACTGGACTTGGTGATCGCAATGTCGGGTAGTAACAAGACGGTCACCGGCGCCCCACGCTTGGGTGATCGGGCTTATTACCGCAGCGAACTGGGTAAGGCAGAGGCGATGCTGCGCAGTGCCCAGGCTTTTTTCTACGAAACCGCCGAAGCTGTATGGGCCTCGCTTTTGGCCGGTAATCCGGTGACCCTGCAGCAGGCAAACTTATTGCGCCTCAGCGCCACCCATGCAGCTCATACCGGCGCGGACGTAGTCATGAAGGCTTATAGGGTCGCTGGGACTGCAGCCATTTTCAATGACAATCGTCTGCAATGGATCGTACGCGACTCCATGGTAGTAACCCAGCATGCTTTCCTCGGCGAAGCGACTTATGACGGCGCCGGCGCTGTGTTCGCTGGCATCGAACCGAACATGCCCTACCCTTGAGTGCCAATTTGAACAGCTGCTTGTACCAAGCTGCTTCAGCCTCCGACGCTGATTTGTGTGTGAGAAATACTTCACCTTGCTGACGTGTATCTACCCAAATGACGAAGATCCCATCCGGGTCGTTTGGGTAGGAAAGTTTCGCGATCGAGTTACATATTCCCAACATAACTTCTATATAAAAGGTTAGTGAGTTAGCTATATCTGTTTTAATTCAAGACAAACAGCTTATTTCGCTCAAGTGTGAGATCAACTGACCGATAATAGTCTATGCGTTGGACTATTCGCCGCTGCTCGCTGGGAGCACATTCCACGCTTTAGGAAGACCATGACAATAAGAACAATGAATATTGCTCCGCGCGCATTTCTTGGGTTTTCCCTGATAGGCGCGCTCATGCTGATTCTCGGCCTCTTCGCTCTGTCGCAGATGAGCAAGATCCGTGCAGCAGGCGATGACGTCGCGAAAGTTGGCGTACCAAGCTTTCAGACCCTGAATGCTCTCACGGTGACGGGCGTCCGCATGCGGGTTTTGTCGTATCGGCTGTTGACTGATCGGGAACCGAATGCGCAGAACAGAACCATCGAATTACTTGCGGAGCAAAACCAACAACTTAACAAGTTGCAGGCCGCATACGCCAAACTGATTTCATCGCCTGAAGAGCAGTCCGACTACAACGACTATATGCGGCTGATGGATGACTATCGGAAGATCGAAACGCGCCTTGTCACCCTCGGTCGGGCCGGCAATCTGCAAGAGCTGACGCTTGTGCTGAACGCCGAGTCTGCGGCCAACTCTGAACAGATAAATATGGCGTTGAGCAAGCTTACTGACTTCAATAACGCCCAACTGACTATCATCAATCAATCCTCTGCTGACGATTACAGCTCTGCGTTCAACCTGGTTGTCGGCTTGCTCATTATTGCCTCGCTGCTGACCATGCTGTTTGCCTGGCTGCTGACCAAGAGCATCACCCAACCGATAGCGTTGGCACTTGAAGCTGCTGAAGCCATCGCCGAAGGAAATCTGACCCGACCGATAAAGGTCGATGGCACTGACGAAGCAGGTCGGTTGCTGCTCGCCATGCAAAAAATGCAGGAAAAACTACGCGATACCTTGATGCGTATTTCCGGCTCCGCAACACAGCTGGCTTCCGCTGCCGAGGAGTTGAACGCAGTAACCGATGAAAGCGCCCGTGGTCTGGCGCAGCAGGACAACGAAATAGAGCAAGCCGCAACGGCAGTCAACGAAATGACCAGCGCCGTCGAAGAAGTGGCGCGTAACGCAGTCAGCACTTCCGAGGCATCAAAAAACGCGACGGCATCAGCTGGCGATGGACGGGATCTGGTTCAGGAAACCGTCAACGCTATCGAACGCATGAGCGGCGATGTGCAAAGCACGGCTGATCTGATCGGCAATCTTGCTGAAGAATCCCGCGACATCGGCAAGGTTCTGGACGTGATTCGTGGCTTGGCGGATCAGACCAACCTGCTGGCGCTGAACGCAGCCATCGAAGCGGCCCGGGCCGGTGAAGCCGGTCGCGGCTTTGCGGTAGTTGCCGATGAAGTGCGCGCCTTGGCCCATCGCACCCAACAGTCCACCAGTGAAATTGAACGCATGGTTGGGAGCATTCAAGGCGGCACCGAAAAGGCGGTCTGTTCAATGCGTAACAGCACCGATCGTGCTGAATCTACCCTGAACATCGCGAAAGGCGCAGGCTTGGCGCTGGAAACCATCAACACCGCAGTCATCGAGATCAACGAGCGTAACCTGGTCATAGCCGCCGCTGCGGAAGAACAGGCTGCGGTCGCCCGTGAAGTGGACCGCAACCTGGTCAACATCCGCGACCTGTCGACGCAATCTTCCAATGGCGCCGCCCAGACCAGTGCCGCCAGCGGCGAGTTGACCCGCCTGGCGGTTGACCTGAACAACATGGTTTCGAGGTTTAGCTTGTAAGAAGTATCGGAGTACATCGGTTGGAGCAAGGCTTGCCCGCGCGTGCGAGGAAGAGGTCTGCCTGACATACCAAGGAGCCTAGTTCGCAGGCAAGCCTCACTCACACAGGGTTCCATTTGAACCCTGATTCCGCCCACAAAGTTACGGCCCTTGGCGCTAAGTATCCTGTTGGCATGTGGGCCAGCCGTGGCACGACTGATTTGGCCAACCTGTTTCTACGCACGGAGTCGACTATCTCCATCGCTCACAAATGGAGTCTATAAGAATACCCTCAAGCCGCTCCTTCAAAAAACACTTTGAACTGAAGACTAATGCGCTTACCTGCGCCTCCCCCGCTCTACGCGACGCGCTGGCCGACGCTGGCTGACCACCGAAACAATAACGACTTGACCTTCCCTACGTATTCTCGTTAACCTCGCCGAGCCTTCCTACCTTCCGGTAGGACGCTAATTATGAGTTTGTTATGGAAAAGAGTCTTTCCGGCAATCCTTCATTGAAGTTTGCCATCGCCTTGGGCGCCATCGCCGCACTGGGCCCCTCAGCCGTCGATATGTATTTGCCAAGCCTGCCCGAAATGGCGGTCGATTATTCGACCAGTGTTGCCAGCATTCAGCTAACGCTCACGGTCTTTCTGCTGGCAATGGGGCTTGGGCAATTACTGTTCGGGCCGGTTGTCGACGCCTTGGGCCGCCGACGTCCACTGATGGCGGGTTTGTTGCTGTTCAGCTTGAGTGCGCTTTCTGCAGGCGCGGCACCAACCCTTGAGTGGCTACTTGTGGCACGATTTGCCCAAGGGATAGGCAGTGCTTTGACGTTGGTAGTCATCATGAGCATGGTGCGTGACGTCACTCAGGGCGTTCAGGCGGCAAAACTTTTTGGCCTGCTGCTGACCATTCAAGGTGTTGCTCCCATCATCGCCCCGGGGGTGGGTGGTTATATTGAAGCGCATTTCGGATGGCGGGCCGTCATGCTGGTACTGGCTGTCCTTGGTGCGCTGGTGGCGGTGAACTCGCTGGCTGTTTTGCCTGAAACACTACCCGTGTCAAAGCGCGAGCCACTGAATATGAAACGGGCGATTGGCACTTATGCGCGGATCGCAAAAGACTGTCGTTTTCTACGGCCCGCCTTAGCGCTGTCAGCCGTGTTCTTCTTTCTTTTTGCCTATGTAGGAGGCGCTACATTTGTTTATCAGAAGGAATACGGGTTGCCCGCTGCCCAGTTTGGTACGCTCTTTGGCGCAACCGGCATAGCGATTCTTATCGGGGCCGTCGTGGCTACCAGACTGGTGGGCAAATACGGTTTGGCCCGCATTGCAACAGCTGGGGCTTGTTGCATCTTTGCAGGTTCTTTGATCGCCTACGGTGCAGCGGTATCTGGTTCCGGTTTGTATTGGCTGGCCGCCGGTGTCGCGGTAGCCCTGCTTGGACTGGGGATGGCAGAAACTACATTGATGACCCTGGTGATGTCTTCGCAAGCCACTGCGCTGGGTTCCACGGCTGCATTGCTGGGCGCTTTTCAGCTTGGCATCTCGGCCTTCGCCACACCGTTGACCGGCTGGGCGAGCAGCCATGGCGCCATTGCCTGGTGCGCATTCCTGATAGTCTGCGCCGTTCTGGTGGGTGCGCTGACCTGGGTCAGTGTGCGCGAAGGCCGGGCCGAGCACATCACCGTGTTAAATCACTGATTGAAAGGTTACTCCGATGAAAGTGCTGAGCCCTTCGGCAAGCAGAATCTGTGACATCGCCTTGGTGCATTTCGCTGAGCGGGGATACGACGCATCTTCGCTCAATGAAATCGCTGTCGTGGCAGGTATGCGCAAGCCTTCGTTATACGCGCACTTCAAAAGCAAGGATGATCTGTTCGACGCTGCGCTGAATCTGGCGTTGGTGACGGAGAGGCTCTATATCGAAGAGGTATTTGCAAACGTCCCGGCAAATAATGAGCAGCCCGGCAAGCTGTACACGGACAGTCTTTCAAACCGGTACGAGTCTTCCGCTGCCCTGCGTTTCCTGCTGCGTACGGCATTTTTTCCGCCTTCGGAGCTAAAGGCATCGGTCACGACTGGCTTTGAATCCTATCTTGATCGCCTGCGTGAACTCTTTGGCGCGAGCCTTGAGAACACGTATCCAGCCCTGTCGGCGACCGAGATATCGATGTTTCAGGATGCTTATATCGGCGTGATCGACAGCCTTCATGTCGAGTTAATTTACTGCAGTGAAGGCGCCTATTGTCGGCGTCTTGCCGCTTTGTGGCGGATTCTTGGTGATTCGCTGTCTCTGGCTGTGGGGAAAATGGCACATGGATAACTCAACCATATCTCGCAAAGACGTAACGAGCGAGTCGCTTACAAGAGCCTATCGTAGGCTTCACATTTTAAAGCACGACATTTAAGTCAATGGAGATCACAGAGTGAAGCTCTACTATAAGCCTGGCGCCTGCTCCCTTTCGCCTCACATCGTTGCAAACGAACTTGGACTCAAAGTCGAACTCATCAAAGTCGACCTCAAAGATCATGTAACAGAACAGGGAAAGAATTTTTACAAGGTCAACCCGCACGGCTACATTCCTGCGCTTGAGCTTGATAATGGTGAAATACTTTCAGAGGGTGTTGTAATCATCCAATATCTTGCTGACCAGCATCCCGAAACAAGCCTTGCTCCAGCCAACGGAACATTTGAAAGATATAAACTTCAGGAGATGCTCGCCTTCCTTTCAACGGAAATCCATAAGGGCTTTATTCCGCTTTTTTATGCTGCTCCGGCAGGAGATTACATCGAGATTGCAAGACCGAAGTTGGAGAAACGCTACGCTTGGATTAATGAGCACCTCTCAGACAAACAGTTTCTTATGGGTGACACATTCACGGTCGCTGACTCGTACCTGTTTGCGGTGACTGGTTGGGCTAAGGCGCCTTGGCTGAAGTCCTACGAGGACACGCCACTTCATCTTGACGGTCTTCATCATCTGCAGGCTTGGTACGAGCGTGTGAAGAGCCGTGAAGCCGTACAGAAATCCATACTCGAGGAAGGTCTCGACTTGAACTAGCGTCTTGATGCCCGTTGCCAACGGGTACCCAACTGCTCTGAATATCGTCTGGATGCCTGATGAACCTGCGCGCGATCCTTATTCTCGGTGCCTTGAGCGCCTTCGGCCCTTTGGCCGTCGACTTTTATCTGCCTGGCTTCCCGGCCATTGCCCTGGCGTTTGGCACTGACGAGAAGCATGTCCAGTTGACCCTGGCGTCGTATTTTCTGGGCTTGTCCATTGGCCAACTGGCTTACGGGCCGGTGGCGGATCGCTTCGGCCGACGTATCCCGCTGCTGTTCGGGGCTTCGCTGTTCACCCTGGCATCGCTGGCCTGTGCTTTCGCGCCGAATCTGGAATGGCTAATCGGCGCGCGCTTCGTTCAGGCGCTGGGCGGCTGTGCAGGGATGGTAATTGCCCGAGCCATTGTCAGCGACAAGTGTGATGCCGTTCAGTCGGCCAAAGTGTTCTCGCAATTGATGCTGGTGATGGGCTTGGCGCCGATTCTGGCGCCCATGCTCGGCGGCTTGCTGGTCAACCTCTATGGGTGGCAGTCAATCTTCATCAGCCTGACGGCGTTCAGTGCACTGGCTTCATTGGCCGTGGCCTTGGGCCTGCCGGAAAGCATGCCCGCCACTCATCCGCGCCTGCCTTTATCTGGCGCACTGACGCAGTACCGGCGCTTGTTGGGCGATCGTATTTTTCTCGGGCACGCGCTCACTGGTGGGATCGCCATGGCCGGGATGTTTTCTTACATCGCCGGTTCGCCGTTCGTATTCATCAAGCTGTACGGGGTGCCGCCTGAGCACTATGGCTGGCTGTTCGGGACCAATGCGGCGGGCTTCATCGTGGTCTCGCAGTTCAATGCAAGGTTGGTGGGCAAAAAGGGGCCTGCGTTCCTACTGTCGCGGGTTATCTGGATGTACCTCGCTGCTGCACTGGCATTGTTGGCGATTACCGGTCTACGCACCGAACAGCTCTGGCCCCTGCTAGTGCCCTTGTTTATCTGCATTGCCTGCCTGGGCTCCATCGCCCCCAATGCCTCAGCCTGCGCCATGAACGGGCAATGGGCGCGTGCGGGCAGCGCGTCGGCATTACTCGGCTGCCTGCAGTTCAGCGTAGCGGCAGCAGCGGCCGCGCTGGTGGGTGTTCTTCACGATGGCACGGCGTTGCCGATGGCGCTGGTCATCAGCTTGTGCGGTGCGTTGGCCGTGACACTTGCAATGCTGACCCGCCATTTGCAGCACAAACGTGATGTGACGCTCCCGGGCTCGTAGGACATAACTCGACGCTTCACCGCCGACTAAAAAGGGACGATTCACGGCCTAGCGACAAGAGACCGTTTCCTGATGTTCGTAGGTAGACGCTGATGATTATTTTGGTAGGGCGCAAGCGGATATAGAGCGACCGTCCGCGAACGGCCGATTCTGTTGAAAACAGTCGGCTTCGAATACCACGCCACAAAAGCACGCGCCAGAGAATGAAACCTGAGTTTTTGGCAGCAGATTCAGGACACGGATTTCACGTCGCAGCGTGCTAGAGAGGTGTTTTCATCCATCGATATTCGAATATTTTGGGAAAACCGACTTTTCAACCCGATCGGTCGAAAGCAGTGACAAGCCAATGCAGCCAGATTACTTACAGCGCACCGTCCAAAGCTGATCCACCCTTGTAGTAAAACTCCCACTCATCATCTCCCGCCGCATCGCCCACTCAGGATCAGTCGGCACTGAGGCACTGCGCAACGTCCCCCGACCCCACCGCTCATTAATTTCATCCAACACCCCCATAACCTTCTCCGCCGCCACCGGCTGCCCCTCGGCAAACAGGTCATCCGTAAACTCCCCTGGTTGCCGCAGATCCAGCAGCAACACCTCGGCCTTGCTGTATTTGAACCCAGGCCGAAACAGCCGATTGACCGCCTCGGTTGCAGCCTTGGTCATCAGGCGCACGTCGTTGGTGGGGTATGGCAGTTCGACAAGGGCGCCGTTGGCGTATTTGGCTTCATCGGGGTTGAACATGCCGGTGCGGATGCTGACGCGGATCTTTTTGCACAGTGAATTCTGGGCGCGGAGTTTTTCGGCGGCGCGCTGGACGTAGGTGGCCACCGCTTCTTTGATCGGCTCGATGGTGGTCAGGCGTTTGCCGAACATGCGGCTGCTGCAGATCTCTTGCTTGGGCGGGTCGGCTTCACCCAGTTCCAGGCAGGAGATGCCAGCCAGTTCGCGGGCGGTCTTTTCGATGACGACGCTGAATTTCTGCCCGAGCAGGGTCGGGTCGGCTTTGGCCAGGTCCATGGCGGTGTTGATGTTCATGGCGTTGAGGTGGGCTTTCATGCGCTTGCCGACGCCCCACACTTCGCCGACTTCGGTGTTGCGCAGCACCCAATCGCGTTTGAACGGGTCGCAGATGTTGACCACCCCGCCCGTTTGGGCCTGCAGGCGCTTGGCGGTGTGGTTGGCGAGTTTGGCCAGGGTTTTGGTGTGAGCGATGCCGACGCCCACGGGAATGCTGGTGCATTTGTGCACGGCGGCGCGGATGGTGCGGCCGAAGGCGGTCAGGTCGCCCGGCATGCCGGTCAGGTCAGCAAAGGCCTCATCAATGCTGTAGATCTCCACGGCGGGCACCATGGATTCGATAATGGTCATCACCCGCTCGCTCATGTCGCCATACAGCGCGTAGTTGCTGCTGAACGCCACCACGCCGTTCTGGCGCAGCGCGTCCTTGATCTGGAAGTACGGCGCGCCCATTTTCACGAAGGGTTTGGCGTCGTAGCTGCGGGCGATCACACAGCCGTCGTTGTTGCTCAGCACCACAATCGGCGTCTTGGCCAGGTCAGGGCGGAACACTCGCTCGCAGCTGGCGTAGAAGCTGTTGCAGTCGACCAGGGCGAAGATAGGATCAGGCTTTGTCATGATCGCGCACGCTGTATTTCACTACGCCCCAGATCGAGAGATCATCCCCTTCCATCACATAACGCTGCGGGTATTTGGGGTTTTCGGACTGCAGGATGAATACGTTATCGCGCATGTGCAGGCGCTTGCAGACGGGCTCGGAATTGATCGCCGCGATCACGATGTCACCGTGTACGGCGTCCAGGCCACGGTTCACGATCACTAGGTCTCCAGAGTAAATCCCGGCGCCCTCCATGCTGTCGCCTTGAATCATCGCCAGGTACACATGCGGCGCACGGAGGTCGAACAGCTCATCCAGCGAGACGTGCTTTTCGATGTGGTCAGCCGCCGGGGACGGGAAGCCGGCCGGAATCTGGAACGAATAAAACGGGAGCTTCTCGCCCCCTGCCGACAACCGGCCAAGGATAGTGACACTCATGATGGGAACCTTGCGATGGATGACTGTATGTATATACAGTTAACGACGAAGGCCGGTTTCGGTCAATCTCCTCTGTAGGAAATTTCGACGGGTGACACCATGTGCGGACGCTATTCGATCTACGAATCCATGGACCATTACCTGCGGGAGCTCGCCCCCAAGCAGTTGGTAATCAACGGGTACGACCTCTGGCCGATCGAGCGCTACAACGTCGCGCCCTCCACTCGCGTCGAGATTATCCGACCTGTGGACGGTGGGCTCAGCGTTGACAAGGTGCGCTGGGGCTGGTCGCCGTTCTGGGCGAAAGGCAAGAGACCGGATCCGATCAATGCCCGAGTCGAGACCGTGGCCACCGGCAAGTTTTTCAAGCAGCTGTGGCCGAATGGTCGAGCGATTGCACCGGCGAACGGGTGGTTTGAGTGGGTGAAGGATCCGGCTGATCCGAAGAAAAAGCAGCCCTACTACATCCGCCTGAAAAGCCAGGCACCGATGTTCTATGGCGCGCTCGCTCAGGTGACGCCGGGACTGGAGCCGCGTGAGGATGATGGGTTTGTTATTATCACGGCGGCGAGTGATTCAGGGATGGTGGATATTCATGATCGGCGACCGCTGGTGTTGACGCCGGAGCTGGCACTGGAGTGGATGGATCCAGCTACTGATGCGGTGAGGGCGGAAGCGATTGCCAGGGAGTGCTGCAGGCCGGTGGAGGATTTTGAGTGGTATCCAGTGGATAAGGCTGTGGGGAATGTAAGGAATCAGGGGGTGGAGCTTATCAAGCCAATCGACGGAGGCAAGGATGACGATTTATTTCGTTTGACGTTTCCCTAGACTAGTTTTTTATTTCCCGGGTCAGGTCTACCTGCACGGATCTGGAGCGGAAATATTATGGACTATTCCCACCCTTACTGCTCCCAAGTAATAGGCCTGAAGTCACTCTCTACCGCAAAAAGGAAGCTCGTCCTACTTAGAGTTTTTTATAATCATCGAGGTCTTGCCACTGGCAAAGATGACTACCATTTGCTCTGCGTTTTAGATGCCTCAATTGCACCGCGGCATGACTGCCGCCGTCGAGCCGTCACCGAGCGGCGTCGGCGCCTAATCCGCGCCTGGCGCCATTTCATTAAATTAGTAGGTTACGAGCCAAGTAACCTTAATTCAGTTTATTGCAAAGACCTCATTAGCGCACATTAGCACTCCCCGCTTATAGTTTGTATATCGCTCACCTCAAGCCACGTATAACTGAGAAAGAAGCTAAAACCGAAGGCATCCACACCCACCAGTGCTTATATATCCACACTTATTCTGTAGGTTGCCCCGCTAAATTTTCCAAATTTATTCGTATAATGTCAGTAACTTGCTTTAATCCTCGCTCCCAGACCAAGGCTGGTTCATTAATAATCGCCTGCCATGCAACAGGAGAATACTCCCATTTTATTTCGCCCCTCTCCAAAGCCTTCTTATCCCATCCTTTCTGGGTGAGAGACGCCGTCGCAGTCAGAATCATAGCCTCGGTATTAGAGTGTATTAAACCAATGTAGGTTCTATAGGACGGAAGAGAAGGGTTATTGGCGTTAAATGCGATCTCAATAGCTTCTACTGGTAGCGACTCAGTGGATAAGACATATGCAGGGCGCGTTTTTTCAATGGTTTGCTCCCTGCTACTCCCAAACCCCAAAACAGAAAGTGGGTTTGGAGCGCTGTAGGTTTCTTCTTGAATATCAATAAAATACTTTTTTGCCCATCCGTGCTTACTTCCAAAATCAGCAAAGCTGCCAGCCCTAGGTAACCCGCTCAGTTTCAACTCAGAATTTATGGATTTTTTATAGAATTCACCAACCAACACGTCACGAATCTTAGCTTCACCCAACAACTCCACGCTTTTATTTAAAGCACTCGAAACTTCACCGAACCCGACAAATTGCGAATCATTTTTGCAGATTTGCTGCCTGAGAATTTCGCTAATACTTTTTTCCGACTTCTGCGCAGGATTGCTGCTCCTCTGGACGTGGAGAGATATCATTTCCGCTGTAACTGTACTAAAAAGTTCGAGGGCAGATCCTTGGTTTACGAAAAATGGTGTCTGACTTGGAGATGACGCAAACGTGTCCGCAAGTGAAGCCTGTATATCTCTATAAAGGATGTTGCCGGTGGTTTTAGAAAGAGCAGCACTAACCCATGCAGCAGTAAAATGACTAGTTGAATTAGAGGCATAGGAGTATTGATCGTGCTGACTGGACGCCATGCAAATAAATGATGATAGCTGACTGGTTTTAATTGACTTTAGAAATCCGCTATCGACATCCTTTATATAGGGAGCTCCTGACTGACAGGCATCAATAACTTTAACTGCAACCTTTGGGCTTGCGCTCCTCAACAATTCATCAAGTTCAGCATTGCTTATTGATGTCGTTGCGGCACGCTTTGCGTCAAAATCAGCGCAGCAGAATAGTGCATCATCTTGATAAGCACCGTGCCCAGAAAAATAAACAAATATTTCCTCAATATCTGGTGTGTTACCATAACTCGCAAAAAAACTGCGAAGCTTTTCTTTAGCGCTCTCGGCACTAGCGTTGTCAATTAACTCGATGTGATGATACTTATTAGTAGCTTTTAAGGTTTGGTGCATGACTGCCAAATCATTTGCACATGCCGGGAGAGCTGTCAAGCGATCATATGTATCTATACCAATCAAAAGCGCTAAGTTCATTCGTCCCTCGATTATTCAGTTGGAAGGTTTGATAGAGTAGCCCTGTGCTACGGTTCTTCCAAGGGGTAAGTCATTCATGATTATTTTCATTGATCGCCCAAGGCATCAACTTTTTGGAAATTCCTCTAGGTTGGCTCCCCGAGCTCAGACTAAGGTGCAGCAAAGCTTCCATAACCTATTCATTCGGCAAAGTGCTTACCTGAGCATTGTGGTCCGAGGAATGGTGGCCGCGCTGTGCTGGCAACGGAATATTTAATTACCTAGCTGGAGAGTTTGAGCATGCGCCGTCGCCCCAGCCAAGGCTGCTAGCGGACGAGAGTTTGATGACGCGTGATCGGTACCTTTCGTACTGCTGTATGGCAAGACACTGTTGCGCGATCAATTTAAGAGCACTAGACGTGCTACGCCATCATTCCGAGGCAACGTCTATCGAGCTTCACTTAACGGCTCGTACCAAAGCCAGTTTCTATCACTCCCCAGCCCAGCTACGCTGGCATCGTCGGCCCACTATACCGAGCCGACGAGCCCACCCATGCGCCTATTCCTCTGCGAAAAACCCTCCCAAGGCAAAGACATCGCCCGAGTAGTCGGTGCGACTCAACGCGGCACCGGCTTCCTAACCGGCCCTGACGTTTGCGTCACCTGGTGCATCGGTCACCTGCTGGAAACCTGCCCACCCGAAGCCTACAACCCGCAGTTCAAAAGCTGGGCGCTGGAGCATCTGCCTATCATTCCGGCTACCTGAAAAGTTGAGGTAAAGCCCAAGACCGCGACTCAGTTCAAGGTCGTGAAAAAGTTGGTCGGCCAGGCCACGGAGCTGGTGATTGCCACCGACGCCGATCGCGAGGGTGAGTTGATTGCCCGGGAGATCATGGAGTACTGCGGGTAACGCGGTCCGGTGCAGCGGCTGTGGTTATCGGCGCTTAATCCTGAGTCGATCCGCAAGGCGATGGCTGCGTTGAAGCCTGGGCAGGAGACTTTTTTCCTTTATCACGCCGCGCTGGCCCGCTCCCGCGCGGACTGGTTGATCGGAATGAATCTCACACGCCTGTTCACTTTGATCGCCAGGCGCTGCGGGCACGATCAGGTGATGTCGGTCGGCCGGGTGCAGACACCGACGCTGTATCTGACGGTGGTACGTGAGCGGGCGATTACGGCGTTTGTGAAGAAGCCGTATTGGGAGATCGATGTTCGCCTGTTGGCCAGCGGTGCGACATTTCTCGCGAAGTGGCAACCAACCGGCAGCGCAGTGGACGCTGATGGGCGTTGTATTGATCGTGCACAAGCCGATCAGGCCCAGCGCCAGTTGAATCACGGACAGGCGACGGTAACGGCTGTCGATGTAGAGCGAGTCAGTGAGCGACCACCCGTGCCTTTCGACATGGCAGCTCTGCAGGAGCAATGCGATCGGCAGTTCGGTCTGGGCGTTGAGGAAACCCTGAATATCGCCCAGTCGCTGTATGAAACCCATAAAGCCACTCACTACCCGCGGACAGAGTGCGCTTATCTGCCGGAGAGCATGCTGTCGGAAGTACCGACGGTTCTGGCGGCACTGGCTAAAACCGATCCGTCGATCATTCCACTGCTGCAGACGCTTGACGCAACCAGTCGTTCTCAAGCCTGGGACGACCAGAAACTCACCGGCCCGCACCACGGCATCATCCCAACCACAGAAGCGGCAGATATCTCGAAGATGTCCGAGAATGAGGCCAAGGTTTATGACCTGATCCGACGGCGTTATATGGCGCAGTTCATGCCGTACCATGAGTACAACCGCACGGTGGTGATGCTCAACGCTGGGGGTTTGGTGTTGAAGGCGGTGGGCAAGCAGGTTGTCGTGCCTGGCTGGAAGGTGCTTTTCGCTCGTGAGGAGGAAAGTGACGGCGATGAGCAGATTCAGCAAAGGAGCCAGCTTTTGCCGGAGCTTCGCTCAGGTCAGGCTTGTGGCATCCAGGAGGCGGAGCTCAAATCCCTTACTACCTCACCGCCCAAGCGCTACACCGAAGGCACACTGCTCAAGGCGATGAAGAATATTGCCGATGTGGTTGAGGATCCGCGGCTCAAGGCCAAGCTCAAAGCCACCACCGGCATAGGCACCCAGGCGACCCGTGCCTCGATCATCAAGGGGCTGATGCAGCGCGGTTACCTGGACAAGAAAGGACGTTCACTGAGCCCTACCGCTTCAGCATTCGCGCTGATCGATGCAGTCCCGAGCATGGTCAAGGATCCTGGCATGACGGCGATCTGGGAGCAGGCCTCTGACGAGATCGAGGCCGGCAGGATGCCGCTGGAGAAATTCCTCACAGGTCAGAGTGTGTGGATCGGCAAACTGGTGGAGCAATGCTCGACACTGAGTCTGACCATCGATCAGCCGCCCTCGCCGCCTTGTCCCATCTGCGGCTCGCCGACAAAAAAGCGCAGTGGGAAGAACGGCGCGTTTCTGTCCTGTTCGAAATACCCGGGTTGCAAAGGTATCCTGAATCTGGCTCCGGCCAGCAAATCTCGGAAGAGGTAAAAAATCCTACCGAGCAATCCTACTAAATCTGTCGGCATGTAAGACCTATTTCCTGCGTTCCCATCGGCCATGCCTTGTGCAAGAATTTGTTCGCTTCAACGATCACACCCGTTGGCTACTGTCGGTCATCAGTAGCAAGCCAGCCCAGCACGCTAAGCCTCGGGAAGTGCGTGCAGATTCTCCCTGCGTCTCCCTGGTTATCCAGGCAAGTTGCCGTCACGATCACCCTGCTGGGTTAATCACAGACGCACAGAGTTCGAAGCCCACCTGTCCTCGGGCCGTTCTGTTCCAGCACGGCCCCTACTCCCTGTTTCGCGGTCTCTTTGAAGAGTGCCCTGACGCCCTGCACGCCGGAGCGTGAGGACACCCTTCCGAGGGCCAGTATTCGTGGCCGGTGCCCTCCGGTGAAAAAAACGGGCTCCTTTTGTGCGCGGATGCGCGCCAGTTGATACCGATTCCAGCCACGACACGAATCGGGTGAGTGCTTGCCATGACAGGTCTATGCCAAGGGGCTGTCGCAGCCAAGCGTTCACAGGTGGTCGACCTTTCACAGCAGGAGAGCTTCTTCGGCTCACTTCCCGGACTGCTCGATATGAAGAAAGACTACGATTTTCAGGATGCCAGCCGCGGTGGCGTTATCCCCCACACCGATAAAACAGCCATCACATTAATGATCGATACCGCAATCCTCGACGCCGCGAGAAAGCAAGCCGATGTGTCCGGTATCGGATGCCAGACACTCATAAATGATCTCGTCAGGAAGTCACTTGGCTTGCAATAGTGGCGGGTTGCCGGTATCTATCCGCCCATGACGACATCACAAGGATTGAGTGCGTGGAGCTTGGAGTGGAGATTTTTTTTGCCGTTGCAGGGATTGGGCTGCCCTTGCTGATCCAGTTCATATTCAGTATGCGCAGCACCAAGCAGTGGGAGTCTGACGTCAATGCAGACTTCGAGGCAGCGCTGAGACGTATGAGCATCGATAGTTATGAGTTTCTTGTAGACAGAACTGTACCTCCGGGCTCGGAGTCATCCGGAGGGGTCTACCGAATTCTGATCGATCAGGACGGCCGATACTTTCTGTACATGCTGATAGAAGACACTACAGGATTAATCACGCCTCTCTCCAAAGAGCGAGCCCTCATAGCCGCCAGGATGCACGGGTATCAGAAAGCGAGTTAACACCCTCGCACATCGTCATCCCGAAAAAAACACGCCCAGCCCGATCCACTTTTACAACGTCAAACCACCTTGACGCCTGCCGCACCATTTCCCATTCTTCACCCATGTTCCGCTGACGTGTCAGCAACATGCCCAGGTAGCTTCGATCTTCAAGGCTACGACGCCGCCATACGTTGATCATCCCAAGATCGCCATCGCATTCGGCAGCGCGATCAATCGTCGGCAGCATTGACGATCGAATGCCTGACAGCACACCACCCACGCGGGGAATTACTTTCCCGCCCGGGTGAGTCGTTCTCCGCGTTTCATTGAGAAACGGAGAAACGACATGACTCAGACCAACGAAAACCAATACTTCGACCTGCACACCACCGGCATCGGCTACCTCAATCGCATCCGCGAAGTTGAGGTGCGCAAAGGCAAGCCGTTCATATCCACCACCATCGCAGCACTGCATGGCTCCAAAGACGATGTGGAATATTCCTATATCGACTGCAAGGTCAGCGGCAGTGAAGCGGAACGCTTGGTGTTGCGCTACAGCCCAGAGGTTTCCGCCGGCAAGAAAGTGCTGGTTGCTTTCAGGATCGGTGACATTTGGGCCGACGCGTTCACCTATACCAAAGGCGAGAAACAGGGCAAACCCGGCGCAAGTCTGAAAGGCCGGTTGTTGTTCATCTCATGGATCAAGGTCGATGGTGAAACTGTTTACCAGGCCAAACCCAAAGACGAACAACAACCTGCTGAAGAGCACGCCCCTGCAGCAGATCCCAACGAGGATTACTACGCAGCCTGAGCTGCCAGGTAACGCCTGATTCATCAACTACCTTCGCGGTCATGCCCAGCATGACCGCAGTACCAACCTCCCGGGGAGACATCCCCTTGGGGTGCTGCCCACCGTTTTTACTGGAGAGCACCTCATGAAACTGCACATGATCGACGAAGCCATCACCGACCTCGGCGCTACTGCCATCACCATCGAGAACGAGATGATTCAGGAAGCGCTGGATATCCTGGATCGACGTCTATTCACTTCTGCCGATCCGCTTGAGTCCCCACAGGACGTCGCGGCCTATCTAAAACTCAAACTCGCGGCTGAAGCACACGAAGCTTTTGGCGTGATTTTTCTAAATTCCAAGCATCAGCCGCTGGCCTTCGAAATTCTGTTCCGGGGCAGTGTCGACTGCGCCACCATTCACCCCAGACAGATCGTCAAACGCGCCCTGGCTCACAATGCGGCGGCGATGATCATCAGTCATAACCACCCTTCCGGGTGCACTGAACCCAGCAACGCGGATATCAGCCTGACTGAGCGAATCAAGGAGTCGCTGAGACTGGTGGATGTGCGGTTGATTGATCACTTCGTCGTGGGGAGCGGGAAGCCGCTTTCGTTTGCTGAGAAAGGGTTGCTCTAGGCGATCACACCCCCCCCCGAATTCCTACCCACGGGAATTTTCCACCCGCTTGATCAGACAACTCCTACGCCATCATCAGGTTGACATCGATGCCCACCTGAACAATGATTTCCGGACTACTCAGCCCCGTACGCAGCGATTCAGTTCGCTGGCCGTTGGGGTGAAAAAACCGGCCTCGGCCGGTTTTTTCGTTTTCAAGGAATGAATATTCGTGCGTACCGCGTTTTTCGTTGATGGCTACAACATGTTTTATGGCTTGCTTGCAGGCACTCAATTCAAATGGCTGGATCTGCGTGCATTGCTCTCGCATATCCTGCACGTCGAGCAGCCACAGAGCGAGCTAGCTTCCATCAGCTTTTTCACCTCAGGCGTCAAACCCTCCCTCGCATCACGCGGCCTGCAATCCAAGGAAGCACAGGACGCCTATCTCCGTGCGTTGATAGCCAGCGGAGTCGAAGTGTTCTATGGAAGACATAGCCTCGAACCCGGCAGAGCGCTTCGTTTCGTCAACAAATTCACTCCGCCCTCACGTCAGGACCAGGTCGACATCTGGCGACTGGAAGAAAAGGAAACAGACGTTCACATCGCAATCAGCATGTACCGCCTTGCCGCCAAGCAGGAACGTACACCTGAGGCTGAGCGCATCGAGCAGATCGTGCTGGTGTCAGCGGATACCGACATGACCCCAGCGCTGAAAGCGTTGAGGGAAGACTTTCCCGACATGAAAGTGGCCGTGGTTCTGCCCCATCGCGAGGGCATCAAGCGTGAACCGCCTGGATCCTTGGCGAACTATTCGGACTGGATGCGCCGCCTGCCATGAGCATGACGGCTGAGCAGTCCAGTGCCTTCCTGGCCGGAGGTGGCTTCACCGCTCAGGACAGCATGACGTTGCTGGTCGGGGTCGCATTGGCGTTTGTGTTGGTGTTTTCCGCCTGGGCGTTGGGCAGCGGCTCTCGAGGCTGGAGCCGGGGGCAATTGAGTAATGAGCAGTTCGGCACCTTGGCGTTGAAGGTCGTCTTTGTCTACGTGATTTTCGGCTACCTACTGTTGCATTGACCACATAAAAAACCAGCCTGAGGAGGCAATCCCCATAACACGTACACTCTCCAAACAACTGATTCTGGCTTGGCTATGGTTCGCCACGTTCGTGTCTAGCCAAGCAAACGCCGCGCTGCCGCAGATGGAAGCGCCAAGCCGTGGCGAAGGCACGAACATCATTCAGACCATGCAGAACTATGCCTTTGACGGCGCAGCGCTGATTGGTTTGCTGATCTCGGCAGCTGCTTTTTGCGGGGTCGCCTATCACGCATATGGCACGTTCGCGGAGGTGCAAACCGGGAAGAAGACCTGGGGGCAGTTTGGGCTGACCTGTACGGTCGGAGCATTGCTGCTGGTGTTGTCGATCTGGCTGCTGACCAAAGCCGCCGGCATTCTCTGAGCGCAGGGCGAAGTCATGAAAAACGCCTTGTCGACTCCCCACTGCATAGCTTTCATCGTAAATTCCCCTACACAATCGGCGGTGCCGATTACGGCAGGTATAGGTACTAGCCTTAGCGAGCGTCTCTGCTCCCCACGTGGGGCATTAGGATTGTGACGCGCGCGATGTTTCTGCTGCCGCTATAGGTTGCCGTGGCATAGCTGGTATGCAGCCGGCCGAGCCGTTTTCTTTCAGTGAGTCAGCGCTGGCCGTCTTAATGACTTCTTCCGGCTGGGTAGACTTGCATAGGCATCATTTTCTCCTTATTTCGATCTTATCAATTATTCGAGTGAGGGCTCCGGCGCAAACGGCCCCATCACCTTCTCGCTTGCCGCCCACACAATATAGGCCAACCACCTTTCACCATCGCGAGAGCAATACACAATGTAGGACAGGGATTGATTAGCGTTTTGACGGTACTTGTATTGCCCGCATCCAGCTATTCCATTTACAGCGAGAGTCTTGGTAATCCGCTGGTTGAAATTTTCCTGCCAAGGGCCTGGGTAGGTGGAGGCGATGTCGGTCTGAGCCAGAGCTTGTCCGATGTACAGTGTGGGGGCCAATAGCAACAGCTTGGGAATCATATGACTCTTTTCCTTAAGTTAAGAAGCTTCAACCTGGCTTCCACTGTCACAGACAGAATCAACACGCCGAAATTCCACAACCACACACCTGATTGCTTTTCAGCCGGCGCATATGCTGTTCAAAATGCCCAGTGCTCCCATAGCGTGGCGGCTTAACGGGCACGATCCGTATCCTATTTAAAGGACTTCCTTCCTCGCCTACCGACTCAGCGGGCAAGTGAAATTGATCAGTTGCTGCCGCATAAACGGCGTCCCATTCAGTTAGGCAATACGGGATGGCCGGACGCAGACAAGCAATCAAACGTCGCCCATGATCGAAGATCCGTGACCTCTCGTGTTCCATTGCTTAGTGGGCCCTAGGCGCCACCTCCAGCTACCTAGAAATGTCGTAGGCCGAAGCATCGAATGCACCGATTTTATTTTCAGCGTAATTGAGCGCGACCGATGTCGACCCGGCTTTACGGCCGGCCGTGATCGCCGGAGTGAGAACACGAGCGCCGGGAGTTCAAGTCATGTTCTTCTTGATTGAAAAGGTCCTTTGAAGGGCATTTGTTTAATGCGTTATCAAGTCAAGAAAATAAAAATGCGCGCTCAGACGGACCTTCCATGCGCCTCAAGTGTCACAGGCAGGTGGCGCATGTGGATCGATTGAAACCAGGGAGAAAACAAATTTTTAGATCATTGTTTGGCAAAAGAAGCCCCCCTCCAAGTCCGGCGCTTGTGAAGGATATAAATCAGCTTAGGCCTCATCTATTGGCAGCGGGCTGGGCATTTGAGGACCGGAAGCCAGTTGAGATATTAGGAATATCTATGGAGCGCGCTTCGATGAATAATTCAGGTATCGCGTCCGCTGTGGGGTTTGGTGGCGGCTATTTTCATGTCGTAAAAGTATTCGGGCTAACTCGCCTGTTAACCGTAGAAGAGATCGTCAAATTCAACACCGAGACGCAACTCTTTAACCTCACGCCGCACGGTGAATCACCAATAGGCATTCTGAAGGCGCACATTTCCGCGCGCTACGGCGTAGAACCGCGGGCGCTCATTTCGCTATTGGCCAACTCGGAGGATGCATTGGCTAAGGTGGTCAGCATGATCGGTGCGAATGCGCTGAAGGCGATATGACATGGAACTGACAGATTTCATCCAAGTATCAGACTTGCGCTCACTGAACAAGACGATCCGGAGACTAGGATACGATAGCATCGAGGGTGTCGAGAAAGGGATACCGGTGCTGACCGTTACGATCGGACGGACGCTGTTTATGGCAACAATTCACAATCAGTGCCTCAAGCTTATGTATATGCTGCGCTCGACACATAATCCGGGAGACTTTGCGTTTTCCAACAACTGGAACATGCACAACTTCATGGGCACAGTGATTCCGCTAACCAATGGCTATGCCATGAAGCACGAGACTCTCGTGTCGACTGGAATCGTCGCTGGCAATCTTCACGACACCCTGACGAATTTTGCACAGTCAGTCGAGAAATTCGTGCATGAGTGGGCTTCTCTTTCCGAGTGAGCTTACAGCCTCCGCCTCACGCAAAGCGGAACGCTGTAAGTTTGTGCTGGTGCAAGATGCGCGTCGTTGTGGCGATTAGCAGTAACCGTCCGGGCATCCCACCTTTATGAACTCTTGGGTTGATGATTCTGGTGTGTAGCACTGGGGGCTGAGTTTCATTGCAGCTAAAGCTGACATTTCATCCTATCTGATCTACATTCTAGCCATCCATCTGGCTCAGGCGATCTTCATGCTGACTGGCTTCAATCATCTCACCCTCGCCGTATGCAGCTTGCCACGCAGCATTGCCTTTTATGAGGAAACGCTGGGCTTCAAATTGTCTGCGCGCTGGAAGACTGGGGCGTATCTTAGCCTGGGTGATCTCTGGCTCTGTCTCTTTAGTGATAGTGTGCGCGCAGAAGACATGCGACGTAATTACACGCACTATGCCTTTTCTATTGATCAGAAAAACTTCGCCGAATTCGTGGAGCCAAATGTTTCAAGAGATTGGGCGGTTTTGTAGGCACTTTCAAAGCTCTGGTGAGCTATTACCAGAAACTGAAAGCCGACAGAACCGCCCTTTTTCGTTGGGGCGATGTCCCTGAATACGGATTCTAAGTAGTGGTGATCGGCTTAAGCCACTGTCTCCGTGAAGCTTTTTTCTCTAGCCACTGCAATGAAGACCAGTAGGTCATTCGCATTCTCGCGGAGCATTGCGCTACTCCTCGACTATTGCGCCGGTACCCCCTCGATCAAATAGACGTCTGTCTTGGCCGTACGCTGGCGGATCTTCCTCAATTCGGTGTAATCGGCTGAGTTGTACCAGGCCTGGGCTTTTTCCATGCTCGCAAACTCAATCACAACGCGTCGTCGCTTTGGCGCCTCACCTTCGAGCGAAATTGTCTTTCCGCCACGGACAATGAAATGACCTCCATAGGGTTTGAACGTTGACTCGACCTGAGCACTGTAAGGTTTTATCCCCTCAGCATCGGTGATCTCAAATTCGGCCACATAGTAGGCCGGAGGCGTTGTCGACTTTGTTTCTGATGCGATTAGCTGGCCAATGCCTGCCGCAAAAAAAACCAGGCCCGCCATTGCAAGCGTCATACCCCTAAAGTTACTCATGATTTCCTCCATTAAAAAAACCAGCCTGCTCAGTCCGATACCACTTTATCGACCCGTCACTCACAGAAAGTCGATCACTATTCGGCTTGAGTGCTGAGTTGAACCGGTTCGGTTTCCAGTAACACTCTGGATACGATCATCGACTGAGTAGTTTCCACGTATTTGCGAAAATGCGCGGACGCAATGTGGCTTCGATACGCGGCCTCATCTGCATAGATTTCGAAGAAGTGCAGGCGATTCGGGTGATCCTTTTCCGCAACGGAATAAATAGCCAGCACACCCGGTTCAAGGCGAACGGAGTCGGCCATTTCCTCTTTGACGGCATCGTGATACGCCGTCAATTGAGCAGGATCAATCACAAGCTGAGCGATACGTACAACCCTGTCAGTTGGCTCACCCGCGAGCACTGATCCCCCCCAGCAACAAACCAAGGCAACAGCTGCATAAAAGACTGGAATCCGCATTCATATATCTCTGACAGTTATTAGCGAGCCATGCTACACGGCATCCCTGAAGGGGATTCATGAGCAGAAGAGATAACTGTTATAAGCCACCAACAATTCGTGAGCCAGAGCAACTTGATTAATATCGCGTTTCTAATGACTCGGCAGCGCCGGCCGGGACAAGGCCCGCGCAGCACTACTGAGCCCTGCTCATGACTTCATTCTGAAAACCCCGGTTATCAGCAGGAGTCCACTGCCATACGCTTCAACGATGAGAAGTCCAACAACACGTTTTTCATTCAGTGCAATGGCGATTAGAGCCAAGCGCCAGGAAGGAATACGTGAGGAGCATCCGGCTTCAGCCACCCACGCTGCTAACGGAGACGTTGATGAACCCTGGAAAACCTATTACGCCAGAAACAGGAATAGAACTGTCCCGACGACAAGTCCTGATCGGCACCGCAGGTACTGCAGTGACGGCAGTGCTCGCTAATGTCGATGATGCTCAAGCGACTGCCAAGCTGAAGTCAGCACCCCAGAGCCCACCGGACAGTCATGTAACGTTCAACCTCAACGGCCGACGATTTGCTCTGGATGTCGACAACCGCACCACTCTCCTGGACGTACTTCGAGAAAGGCTGCATTTGACTGGCACCAAGAAGGGTTGCGACCACGGGCAGTGCGGTGCCTGTACGGTGATCGTAGAAGGTAGACGAATCAACTCATGCCTCACGCTTGCGGTCATGCACGAAGGCGACACCATCACCACCATTGAAGGGCTCGGCACACCGGATAATCTCCACCCGCTGCAGTCAGCATTCATCAAACATGACGGCTATCAATGCGGTTACTGCACGCCTGGTCAGATTTGCTCGGCGGCCGCGATGCTTGAAGAAATAAAGGTCGGCATTCCCAGCCACGTAAGCAGCGACCTGATCGCGAAGAGCACCGTCAGCGCTGCTGAAATCCGGGAGCGCATGAGTGGCAATATCTGCCGATGCGGCGCGTACTCCAACATCGTCGATGCCATTCATGAAGTGGCCGGAGGTGGGGCATGAAATCCTTCACTTACGAACGGGTGAAGTCTGTACAACAAGCGGTTAACGCTGCAGCCAATAATCCGGGCTTCCGATTCATCGCCGGCGGTACCAATTTGCTCGATCTGATGAAGCTGGAAATAGAAACCCCTCAGCACCTTATTGATGTAAACGGACTGGCGCTCGACAAAATCACCCCGACCGAGGACGGCGGATTAAGGATCGGAGCCTTGGTGCGCAACACCGACCTGGCCGCTGCGCCTCAGGTTCGTCGAGACTACGCAGTACTGTCCAGAGCACTGCTTGCCGGAGCGTCAGGGCAACTGCGAAATAAAGCCACAACGGCAGGCAACCTGCTGCAACGCACCCGATGTGCCTACTTTTACGATACCAATCAACCGTGCAACAAGCGGCGCCCGGGTGCCGGCTGCGCCGCGATTGGCGGTGCCAGTCGGCAGCAAGCGATCATCGGTGTCAGTGATGCCTGCATTGCCAGCCATCCCAGCGACATGGCCGTGGCTATGCAAGCGCTGGGCGCGAGGGTAGAAACACTGAACTCAAACGGCCAGGTCAGGACGATTGCACTGGCCGATCTTTACCAGGCTCCCGGGGCCACCCCGCATATAGAAAACACCCTGGGTAACGCCGAACTGATTACGGCTGTGACCTTGCCCAAACCTCCAGGAGGCAAGCATATCTACTACAAGATTCGCGACCGTGCTTCCTACGCGTTTGCGCTGGTGTCCGTCGCCGCGATCGTGATGCCAGACAAAACCGGGCAGCTCGCCCTGGGTGGCGTGGCCTACAGGCCTTGGCGAAGTGAAGATGCCGAAGCGTATCTCCCTGAGGGCGCAAAGGCCGTAGCAACACGTTTGCTCGCTGGCGCCAATCCTACCGCGCAGAACGCTTTCAAAATCAAACTGGCGGAGCGGACGATTAGTCTCGCTCTGTCCAGTGCATGTGCCTAAACACAGTCACTGGCATTGTACGGATGCGGTCGATCAACCAGGAGTAAGCCTAATGAAGTTTGATACGCCTGCGAGCACAAATCCCATCGACCAAATGAAGGTGATTGGTCAGCCCAAAGATCGCGTTGAAGGCAAACTGAAAACAACCGGCACTGCGACCTATGCTTACGAACAACAGGCCACTGTTAGCCCGCCTGCTTACGGTTATGTAGTAGGTTCATCAATCGGCAAGGGACGCATTTCTTCCATTGATTCGAGCGAAGCGCGTCAAGCCAGCGGCGTGATTGCAGTCGTCACCTATGAGAATGCGGGTCAACTGGACAGGGGCGAATTTTACGTTGATCGCGCACTTGCCGGCCCCCAGGTGGATCACTATCACCAGGCAGTGGCAATTGTCGTCGCGCAGACGTTCGAACAAGCCAGGGCAGCTTCGGCGTTAGTTCGTGTTTTTTATGTCAGGGAGCCTGGAGCCTACGACTTGGCCGCGCAGCGAGAGTCAGCCAAAACTCCTGCACCGGGTGCGTTTGGCCCTCCTCCCCAAACAGCAATCGGGGATTTCGAAGGCGCGTTCAAGAAGGCAGCGTTCACTCTCGACGGTCATTACACCACCCCCGACCATGCCCACGCGATGATGGAGCCCCACGCGACCATCGCTCAGTGGCAGGGCGAAAAGCTGACGCTTTGGACGTCGATCCAGCAAATGAATTGGGGTGTCAGAGATCTGGCTAAAACACTGGGCATCCCCAACGACAATATTCACTTGATCTCGCCTTACATTGGCGGCGGCTTTGGCGGCAAAGGCACCATTCTGTGTGACGCCGTATTGGCCTCTCTTGCGGCCAGAGCAGCCGGGCGCCCCGTTAAAGTCGCACTTCCCCGCCCGCTGATGTTTAACAACCTGACGCACAGGCCAGCGACGATCCAAAGAATACGCCTGGGTGCCAATTCGGACGGCACACTCACCGCCATCGGCCACGAGAGTTGGTCGGGCAACCTGCGCGGTGGTCGTACCGAAGCTGCTACTGCATCGACCCGAACGTTGTATGCAGGCCCGAACCGTATGACCCGTCTGTACCTTGCCCAACTCGACCTTGCCGAAGGCAGCGCGATGCGTGCGCCCGGTGAAGCGCCTGGCATGATGGCGCTGGAAATTGCCATGGACGAAATGGCTGAAAAGCTGGGTATGGATCCCGTGAAGTTTCGCGTCATCAATGACACGCAGGTAGAGCCGGAACAACCTGATCGTCCGTTTTCTCAGCGCCAGCTAGTCGAGTGCCTGAATAAGGGAGCTGAGCGTTTCGGCTGGGCTCGACGCAATCCCCTTCCCGGCAAGGAACTGCAGGACGGCTGGTGGGTTGGCATCGGCATGGCGTCCGCCATTCGTGGCGCACCCACGACGAAATCCGCCGCTCGCGTGCGGCTTGACCGCAGAGGCCTGGTGACCGTCGAAACAGACATGACGGATATTGGAACCGGCTCTTACACGATCATTGCCCAGACTGCCGCTGAAATGCTGGGTGTTGAAATGGACAAGGTGAACGTCTACCTAGGTGATTCAAAGTTCCCGGAGTCTTCAGGTTCGGGCGGCCAATGGGGAGCAGCCTCATCCACGGCGGGTGTCTATGCCGCCTGCGTAAAACTGAGGGAAGCCATCGCAGTGAAGTTGGGCCTTGATCCGACAAAAACCGAATTTATCGGTGGCGAGGCTCATGAAGGTTCGAAACACATGTCATTGGCAGAGGCGACAAAGGATGGCGACCTGTCAGCCGAAGACGTCATGGAGTTCGGCGACTTGGCAAAGCAGTATGCCCAGCAAACCTTTGGCGCACATTTCGTCGAGGTTGGTGTGAACGCCGCGACAGGAGAAATTCGTATCCGCCGTCAGTTGGCGGTCTGTGCAGCAGGCAGAATTCTCAACCCTAAAACAGCTCGAAGCCAGATTATCGGGGGGATGACCATGGGCGCAGGCGCAGCGCTGATGGAAGAAATGATCGTGGATCGTCGCTTGGGCTTTTTTGTCAATCATGACCTGGCGGGTTACGAGGTTCCGGTTAATGCCGACATCCCACATCAGGAGGTCATTTTCCTGGATGAAGTAGACCCCTATGCGACGCCCCTTAAAGCTAAAGGCGTCGGCGAGCTCGGCATTTCCGGAGCAGCAGCGGCAATCGCCAACGCTGTCTATAACGCTACCGGTATAAGGGTGCGCGATTACCCGATCACACTCGATAAACTCATTGATCATTTGCCCGCTCTGGGCTGACGTTCCCCACAACTAACTGTTTTGGCTTCGGAGTAACACATGCAGCTCAGCCGCACGAATTTGGCAGATATTGTTTATTTCCTTGCCATCGCTCGGCATCAAAGCTTCAGAAAGGCGGGTCTGGAAGCGGGAATCAGTGCATCTGCGCTTAGCCATGCCATGAAAGGTCTTGAGACGCGCCTTGGCGTTCGACTGCTCAATCGCACTACGCGCAGCGTGACGCTCACAGCCGCTGGCGAGGAGTTGCAGGGCCTGATCAGCTCCCCGGTCAATGATATTGGGCAAGCACTGGAAGCCTTGAACCGTCTGCGCGATGAGCCCGCCGGGCGTATTCGTCTGAACGTCTTGAGCGACGGCGCAAAACTGCTGCTGGGCCCAGTGCTGCCTGTTTTCGTTGATCGCTATCCGGACATCGAGGTCGACCTGACCGTGTCCAATAAAATGGTCGATGTTATCGGCGACGGTCATGATGCAGGCATTCGTTTCGGTGGGACGGTTCCCGAAGACATGATCGCTCAACGACTCTCTCCCGATGTAGCCTGGGCAGTCGTTGGCGCACCTGATTACCTCAAACGATTCGGCATGCCTAAACATCCTGAAGATCTGCATCATCACCGTTGTTTACGCGTGCGCTTGGGCAATGCACACCTCTACCGCTGGCAATTCTCGAAAGAGAGTCAACAGCTGGAGATTGACGTTCCCGGAACCATCACGATCGATGAGGCGCGCGTTGGTGTGACGATGGCGATGCGCGGCGCTGGTTTGATGTACGTTCTAGCCTCAGTAGTCGAACGACAGATCGCGGAAGGCTCGCTGCAGCGGGTGCTTGAAGACTGGACTCACTACGACCCGGGCTTTCATATCTATTATTCGAGCTTCAGACAGGTTCCAGTAGGCCTTCGTCTGCTCATTGACCTGATTCGCGAACTCGAACCCATGGGCCCACTCCCCTGACGGATTTAGCTCGCCTGCCGCTTGGTGAATACATCCTTGAAAACCGGCACCGCCGAAAACGCGTTAGGCCAGCCCACATAGAAGGCAAGGTGTGACAGCAGTTCGGACGCCTCGGTCTGCGTCAGGCCATTGTCCATCGCACGATTGAGGTGGTACCCGATCTGAGCAACCTGACCGTTGGCCACTAACGTTGTGACAGTTATCAGGCTACGGTCTCTGGGGGCGAGACCAGGTCGCAGCCATAGATCATTGAATAGCGCGCTGGTGGTGTACTGCACTAGCCCAGGCGAAACCGGGCCAACCGATTTGTCGACACTCGCTACGCGGGCATCTTCGGCAACCTGATCAATAGGCAGAAGGACGGGCGATACTGGAGCCAGTTGCTCAACTGATATGCCGTTTCTGCTGAAGACATCTTTAGCGATCGGTGCTGCTCCAGCGGCATTACCCCAGCCCGAGTAAAACGCGAGATGGTTGATTGCTTCCGACAACTCCAGAGGCGTCACACCGTTCTTCAGCGCCAGATCAAGGTGGGTGGCCAGCTCTGCTGTCTGAGCCCGCGCGATCAGCACCGCCACGGTTACCAAGCTTCGATCACGAGGAGACAACTCTGGGCGCTTCCACACCTCCCCAAGGAGTAATGTGTCAGTGTTGTGAGCCATTACCGGTGAAGCAGCTCGTACATCAGCTGAGGTTGGCATGTGAGAAGTTTCCTTAGTCATGGCCCCTTTCGGGGTGGCGCATGCAGACAAACATATCGCCAGGCTTGCTGCTGCAAATGTGCGGATGATCATAATGAAGCGTCATACTGGGCTACGGTTACAGCCTCAAGCCACTCAACATTCTTACCGTCAAGCGTTTCTTGAATAGCCATGTGGGTCATGCCGGTCGTGCTGGTTGCGCCATGCCAATGCTTGACGCCTGGAGGAGTCCAAATCACGTCTCCAGGCTTGATAACCTGCTTTTCAGCACCCTCCTGTTGAACCCACCCGCTACCCGTCGTTACCACCAACGTTTGTCCCAGCGGGTGGGTATGCCAATTGGATCGCGCCCCTGGTTGGAAGGTGACATAGCCTGCCGAGACCTTCGATGGTGCATGAGCGGCAAACAGAGGGTCTATTCGTGCGCTGCCCACGAAATTCGTGGGCGCCCCGATAATTGAGGCCTGCTCGCCATTTTTTGCAATAGTCATAGAGTGCCGATTGAGTTCATCGGCAGCGCTGGCGTTAAGGGTGGCAGCGGCCAACAAGACGAATGCTGACAAGGTTGATCTGGGACGCATCTGTAGCTCCCTGCTGAAGAAATACACGTGCCAACAACCTAAAGCATGATTTCTCGCTCAACTACCTGCTGCTGGGTTGATGTACAGATGAGCGTCACTCACCAATGCCTGATTCCAACCATTGGTGAGTACAGCTCAGCGGTTCATCCTTCGCGGGTCTGTTTTCCTATGGACGGGCTTGCATTAGCGTAAGCGTCCCGAATCTATCAGGAGCGCCGAATATCGAAACATTATCTTTAGCGCGAGCCAAAATCGCCTCATTGCGGCCGCAAATAATCACATTATTGTTTTGAGCGAGATGTTTGGCGAGAGAGAAGCCGATGCCCGAGGCACCGTCAGTAAGATGTCCTTGAATACGGATTCTAAGTCATGCTCGCCGCTCGGGAGTTTTACCGCGAAGTGCTGTCGCGACGGGTATCGAATACGGCGAATCTCATTCTATGCGGCCGTACCCACCCCCCCAGAACCTTTGCCTTCGGCAATGATCGGTTAGTTGTGAACCCAGGTCCCGATGATCGGTTTTACTGGCGCCTGTTCGCCAGTCGCGCGAACAGGACAGTAGCGGCAACGGCCAACAGCACACCCGTTGCAACGGCGGTGTAGACGCCCCACTGCAGGACCATCATCTTCAAAGCCAGGTAAAAACAGACAACCCCCAAGGCGCCAATCGCGTTGCCTCGCACGATCGCCGCCAGTTCAGAGCGGCCACCCTGCACATGAGCAAACACTGCCAGCGGCCAGGCGATCACGGGGATAGGCGCCAGGAACCCGCTGGCGACTGGCCCCAGCCACTGCGCACTCGCGGTGATCAACAGCAGCAAACAAGTCGCCGTCAACATGCGCATCGGAATGATCCAGGCAGGCGCGGGAACATAACGTCCGGAGGGGCTTCGGCAGGCTTTGGAGGTGACGCTGAGAATCACCGCAACCAGTAAAAGAGTCGATGCGATGGAAACACCCAGTGACCCAATCCCGTTCATGCAAAAGGCCACGGCCACATAGAAGGCTAACGCCGTCACGCACCCGATCACCGCCGATGTACGCCGAGTCACGGTGAAGTAAAACAGGTAAGTGGCCTGGATGGCGGCTACGCCCGCCAGGGCTCCCGGCACTGCCAGCGAGGCGAACCGAGGGCCTTGTTCGATGCTCAGGAATAGCATGACGAGCGCGGAAGTCACCGGCAGCCCCGATAGCAGGCCGGCAATGTGCGTGCCCCAGCGCTTGCCGGCGAGGGAGATGGAAAGCATCAGCAGTGGGGTGATGATCAGCTTTAGGTAGAAGGCGGTCATGGGGAGCGTCGTTGTTCCTGGTTGAAGGCATCGTGGCAGGCAGCTAATGGCTCACAGCGACCGGGTGACCGCCCCGTCTCCGTTGCGCGGTCAAACTGCCTTCTGTTCGGCCACCTTAAACGCGTCGTCCACTTCGATGCCAAGGTATCTCACAGTACGTGATTTCCGTGCGCGACATCAAAGACGTGGCTTCGTCAGAACGCATGCACTGCAGGGATTTTTGACCGACCAGAGGGTAGGCGCCATGGCAACGACTCCGCGGGTTACCAGCCAAGGGATTCGAACAGCGGCACGACTTGATCGAGGGTGCTCACTGTCGCATCGGGTCGATAGTCGGGCAGCAATTGCCGACCGGTACCGCGGTCGATCCAGATGCAGCGAAACTGCATGTCACGCGCGGCGGCGTGGTCCAGGTGCGGGCTGGCACAGATGTGCACCACTTCATCACGGCGTACGCCCAGCTGCTGGTGAGCGTAGTCGAACAGGCGCGGATCGGGCTTGTAGGCACCGGCCTGCTGGGCGGTGATGACCTGGTCAATGTGCCCACCAAGCTGCGCGACGTTGCCGGCAATGATGTCGTCATCGGTATTCGACACGATGCACAGCTTGAAGCCCATGGCCTTGAGGCGCGCGAGCGTGTCGAGCACTTCAGGAAATGGCGGCATCTGGGCAATCGCCCCGGCCAGCTGCTGGCTGTCCTCGGCCGAACTGGGCAACTCCAATTCCTCCAGCGCAAGCTGCAACCCCAGCGTGCTCAACTGACGGAACGAACGGTACGGCGGCGTCTGTTCCAGGCGATGTTCATGGCGGTCATACACGTCGATCAGGCGATTGGCATCGACACTGTGCTGCCCCTTGGTGCCGAGGATTTTCGCGGCAACCGCCTGCAAGCCCTCATCCCATTGAATCAAAGTGCCGTAGCAATCGAATGTCAGCCATTCGGGACGCGATGTGTTTTCGAATTTCATGCTGTTCTCCTCTCTGGGGAAATTCAGCTTACGAGCCAATGCTGTCAGCGGGAAATTAAATTACTATGCCATCTTCAGTTGAAAAACGAATATCAAGGATTCGCCATGCTCGACCTCGAACTGCTCAAGACCTTCGTATGCGTGGTTGATGAGGGCAGCTTCACACGAGCCGCCGAACGCGTGCACCGCACCCAATCGACGGTGAGTCAGCAGGTGCGCAAGCTGGAAAAAATGGTCGGCCACACGCTTTTGCTTCGCGATCGGACGGGGCAGAACATCAGCGTCAGCGAACATGGAGAAATGCTGATTCAGTACGCCCGGCGCATGCTGGCCATGTCCTCGGAGGCGCTGGATGCCCTCGCCAACGATGTCGACCCGGAAACGCTGCGCATTGGCGTGCCGGAGGACTTCGACTCACGACGCATGACGAGTATCCTCGCCGGCTTCAAGCAGGTCCGCCCCAAAGCGCGACTGGAAACCATCAGCGGCATGAGTACAGATCTCAAACAGAACCTTGCTACAGGCGTCATTGACATCGCATTGGTCAAACGTGAGCCAAACAGCGGGCCTGGTTGGGCGACATGGCCGGAGCGGCTGGTGTGGGTCAGGGGAATAGATAGCCACTTCGCCAACGGTATATTGCCATTGGCGCTATTCCCGCAGGGCTGCATCTATCGGCAACGAGCGATCCGCTTGTTGGATGTGGCACAGCGGCCTTGGCGGGTTGCGTTTGGCAGTCATAGCCTGACGAGCATCCAGGCAGCGGTGGCCTCAGGGCTGGGTGTCTCGGTTCTGCCCGCTTCGGCGGTGCTGCCAGAACATACCGTATGCACGGATCTTCCTGAATTGGCGCCGACCGAGTTGGCGCTGATCAGTCGCGAAGGCACTCTGACCGGGTTGCAGCGAGCGCTGGTAGAGTTTCTCCGTGAAGAATTGGGCAAGTCATCCAGTTAATCAACCCCTGCGTTGGCAAATACCTGGGCAGCATTAACCCGATGCAGGCACTCACCGCTAAGCCGTGCCCGCCACACTCCCCCGCTCATGCAAACGGCAGTGGCCCGCGGAATGTGCCGATGGGCACCCAGTGGGTAATCAGCCCCGTATCCGGCTTCCAGTGATGCAGGAGTAACGCCGGCGGCTCTACATATGACGCCTCTTCAGCCTCTGGATCCAGGGCCAATCCGATGGCAGTCGTGGTGCTGGGGGCGGTGCACAGGACTGTGCCGCCAAAACGTAATTGCATCGAGCGGTGAATGTGTCCGCACACCACGCGTTCGATCGCCGGATAGCGCTGCACCACCTCGCGCAGCCGCTCCGAGTTCCGGCAGGCATAGGTGTCGATATAAGGAATACCACTGAGGAACGGTGGCTGGTGCAACATGATCAGCGTGGGGCGTGCTGGCTCCTGGGCGAGTGCCGCATCGAGCCAGTTCTGAGCCTCGTCGGTCATGTCGCCATGATGTTCCTGCGGTACCGTCACATCCACACCAATGATCCGCACCGGTCCAAGGTCATCGGCGACGAAGTGCCAGGGGCCTGCCGTTGAAGAGAGATACGGCAGGGAAAAGCTGGAACCCATTAATGTTCGGTCATCGTGATTGCCAGGAATCATCAACAAGGGCTGCTCGATCCCGGCCAGCAATGTACGCGCCATTGCATACTCTTGCGGTAGCCCCTCATCCACCAGGTCGCCGGTGATGATCACGACATCGGGTCGCGGCGTGAGCCTGTTCAGGTGTGCAATGGCCTGCTCGCACATCGTGTTTGAATCAACCAGCCCCTGATAAAGCATGCCTTGCGGCCTGATATGCAGATCGGAAAGGTGGGCAATCAGCACGGAACATTCTCCATAGAGGATCAATGGTGGGGTGAAAATCGCATGCCTGAGCCTGCGATGGACGGGGTCAGCTTGCATGCGGCATGCCAGAGCGCCGAGTTCCTGAAGGCCGGCCCAGGCTCGAACAGTCAGTCGCCGAAGCAAAATAACCAGGCGCAATCCCGGCACATAACTTGCTCTTCAGGTACTCCTGGCCTTGCTGGAAGTCCCCATGCTGCACTCCCATCTCACCACCCTCAACGCTGTCTCACTGGTCCTGAGCACGTTCAAGGCGCAAGGCTGGTCTGCCGAGGCGCTGCTGGCCGGCAGTGGCATATGCGCGGCGGACTTGAGCCGTGCCGACACGCGCATCGCCACGCATCAGGAGATGCAGGTGTGCGCCAATGCCGTGGCTCTGCAGCGCGATATCGGCCTGATCGTCGGGCGGCGTATGCATGTCTCATCCTACGGCATGCTCGGCTATGCCCTGCTCACCAGTGCCACTTTCGGTGACGCGCTACGTCTGGCGATGCGTTATCCCGCGCTGCTGGGAACACTGTTCGAGCTGAGTATGGAGGAAGACGGCGAACGTATCTGGTTCACTGCGGGCGATTACCGCGAGAATCCGGCACTGACCGCCTTCAATGTCGAGCTGTGTCTGGGGTCGCTGAAGGTCATTTGCGACGACCTGCTCGGCCACTCACTGCCTTTGCTGGGCGCTCGCTTTGAGCACGATGCGCCGGACTATCAGACTCGCTACGCCGAATGTTTCGACTGTCCGTTGCAGTTCCAGGCCACCGTCAATGCATTTGCTTTTGATAAACACTGGCTCGCTCAGCCTTTACCGCTGGCTGACGCGGTAACCCATCAAGCGATGACTGAGCGCTGCCGAAAACAGAACACTGAATTCACCGGGCGCGAGGCCTGGCTGGGACGAATCCGGCAATTGCTGGCTACACAACTGCATGCCGCACCTGGGCTGGACGGGCTGGCCCGACAGATGAACTGTTCGGCGCGCACCTTGCGTCGACACTTGCACGACCTGGGCTGCAGCTATCAGGAACTGCTCGACGAGCTTCGTTTCGAACGCGCCAAGCAACTGCTGGCCGAAGACCGGTGGCCCATCTACCGGATCGCCGAGACGCTGGGCTTCAGCGAGACCGCAAGCTTTCGGCACGCCTTTGTGCGCTGGAGTGGCGTGACGCCGAGCCAATTTCGCGCATGACGCCTCATTGAGGGGCGAATTACGGACAGAAAATCTGGCCATATTTATCCCCTTTTGGCCGCACTTGCCGTTCTCATAAACCGCGCCCGGCGCAAGACTGTATTCACCGATACAGCCTGCGGAGAACAACAATTGCTGACAATCTACTCGGATGATCACCACCTGCACCACGGCCGCTGTGAACTGATGGACGGGCAACTGATGCCCTGCTTCGAAATGCCTTCGCGTGCCGACCATGTGTTGCAACGGATCAAGGACCGCCAGCTTGGCGAGGTGCAGGCGCCGCAGGACTTTGGCCTGGAACCGCTCCAACGCATCCATAGCCGTGAGTACCTCGATTTCTTCCAGGGTGCCTGGGCGCGCTGGAGCGAATTCGGTCAGGACGGTGACCTCCTGCCCTACACCTGGCCCGCCCGCACCCTGCGTCGCGTGATACCCGAAAGCCTGCATGGCCAATTGGGTTATTACAGCTTCGACGGCGGAGCGCCAATCACCGCTGGCACGTGGCAGGCAGCCTACTCGGCAGCGCAGGTCGCGCTTAGCGCCCAGCAAGCGATTCAGCAAGGTGCCCACAGCGCTTTCGCCCTGTGCCGTCCGCCGGGACATCACGCAGCGGGCGACTTGATGGGCGGTTATTGCTACCTCAACAACGCCGCCATTGCCGCCCAGGCCTTTCTTGATCAGGGCCACAAAAAGGTCGCGATTCTGGATGTGGACTACCACCACGGCAACGGCACTCAGTCGATTTTCTATGCGCGCAACGATGTGCTGTTTACCTCGATCCACGGCCACCCGGAAGCGGAGTTTCCGTTTTTCCTGGGCTATGCCGACGAACCGGGTGAAGGCGCAGGTGTCGGCTTCAACTTCAACTACCCTCTGCCGGCCGGTTCCGGCTGGGACACCTGGAGCGCGGCGCTGGAGCAAGCCTGCACAGAAATCGATCGTTACGACGCCGACATCATCGTCGTCTCCCTGGGCGTGGACACATTCAAGGACGACCCGATCTCGAAGTTCAAACTCGACAGCCCGGATTACCTGGCGATGGGTGCACGCATCTCCCGCCTGGGTAAACCTACGCTGTTCGTGATGGAAGGTGGCTACGCGGTGGAAGAAATCGGCATCAATGCCGTCAACGTTCTCGAAGGTTTTGAAGGGGCTGCCCAATGAACATGTTCAAGTCACTGATCCTCTGCGCTGCCGTTATCAGCGGCGTGGCTCATGCCGAAGAGAAAACCCTGCGGGTCTACAACTGGTTTGACTACATCACCCCCAAGGCGCTGGAGGACTTCAAGGCGCAGAATTCCAGCCTTAAATTGGTGTACGACATCTTCGACACCAACGAAGCGTTGGAAGCCAAGCTGCTAACCGGCAACTCCGGGTATGACGTGGTGGTGCCGTCCAACGTGTTCCTGGCCAAGCAGATCGAAGCCGGTGTATTCCAGCCGTTGGACCGCAGCCAACTGCCGAACTGGAACCACCTCGATCCCAAGCTGATGAAGCTGATCGAAGCCAACGATCCGGGCAATAAATTCGCCGTGCCCTACATGTACGGCACCATCCTGATCGGCTTCAACCCGGACAAAGTCAAGGCCGCCCTGGGTGCCGATGCGCCAGTGGACAGCTGGGACTTGATCTTCAAGGAAGAAAACATCAGCAAGCTCAAGCACTGCGGTGTAGCGCTGCTGGACTCGCCCTCCGAAATCCTGCCCCTGGCCTTGCAGCACCTGGGCCTGGACCCTAACAGCAGCAACCCCAAGGACTATGTGAAGGCCGAAGCGCTGCTGATGAAAATCCGCCCCTATATCACCTACTTCCATTCCTCCAAATACATGGCTGATATCGCCAACGGCGACATCTGCGTTGCTGTGGGTTACTCCGGCAGCTTTTCCCAGGCCGCCAACCGCGCCAAAGAGGCCAAGAACGGCGTGACCGTCGACATGCGCCTGCCCAAGGAAGGCGCACCCATCTGGTTTGACATGCTCGCCATCCCCAAGGGTGCCAAGAACCCACAAGCCGCCTACACCTTTATCAACTACCTGCTGCAACCACAGGTGATCGCGCCGATCAGCGACTTTGTCGGCTACCCGAACCCGAACAAGGACGCGACAGACCAAGTCGACCCGTCGATCCGCAACAACCCCAATCTGTACCCGACCGAAGCGGCGATGACCACGCTATACACCCTCAAACCCTTGGGCCGTGATGCGGAGCGCGCCAGAACACGGGCCTGGACCAAGATCAAGTCAGGCACCTGATACTTGCCGTCAGACGTAGCTGGGCGGACTGGATGACCAGGCTTTCATCTGAGGTGAAGCGTGCCGTGAGCTTTGGAAAGCGCCCAGCGATTGATTAGTGGTCTCAGGTCGAGAGGGCTTCAGGTCAAGCAGGGACATGGACGTCAGCTTTCTATCTCACTTAACGCCCCGCACCTAACCTAGTTTTCCTACGCCTCCCTACCCAGCCGAGCTGGCATCGTCGAGTTAACTTTCAAGCTCACGAGCCCGCCCCATGGGCCTATTCCTCTGCGAAGAACCCTCCAAGGCAAGTCATCGCCAAAGTAGTCGGCGCGACCGAATCAAAGGTGCAACGCCGGCTTGGGCTGGCGAACGTCCTGGACAGAAGGGACGCGGACACGCAGCGCAATCAGTAATGCGGCCAGCAGCATCAGCACGGCCGCCGCCACGAATACACCTGCGCTGCCACCTAGGCTGAACATTGCACCGCCAGCTGCGGCGCCCGTGGCGATGGCCGACTGCACAGACGCCACCACCATGCCTCCGGCGCTTTCCGCCTGATCAGGTACCGAGCTGGCGACCCAGTTCGACCACGCGACCGGTACACCACCAAAGGCCAAGCCCCAGATCGCCAGCAGTAGCGCCTGCCCCGGCAACGATGCCGGCAACAGCACCAACGCCAGTGCTGCAACGCCGACCAGCGCGGGCATCAACACCAACGTGGCCAGCGGGTGGCGCTCCAGCAGTTTCCCGGCCAACAGCGTGCCGACGAAGTTGGCCACACCGAACCCCAGCAACATCAGCGACAGCCCTTGTGAACCAATGCCGGTGGTCCCCTCAAGGAATGGCCGAACATAGGTGAACATCGCGAAGTGTCCACTGTGCACCAGCACGCAGCCGAACATCCCCATGGCGATGCCTGGGCGCTGCAACACTTCTAAAACAGTGCGCAGTCTTGCCGGCCGGCGCGGCGCTAGGCTCGGCAGAGTGAACGACTGAAAAGCCAGGGTCACCATGCCTACCGCCGCTGCTGCATAGAACGCGCTGCGCCAGCCATACAACCCGCCCAGATAGCTGCCCAGCGGCACTGCAACGACCGTCCCGATGGCAATGCCGCTGAAAATGATCGATAGCGCCCGGGGCAACAGAGCACTCGGCACCAAGCGCATCGCGACCGCCGCCGCCATGCTCCAGAACCCGCCAAGGGCAATACCCAGCAAGATGCGCATCAACAACAGCACCGCGAAGCTGGAGGAAACGGCGACCAACAGATTGGAAGCGACCATCAAGGTAGAGAACCCCAGTAACACCCAGCGCCGGTCGATGCTGCGGGTCAGGCCGGGCACCAACAGGCCGGCGAACAGCGCTACCACGGCTGTCACCGTGACCGCCTGGCCAGCCAGGGCTTCGGACACTCCCAGGTCAGCCGCCATCAGCGTCAACAAACTGGCCGGAAGGTACTCGGCGGTCAGTAATCCGAACACCCCCATTGCCAACGAGAAGACGGCCATCCAGGCGGGGGTCGCAGGCTCTACATCCAGGCCGACGCCGGGATGGCGGTCGGATACGGCGTTACATACACAGTCAGTCATTGCACGGATCTCCCAATCTTCATGGCGAGCCGAAGTCTAGGCGCCGAAAGCTGGATGATCTATGATCCAAAGTCTCTACTTTTTGACTAAAACACCTGAACGATGCCTGCTGATCAATTTGCTCTTTCCTCGGACCTCATCAACGAGCTGTTGCGCGGCATGCGCCTGCGTGGCGTCGAATACAGGCGCATCCAGGCGGGCACTAACTTCGGTTTGGGTTTCGTGGAAAAAGCTGGCCACGCCTGGTTTCACTTCATAGCCGTGGGCAATGCGGTGCTGCGAATGGAGGACGGCAGCACCTACGCGCTGTCGGCCGGCAACGCAGTATTCATTTCCCATGGCGCGGCCCATCAACTGGTTTCACACCCGGACGCGCCTGTTCTAGACATTGACCATCTAGACGGCGCGCCGCTCGGTGACACCGTCAGCGCGGTGGATACCGGAACCGATGCCAGCGCCACGCCGAGCACTATTTTGTTCAGTGGTTGTATGGAGTTTGAACTGGGCAGTATCCATGGCCTTGGCAGGCTGATGCCGGGCCTGATGCTGATTGATGCCGGCGGCCAGCGTTACCCCGGGCTGGTACCGATCCTGACCACCATGGAACGCGAGGTAAGCGCCGCACGTGTCGGCTTCGCCGGTATCCTCGCGCGCCTGGCCGACGTGGTGGCTGCCATGGTCGTTCGCGGCTGGGTGGAGTGCGCCTGCGGAAATGCCTCTGGCCTGGTCGCCGCCTTGCGCGATCCACGCCTGGCTGGTGCACTGCTTGCGCTCCATCAACAACCGGGCCGCGACTGGACCGTTGCGCAGTTGGCAGAGCACTGCAATACCTCACGCTCGGTCTTCGCGGACCGCTTCCAGGTGACGATTGGCATGACGCCGCTGCGCTACGTCACCGAACTGCGAATGCGCCTTGCAAGCCAGTGGCTGACCCTGGAAAGGCTACCGATCGAAGAGGTAGCACAGCGTTTGGGCTATACATCCCAGGCCGCTTTCAGTCGTGCATTCAAGCGCATTACGGGCAAGACACCTGGATTAAGTCGTAAGGTGAGGCAACCCGCTGTTGCTTGAAATCGAACGCAGACCAGGCTCATTTACCCCCCGTCACATCGAGGAATGTACCGGTAACGAATGACGCCTCCGCACTCGCCAACCATAGAATCGCGCGGGCCACTTCCTCAGGCTGTCCGCCTCGTCCCATGGGGATCGAGTCCTTGACACGATCGACCCGCCCCGGCTCACCGCCACTGGCATGCATTTCGGTATAGATATGGCCGGGGCGAATACAGTTAACGCGTATGCCTTCCCGTGCGACCTCCTTTGCAAAGCCAATGGTGAACGTCTCCAATGCCCCCTTTGACGCCGCATAATCGACATACTCATTGGGACTGCCAAGGCGCGCTGCAGCCGAAGAGACATTGATCACCACGCCGCCCGGGCCGTTGTGACGGTAAGACATGCGCTTCACTGCCTGCTGTGCGCAGAGTATTGGCCCAATGGAATTGACCGCGAAAATGCGCTGCATCCGCTCGAAGCCGAGATCCTCCAGGCGTGACTGAGGTGACAGCACACCGGCGTTATTGACCAGGACGTCAATGCGTCCGAACGCGTGGTCGATAGCCGTGAACAAATCCGCCACCTGCTGGGGGTCCGCGCTGTCGGCGCGCATCGCCAACGCTTTGCGCCCCAGCGCTTCCACGTCCGCAGCCACCGCCAGCGCTGCGGCCTCGTTGGCGACGTAGCTGATCGCGACGTCATAACCTCGTGCGGCGGCCAGCCGGGCTGTGGCTGCCCCCACTCCACGACTTCCACCCGTGATTAGAATCAGCGGTGCCTGCGAGACGTTGACCATTGAACATAGCTCCTGAGCCGTTGGCTGTATCAGCCGATGATGAGAGTGCCGCTGGCGATCACTACGCACGCCAGGATCCGGCGTGCGGTGAGCGTCTCGCCGAGAAAAACATAGCCAATCAAGGCCGCAAACAGCACGCTGGTTTCGCGCAATGCGGATACCGCGCCCAGAGGCGCTTCGTTCATGGCGTAGATGACCATTCCATAAGCGAGCAAGGAGACCAGGCCGCCGACCACAGCGGTCACCGTTCCGGGCCGGGCAGAGAATAAGCTACGGGCGTCACGCAGACCGATGTAGACCACCGGCATCAATACGCCCCACAGGGCGCACATCCACACGGTGTAGGAAAGCGGCGCGCCGGAGAGCCTGGCGCCGATGCCGTCGACCACGCTGTAGGCCGCGATAAAGCCGCCCGTTCCCAGCGCATAAGGCAGGCTGGGAACCGACAGACTGCGCCCTCTGAAGGCCAGCGAAATAATCCCGCCTGACACCAGCACGATACCGAGTAACACGCCGGGCGTGATGCTTTCTCCAGCAAACACAGCGGCCCCCAGGGTGATCAGCACCGGCGACGACCCCCGTGAAATCGGATAGATCTGCCCCAGGTCGCCGACCCGGTAACTGCGCACCAGAAACAGGTTGTAGCCCACATGCAGCAACCCCGAAAGCACCGCGTAGCCCCAGCTTTCAATCGCGGGAGGCACCATGAACGCTGCGGCGACGATACTGGTGATGGCGATGGCAATGCACATCACCGTCATGGACCATAGCCGATCAGCGCCGCTGCGCAGCAGCGCGTTCCAGCTGGCGTGCAGGAGCGCGGCGAAAAGTACGAGGAAGACAAGATGTATAGGCATGCGCCACTGTAGGCAATCCGGCGCCGGGACTAAAGCAAAGTCTCCTCATCGCAGCATGAACGTATGCTCATGCATCACTGGCTGATTCGTTGTACTTTCAGCGCCTCATCAACCAACCATTGGCGAAAGCTGGCGACGTGGGGCTGCGATTCAATGCCCTTCGGGCACACGAAGTAGTAAGCAAGCGGCGATGGAAGCGACACATCAAACAGCCTGACCAAACGGCCATCGCTGATCTCGTTCTCGACATGCCCGCTGCGCACCAAGGCAACGCCTTGGCCGAGCAAGGCCGCCTCGACTGTCATGTTGGTATCGCCAAATCTGACGCTTTCCTGGATCGGCGAATAGGCCAGTCCAACCGCTTGAAACCACACCTCCCACTTGGGCACCAACTCGGCTCCGTCCCGAGTCAGCAGCGGGTAATGCAACAGCTCTGCGGGGCTCTGCGGTGTCCCAAAGCGCCGCAGCAGTTCGGGGCTGGCCACAGGAAATACCTGCTCCCCAAAAAGGAACTCCGAATGCAGACCTGGGTAATTGCCCTTGCCGAGCCTGATCGCTACATCAGCCTGGCCGTGAGAGAAGTGGATGATTGTGTCGGTGGTGTCCAGCGAGACCAGCAGTTCGGGGTGTTGACGAGAGAGACGCGGCAAGCGTGGCAGCAGCCATTTGAGAGCAAACGAATAGGTGGTGCTGACGCTAAGTCGAACCCTGCCTTTTTGCTCGCGCAGATCGCCCAGAGTCGCCTCGAGGCTGATGAAAAATTCCCGCACGATGGGCGCCAGCGTAGCCCCCGCTGCCGTGAGGCGTAACGCCTTGCCACGCTCAAACAACTGCACTCCCCAAAGCGCCTCAAGATGCTTGAGCTGGTGACTGACCGCGCTTTGAGTAACGTGCAGCTCCTGAGCGGCTGCAGTAAATGTCGGATGGCGGGTAGCAACTTCAAATGCGCGCAGGGTCGCGGTGGGCGGCAGGTCTCTCATAAGGGCGGTGTCCAGCGAGTGATCAGAAAAGAGCTTGCATGAACGTTAACTCATGCAGCAGCCCAATTCACTGTAAATGCCCCCACCGCTCTAATGCCTGGGGCCAAGGACTCGCTTTGCGTTACCCACAATCGAGAGTTGACCGCTGCAGCCCTGCCCCTCACGTCCAACGACGTTTCAAGTCCCGGCGCAGTCTGAATTGAAATGTTCAAGATGACTATTCACCTATCAGCGCTTTCCGAAAAAAAATGCGCGTGCGTCCGTTTACCCGCACCCGGAAAAAACTCGCAAAACGCGCACCAAGTCAAAGCATAGCGGCAGTTTTTCGCTGCCTGCAGCCGCCCCTCAACAGTGCTCGCGCACCATGTAAGTGCTGTGATTATTGGGCACATCTGCACTCTCTTTTTATCACTTGTTGCCCTCCTCGTTGCTGCCCACCATGGCTCGCATTCCAGCCATTTCTTCGCCAGGACAGCCCTCATGAAGGTCACCAGATTCCTGAATAACCCCCTGTTTGTATTCATTCTTCTGTACCTGGGCTACATGATTTCCTACGTTGATCGCGCGGCCATTTCCCTGGCCCTGGCGCACATCGGCAAGGACTTCAACGTCGGCCCGGCGCAACTGGGCGTGGTGCTCAGCGCCTTCTACCTGGGCTACGCCGCGATGCAGATTCCCGGCGGCAGGCTAGCCGACAAGTACGGCAGCAAGCGCGTGGTGGTTGTCTCCATCGCCCTCTGGTCACTGTTCACTGTGCTCACCGGGCTGGCCTGGTCGCTGAGCGCGCTGCTGGTCATCCGCTTCCTGTTCGGCCTGGGCGAAGGCGGCTATCCATCGTCGGCGATGAAGGGCGTGGCTGAAATCTATCCCCGTGAACAACGGCCGAAAATGGTCGGGCTGATGATCTCGTCCAACTACACCGGTAGCTTCGTCGCTCCGCTGATCATCGCCCCTCTGATTGTGTGGCTCGGCTGGCGCGATGTGTTCCTGGCCATTGGCCTGGCAGGCCTCGTCTTCGCTGTGTTCTACGCCCTTACCGTGCGCCGCAGTGTCGCCGTGATCGAGGACGCCGCCCTGCCCCGTGCGGCGACCAAGGTCAGCGTCAAGGAGCTGCTGCGCATGCCGCTGATCTGGAAGATCGTAGTGGTGTGGTTCTGCCTGAGCCTGCTCAACAAGGGCCTGGACGCCTGGATGCCGATGTACCTGCTGACCGCACGCGGCCTGGACATCAAGACCGTCGGCATGCTGGTGCCACTGCCGTTCATTTCAGCCAGTATCGCCACTGCCATGGGCGGCTGGCTGATGACACGCTTCTTCGACGGCAAGGAAAAATTCCTGATGATGGGCAGCTGCGTGCTCACCGGGGTGTTCGTGTACGGCATGTACCAGGCGCAGACCACTACCCAAGTGATCGTGTTTCAGACCGTGGCCTACTTCTTCAAGTCGTTCGTGTTCGCCACCGCCTTCGCCTTGCCCACCAAGATCCTCTCGCAACGGTTGGTGGGCACCGGCATCGGCATGGTCAACTTTGGCGGTCAACTGGCGGGCTTCGTCTCACCCATGGTCATCGGCTTTCTAGTGGAATACACCGGCAGCTACAACTCGGCCTTCCTGTTCTTGCTTGGTGCTGTAGTAGTGGCGGCGTTGGTGAGCACCAGCATCAGCGCGCAAAAGATCCGCGAAGTGCAGTTAGCCAATGCCCACGAGGCCTGAACCATGGCCCTGCCACTGAAAGCCGTGTTGGGTGGGGAGCCTGGGCTAAAATGTCGCCTCCCTACTCCGGAGAATCAGTTCCCCATGAGCGCCCGAATTCTCAGCGAAACTGCCGTGCGTTACTTTCTACAGGTGGTCAACAGCGGTTCCATCAGCGAAGCGGCCCTGCGCCTGCACGTGGTGCCGTCGGCCATCAGCCGGCAGATCAGTCGCCTGGAAACAGAACTGCAAGCGCCATTATTCGAGCGCCAGTCGCGGGGCGTGAGCCTGACCAGCGCCGGAGAGCTGCTGGCCGGTTACGCGCGCCGCACGCTGCTGGACGCCGAGTTGGTGAGCAATGAAATCAAGGCGCTGCGCCAGCAATCGGAGTCGCTGATCAAGATCGCCTGCACCGAAGGCTTCGCTCCGCACTTCCTGCCCGACGCCATCGCGCAGTTTCGCCTGGCCGGGCAGCAGAGCAGCTATCAGATTCAGGTGGTCTCGGCCCAGGAAGTGACGCGCCTGGTACGCGAGGGCCAAGTAGATATCGGCCTGTGTTTCAGCCTCGGCCCGGCCAAAGGCATTCACGTTGCCTACAGCCAGCCGGCGCCAGTACTGGCGCTGGTCGCGCCCGGCCATCCGCTGGCGGCGCAGACGGGTGTGACGCTCAAAGACATCGTCAGCTACCCCCTGGCGCTGCCCGGCCCCACCACCACGCTGCGCCAGCTGATGGATATCTACTGCAGCCGCGAAGGCCTGATCTACAAAAGCATCATGGACACCGACAGCCTGGAAACCCTGGTGCAGTTCGCCATGTCTGGCAGTGCGGTGACCTTCACCGGCGAATTGTTCGTGCGTCACCGGCTCAAGAGCCAGCAGCTCAAGGCCCTGGACGTGCCGGAGATCGCCGACGGCGCGCGTTCCATCGAAATTCAGACCTTGGCGCGGCGGCAACTTTCCGCGCCCATGGAAAGCTTTATCGAGCACATCAAGCACATGCTTCAGTGCGCCACCTGAACCTTCTGCAAACAGCATGGCAGCCTTCGAATTAAGTTGGTTGTGGCGGCTGGGCGGCGTTTTTACTCTCTTGTTTTATTTGCGCAGGATCGACCCCATGCACAACCCGAACGAATTGGCCGATAAAGGCGCGGTGGAACTCAAGGCCCTGATCGACTCGCGCCAAGTGTCGCCGGTCGAAGTGCTTGAGGCCTGCATCTCCCGCATCGAAGAATACAACCCGAAGATCAACGCCTTCTGTGCCACCTCCTTTGAGCGCGCCCGCGACGAAGCCCGCGCCACCGAACGCGCGATCAGCCGCAGCGAACCGCGCGGCCTGCTCAGCGGCCTGCCCATCGGCATCAAGGACCTGGAAGAAACCGAAGGCCTGCTGACCACCTACGGCTCCCCGCTGTTCCGCGCGAACCTGCCCGCCCAGGACAACCAGCTGGTACGCCGCCTGCGCGCCGCCGGTGCAATTGTGGTCGGCAAGACCAACGTGCCGGAAATGGGCGCCGGCGCGAACACCCGCAACCCGGTGTGGGGCGCCACCGGCAACCCGTTCAACCCGCGCCTGAACGCCGGCGGCTCGTCCGGTGGCGCCGCCGCCGCGCTGGCTGCCAATATGGTGCCGCTATGCAGCGGCTCCGACACGGGTGGCTCGCTGCGCATCCCCGCAGCCAAGTGCGGCATCGTCGGCCTGCGCACTTCCCCCGGCCTGGTGCCGAGCGAACGCAAGCTACTGGGCTGGACCCCGATTTCAGTGGTCGGCCCCATGGGCCGCGACGTTGCCGACACCTGGCTGCAACTGGCGGCCACCGCCGGTATCGCCCCGAACGACCCGCTCAGCTATGACTTCAGCATGCCAGCAGCCATGGCGGGCACGGTCGACCTCTCGCTCCTGCGCGTGGGCTACACCGAAGACTTCGGCGTGTGCGACGTCGACGACAACATCCGCCGTGTGTTCCGCGCCAAGGTTGCGAGCCTCAAGGGCCTGTTCGCCAGTTGCGAAGAAGTCGAAGTGGACATGCAGCACGCCCACCGCTGCTTCGACGTGGTCCGCGCCGAAGCCTTCGTCGGCAGCCTGCAGGCCGCTTATGAGAAAGACCCGGATTCCCTCGGCCCCAACCCACGCGCCAACTACGAAATGGGCGCGCGCATGTCGCTCAAGGACTGCGTGTGGGCCAACGCCGAGCAAACCCGCATCTTCCGCCGTTTCCAGCAGTTGTTCAGCCAGTACGACCTGATTCTCTCGCCGACCACGCCGGTGTCGGCCTTCCCTTGGGAACAGCCGTACCTGGAAAGCGTGAACGGCGTGGCGCTGGAGAACTACTACCGCTGGCTGGCGCTGACTTACGTGGTCACCCTGGCCACCAACCCGGCGCTGTCGATGCCCATGGGCGTCGACCATCTCGACATGCCGTTCGGCATGCAGGTGATCGGCAAATTCCGCGGCGACCTGGAACTGCTGATGGCGGCCCGTGCGCTGGAAGCCCATTGCGAAACCACCCCGGATTTGCGGCGCCCGCGCCCGGACATGGCCGCCCTGGCCCGCAGCGAAGTGAACCTGTGGACGCCGGTCACCCACCCGCCGTTGGCGCCGGACCAGTACGCCACCGCGACCGATGGCCGGCCGGCCGTTTGACTCGTTGATGAAATGGCGCGACAGTTCGCCGCCGTTGGAGACCCTGCAGTGATCACATCCGTATATGGCAAAAGCCTCGCCGATTGGACCACCGAATTCCCCCTGCTGAAACCCATTCTGGCAGGCGAAGAAGTCAGCTGGTTCAACCCGCAGATCGCGCCCCTGGCCGATGCGTTGAACGATATCGCCCTGACCGCCACCGACGTGCGGGATGCCAGCGAGCGCCTGCAGCGCTTTGCGCCATTCCTGGCCCAGGCTTTCCCGGAAGTGGCTGCAAGCCAGGGCATCATCGAATCGGAACTGGTCGGCGTACCGGCTTTCGCCCGCGCCCTTTGCGAGCGCTACGGCGTAGAAGGACCGGTCCGGCTGCTGCTGAAAAAAGACAGCCACCTGCCCATCTCGGGCTCGGTGAAAGCTCGCGGCGGTATCTACGAGGTGCTGTTTCACGCCGAGCAACTCGCCATTCGCCATGGCCTGCTGAGCGAGACCGACGACTACCGGCGCCTGGCCGAAGAGCCCTGCCAGGCGTTGTTCCGCGCTCATAAGATTGCGGTCGGCAGCACCGGTAACCTCGGCATGTCGATCGGCATCGCCGGCGCGCGGCTGGGCTTCGCCACTACCGTGCACATGTCGGCCGATGCCCGGCAATGGAAGAAAGACAAGCTGCGCGCCCATGGCGTGACCGTGATCGAGTACGCAGGCGACTACGGCCAGGCCGTGGAGCAAGGCCGCGAACAGGCACAGGCCGACCCGTCCTGCCACTTCATCGATGACGAGAATTCGCAGACCCTGTTCCTAGGTTACGCAGTCGCAGGCGAGCGCCTGAAGGCGCAGTTCGCCGAACAGCAGATTCGGGTCGACGCCCAGCATCCGTTGTTCGTGTACCTGCCCTGCGGCGTCGGCGGCGGCCCGGGCGGGATCGCTTTCGGCCTGAAACTGGCGTTTGGTGATCACGTGCACTGCATCTTCGCCGAGCCGACCGAGTCGCCATGCATGCTGATGGGGGTGTATACCGGGCTGCACGATGGGCTGGCGGTGCAGGACTTCGGGATCTCCAACCATACGGCGGCGGATGGCCTGGCGGTCGGGCGACCTTCGGGATTCGTAGGGCGATCGATGCAGCGGATGCTGGATGGGTTCTATACGGTGACCGATGCCGAGCTGTTCGGGCTGCTGCAATTGCTTGATCGCACCGAGCAGCTGCGCCTGGAGCCCTCGGCTCTGGCCGGAGCTCCGGGTTTCGCGCGGGTGCTGCACGAGCGCCAAGGGTATGGGCGTCGACTGGGGTTGCCGGACGGTATGCCCAAGGGCTCGACCCATTTGATCTGGGCCACGGGGGGCGGCATGGTACCTGAGACCGAGATGGCGGCGTATTTGAACAGAGGCTGAGCGCAACGATGCTTCATACCGTTCTTGACAGAGATTTAAACGCAGCCGTAGTGCATGTAGGTACCACGCACAGCAGATGGCCCTTACTCGGGAACCGTAACATCCGCCTGGCCTGTCTCATCCAGCGCATTGCGCACAAGCCCACTCGCCTTTTGCCTGACGACAAACCCCTGAATGTACTCAGCCCCCGCAGTCCGCTCCTTAGGCACCGCCATTGCCTGGCGAATTGAAGTGAATTGCCCCTCGATCACGCGGTAACCGGCATGGCCCGCCGCAAACTTCTCGAGGGGCTGTCGCACGCCGGCAGCGGCATCAAGTTCCTTGTCCAGGAACAGATCAACTGCACCGGCCGAGGTTTCAGCACGGTGCAATTCGGCGCGCTGTAATGTTCTGGAGAGGTAGAGGTCATAGGCAGCGCCTCTGCCCACTGCGAGCTTCAGCCCTGCTCCGTCCAGATCACCAACGTGAGTGAACGGCGAGTCAGCCCGAACCAGATAAGTACCTTCGATAGCCACGTAGGGCTCACTGAACGCGACTTGCGCCTCACGCACGGGCTCGATGGCCATGAACGCGATGTTCCAGACATTCTGATCAAGCGCTGCGAAGACCTTTCCTGCAGCATCGAAGGTCACCATCTCCAATGGCACACCCAATTCCGCTGCCAATGCTTTGGCCAACTGGACCGAGACGCCTTGGGGGCTGCCATCAGCAGCCTGCTGCGCGAGCACCGGATTGCCGAAGTTGATGGCTGCACGCAGGATTCCATCGGGTGCCAGGTCAGCCAGTACTGCTGAGGATACTGCGGTCATTTGTGTCTCCGAATCGAGGGTCAGAATAGGCATTGAAAAGATGCCAGCTGCAGTGCAGCGACAATGGTCTTATAGCCGTTGAGGGACAATTAACGCACCTGCGCACTATCAACCGCCCCAGTGTTCTCAGGTTGGTTATTAGTAACCCGCATGAACAAGGTCATCAAGAAACCTGCCATTAACAACACGCTGAGGAACAACAATCCGTTGGCCGCGCTTTGGCTATTGCCCTTGACCATACCGATTAACGACGGCCCGACAAAACCGCCCAGATTGCCAATCGAGTTAATGACGGCAATCGACACCGCTGCAGTGGTGCGATCGAGGAACAGCGTCGGCAGCGCCCAGAACGGTGATTTGAAACTGTACAGCCCCGACAGTGCGAGGCAGATCATCGCCATGGCGACGTAGGGATTGGACAGCAGACCTGCGCCGATCAAACCAAGGGTTGCGACCAGCAATGGGATGGCCGAGTGCAGTTTACGTTCGTTACGTTTATCGGAGCTGCGCGACCAGAGAATCATCGCTGCGGTAGCCACGATGTAAGGCACCATGGCGATCAAGCCGATTTGTGTATGCGTTAGCGACTCGGAAAAGCTCTTGATGATCTGCGGCATCCAGTAACCGACACCGAGACTGCCGCACTGGTAAACAAAGTAAATGAACGACAGATACAGGACCTTGGGGTGGGTCATGGTCTTGTAGACGCTCAAGCTCTTGACGTTCTTGCGGCTTTGGCGATCGCGTTCAAGCTCGGCAACCAGCCAAGCCTTTTCTTCAGGCTTGAGCCACTTGGCCTGCTCCGGCTTGTCCGTCAGAAAGAAGAAGCACGCTACACCCAGGAACACAGCGGGTATGCCTTCAAGGAACAGCATCCAGCGCCAGCCGCTCCAGTTAAACCAACTGATGTTGTCCATGATCCAGGTGCTCATCGGCGCACCAATGATGTAGCTCACCGGGATGGCAGCAGTGAACAGCGCCACGGTAGTCGCCAGCTCTTTGGAGCGGAACCAGAACGTCAGGTACACGATGATGCCCGGAAAAAACCCAGCCTCAGCCACCCCAAGAAAAAAGCGCAACACATACAGCTGATTGGCCGTCTGGGCGAAAGCGGTTGCCGCCGCGATCGCACCCCAGGTCACCAGAATCCTGGCGATCCAGACCCGTGCACCAAACTTGTTGAGCATGACGTTGCTCGGCACTTCAAACAGGAAGTAACCGATAAAGAAAATACCGGAAATGAAGCCGAATGCTTCGCTGGTCAGCGCCAGCTCTTTGTTCATCTGCAGCGCGGCATACCCAATGTTGGCGCGATCCAGATAAGAAACGATATACAGCAGAAAAACGAACGGGATGATGCGCAGCGTGACCTTGCGGACGATAGCGGTTTCCTGACGCGTATTATTGTTGTTCATGGCGACCTCACTGTAAGCAAGCTGCTGCTTGCTTATGTACTTGTTATGGATCGGGCGTTACTCAGGCAGAAAAAACCATACACACGGGGCTTCCGGTGGTGATCGAGAAACCCGTCGTGCTCAACACTCCGGTGTGCGGATCCACACCCATCGAAATGATGCTGTCGCTGTCTTCGTTGAGCGCGAAGATGAAGCGGCCATTGGGCGTCAGCGCAAAAAACCGCGGGGTTTTACCTTCCGTGGGCATGAACTGGACCGGACTCAGCAGCCCCGTCCCCTGATCAATGGCAAAGACTGCAATGCTGTCGTAGCCGCGATTGGAGGCGTAAACGAACCGCCCGCTGCGGTCTACCTCGATCTCGGAAGCCCGGCTGTTGCCGGTGAATGTCGAAGGCAGTGAAGGGAGGACTTGAAGCGGCGTCAGCGAGCCGACTGAAGCGTTGAATCGGTAAGTCGTGACCGTGGAATCCAGCTCGTTGATGACATACGCAAAGGGCGCCTTGGGATGCAGTGCCAGATGGCGCGGGCCCGCACCTTCTCGCGTCGTCACAAAAGGCTGATCGGCCGGGAACAACTTGCCGTTATCAAAGCGGAAACTGAACACCCTATCCACGCCCTTGTCAGGCACGAGTACAAAATTACCGGTGTGATCAAAGGGGTTGAAATGCGGCTTGGGAAACGGCTGTTCGATCCGGTGCGGGCCGGTCGTACCATCGAGTTCAAGCAATTGATTTATCGTGTTCAGCGAGCCGTTTTCAAGCACATTCATGACGGCCAGCGAACCGCTGATGTGGTTGGACACCACCAGAAAACGCTCGGTCGGATCAAGCGCCAGATGCACCGGATTCTTCCCTTCGCAGCTCTGCTGATTGATGAAGCTCAACTTACCGCTCGTCTTGTCGACGCTAAACGCGCTGACTTCCCGCTGGTCGCCGTGGACGGTATAGAGCCGATCACCTGCCTTGTTGAGTGCCAGGAAGGACGGGTTAACCAGATCCTCGACAACCTGGACCAGTCTCAATGTGCCGGTTTCTTCGTCCACCTGGTAAACCGTGATGCCATCGCCGCGCGCATTTCGCGCACGGGTGGTCCGTGACCCGACGTAGGCGTACATAAACACTGTCTCCGGATAGCTGAAAGCCTGGTTAACGAACGGCCCCTTCACTCAGGGCTAACCGCGACACCTCAGTGTCGCGGTCGCAGCTGCAATCATTGGGTCGTGCGCTTGACTACTTTGCGGATCACGAACGGCAACACGCCGCCGTTGGTGAGGTAACGTATTTCCTGCAATGAATCGATTCGGGCGTGCAACTCGACCTGCTCTTGATCGCCATTACTGCGACGCAGCGTCATGGTGACCGGGTTGTTGCCGACCACCAGGTCGTCCAGCCCGGCGAAGTCAAAGTGCTCGCTCCCGTCCAGATTCAAATCCTGAACTCGCTGACCCGCCTTGAACTGCAGCGGGATGACGCCCATTCCGATCAGGTTGCTGCGGTGGATCCGCTCGACGCTGCTGGCCACCACGGCTTTTACGCCGAGCAGCGCCTGAGCCTTGGCGGCCCAGTCACGGCTTGAGCCCGCGCCGTAATTGATACCGGCAAAAACCACCATCGGGATTTTTTTGCGTGTATAGCTCTCAGCCGCCAGAAACAGCGGCAGGCACTCGCTATGGTCGGCATTCCACGCCCAGACACCCAGGCCCGGCTGCTCGTCTCCCAGCAGCAGGTTTTTAACCGAACGGTTCGTGAACGCGCCGCGTAGCATCACCTCATGATTGCTACGGCGAGTCGAATACTGGTTGAGATCCTGTGGGTCTTCACCGCGCTCCAGCAACCATTGACCAGCCAGACTGCTGGCCGGGATCGCGCCCGCCGGGGAGATATGGTCGGTGGTGACGTTGTCGCCCACCACCATCAGGACTCGCGCACCACTGATGGCCAGCGAATCCTTGGGGTCGGCCTTGATGTCCGCCAGGTATTGCGGACGACGCAGATACGTCGACTCCGGGCTCCACGGGAATTGCACGCTGCCGACGGCCGACAACGCCTGCCATTGATGGGTACCGTCCCAGACGGTCGCCAGCCGTTGCTGGAAGAACTCGGGCTTGACCACTTCGAGCACCTGCGCGGCAATGTCTGCATCGCTGGGCATCAAGTCGCGCATGTACACCGGTTTGCCTTGCTGATCCTGCCCCAATGGCTGGGATTCGAGATCAATGTCGATGGTCCCGGCGATGGCGTAAGCCACACAGAGAGCTGGCGAGGCGAGATAACCGGCCTGCAGTTTGGGGTTCACCCTGCCTTCAAAGTTGCGGTTGCCCGACAGCACCACCACGCCTTTGAGGCCCTGATCGGCGAACACCTCGACGTGTTCTTCGAGCTTGCCGGAGTTGCCGATACAGGTCATGCAGCCGAAGCCCGCGAGGTCGAAGCCCAGTGCCGAGAAATCTTCCAACAGATTGGCTTCGCCCAGGTAATCGGCCACCACCTGCGAGCCCGGCGACAAGGACGTCTTCACCCAGGGTTTGCTTGTCAAACCCAGGGCACGGGCATTGCGTGCCAGCAGACCGGCCTGGACCATCTGCGACGGGTTGGCGGTGTTGGTGCAACTGGTAATGGCCGACATCACGACCGCGCCATGGGTGATGGGCTCTCCAAAGCTCGGTTCGAAGAAGCTTTGTTCGGCCGGCTCGGCGATGAGGTTGCCGCCTCCCATGACGCCATCACGGAACGACGCAGCCGCGTTGGCCAGGCTCTGCCGTTGGTGCGGCTGATGGGGCCCCGCCACACTCGGCTCAATGCTGGCCAGGTCGAGGTCGATCAGCTCGTCAAATTGCGGCTCGGCATTCTCGTCCCGGCGCCACAACGGCTGGGCATTCATGTAGGCCACAACTTTGCTGCGCAACTCGGTGGAACGGCCGGTAAGCTCCAGATACTTCAGCGTGTCGCTGTCGAACGGGAAGAACACCACCGTCGCGCCGTATTCAGGCGCCATGTTTGAAACGGTGCCGCGGGCCGCCCAGCTCAGGGTGGACAGACCAGGGCCGGTGAACTCGACAAACTTGCCGACCACCGAACGCTTGCGAAGAATCTCTGCCACGTGCAGCGACAGATCGGTCGCCGTCACGCCGGGGCGCATGATGTTGGTGACACGAATGCCCACAACCTTGGGAAAGCTGATGGGCACCGGCTCGCCAACCATTGCCGCTTGTCCTTCCAGCCCGCCCACGCCCCAACCCAACACGCCAATGGCATTGATCATCGGTGTGTGGCTGTCAGTGGCGACCATGTCGTCCGGGTGCAGCATGCGCTGACCGTCTTCGGTTTTACTTTCCCAGACCACCTGGGCCAGCGCTTCCATGTTCATCTGATGGATGATGCCGGTGCCTGGCGGTATCACGCCGAAATTGTCCAGGCTCTTCTGTGCCCACTTGATAAAGCGGTAACGCTCGCTGTTGCGACGGAAATCGATGTTGAGGTTTTCTTCCACCGCATCGGCTTCGGCGTAGTGCTCAACGATCACCGAGTGGTCAATAGTCAGTACGGCGGGAATCAGCGGATTCATGGACGTGGGATCGCCACCCAGTTCCGCGACCACGTCACGCATGCCGGCGAAGTCTGCCAGCGCGGGCAAGCAAGTGGTGTCATGGAACATCAGGCGGTTTGGCTGGAAAGGCACCTCGCAGTCAGGGCCGTCGCCCAGTGCCCGCGCCAGCACCGAAGGTAGCGCCTCTGGGGTGCAGCGCGCGACGTTCTCCAGCAGTATGCGAATCGAATAGGGAAGCCTTTCAACCTGGGAAGGGGTCAGCATCTTGTGCAGGTCGACGTAGGCGAATGGTTCGCCATCAATCACCAGGCTGCTCAGCAGGTGGTTTGCAATCTCGGTCATGGTTGCATCACTCATTCTTATAATGTCTGCGCTGTAGGTCGAGGGCTCAGTCGCTCACCGCTGATGGGTGAATACTAGAAGTGGCGGCCCAGGATGAAAATTGAAGTATTGCCAACGCTGCGTTCTCCAAACGAGAACGCTGAACGCTCAAGTCTTGGCTCGTTTGAGGTTGTCGATCAGGGTTTTGAGCGTCGGTGACGCTGCGTCGTATTTGCGAAAAGCCAGTAGTAATGAGCGCTGGGCCCAAGGCTCATCGAGGGTGACAGCCTTGAGCTTGTGGCTGCGCAGGTAGGGCTGTAGCACCGTGCGCGGCAAGATCGCCAGGCCCAGTCCGGTAGAAACCATCCGGCACATGCAATCGAAACTGCTGATACGGATTCGCAACCTCAGTGCCCTGCCAAGCTTGTCGGCTTCGCTGGTCAATAGGCTGTGCACCGAGCTTTCCAGGTGTGGGCCGATGAATTCATGTTCCAGTACTTCGCTGAAGCGGACGCTTTGGGCACCGGCCAGCGGATGAGCCTGGGGCACCACCAGCGTCAGTTCGTCCTGACGGTATGGCAGCGTCTCCAGACCTTGGGCGGGAGTCTGGTCGGCGATAATGCCCAGGTCGGCGCGGCCATCGGCGACGGCGCGGACAACCGCAGACCCTACCCGCTCTTCGATATCAAACCTGATCTGCGGATAAATCGACACGAAGCGGGCAATGTCCCCCGGCAAAAATTGCGACAGGGCGGAGGTAATGGCGTGAATGCGTAGATGACCTTTGACTCCCGATGCGTAATCGCCCAGCTCATGGTCCAGGCTGGCCAGCGTCTGCTTCAACTGTCGGGCATAGAACAACATCGACTGACCCGCCGGGGTCAGGTCGACACCCCGGGCGTTGCGGACCAACAGTTCTGATCCGGCCTGGGCTTCAAGCTCCGTGATGCGCTTGCTGATCGCTGAGACCGCCAGGTGCTTGAGCCGCGCGGCTCGCGTCAGATTGCGCTCTTGCGCCACAGTGATGAAAATGTCCAGGCTAGTCAGGTCGTATCGCATGAGTCATTCCTCTTGGCGGCGACATTAATCCTGAACATCTATGCGCCGTGCGGTGACGCCATTTTGTACGTCGAAGCAACGCAATACAATATTATTTTGCGACCGCGTTGACGCGCGGTTTGATTGCCTGTGAAGGCAGCAGCCAACAGCCGGTGAAATGGAAAATGCCTTTGAGTGTATTAGTTCAGCGCATCATGACTGACCTGCAACAACGTATTCAGCAAGGGGAAGTCAAGGCTGGCAGCCACCTGAGCGCGCAGAAAATTGCTGATGAGTTTCAGGTATCGCGCTCACCCGCTCGCGAAGCGCTGGTCGCCCTCGCCGATCAAGGTGTGCTTGATCAGCAGCCCAATCGCGGTTTTTTTGTGCTGGCTGCCAGGCAGCTCATCACGCCTGCCCCGCCTCCTGCATTGGAGGAGCCTGAAGCCTATTACCTGCTGTCTGAAGACTGGCTGAACGACCGAATCCCGCAGGATGTCACCGAGCCGTTGGTGCGTGAACGTTATGGCTTGAGCAAAGCGCAGGCCAGCCACATTCTTCACCGCGCTGCCTGTGTCGGCTGGGCGCAACCCAAACCGGGTTATGGCTGGCGTTTCTCTGAAGTGGCCAAGACTACACAAGCGCTGGACCAGATCTACAACCTGCGTCTTTTGATAGAGCCTGCCGGGCTGCTTGAACCGACGTTTCAACGCGACGCGCAGTGGTTACGCAGGCTTGGCAACGAGCAGAAACAGCTATTGAGCGAAGGGATCGAGACGCTGCCAGCTGATGCATTGCTGCGTACCGGCATGCGTTTTCACGAAGCGTTGAGCAAGATGTCCGGCAACTCGATGTACCACATGGTGCTGGTGCAGATGAACAACATGCGCCGCCTGATCGAATACCGGGCCATGGTCGATCGCAAACGCTACTACCAACAATGCGAAGAGCATCTGCAGATCATCGAACTCTTGGAGCAGGGAAATAATCAGGCAGCGTCCGAATTGATGAAACGCCACCTGACCGGATCCCTGGCCCGTAAATCACCCGTTCTGCGGCACTATGCCGAAGCCGGAATCAGCCCTGAATAACCGCTGCGACCGCGTCTCCAAAGCCCTTACATCCGAGCGTGCCACCCAGATCGAACGTCCGGCTGGCCGGGTTTTCCAACACTTGATCGACGGCACGGTCCAGCGCCTGGCCCGCCTGGATCAGAGCAGTGTGTTGATGGTGCTCGCCCATCCACTGCAGCAGCATTGCCACTGACAGCATCATCGAGACTGGATTGGCTTTGTCCTGCCCGGCAATATCAGGGGCCGAGCCATGCTGAGCCTGCGCCGCGCAGTGCTCATCGCTGGCCATGATTGACCCGGCCAGACCGAGGCTGCCGGACAGTTCGCTGGCCAGGTCGCTAAGAATGTCACCGTAGAAGTTAGTCGCAACCAACACATCGAAGCCCTCCGGGTTGCGCACCAAATGCGCAGTGGATGCATCCACCAGCAGATCGTCCAGCACCACCTCCGGAAACTCCTTGGCCACTGCTCGCACAGCTTCGAGGAACAAGCCATCGGTCATGTGGAAACTGTTGGCTTTATGGATTGCGGTGACTTTCTTGCGACGTTTCATCGCCAGCTCGAAAGCACGCCGAGCGATGCGCTCGCTGCAATGACGAGTGATCTTGCGGGTTGAAAGCGCCATGTCAGGGCTGGGCATCACCTCGCCCCAGCCTCTGCTCATGTTGCGATCAGGATAAAAACCTTCAGTGGCTTCGCGCATGATCACCAGATCCATGCGCTTGCCTTCCTTCATGTTTGATGTCAGGAACGGTCGGGTACGTGCCGGTCGAACGTTGGCGTAGAGGTCAAGGCCAATGCGAAAGCCTGCAGAGACGTTGCGCCCCCCCTTCCCGGGCGCTGGATAATCAGCGTGCGACTGCGTCCCGAGAATGATCCCGTCGTAGGTTTTTGCTTTAATCAGGGTTTCGTCACGCAGCGCGGTGCCATGCTTTTCCAGGCTGGCAAAACCGACATCGTCATAATCGAATGCCAGACCCAAGGCAAACTTCTTATTGACGGCCTCAAGCGCCATCATGGATGAAGCGATGATTTCGGGGCCGATGCCGTCACCGGGCAGAACGAGAATACGCATAACCTTCTCCTTTTTTTGCAATGGCTGAGGTCTACATGCACGGCCAGTAACGTATTTATAGATCACGAAGTACAATCGCACTCAAATTTCTGAATTAATCACTGGTCCCACGGACACCTCGGGGAAACCGCCATGAAGCGGAATCCATAGAGTTGCACTTTAATGCATCAATATGCAATCTTAGCAGCTGTAATATTTCGCCATCAAAGGGGAATGAGTGATGCACGGCACCCGTATTTTTCTGATTCACGCAACACCGCTGTCGGTCGCACCCATAACTGATGCCTTCAGCAGACTGTGGCCCGAGGTGCAATTGGCCAACCTGCTCGATGACTCGCTGTCCAGAGACCTGGCCGCAGCGGGCGAATTGACCGACGGGCTCAAGCAGCGATTCCTGAGCCTTGCCCGATACGCCGAAGCGGCCGACGCAGACGCGATACTCTTTACGTGCTCAGCGTTTGGCGTGGCAATCGATGCCTGCAAAAACGCGGTGTCGATACCGGTGCTCAAACCCAACGAGGCGATGATCGACGAAGCATTAAGCCTGGCATCACGAATCGCATTGGTGGCCACCTTCGAGCCAGCTATTGAATCCATGCGCGAAGAGTTCAGCGCGGCGGCGCGGGTTGCAGGCACGTCGCTAAAGATCAGTACCCATCTGGTGGCAGGGGCATTTGAGGCCCTTCAGGACAAGGATGTGGCAGGTCATGACAGGGAAATTGCCAAAGCGGCGCAAGAAATCGACGGCGCCGAGGTGATTTGTTTTGCGCAATTTTCCATGACCAGCGCGGCTGCGCAGGTGCGCGAAATAGGTGGGCTCCCGGTCCTGACTACGCCGGACAGTGCAGTCATTCGGTTACGAGAATTACTGGAAATCACCCGACCGTAGAAGGCTGCGAATAGTGTCGTGTCGGCAACCGCGTGTTAGTAGCCTTTCGGCAGCACCTACAGGTTCGCGGGACGATCAGAACGAGGTAGCAGACTTGTCGCGCAAACGTTTCTCAGCTTCGTCACGCGCTTCTTTGTCGGTCTTTTGCCGGCCGACGATATCCAGGTGGTGACGCAGGAAACCGGCAGCGGCTTCGCATTTCCCGCTCTCGATCAGGTCCAGCAACTGAATGTGTTCGGTGGACTGAATGATCAGGCGCTGACGATCCAGATTGGCCTTGTACGCCATGAACCGACGCAGTTGGTTCTGTCGACGGATAGCCTCAAGAAAGAACGCATTACCGGAGCAGCGGACGATCAGTTCATGCAATTGAGCGTTGATATGGAAAAGCTGCGACCTGGAAAGGCTGAAAATATCGCCATCGAGCAGCTGTTGTTGCAGTGCCCTGGCCTTTGCGAACGCTGCCTTATCGACCTTGTAACCGGGCTCAAGCAGGGCTGCCGGTTCAATTGCCATGCGAAACCGATAGCTCTGGATATGAGCACTGGAGTCGTGCAGGAACGCGTTGATTTCCCACCCCTGCCCTGGCTTGCGCTCGATCATGGCCTCGTTGGCCAGACGGTTGAGCACTTTGAGCAACTGACCACGGGGCACGTCGTACTTGCGCAGCAGTTCAGCTTCGAAAAACGACTTGGGAATATCGCCGCTGAGCACATCATCAACCACACGCAAGTAGAAATCCTCGAAAGGATCGACATCCAGCGGCAGTTTGGCAGTGTCGATACCGCGAGCATCACAGGTCAGAAAATAGCCCCGATTCTGCTCTCTGCGGGCAATCCCCAGTTCTTCAAGCAACGCGAAACAGCGACGGATCGGCGAGCGTGAAACCCCCAGCTCCTTGGCAAAAGCCTCTTCGCGCAACGGATCACCGCTGCGCATGGAGCGGGCACGAGCCATATCAACGATTTTCGGCGCCAACTGCTCCGCCAGATCAGATTTGATCCGAAGCTTTGTCTTGTCCCGCGAAGGGGTTGGGGCTACACCGATTGAGTTCATGATCGCTCGTGAATATAAGGTTGATGCGCAAAGGGTCGGCTCAGCAGCCGACCCCGCCAAAATACCACAGCTCATTTGCCGCGACATCCTGACTGCCTGCGCCACCTGATCACGGGAACATCGAGAACGCGCCGGTAGCTGCCATCGCGCCCATGATCAGGAAGCTCAGCGCGAACGCCCACTTCATGGTGTATTTCTGATGATCGCTGAACTCGACACCCGCCAGGCCGCACAGCAGATAAGTGGAAGCCACCAATGGGCTCAACAGATGGACCGGCGAACCGATCAGCGAAGCCCGGCCAATCTCGGCATGGGAGATGCCATACGCCTCGGCGGCCTTGGCGAGCACTGGCAGCACTCCGTAGTAGAAGGCATCGTTGGACATGAAGAACGTACCAGGAATACTCGCCAGTGCAGTGATCGGAGCCATGTAAGGGCCCCAGGTTTCAGGCAGCATCGCCAGAAAACTGGCCGACATGGCATTGACCATCCCGGTACCGGAAAGAATCCCGGCGAGAATCCCGGCGGCCAGAAAGATCGCGATCTGGTTCAGCGCCGTTGGCGCATGAGCGGCAATGCGGCGACGCTGGTCGGCCATGTGCGGGTAGTTGATTACCAGGCCCACCGAGAATGCCACCATGAACAGAATCGCCAGCGGGAGCCACTCCATGACCAGCCCCGCCATCAGCGCAATGGTCAACACCGCGTTCAACCAGAACATCTTCGGACGACGAAGCTCGGCATCTTCGGCAGACATTGCAGGCAGACCAGTTGCATCGTCATCGAATTCGGAGCCTTCTACATCGTCTGGCAGGCTCAACTTGCCCAGACGCGAACGCTCGCGAACCCCGATGTACCAAGCCAGACACATTACCCCGATAAAGCCTATGATCATTGCCGGAATAATCGGCTGGAAAAGCTCAGAGGTTTCCACTTGAAGGGATGCCGCCGCACGCGCGAGCGGCCCGCCCCACGGCAACAGGTTGGTAACGCTGGCGGCGAGAATGATCACGCAGGTCATCGCCAGTAGATTCAAACGCAAACGCTTGAACAGCGGCAACATGGCAGTAACGGTAATCATGTACGTGGTCGAACCATCGCCATCCAGAGAGACCATGCCTGCCAGCAGCGTGGTGAATATGACCGCTTTGACCGGATCACCCTTGATGATCTTGAGAAAGGCGCGAATCACCGGATCGAACAACCCGGTATCGAACATCATCCCGAAGTAGAGGATGGCAAACATCACCATGATGGCCGTCGGCGCAACTTTTTTCAGGCCGTCGATCATCATCGTATCCATCACCGGGCCGAAGCCACCGATGAGGGCGAAAATGATCGGAACGATGGTCAGCGCAACCAGCGGCGAGAGGCGCTTGGTCATGATCAGCGCCATGAAGGTTACGATCATGCCGTAACCGAGAATTGACAGCATCTGTATTTCCTCGACTAGAAGTACATTTGTTTTTATGGTTTGGCGCAGAAGCGCTTCGAGAACTACCAGGCAATGAGCAGAGTGATGGCCGAGCAGCCGGTTTTACCGCCCGGATAAGCCCGTCAGCTCATGTGCAGGCCGCCATTGATGGAGAAATCAGCCCCATTGGCGTAACCGGACTCTTCCGAGGCCAGCCATGAACAGATGGAAGCGATTTCTTCAGGTGTGCCCAGGCGTCGAGTCGGAACTTCACGAATCAGGCGATCCATCGCGTCGACCGTGGTCACGGCCTTGAGCTTAGGAGTAGCGATATAGCCAGGCGAGACAGTGTTGACCGTTACGCCCCGAGACCCAACCTCTTTGGCCAGCGCCCGGGTGAAGCCGCGAATGGCGGATTTGGCGGTTGAATAGTTGACCTGGCCGACCTGCCCTAGCTGGGCATTGACCGAAGAGATATTGATCACCCTGCCCCAGCCCCGGCTGACCATCCCGTCGATGACCTGACGGGTCACGTTGAACAACGAGTTGAGATTGGTGTTGATCACGGTTTGCCAGTCACCTGGCTGCATGTCGCGAAACATCACATTACGAGCGGTTCCGGCGTTATTGATCAGCACATCGATCGGACCGACATCCTTGAGGATTTTCTGGAAAGCAATCTGGCAGGAATCCCAATCAGCCACATTGCCCTCGGACGCGATGAAGCTGAAGCCCAGTTTCTTCTGCTCATCAAGCCAGTTCGTCCTTAGCGGTGAGTTCGGTGCGCAGCCCACCACGACAGTGAAGCCGTCTTTCGCCAGGCGCTGACAGACAGCAGTGCCAAGGCTTCCCATACCCGCCGTGACATAAGCAATGCGTTTAGTCATGTGAAGCACTCCGTTTGTTTTTGTAGGGGAGTTTTATGAGGGCCATGGTGGCCTGCGGACTACTAAACGCTATCAAAGATTGTTTTGCAATATCACAGCGTACAATTTATGCCGAGCGGAGGTCACAGTCGATCCGTTGGGAAAAGGCTGCACAGCATCAAGCAGCTATCGGGCTGGCCAAGGCTCTCAGCTTTGTTCAAAGCGTTCGATCCCAGGCGCGACCAACGATGGCGCACTCTCGAACTGGAAAGCTGAAACGCGTGGATATAGATGCCAGAGCCAATCTGGCGTTAACCGGCCCTGGCGGATAATGTGGCGCCTCTGGCGTAAATAGCCGGGTTACGCCTCGCTTACCTGAACAATCGTCTTACCAAAGTTGCGTCCCTTGAGCTGATCGATCAAGGCTTGCGGCGCAGTGTGCAATCCTTGGCTGATGTGCTCGCGGTAAATCAACTTGCCGTCGGCGATCCACTGCCCTGCTTCTTCAAGAAAATCAGCCAGCTGCTCTTCAGCGTATTCGGTCTGAATGAAACCACGCAGGGTCAGGCTCTTGCCCATGATCTGCGCCATCGTGTTGGACAGGCGATCAATGTTTTCCTGTGCTCCGGATGCCTTCTCATATTGAGAGATGACCCCGCAGACAGGCACGCGAGCGTAAGTATTCAAGAGCGGTAGCACCGCATCCCACACCTTGCCGCCGACATTTTCAAAGTAGACGTCGATTCCGTTCGGGCAGGCTTTGGCCAGCTGTTCGGCGAAATCCTGCGCGTTGTGATCGACCACGGCATCAAAGTGCAGCTCGTCTTTCACATAGGCCAGCTTCTGTGCGCCGGTGGTGATGCCTACTGTTCGGGCGCCACGCAGGCGTGCGATTTGTCCGACCATTGAGCCGACCGGCCCGCTTGCGGCTGCAACCACAACCGTCTCGCCGGGTTGAGGTTTGCCTATGTTGCGCAGCCCCGCATAGGCCGTGAAGCCCGTCATTCCCAGCACGCCCAATGCAGTGGAAGGCGGTGCCGATTCTGGATCGAGCCTGCGCAGGCCGCTTCCATCGGAAATGGCGAAGCGTTTCCATCCGGAAAATGCCAGCACCCATTCACCCACCTTCCAATCCGGATGACGGGATTCCCTCACGCGTGAAACCGTTGCACCCACGATGACCTGATCGATCTCGATAGGCACATGGTAGGACTTCTCGGTCCGCATCCACCAACGCATGTAGGGGTCGATTGAAAGGTAAATGGTTTCCAGAAGCACCTCGCCGTCCCGAGGGGTCGGAACGGCGACATCCTCCAGACGCAGGTCGGTAGGTTTCAAATCCCCATCGGGACGCGCCGCTAGTACAACCTGCTGATTCAATAACTGGGTCATAACATTCTCCTGCCTGTGGCTGATCAGCTTCCTTGGTACGAGGCACATCCTCGCACTTACATACACCATGTATGCAATTAATGTATTAACATACGGAGTGCATGTCAATGCATCGATTATTCATGAGGAGAGCCCAATGGCGCGGCAAAAACGTGCAGATATGATTTCGGCAACACGCAGCAAGCTCATCGCAGCTGGCCGAAAAGCGTTCGCAGAGAAGGGTTACGCTGAGACCGCCATGGAGGATCTGACGGCGGATGCAGAATTGACGCGCGGCGCGCTGTACCACCATTTCGGTGGCAAGAAAGGTTTGCTAGAGGCGGTGATTGCGCAGATCGATGAAGAGTCATCTTTACGATTACGGGCGGTCGTTGAACAGGCCGGTACGCCATGGGAGGGTTTCGTTGAAGAAAGCGTCGAGTGGATCAAGCTGGCACTCGAACCGGAAATTCAACGCATCGTTCTACTGGATGGCCCGGCCGTGCTGGGCGACCCGGCGCGGGCAGCCAGCCAGAGTGCTTGTCTGCTCAGCACCATGCACAGCATCCAGGCACTGATCGATCAAAACGTCATCAAACCGGTGGATGCGCAGGCGACTGCCTACCTCGTTAACGGCGCCGCTTTGAATGCGTCGTTATGGATCGCCGGCTCGGACGATCCACAGCTGGCGTCGACACAAGCAATCGCCAGCTTTCGTGTTTTGCTGTCAGGGCTGCTGCGATAGGCGTGTGGCGGCAGGAAGCCGAGCTCGAGTAACGTTCTGGATAGACCGCACGCTTGAATGTCAGCATCGTTAGCGTTGTCAGCTCAGACTATTGGGAATAACGTGTGAAAAACCAATCCGGGGCAAGTCATTCGTGAATGAGAAAATAAAGTGGCCTTTAACCCTCTACTTTGATGGTGAATGCCCACTCTGCGCCCGTGAAATCAAAATACTGCGAACCCGGGCTACACCGGATCGCCTTCAGTTTGTTGATATCAGTGATGAAGCCTTCGACGCCGGATCTGTAGGATTCACACGTGAAGATATGGAGTCATCCCTCCACGCCTCGTTTGAAGATGGAACCTGGGTCAAAGGGCTGGACGCGACACTCTGGAGTTGGCGAGCAGCCGGTCTCGGTGCCTGGGCTGCACCGTTGTCATGGCGATTGACCAGACCGTTACTCAACATCGGCTATCGTCTTTTTTGCCGCTGGCGTCCGCACTTGGCGTGGTTGCCCCATCCAGACGGCAGCGCTCGGTGTCGAAGCGAAAGCTGTGAAGTTCCCGAAAAAGACCGCGCTTCGCACGACCGGTGACTTCAGGATATAGACTTCAATACTGCCCCTGGTCCTCACGCTGCTTTTGAGCCCCCTGCTCTTCGTGATCCGTCTGCAATCTGAACCATTAAAGAACATGCTTGACTTAGAGTGCGCTCCAAGTCGTAACGTGTTTGTGTCTGGACGAAAAGGTGCTTATGAAGATAGGAGAATTGGCAAAGCGCTCAGGGCTTTCAACTCATACGATTCGTTACTACGAAAAGATCGGCTTACTGCCTTATGCCGAGCGTGACAGTTCAAGTCAGCGTGACTACGACCCCTCCATCATGGTCTGGATCGAGTTTCTGGGTCGCCTGAAAACCACCGGGATGCCGATCCGGGACATGCTGCGCTACGCAACCTTGCGCGAGCTTGGCGTAGAAACGGAGGTTGAGCGCTGCACGATGCTTGAACAACATCGTGAGACGGTACGCGCCCACGCCAAAGAAATTGCTGAATGCCTGCTCGTCCTCGACAGCAAGATTTCCGGTTACGTCGACCAAACGCAGAGGATTAATAGCTATGACACACACCCACCCGCACGAAAACGAAAGTCGCCTGGAACGAGGTAAGCGTGCACTGGCCGAGATAGATGGCGAAGCTGGACACAAGGTCGTCGCGGCGCTCGCGGATATTGCTCCGGACTTTGCGACCTATCTGTTCGAGTTTCCCTTCGGAGATATTTATTCACGGCCTGGCTTGAGTCTGCGGGATCGTGAAATTGCGACGGTCGCAGCACTGGCAGCGATGGGCACGGCTACTCCTCAATTGAAAGTACACATAGAGGCGGCTCTGAACGTCGGCGTGTCGCAAGAGGAAATCACCGAGATCCTAATGCAGATGGCCGTTTACGCAGGTTTTCCTGCAGCGCTTAACGGTTTGTTTGCTGCTAAAGAGGTCTTCTCCACACTATCTCCCCCTCCCCCAACGATAGGCGTTTAGTCAGGCACTGGCGCAAAGCCCTAGGTGTCATTACTTTCAGCTTCGCCTGTCGCGGGCTCCCTCAAGACTTCAATAAACGCCTGTAACCCTGAAGGGATATGGCGATGCCCCGGATAATATAAAAATAATCCGGGGATTGGCGGGCACCAGTCTTCCAGAACTTTCAGAAGTCGCGAGTCCGCCAAAGCTCGCGAGGCTACGCGCTCGAGTACATAAGCGATGCCAAGTCCGGAAATGGCGGCCTCGGCCATGATTTCCGGGCTATCGAGGGTCAACTGGCAGACGGGATCAATGGTCCTTGACTGCCCATGTTTTTCGAATTCCCATCGATAAGGTTTACCACTTGGCATTCGGATACCGATGCACTGATGGCCAAGCAGGTCATCCGGGGTCAACGGGAGTGAACGCGTCCTGAGGTAATCCGGAGACGCGACGGTTATAAACCGAATCTGCGGGCCTATGGGGACGGCAATCATGTCTTGAGGAATTGACTCGCCCAAACGGATGCCCGCGTCAAAGCCGTTGGCAACGATGTCAACGAAGCGACCATCGGTGACAAGGTCGACTGACATCTGCGGGAAACGTTGCAGGAATATCGGCAGAGCACCCTCCATCAAAACGCGGGCAGCCTGGTCGCTTGCGTTGATGCGCAGGGTGCCACTTGGAAGGTCCCGATACTCATTGACTTCATCGACCGCCAGCGCGAATTCTCGCAACACCGGCTTCAACCGACCCAGCAGGCGCTCACCCGCTGGCGTAGGAGAGACGCTGCGCGTGGTGCGATTGAGTAAACGAACCCCGAGCCTTGCCTCAAGTGTTCTCATCAAATGGCTCAGCGTGGACGCCGATAAACCCAATTCATCCGCTGCTTTACGGAAGCTTCGGTGAGCAACGATCAGCGCCAGAGCACGGACATCAGTGAGTGAAAGGGGCAGTTCATTCATGGCTATTTTTCATCACCTCATCCATATTCTGCTCGATAGTAACAGCAGTTCCGCGCGCTTAGGATGAGTCCCATGCCAGCCAACCCGGCTTGCCATGAGGAGAACACACCGATGAATAAAACCTGGTTAGTCACTGGCAGCTCGTCCGGCATTGGCTTGGCAGTCGTTGAGCAACTGCTGGAACGAGGGGATCGCGTGGCGGCTACGTTGCGTAAACCTGGCGCACTTAGTCACTTGAAACAGCGCTACGGCGAACAGCTGTGGACAGCTGAACTGGATGTAAACGACACCTCCGCCATTCGGGATGTCGTTAACCGTGCATTCACAGAACTGGGGCGCATTGATGTCGTGGTCAGCAGCGCAGGCTACGCATTATTCGGTGCCGCAGAGGAATGCAGTGACGAACAAATCGATCAGCAATTGCAAACTAACCTGGTCGGATCAATCCAGCTGATTCGCGCGTGCCTGCCTTTCCTGCGTCGACAAGGGGGCGGTCGAATTCTGCAAGTATCGTCGGAGGGCGGCCAGCTGGCTTATCCCAACTTCAGCTTTTACCACGCCAGCAAATGGGCCATTGAGGGCTTTGTCGAATCAGTCGCGCAGGAGGTTGCGCCCTTTGGCATTCAGTTCACCCTTGTAGAGCCAGGCCCGACTCGCACCAACTTTGCTGCGGCCTTGGTCAGCCCTCCGGTGATGGCTGAATACGAGCACACGCCTGCCGGCGACGTGCGTAGAGCAGTCGCCAGTGGTGCTTTCCCTCTGACCGGAGATCCGCAGAAAATGGCCAAAGCCATGCTTGAGATAGCCGAAGTCAGTCCAGCGCCAAAGCGCCTGCTGTTAGGCAGCGGTGCTTATGAGCGTGTCCGCACAGTGCTGATCCAGCGAGTGGAAGAGCTTGAGCAGTACAAGGCAATTGCGATGGGCACCGAGATCGACTGAGTTAGGTTCGGGGCGTTGCAACGGCTATCGGCGGACTCTGGCACGCCGCCAAGGAAATTGCTTGATCAAGCGGGCGTCTTTTCAGTCCACCTGGGGACGTTCAGATAGTAGTAGATGTGTACATCCCAGCCTCAGGGGATCAGCAAAATCGAGCCGGTATGCTTGCGAGCCGCGATGGCTTCGTGGCGTATCTGCACTTGCTCGCGGGACGGAGACTCCAGATCGGAGGTTTCGTGATTCAGAACTGCGGGTGTTCCTTGCTGGTAAATCCGGATGCGTTGAGTCATGACGGCCTCGTAATTGGAATTCTAAAAGCGTGGAATTGAATGCCGAAGGTCAGCAGTGCCGCGCAGCGGGGGCGTCGGCATTGCCAATCGGATCGATGAGTTCGGAGCTTTCAGGCGCTCTGGCCGCCATCGACGTTAAGAGTGGCGCCCGTGATATAGGAAGCCTCAGGGCCAGCCAGGAAGGACACGGCAGCGGCGATATCTTCTGGCTGACCGTAACGCCCCAGCGCTGCCAGGCCCGCCAGGAACGGCGCGTGATCGGCGGTGTCTGGGTTCATCTCAGTGTTGATCGCACCAGGTTGAATGACATTCACCGTAATGTTGCGAGGCCCCAGATCTCGAGCCCAACCGCGGCTGTAAGCAGCCACCGCGGCCTTGGTCGCCACATAGTCGGCAGCACCCGGAAACGGCACGTGGTCGGCGCCGGTCGTGCCCAGAGAAATAATTCGCCCGCCATCATTCATCAAGCCGACCGCCGCGCGGACAGCCGTCACCACGCCGCCGACGTTTACCGCTTGCTGGCGGTCGAACGCTGCGATGTCAGCATCAGGGTCACTGACGTGGCCGGTGACAAAAACCCCGGCGCTGTTGATCAGGATATCCAGACGACCGAAGTGTTGATGGACCTGTTTGACCAGTGCAGTCACTTGCGCGGTATCGCCTTGATCGGCCTGGACGGCCAGCGCCTGCACACTGTGCCGTTCAATGTCCGCAACGACCAGTTGCGCCTGCTCAGAAGATTTCGCGTAGCTGAACGCGACATGAGCGCCGTCAGCGGCCAGACGCCTTGCAATGGCGGCACCAATGCCGCGAGAGCCGCCGGTTACCAGTGCTACTTTGCCTTGAAGTTGCTGAGCCATGTGTTTGATCTCCACTTGGAGCCAATCGGAATGAGTGGCTTCGTTTCGTTGAGATCAATTTAAGTGATAGCTAACGCGGGATAAATTAGCTAAAAAGAACACCACTGTTCCTTAATACGGGCTAATAAACATATCTCCCATTCGCCGGGTCAGTTATCACGTGGACTATTTCACCGCAGTCAAAGCGTTTATTCAGGTGGTTGAAGCAGGAAGCTTCGTCAAGGCGGCGCAGACGATGAGCCTGCCGCGCAACACCGTCACCAAGCACATCCAGTCGCTTGAAGGTCATCTGCGCGTGAAGCTGCTTAACCGCACCACACGACGCATTTCGCTCACCAATGATGGAACCGCTTATTACGAGCGCATGGTGCGGGTGGTCGATCAATGGCTGGAAGCCGAGTCGGACCTGGCCAGCGCCCAGGCGCGCCCCCACGGCCGCTTGCGTGTAGACATGGGCTCGACCATGGCGACGATGCTGGTGTTGCCTGCGCTGCCGCAATTTCACAAGCGCTACCCAGAGCTGCAACTGGACATTGGGGTGAGCGACAGGCCCGTCGATCTGCTGGGCGACCGAGTAGACTGCGTCATTCGCGGCGGTACGCTGAACGATCCGTCGCTGATCGCCAGACGCCTGGGCAGCCTCACGTTTGTCACGTGCGCCACACCGGAGTACCTCGCCCACCATGGCACGCCGCTGCACCCCGGCGACCTGGAAACTGGCCACCAGATGGTTCGTTACTTTTTTGCAGGGACTAACCGGCAGCTGCCCGTGGAGTTTGTCAGAGGGGATGAGCGCATCACGGTTGATGCACCTTACTTCGTCTCGGTAAACGACTCAAATGCCCTGCTTGCGGCCGCGTTGGCGGGTATGGGTGTCTTACAAACGCTGAGGTTCATGGCAGAACCCCACTTCCAGTCCGGGGCGTTGGTTCAACTGCTGGAGGACTGGTCGCTGGAGCCGAACCCGATCTACATCGTCTATTCACCCAACCGCCATTTGAGTGCTCGCGTGAGGGTGTTCGTTCAATGGCTTATCGAGCTGTTTGAAGCTAAGGGATTGCGCTGACGGCTTTGCGTACGAGCTTCAAGAGAGCTCACGTCAGACAGCAATGATGGAGCGGCCTACCCCCAACATAGTTCAAGGGCCCCCTTATCCCGGCCGCGTCCTTACTGTTCACCCATCCCTGGCTCATGGATGAAATACGCCCGACAGCTTTCCAGGCTCAACAGCAAGAACCCTGTCGCGGTCGCATGCCAACCCAGCTGGCGGCTCAGGTCAAACCAGAACAGGTTTGCCCTCGGGACGGATCTTGAACCAGATCGAGTACATCGCAGGCAGGAAGACCAGCGTCATGACCGTCCCCCCCAGGGTGCCTCCAATCAGGGTATAAGCCAGGGTGCCCCAGAAGACTGAGTGGGTCAGTGGGATGAATGCCAGGATCGCCGCCACGGCGGTGAGTAATACCGGGCGAGCACGCTGTACCGTTGCCTCGACCACCGCATGGAACGGGTCAAGCCCTTGCTTTTCGTTTTGATCGATCTGCCCGATCAGGATCAGGGTGTTACGCATGAGAATCCCCGACAACGCGATCAGCCCGACGAGGGCATTGATTCCGAATGGCTGGCTGAACAGAAGCAGTGTTGGCACGACTCCAATCAATCCAAGCGGCGCAGTCAAGAACACCATCACCATCGCCGACATTGAGCGCACCTGAAGGATGATGATGAGCAACGTGATTGCGATCATGATCGGAAACAGCGGCAGCAACGCGACAGTCGCCTTGGCTGACTCCTCGATGGATCCAGCTTGGTCAATGCGATAACCGTCCGGGAGGCTATCCATGATCGGTTGCAGCTCTTTAATGATCTTTGAGGACACATCCGGGGGTTGCAGATGCTCAGCAATGTCGCCGCGCACAGTGATGGTCGGCACGCGATCGCGACGGCGCAGAATCGGATCCTCCATCCGCACGCCGACCTCTCCTATCTGTGAAAGAGGAATGCGCTGACCGGCGGAGCCCACGAGGGTAAAGCCCTCGATCTTCGCAGGATCCAGCCGGATATCACCTGCAGCACGCCCCATTACCTGAACTGAACGGATGTCTTCGCGCACAGAAGTGATCGGGATGCCTGAAAGCAAGAACTGCAATTGCTGGGCAACGGCGCTCGATGTCAGGCCGACTGCCTGCAATCGATCCTGATCCAGAGAGAAATGCAGCGTGGGCGTTCGTGGCCCCCAATCGCTGTTGACCGTGCGCAGCATCGGGCTCGCCAGCATGACGGCTTCAACCCGCCCGGCGATTTCACGCAACGTGTCAGGATTGGGCCCCGTCACGCGATACGCCACAGGAAAAGGCGAGTAAGGACCAAACACAAGTTGCGTCACTCGAACCCGAGCTTCAGGAGCGAGCCCTTGAGCCACAGCCTCGCGAATCTTCAGCTTGAGCGCCTCACGTGCTTCCTGGCTTTCAGTCAGTACAACGATTTTTGCGAACGAGGGGTCTGGCAGTTCCGGAGCCATTGCCAGATAAAAACGCGGCGAGCCCTGCCCGATGTAAGACGTGACGATCTTCGCTGCGTCCTGCTTCTGCAGCCATGCCTCTACTTTTGCTGTTGTGGCACTGGTCTGCTCAATGGATGTGCCATAAGGCATCTGCACCTCGATCAGCACTTCCGGACGATCCGAGGTCGGGAAGAATTGTTTCTTGACCAGTCCCATCCCGAGAATCGCCACCACGAACGCAACGATCACTGCACCTGCCACCCACCACTTGCGGGCAATGACGAAAGCCAGCGCTCGTCGAAAACGGTTGTAATGCGCGGTGTCATAGATGGCAGCATGCCCGCCTTCAACCGGCTTGATTGCAGGCAACAGCTTTACACCCAGATAAGGCGTGAAGACCACTGCGACTACCCAGGAGGCAATCAATGCGATACCGACAATCCAGAACATGTTGCTGGTGTACTCGCCAGCAGTCGACTGCGCAAAACCATTGGGCATGAAGCCAACAGCAGTCACTAAAGTACCTGCGAGCATGGGCGCGGCTGTGTGGCTCCAGGCGTAAGCCGATGCCTTGATCCGGTCGTAGCCTTCTTCCATCTTCACCACCATCATTTCGATGGCAATGATGGCGTCGTCCACTAACAGGCCCAGCGCCAGGATCAATGACCCCAACGTAATTCGGTCAAAGTTCTTGCCCGTCGCTTCCATCACTACAAAGACGATCGCCAGTGTAAGCGGCACAGCCGCAGCGACCACGACCCCGACTCGCCAGCCCATACTGAGAAAGCAGACCAGCATCACGACCAGCAGCGCGACGAAGAACTTGATCATGAACTCGTCAACGGCCGAGCTGATGTTCACCGACTGGTCAGTGACCTTCGACAGTGTCATGCCCAATGGCATGCTTTGATTAATGCTGGCTGTCTCGGCATCCAGCGCTCTACCGAGGTCAAGACCGTTCCAGCCATCGCGCATCACGATACCCAGCAACAAGGCAGGCTCGCCCTGGTTGCGGACCAGAAAAGTTGCCGGGTCTTCGTAGCCCCGCTCCACTGTCGCGATGTCCGAAAGCTTCAGCGTTTTAGCCCGAACCACAATGGGCGTGTTGCGGATTTTCTCAAGGGTGTCGAGGGCACCCTCCAGGCGCAGAAATACCTGAGGCCCACTGGTTTCAATAGAGCCCGCAGGGGTCAAAACGTTCTGGTTGTTGAGCGCCGAAAAGATGTCCTGAGGCGAGACGCCCAGGGTGGCCAGCCGATCATGGGAAAAAGAGACGAAAATGCGTTCGGCTTGCTCACCGATGATATTGATCTTCTTCACACCCGGGACATGCAGCAGACGCTGACGCAGTGCTTCAGCGTCGCGCACCAGTAACCGCTGAGGTTCACCTTTGGCCTTCAACGCAAAAAGCGCAAAGGTTACGTCCGAGAATTCATCATTGACCATGGGGCCAATGACGCCCGAGGGCAAAGTCCTCGCTGCATCACTGAGTTTTTTACGCGCTTGATAAAACTCCTCCTGCACTTGGGAAGGCGGCGTTTTGTCCAGCAGTGAAACCATGGTGAACGCCAGACCGGGACGGGTATAGGTCTCGCTACGGTCGTACCATTTCAATTCCTGCATGCGCTTTTCAAGCGGCTCAGCGACCAGGTCCTGCATTTCTTGTGCAGTTGCGCCGGGCCACGCAGAAATGACAGTCATTTGCTTGACGGTGAACGGTGGATCTTCCGCACGCCCTAGTTTGAAAAATGAAAGCGTACCCGCCACTCCGATCAGCAAAATAAGAAACAGCGTGATGGACCGTTCACGAACGGCCAGGGCAGACAGATTGAAACGCCCCAAGCTCATGGTCGTTCCCCGGTGACGCCAGCACCCTGCACCAGCACCTCTTCACTTTCGTGAAGTAAATGTGCTCCCAATGCGACGACCTGTTCGCCTGCCTTGAGAGGGCCGCTCACCCTGGCTGAATCGTCACTGAGACCCAGGACTTGAACCGCTCGCCAGGTCACTTTTGTCGGTGTACCCGCGATCACCCACACACCCGGACCCTGGCCTGGATCATGAAGGGCGGCAATGGGTACCGCCAGCGCATCCTGAATGCCTTTGCTGCCAGCAATATCGAGCGTGACCGTCGAGCCCAGAGGCGCGTTGACGTTGGCGCCCTCAAGCACATACCTGGCTTCGAAAGTTCGCGTCAGCGGATCCGCAGCGTCGGAGAGCAGCCGTAGCTTTGCAGGGATCACGTTCGCACCGCTTCCATACAACCTGGCCCAAGCCTGATCACCGATCGATGGACGCAACGTTTCGGGTAAGTGGACAAGGGCTTCGCGCTGCCCGGCCTTCGCAAGCCGGACCACCACCTGGCCTGCACTGATGACTTGTCCGGGCTCTGCCAGGGTATCCATCACGACCCCATCGGCATCAGCCAGTAAAGCGGCGTACCCCGTTGCGTTACGAGCAACGTTAGCCTGAGCCTGCGCGGCAGTAAGTTCTGCCTTTGCCGTGTCAGCCAGGGACTTTATCCGGTCGTAGGCCGAAACGGAGATCGCCCCCGCCGCGACCAGGTCGCGATTACGGCCTTCGTCATCAGCCGTCTGCCTGGCCCGCGCCGTAGCTGCCGCAACCGCCTGCTGCTGGGCCTGAGCCTGTAGACCAAGGTCAATGGGGTCCAGGCGCATAAGCGGCTGACCTCGTTTGACGGTTTGGCCGGTATCAACCAAACGCTCCAGCACCTTGCCCGACACACGAAATCCCAAGTCGCTCTGAACGCGAGCGACCACTACACCGGTGAAGGAACGCGATGTGTTATCAGCACTTGCGACAGCCGCAGCCCTTACCAGGGGAGGTTGATTACGAGGATCGTGCGCACTCGACGGTTGACCGCATGCGGCCAAGACGAGAGGCAGCAAGCAAGCGGCAATGGTTGCAGGTCTGGACCGGAGCATGGGATCCCTTACTTCAAGAAATGAGCAGGGAACCGATTCTCCGGATGGTGACCATATTAGTCAATAGTCACATTCAAGGAGCCAGACTTCGCAGTATCAAGGCCGAAAGGTGCACAGGTGCCGTCGACACGATGTCCAGGTTGTACTGCAACTGCACCGGGTTGATGTAAGGACGCATAACCAGATGAATCGCTTGAACAGCCTCATCCAGCGGAGTCTTGCGTTCAAACTCTCCCGACTCCCTGCCCTCAAGCAGGATTTGCTTGATCAGCAGGCTGATTCGCTCATCGTGCGCAGCGGCAGACGGCCACTGATCACGGCCTGCCACCGCGGCGATGTCATAGAGCTTGCGATCATGGAAAAACAAGTCACTGCCCGCCTCGACAATCGAACGAAACAACCGGCGCAGCTTCTCGGAGGCAGTCGGTGCATCGCTAATTGACGAATTCACGACATCCATGATCATCGCCAGCCGATTCGAACAGATCACCTCCCCGATGGCCTGCTTGGAGTCGAAGAATTTGTAGATATAAGCCTTCGAAAAGCCAATAGCCTTGGCAAGGTCGGAAACCGTGGTTTTCTCATACCCGTAGTGCCCGAAGTGCTGGGTAGCCGCTTCCACAACCTGATCGCGAACGCTGTGGTCGGAGGGGCCGCGCGAGGGCGACGTCTTGATTTGATTGGTCATATTTCCAGCTTAGCTCTGTGAGCAGTCATTGACAACGAGTGACCGATTTATAATATAGTCACACCATTGATCAGCTCAGGGAATTTAAATGCGCCCGCTTTGTACGTACGTACTGGTTGTAAGTACCGGCCTACTGTCCGGCTGCGCCGTCGGCCCGGACTACCAACGTCCAGAGGCGCCGATCTCGGACCGCTACCTGACTCAGTCCAGCGGCAAGCCAGATCTTACAGCGCATTCGACCGGTAATGACGTCTGGTGGGAAGGTTTTAATGATCCGTTACTCAGTGGTTTTGTCTCGAACGCACTGGCGCAGAATCTCGACATCGCTCAAGCCAGTGCGCAGCTCACTCAAGCACGCGCCGGATTAGGTGCAGCGACGGCGGCACTTCTACCGTCAGGCGACGTCGGTGCCCGAGCCGCTCGCTCGTATCAGTCAGTCGAAACTCCACTTGGCCAAGTGTTGGATTCAACACCTGGCTATGAACGCTACGGCAATGCGTACCAAGCCAACCTGAATGCAAGCTGGGAGCTTGATGTGTTTGGAGGCTTGAGACGTAGCCGACAGGCCGCACTGGCTGAATATCAAGCCTCACAGGCAGGCGTCGCTGCCGTAAGGCTTGCTGTAGCAGCCCAGACCGCTGACATTTACATCACCATTCGCGGCCTGCAAACCAGGCTGGCGATTGCAAACCAACAAGTTAACACTCAGCAGGACCTGCTGGATAAGGCCCAACTACTTTACGCCCGTGGGGTATCCCCCGAGTACGAAGTTCGCCAAATTGAAGGGGAGCTTTCACAGGTCCAGGCGACAGTGCCGATACTGCAATCGGGTCTGGACGCCGCATTGAACGCGTTAGACGTGATGCTGGGCACCCCGCCCGGAACTCATCGAAACTCGCTGGCTGGACTGGGTCGCATCCCGCAAACGCCTCAGCTCACGTCGACGGGAACTCCCGCTGACCTTCTACGCCGCAGGCCCGATCTCATCGTGGCCGAGCGCCGCCTTGCCGCCTCCAGTGCGCGTATTGGCGTAGCGATCAGCGAGTACTACCCGAAATTCTCACTGAGTGCATTGCTGGGGACCGCCACGGCAGTTTCGAGCGGCAATCTGTTTACCGGCGGCGCCAGCCAATCAGCAGGTGTCTTGGGGCTGCGTTGGAGGCTTTTTGATTTTGGTCGGGTAGACGCCCAGATCAATCAAGCCAAGGGACTGGAGGCACAAGCCCTTGCCGATTACCGCCAGTCGGTTTTACGTGCCACTCAGGATGTTGAAAACGCCTTGTCTTCACTGGCCAATCGCGAAACGCAGACGGCAACGCTTGGCAGAGGGGAAATGGCGCTGACTGCCGCCAGGCAATCTTCATTTGTGGGCTACCAACAGGGCGCTGTCAGCTTGATTGAAGTACTCAGAGCCGATGAAAAAATGCTGCAGATTTCCGATGCAAGAGCGCAGGCCCAGGCAGAGTCTGCGCGTGCTGCCGTTGCCGCATTTAAAGCGTTGGGTGGAGGATGGCAGGATTCGCAAACCTACATGGCCGTTGAGTAAACCGACTAACTCCCGATAACGAGAGTCCGCTCCCCTCCCACAGCCCAAGCCAGCACAGGTCAACGATGAAATGGGCCCGACAGCTCTCCAGGTTCAACAGCAAGAACCAGGTCGCGGACACCTGCGAGCGTGCGTAATTTAAGCGCTCAAACGTACTGGAGATGACCATGGACTTTCGAATTACCGGACTTGGCGCCGAACCCTTCCGCGCATTGTTCGGACTTTCCGATCAGGAGCTTGGCTTACAGGGAGTCATTCGATACACCGTCGATAAGCATCCGGGTTATCCAGACCGTATCGAGATGAAAGATGCAGAGTTGGGCGAATGCGTGCTTCTGCTCAACCATGTTTGCCAGCCCGCCAAAACTCCTTACCAGGCGTCACACGCCATCTACGTACGAGAGGGTGCAACGCAAACCTATGACGCGATCAACCAGGTGCCTGAATCCATGCGAATTCGCCTGTTATCGCTGCGTGCTTACGCTGAGGACGGCATGATGATTGACGCAGATGTCGCGGAGGGCGTCGCCATTGAGCCCATCATTACTCGAATGTTTGATAACCCAGCAGTGAGCTACATTCATGCGCACAACGCCAAGCGTGGCTGTTATGCAGGGCGTATTGATCGGGCCTAGCGGGGAACTGTTCTGAGGTTTTGGAACGGATAGGCATGCTGGCGACTCTTACTGAACATTCAGTTTGAGGACATGCAGCATGGAACCCGGTAACGACTTGCTTAAAGGCACGTGGCTTAACGCACCTGAAACCTGCAAAGGCCTACCCGACGGCTCACTGGAAATACTGACTGATCAAGGCACTGACTTCTGGCGTGAAACTCACTACGGATTCACCCACGACAGCGGCCACTTCCTTGGAATCAATGCGCCCTCCAGTTTCACGTGTCAGGTGCGTATCCGGGGCGAATTCGAAACGCTTTATGATCAAGCGGGCATCATGATCAGGGTCAACGAGCGCCAGTGGATCAAGGCGGGTATAGAGCTAAGCGACGATCAGCCAATGCTGAGCAGCGTACTGACAAATGAAAAGTCAGACTGGGCTGCAGGCAAATACCAGGCAGATCCAACCGACTTCTGGATGCGGGCGACGCTTAAAGACAATGTTCTGCGCCTCCAGGTATCTGCTGACGGTCTGTACTGGCCTCTGGTCAGACTATGCCCCTTCCCTGCCTCATCAACCTACCTCGTCGGGCCGATGGCGTGTAGTCCGAAACGAAGCGGACTAAAGGTCGTTTTTTCAGATTGGATGATCGGCGCTCCTCTGGATAAAGACCTTCACGACCTCTCTTGAATGCGCGAAGAGTCGGGGCCGGACATATCACTTGAAGTGCCCCCTCTCTTGAATTCATGAAGACCAACGCAGCCATTCTCGCGCCGCCCCCGCGAATGCCACTTCAATGGATGGCAAAACTGTATACCATATGCGCTCCATCCCTCTGAATGACCAGCCCCGTGGCCCAGAACAAACTCAACGCGCCTGACCTTGGCAACTCCCCCTCGACGTCGGAGATCATTACCCGGCATCTGCGTGATGCCATCGTCGCTGGGCATTTCGCCGAGGATGAACCGATCCGCCAGGACGATATTGCCCGCCAGTTCAATGTCAGCAAAATCCCTGTACGCGAAGCCCTCAAGCGCCTTGAAGCCGAGGGGCTGGTGATGTTCCAGCGCAACCGTGGGGCGATGGTCACGCGGTTGTCGGAATCAGAGCTGGCGCAGATGTTTGAAGTGCGCATGCTCCTGGAAGACAAGGTGCTGCGCCTGGCCATCCCGAACATGACCGAGGCGACCTTCACCCGTGCCGAGAGCATCTGCCAGGAATTCATCGGCGAAAATGACGTCGGTCGCTGGGCCGAATTGAATTGGGAACTGCACGCCTGCCTCTACGAACCGGCGCGCCGGCCGTTCCTGGTGGGCATGATTCGCTCGGTCAACGACAAGCTGGAACGCTATCTGCGCATGCAGATGAGCCTTTCGGCGGGCAAAGATCGCGCCGATCACGAGCACCGCGAGATTCTCCAGGCCTGCCGCGAGCGCAACGTGGAGCTGGCCGTGCGCCTGCTGGACGAGCACATCGCGGGCGTCTGCCAGACCCTCTTCGAGCACCTGCCCAGTGCCCACTAAAAAGCCCGCTGTGCTGAATTCGTCATCGTGACTCGCTAAATCGCTCAAGCCCTGAGGCACTCTCCGCGCCACTCTTGTGTTCACTGACCTGACCCAACGAGTGGCCTCCCCATGACCCGCATCCGCGTTATCGACTCGCACACCGGTGGTGAACCTACGCGCCTGGTGATCGACGGTTTTCCCGATCTTGGCAAAGGCAGCATGGCCGAGCGCAAGCTGCTGCTCGCCGAGCAATACGATGCCTGGCGAGCCGCCTGCGTGCTGGAACCACGCGGCAGCGACGTACTGGTCGGCGCCCTGCTCTGCCCGCCGGTGGACCCGAACGCCAGCGCCGGGGTGATATTTTTCAATAACACCGGGTACCTGGGGATGTGCGGTCACGGCACCATCGGACTAATTGCCTCGCTCGCCCATTTGGGCAAGATCGGCCCGGGCATTCACGCCATCGAGACGCCGGTCGGCACCGTTCAGGCTACGTTGCATGAAGACGGTTCAGTGAGCGTGCGCAACGTGCCCGCCTACCGTTATCGCAAGGCCGTCGCCCTGCAGGTGCCAGGCATCGGTCAGGTAGAGGGCGATGTTGCCTGGGGCGGAAACTGGTTTTTCCTGGTGGCCGAACATGGGTTGGCGATCAGCGGCGATAATCTTGACGCCCTCACCGCTTACACCGTGGCCATCCAGAAAGCCCTGGAAGACCAGGGCATACGCGGTGAAGACGGCGGGCTTATCGACCATATCGAGCTGTTCGCCGATGACGAAAAAACCGATAGCCGCAACTTCGTACTCTGCCCTGGCAAAGCCTACGATCGTTCGCCCTGCGGCACCGGGACCAGCGCCAAGCTGGCGTGCCTGGCGGCTGACGGCAAATTGCAGCCCGGCCAGGTCTGGCGTCAGGCCAGCGTCATCGGCAGCGAGTTCGAGGGGTCCTACGAACATCTTGAACAGAGCTCCGACCAAAGCCTCAAACAGCTCGTCGTTCCGACCATTCGAGGACGTGCTTACATCAGCGCCGAAGCCACCCTGATCCTGGAAAACGACGACCCCTTCGCCTGGGGCATTCGCTTGTGAAAACCGCTGTGGCTGACGCCATCGTGATTGGCGCTGGCATCATCGGCGCAGCGTGCGCTCAGGCGCTGGCCCGGCGCGGCCTGAGCGTGCTGGTGCTGGATGCCGGCATGCCTGGCGCCACTGCAGCGGGCATGGGCCATTTGCTCGTGCTGGACGACAACGCGGCGGAACTGGCGCTGAGCCAATACTCCCTCAAACGCTGGCGCGAGATGGCCCGTGACTTGCCGGATGACTGCGCGTATCGCAGCAACGGCACACTCTGGCTGGCTGCCAACGCAGAAGAAATGGCCGTTGCCGAGCAGAAATTCAACACCCTGCGCGACCATGACGAAGACTGCGAGATTGTCACCGCAAAGGCTCTGCGCGAACGGGAACCGCAACTTCGCGAGGGCCTCGAAGGAGGCTTGTTGATCAAGGGTGACGGCATTCTCTACGCACCGGCAACCGCGCGCTGGATGCTCGACCATCCCCTGATTCGTCAGCAACGCGCAACGGTTGCCGAGGTGGACGGCAACCGTGTGCAGCTGGCTGACGGCCAGTGGCTGAGCGCCGATCTGGTGGTACTGGCCAACGGCATCCAGGCCACCGAACTGTGCCCCGAATTACCCATCGAGGCCAAAAAAGGTCATCTGGCAATCACCGATCGCTACCCCGCGCAGATTACCCATACCCTGGTGGAGCTCGGTTACGTCACCAGCGCCCACAACGCCAGCGGCCCTTCCACAGCCTGCAACATCCAGCCACGCCCGACCGGGCAACTGTTCATTGGCGCTTCAAGGCAGTTCGGCACCACCGACCCTGAGGTTGAAGGCTGGATGCTCTCCAAAATGCTAAAGCGCGCGGCCGAGTATGTGCCGAGCCTGAACAACCTCAACGTCATTCGGGCCTGGACAGGCTTCCGTGCTGCCAGCCCCGATGGCCTGCCACTGGCAGGTGAACACCCGCAGCGCCCGGGCCTTTGGCTGGCGGTGGGTCACGAAGGCCTGGGCGTCACGACGGCCCCCGCCACGGCTGACTTATTGGTGGCACAACTGTTCAACGAATCCCTGCCACTGGCGGCCACGCCCTACTTACCGCAACGTTTTCTCGGAGAACCCCGGCATGCCTGAACTGACAGTCGATGGGCGAGCCTTGCGCGTCGCCGTGGGCACCAGTGTTGCGGCTGCGCTGGCATTGGGAGACGACGGCAGCACTCGCACGTCAGTCAGTGGGCAGCGTCGCGCGCCGTTGTGCGGCATGGGCATTTGCCAGGAGTGCCGCGTAACCATCGATGGCCTGCGCCGCCTGGCGTGCCAGACGCTTTGCCGAGAGGGCATGCAGGTGCAAAGCCAGCCATGAACGAACACGCTGACATCCTCATCATCGGGGCAGGTCCTGCTGGCCTCAATGCAGCCCTGGCCGCCGCCCCCAGTGGCGCTCGTATTGTGCTGCTCGACGACAATCCGCTGCCGGGCGGGCAGATCTGGCGCGATGGCCCGCACGCCAACCTGCCGCCTCAGGCCCTCCAGCTGCGCAATCAGGTGCTGGCCTTTGCCAATGTGCAACTCAATTGCGCAACTCGAGTGATTTCTCGCCCCGCAGCGAAACAACTGTTGGTCGAGAATGACGAGCGCGGCTGGATCATCAGTTACGCAACACTGATCCTCTGTACCGGTGCCCGAGAGCTGCTACTGCCCTTCCCCGGCTGGACGCTGCCGGGTGTGACGGGCGCGGGAGGGTTGCAGGCGCTGATCAAAGGTGGGTTGCCGGTTGCCAATGAGCGCGTGGTGATCGCGGGCAGCGGGCCGTTGTTGCTGGCGAGCGCAGACACAGCCCGCAAAAATGCCGCACGAGTGATACGCATCGCCGAGCAAGCCAGCGCCCGCTCGGTCGGCGCCTTCGCCGCGCAGTTGCCTCGCTGGCCCCACAAGTTGTTGCAAGCGATGCAACTCTTCAGCGCCTCCTACCGCACCGGCAGCCATGTACTGGCGGCCATCGGCAGTGACCGGCTCGAAGGCGTGCGATTGATGCAGCAGGGCAAGGTCGTCGAACTGGCCTGTGATCGGTTGGCCTGTGGGTTTGGTTTGACCCCCAATACTCAGCTCGGCCAGGCGCTGGGCTGTACCTTACAAGGCCAGGCAATCCAGGTTGATGCCTGGCAAGCCACCAGCCTGGCGGAGCATTTTGCAGCGGGCGAATGCACCGGCTTCGGCGGCAGCGAACTGGCCTTGGTCGAAGGCAGCATCGCCGGGCTCGCCGCTGTGGGTGATCGCAAGGCTGCCGAACGGCTGTGGCCGCAGCGCGCTCATTGGCAAGGCTTTGCAGATGCGCTCAACCGGGCGTTCGCGCTGGCGCCAGCGCTCAATGCCTTGTCTGAGCCCGATACGCTGGTGTGCCGCTGTGAAGACGTGCCCTTTTCAGCGCTTCACGCGCATCGCAGCTGGCGCGAAGCCAAGCTTGCCAGTCGCTGCGGCATGGGTGCCTGCCAGGGACGGGTGTGCGGTGCGGCGACTGCGCAGCTGTTTGGTTGGCAACCATCAGCTCCGCGGCCGCCTTACAGCCCGGCCCGTATCCAAACCCTGCTCTGCGTCGACGACCGTCCACCGGCGTGAATCCTGCGTCCGGGCTTTGCGCTTGGGCGCAAGGGCACTATGATCCGAGCGTCATCCCCGGATCGCCAACCTCATGCTCGCTGCCCTTGTCACTGCCAGCCCCTGCCAACTGCCGAGCCTGCTGGGTAGCCTGCAACCCTTGGCGCCTTTGCTCGATGCGCTGGCCGATGTGGTGTTCTTCATCAAGGACGACGCGGCCCGCTATGCCTTCGTCAACAGCACCCTGGCCAGACGCTGCGGCTTCAAGGCCAGCCATGAGCTGTTGGGGCTGACTGCCGAGCAAGTGTTTCCAGCGCGCTTCGGCACGCTGTACACCGAACAGGATCGCAAGGTTCTCAGCAGCGGCCGCGAGCTGGCCAACCAGTTGGAGCTGCACCTTTACTATGGCAACCAGCCGGTCTGGTGCCTGACCCACAAGATTGCCCTGCAGGATGAGCAAGGCCGCATCGTCGGCCTGGCGGGCATCTCCCGAGACCTGCAGCTACCCCAATCCAACCATCCGGCGTTCCACAAACTGGCGGCGGTGGATGCGCACATTCGCGCTCATTTCGCCCGCCCCATCAGCCTTGCAGAACTGACCGCGATTGCCGGTCTGTCGGTGGCGCAACTGGAGCGCCACTGCAAGCGGATCTTCCAGCTCACTCCGCGACAGCTCATTCACAAAGCCCGCCTCGAAGAAGCCTCGCGCCTGTTGCGAGATGAAGAGCTGCCCATCACGGACATTGCTCTGCGCTGCGGTTACACCGATCACAGCGCATTCAGTCGTCAGTTTCGAGCCTTGACCCACCTCTCCCCCAGCCAATACCGCGACAGCCACCGCTGAATGTTCCGTTAATGGGCAGTCAGCCGCGCAATGCTCCCTTATGTAACAACCTGGCCACCTGATGGTGGGGTGTTCCTGGTGATCGACATCCATCGCTGAATCCATGAGGGGCTTTGCCACACGGCTTCTGGACAATCCTTGAAGCCGCAGGAGAAACAGGCACGGCCATTGCATTTGAAATATCGTATACGAAATCCCCAGCAACACTCCCAGCACTTAACCCGATCACGAGGCTTCTATGAAAAACACCGCTTTCGCCGTAGCCCTCAGCGCTGTGCTCAGTACCTCCTTCATCGCCACCGCTCATGCCGACAAATTGGACGACATCATCGGCTCCGGCAAATTGCGCTGCGCCGTGACGCTGGATTTCCCTCCCATGGGGTTTCGTGACAGCGCCAACAAGCCTGCCGGTTTCGACGTCGACTACTGCAATGACCTGGCGAAAGTCCTTGGGGTTGATGCAGAAGTCGTCGAGACGCCGTTCCCGGACCGTATCCCGGCGCTGATCTCCGGCCGTGCCGACGTCATCGTGGCCTCCACTTCAGACACCCTTGAGCGCGCCAAGACAGTCGGCCTGAGCGTGCCGTACTTCGCCTTCCAGATGGTGGTGCTGACCCGCGATGACACCGGCATCAACAGCTTCGATGACCTCAAGGGCAAGGCACTGGGTAACACCAGCGGCACCTATGAGGCCATCGCCCTGGAAAAAGACGTGAAGAACTGGGGCAGCGGCAGCTTCCGCGCTTATCAGTCGCAGAACGACACGATCCTCGCCGTCGCTCAGGGCCATATCCAGGCCACTGTGGTGACCAATACCGTGGCAGCTGCGACGCTGAAATCCGGCAAATACAAAAACCTGAAAGTCGCGGGCAATGCGCCGTACGTGATCGATTACGTATCGCTGGGCGCCAAGCGTACCGAGTACGGCCTGCTCAACTACCTGAACCTGTTCGTCAACCAGCAGGTGCGCAGTGGCCGCTACAACGAGTTGTTCGTGAAGTGGGTCGGCACCGAGATCGCGCCCGCCAACCTGACTGTGCCTAACGTTTACTACTGAGGTGGCCGCCATGCCCAGCACTGTCAGTGGCCGCAGCCTGATTGAAGGCAGCGCTCAGGGGGCGCTGTTGTTTGCCGACACCGGGCTGAGCTTCTGGGGTGGGGTCGACCCCTTCAGTGGCGAGGTCATTGACCGGCACCATCCCCTCAGCGGTCAGAACGTGTCGGGGCGGGTATTGGCGATCCCTAATGGGCGCGGCTCTTGCACCGGCAGCAGCGTGATGATGGAGCTGATCAGCAATGGCCACGCACCGGCGGCACTGGTGCTGGCCGAAGCGGATGAGATCCTGACCCTGGGCGTGCTGGTGGCGCAGTACTTCTTTGACCGTTCCTTGCCGGTGCTAAGCATCGGCAAGGAGGCCTTCGCGACGTTGAGCGGTCAGGCCTGGGCGCGGCTTGAAGGTGCGACATTGAGCCTCTACCCGCAAAGGCCCGACGACGGCTGGCAAGCGACCGATGACCAACGCCAGGCCCACGCCTCGGCCGACACAGAGATGACACTCGATAGCCACGACCAGGCATTACTGGACGGCACCGATGGCAAAGCCGCACAGGTCGCCATGGAAATCGTGCTGCGCATGGCCCGGCTGCAAGGTGCGCAGCAACTGGTCGACATCACTCAAGCGCATATCGACGGCTGCATCTACACAGGCCCCGCCAGCCTGCGCTTTGCCGAACAACTGGTGCAATGGGGCGCGAAGGTGCGCGTACCCACCACCCTCAATTCCATCTCGGTAGACCAGCGTCGCTGGCGCGAATTGGGCATCGACCCGGCCCTCGGCGAACCCGCCAGCGCCTTGGGCGATGCGTACATGGCCATGGGCGCACAACTGAGCTTCACCTGCGCGCCTTATCTGCTCGCCAGCGCGCCAAGCCTTGGCGAACAGGTGGTCTGGGCGGAGTCCAACGCGGTGGTGTATGCCAACAGCGTGCTCGGCGCCCGCACCCTGAAATACCCTGACTATCTGGACATCTGCATCGCGCTCACCGGTCGCGCGCCGCTGATTGGCTGCCATCTGCAGGAACGGCGCAAGGCGCAACTGCTGATAAAAGTCCCGGAGCTGCACGACCTTGATGACAGCGTCTACCCGCTGCTGGGCTACCACATCGGCGCACTGTGCGGCACTCGCATCCCGCTGATTACCGGCCTGCAACAGCACTCTCCAACCCTGGATGACCTCAAGTCATTCGGCGCCGCCTTTGCCACCACCAGCGCAGCGCCGATGTTTCACATTGCAGGCGTCACCCCGGAAGCCATGGCCCCGGCACAGATAAAGGATCAGACCGGAGACCTGGAGCCCATGCACATAGCGCCAGAAGAGCTGCTGATCAGCTGGCAGGAATTGAACAGCGCCCGAGATTCAGAAGTGAGGATGATCTCCCTGGGCAATCCGCATTTCTCCCTGAGTGAGTTTTCCCGGCTGGCTGACCTGTGCCACGGCCGGGACAAACATCCTCACGTCGTGCTGGCCATCACCTGCGGCCGGGCGGTGCTGGACCAGGCAAGAGCCGCTGGCCACCTGGCCGTCATCGAGGGGTTTGGCGCGACGCTGATCACCGACACCTGCTGGTGCATGTTGGGTGAGCCGGTCATCCCGGTGGATGCTCGCAGCCTGATGACCAACTCGGGCAAATACGCCCACTACGCGCCTGGCCTGGTCGGGCGCAGCGTGCATTTCGCCAGCCTCGCCGAGTGTGTCGACAGCGCGTGCAACGGCATCGCCAGCGGGCGACTTCCCACTTGGATATCCAGCGCTTGCCCTCCAGAGGTTGCCAATCATGTTTGACTACACCTTCCAGTGGCGTGCGGCTTTGCGCGCCCTGCCAGACATGTTGCAAGGCGCATGGGTGACGTTCGAAACCGCGGCCCTGTCGATGATCTTCGGCGTGTTGCTCGCCTTGCTCCTGACGGTCATGCGCGCCGCCCCCAGCCCGGTGCTGCGCGGCATCGGCAACGGCTGGGTGTCCATCGCCCGCAACACCCCGTCGCTGTTCCAGATTTACATCCTGTATTTCGGCCTCGGCTCGCTGGGCCTGCACGTCAGTTCGTGGCTGGCATTGCTGGCCGGAATCACCTTCAACAACGCGGGTTACCTGGCGGAAAACTTTCGCGGCGGGCTAAAGGCGGTCCCCGACACACAAATGCGCGCTGCACGGTCACTGGGCATGAGTGCTTTCCAGACCTACCGCATGATCATCGTCCCGCAATTGTTGCGCGTCGTGTTCTACCCGCTCAGTAACCAGATGGTCTGGGCGGTGCTGATGACTTCTCTGGGTGTGGTGGTCGGGCTCAATAACGACCTCACCGGCGTCACCCAGGACTACAACGTCAAGACCTTCCGCACCTTCGAGTATTTCGCCATCGCGGCTGTGCTGTATTACCTGATCGCCAAGCTGATCGTCGGCCTCGCCCGACTGTTGAGCTGGCGTTTGTTCCGCTACTGAGGAGCTGCGCATGTTTTCCACCAGCCTGACCTCCACAGACCTGCTGTTCATGCTCGACGGTGCCTGGGTGACCCTGCAACTGACGTTCTGGGCCATCCTGCTCGGCTCCTTCGTCGGGTTGCTCTGCGGGTTGCTGCGTGCGCTGGCGCCTCGGGCCAGCCTGCCGCTGGCCTGGGTGCTGGACGTGTTTCGCAGCGTGCCGCTGTTGATCCAGTTCGTCCTGCTCAATTCGCTCAAGAGCATCGTCGGGCTGAACATCAGCGCCTTTACCGTGGGCTGCATCGTGCTGGGTGTTTATGCCGCGGCGTACTTCACGGAAATCGTGCGCAGCGGCGTGCTGGCCGTATCGCCATCGGTGCGCCGGGCCAGCCGCTCACTGGGCCTGAGCTACTGGCAGGATCTGCGTTACATCGTCCTGCCGATGGCCACTCGTGTGGCTTTCCCCGGCTGGCTGAACCTGGTGCTCAGCGTCATGAAAGACACCGCGCTGGTGATGTGGATCGGCATCGTCGAGTTGCTGCGCGCCTCACAAACCATCGTTACGCGCATCCAGGAGCCGCTGCTGGTGCTGTGCATCGCCGGACTTATCTACTACGTCATGAGCCTGGTGGTTGCTCGCCTGGGCGCCCGTCTGGAAAGAAGGTGGCAGGAAAATGATTGAGATCGACAACGTACACAAATCCTTCGGCGAGCTGGAGGTCATCAAGGGGGTCAGCCTGACGGTCAGCAAGGGCGAGGTGGTTTCGATCATCGGTGGCTCGGGCTCAGGCAAATCCACCCTGCTGATGTGCATCAACGGCCTGGAGCCGATCCAGAAAGGCAGCATTCGGGTCGATGGCGTCGAGGTCCACGACAAGCACACCAATCTCAACCAGCTGCGGCAAAAAATCGGCATCGTCTTCCAGCAGTGGAACGCCTTTCCGCACCTGACCGTGCTGGAGAACGTGATGCTGGCGCCACGCAAAGTACTGGGCAAGAGCAAGGAGCAAGCCGAGGCGCTGGCCATCCAGCAATTGACCCATGTCGGCCTCAGCGACAAGTTCAATACCTTCCCCGGCAAGCTTTCCGGCGGCCAGCAACAACGCATGGCCATTGCCCGCGCCCTGGCCATGTCACCGGACTACATGCTGTTTGACGAGGCGACCTCGGCCCTCGACCCGCAGTTGGTCGGTGAAGTGCTCGACACCATGCGCATGCTGGCCGAGGACGGCATGACCATGGTGCTGGTCACCCACGAGATACGCTTTGCCCGCGACGTATCGGATCGCGTGGCGTTCTTTCGCAATGGCCTGGTGCATGAAATCGGCACCCCGGACCAGGTGATCGGCAACCCGCTGCAGCCTGAAACGGCGGCCTTTCTCAAATCGGTCAAATAGGAGCCGGCAATGCGCTCATCAAAAGTGATTCACGTGGTCAGCTGCCATGCCGAAGGCGAAGTCGGCGATGTGATTGTCGGCGGCGTTGCGCCGCCCCCCGGCGCGACGATCTGGGAACAGTCACGCTGGATAGCCGCAGACGAAACGCTGCGTAACTTCGTCCTCAATGAACCCCGTGGCGGCGTGTTCCGTCACGTCAACTTGCTGGTGCCCGCCAAAGATCCGCGCGCACAAATGGCCTGGATCATCATGGAACCCGCCGACACGCCGCCCATGTCCGGTTCCAACTCCCTGTGTGTGGCCACGGTATTGCTCGACAGCGGCATCCTGCCCATGACCGAGCCCGTGACCCGGCTGGTACTGGAAGCTCCCGGCGGCCTGATTGAAGCCGTGGCCGAGTGCCGGGACGGCAAGGTGCAGCGCGTCGAAATCGCCAATGTGCCGTCATTCGCCGACCGCCTGGACGCCTGGATTGAAGTCGAAGGGCTGGGCTCGATCAAGGTCGATACCGCCTACGGTGGCGACAGTTTCGTGATTGCCGACGCACACACCCTGGGCTTCGAAATTCGCGCGGACGAGGCCAGGGAGATGGTTGAAATCGGCCTGAAGATCACCCATGCGGCGAACGAGCAATTGGGTTTCGTGCACCCATTGAACCCCGACTGGGCGCATATCTCGTTCTGCCAGATCGCCGCGCCCGTGGTCTATGAAAACGGCATCGCGACCGGCGCCAATGCGGTGGTCATCCGCCCCGGCAAGATCGACCGCTCGCCCTGTGGCACCGGGTGTTCGGCACGCATGGCGGTGTTGCATGCCAAAGGTCAACTGAAGGTTGGCGAACAGTTTATCGGGCGCTCGATCATTGGTTCCCTGTTCCATTGCCGGATCGACTCACTGACAGAGGTGGCCGATCGTCCGGCGATCAAGCCGTGCCTCTCGGGCCGTGCGTGGATCACCGGCACGCATCAACACCTACTTGATCCGAGCGACCCATGGCCACAAGGTTATCGGCTGTCCGATACCTGGCCGGGCGCCTGAACAGTGACGGGTGATGCCGTGTTGAAAAATGCTGATTAGCATCGCCCTACTGCAAAAAATATCTCGTCCTTTTTAAGCAGCAAAATCATCGTATACGAAATACGATCAACCAGCGGAGTGACCCAAATGAGCAAGCGCATCAACTGGAGTGGCGTGTTCCCGGCCGTTACCACTCAATTCAACGACGACTTTTCCATCAACTATGAAAAGACCCACGACGTCATTTCCAACGTGATTCGCGATGGCGTATCCGGTTTGGTGGTCTGTGGCTCAGTGGGCGAAAACACCTCGCTGACTGCCGAAGAGAAAATCGCGGTCACCGAAGTGGCCGTCGACGCCTCCCGTGGTCGGGTGCCGGTCATCTGCGGCGTCGCAGAATTCACCAGCGTCGCCGCCGCCAAAACCGCCAATGCCGTGCGCAAGGCCGGTGTGGATGGCGTCATGTTGATGCCCGCTCTGGTCTACGGCTCCAAGCCTTTCGAGACCGCCGAGCATTTTCGTTATGTGGCAAGAAATGCCGACGTCCCGTTGATGGTCTACAACAACCCGCCCATCTACAAAAACGACGTCACCGCCGAGATCCTGATTTCCCTGGCCGACTGCGACAACGTGGTGTGCTTCAAGGATTCATCGGGCGACACACGGCGCTTCATCGACGTGCGCAATGAAGTGGGTGACCGCTTCGTATTGTTTGCCGGGCTCGATGACGTGGTGCTGGAAAGCATCGCCGTGGGTGCCGAAGGCTGGGTCTCGGGGATGTCCAACGTGTTCCCGCAGGAAGGCGAAACCATCTTCCGCCTGGCCAAGGCCGGGCGCTTCGCCGAGGCCATGGAAATCTACCAGTGGCTGATGCCGATCCTGCACCTGGACGCACGCGCGGACCTGGTGCAGTGCATCAAGCTGTGCGAAGCCATCATGGGTCGCGGCAGTGCCCTGACCCGCCCACCTCGCCTGGCGCTGCCGGAAGAGGATCGCCTGTTCGTCGAGCGCATCATGGCCAAAGCCCTGGCCAACCGCCCCACCCTGCCCGACGTCGGTCTCTGAGTCACGCCCGGGCCACGCTGATCAGCCTGGCCCGGCTACCTGTCACTGTGTCCACCCAGGAAACGTCATCATGTCTACTTCTTCCAACGCGACCACCCCGGCGGGACTCAAGCGTGTCGTGGCTGCGGCCATGGCCGGAACAGTCGCCGAATGGTATGAGTTTTTCCTTTATGGCACGGCCTCCGCGCTGGTCTTCGGTCAACTGTTCTTCCGCCAGACCGACAGCCCCATCGATGGCATCATCGCGGCCTTCGCCCTCTATGCCGTGGGCTTTCTGGCCCGACCGCTCGGAGGCCTGGTCTTCGGTCACTACGGTGACAAGTTCGGCCGTAAACGTCTGTTGCAACTGAGCCTGGTGGTGGTCGGCATCACCACTTTCCTGATGGGCTGCCTGCCAGGCTTCGCGACCATCGGCTACGCCGCGCCAGTGCTACTCGTGCTGCTGCGTCTGATCCAGGGCTTCGCCTTTGGCGGCGAATGGGGCGGTGCAATTCTGCTGGTGTCTGAACATTGCCCGGACAACCGACGCGGCTTCTGGGCCAGCTGGCCACAAGCGGGTGTCCCTGCGGGCAACCTGATCGCGACCGTCGCATTACTGGCGCTCTCCACCGGGCTGTCCGAGGAGCAATTCCTCGCCTGGGGCTGGCGTGTGGCGTTCTGGCTGTCGGCAATCGTGGTGTTGATCGGCTACTGGATCCGCAGCAGCGTCGATGATGCCCCCATCTTCAAGGAAGCTCAGGCACGTCAGGCATTGATTCAATCCGAGCAACTGGGTGTGGTTGAGGTGCTGCGACACCACTGGCGTTCCGTGCTGGTGGGGATTGGCGCGCGGTTTGCCGAAAATATCCTGTATTACACCGTGGTGACGTTCTCCATCACCTACCTCAAGCTGGTGGTGCACAAAGACACCTCGCAGATTCTGCTGCTGATGTTCGGCGCGCACTTCCTGCACTTTTTCATGATCCCGCTGATGGGTTATCTGTCCGATCTTGTCGGCCGTAAACCGGTGTACCTGACGGGCGCGGTGCTCACGGCGTTCTGGGGGTTTGTCGGCTTCCCGATGATGGACACGGGCAACAACTGGCTGATCATGGCCGCCATTACACTGGGCCTGGCCATCGAGTCCATGACCTACGCGCCCTACTCGGCGCTGATGGCCGAAATGTTCCCGACCCACGTGCGCTACACCGCACTGTCGCTGTGTTATCAGGTAGCGCCGATCTTCGCGGGTTCGCTTGCGCCGTTGATCGCGATCACCTTGCTGAACAAATACAACAGCTCCACACCCATTGCCTGGTACCTGGTGGGTGCGGCGTTGATCTCGATTGTTGCCGTCGGCCTGACCCGGGAAACCCGGGGCAAGTCGCTGCATACAGTTGACGCAGAGGCCGCTCTGCGCGTGGCAGCCAGCGAGAATGCTGCGGTATCACGCAGCAAACTGGCCTGAACAAGCCCTGAAGATAAAACGGGCAGTGTCTCTACGCTGCCCGTTTTGTCTTCAGGTGAAATTTGCCATCGATCAAAAACACTCGTTCAAGAGTTCTCTACGCACGATTTCCGCCCCCGCAGTTAACGCGTGCAGCTTGCCGCTGGCGACTCGACGTGGCAAAGGCGCCATGCCGCAGTTGGTGCAGGGGTAAAGTTTGTCGGCATCGACAAACTGGAGTGCCTTTCTCAGGGTATTGGCGACTTCCTCGGGCGTCTCGATGGTATGGCTCGCCACGTCAATGGCGCCGACCATCACTTTCTTACCCCGAATCAGTTCAAGCAGATCCATAGGGACGTGAGAGTTGTGACATTCCAGCGAGATGATGTCGATACTGGATTTTTGCAGCTTGGGGAAGGCTTCCTCGTACTGTCGCCACTCTGAACCCAGGGTCTTTTTCCAGTCGGTGTTCGCTTTGATGCCGTAGCCATAGCAAATATGCACCGCTGTTTCGCATTTCAGTCCTTCAATCGCCCGTTCCAGCGTGGCAACACCCCACTCGTTCACCTCATCACAAAACACGTTAAATGCAGGCTCGTCGAATTGAATAATATCGACCCCGGCAGCCTCCAGCTCTTTGGCTTCCTGATTGAGAATCGTGGCAAATTCCCAGGCCAGTTTTTCACGGCTTTTGTAATGAGCATCGTAGAGGGTATCAATCATCGTCATTGGGCCTGGCAGCGCCCACTTGATTGGCTGCCCGGTTTGCTGACGGAGAAACTTGGCGTCTTCAACAAAAACCGGCTTTCGACGGGCGACAGCCCCCACTACCGTTGGCACGCTCGCATCGTAACGATCACGGATTCTAACGGTCTCACGCTGTTCAAAATCGACGCCGTCGAGGTGCTCGATAAACGTCGTCACGAAATGCTGGCGAGTTTGTTCACCGTCACTGACGATATCGATACCGGCCAGTTGTTGTTGCTGCAGAGACAAACGCAACGCGTCTTGCTTACCTTCAATCAGTTCGTCACCTTGCAACTTCCAGGGTGACCAAAGCGTCTCAGGCTGGGCAAGCCAGGAGGGTTTAGGCAAGCTGCCAGCCGTCGATGTAGGCAATAGTTTTTTCATGAGAATGACCTTGGTAGTTTAATTATCAAAAAGCGCAACTAACGGACCACTGCTCAAGAACGGCCTGGTAAGGTTTGATGAAGTGTTCTTCAACGAACTTTCCTTGCTCAACCGCTAACCGACTGCGTTCATGGCGGTCGTACACAATTCGGGTCAGCGAGTAATCCTGATTGTTCAGGCTGGGCTGGTAGGATTTGCCGGCCACTGAGTTTGCGTTATAGATCTCAGGCCGATAAATCTTCTGGAACGTATCCATAGTGCTGATGGTGCCAATAAGCTCAAGCGCGGTGTAATCACCCAGCAAATCGCCTGAGAAATAAAAGGCGAGCGGCGCGGCGCTGTTCGGCGGCATGAAATACCGAACCTTCAAGCCCATCTTCTCGAAATACGCATCCGTCAGCGAGTATTCATCCTGCTGGTACTCAAACCCCAGCACAGGATGCTGATGCTCAGTGCGCTGGTAGGTTCTGGTGCTCGACACACTCAGGCAGATAACCGGCGGCTTCTCGAAATGGTCTTTGTAGGCAGGCGAATGAACGAAGCACTTGAATAGCTTTCCGTGCAACGATCCAAAATCTTCGGGCGTACTGAACTGCGACAAGTGCTTGTTATGCTCTTGCAACCGCACACTGAAGTCATAATCTCGCACGTAAGACGAGAAGTTATTTCCGACAATACCGTTGATGCGCTCATTGGTTGTTCGATCAATAATCGTTGCTTTCAACACTTCAATTAGCGGGATGGCATCCTCCCCGCCTTCACCATCAATGGTCAGCTCAGCGGAGATGATCTCCAGCTCGACTGTGTAACGATCACTTGTAGGGTTATCCCAGTGCGCCAAGGCGTTGTAGCGGTTGTTGATCATGGTCAACGTGTTGCGCAAATTCTCCTGGCGACTTTCCCCTCTGGCCAGATTGGCAAAGTTAGTCGTGATGCGCGTCGTAGGTGATGGAGAGTAGTGCTCATCAAAACAAATGCTTTTGATAGCAAATGTGAATTCATTTTTCATCTTGGCCTGGCACCCTGTTTTCGAAGCAAAGCTGAACTGGGCTTTTCGCCCTTTTCAGCTATGACCAACGTTCTGTTTCTTCACGCAGTGGCCGTTGTTCTGCCGTTCGTGAAGAGCTGCGCGCATTCTAGGTCGGGCGACCACATGAGCAAAAACGATTTGATTTCAATTAAACATTAGCGAAGCTCATGATGATGAGCATGGGCGTCGGATTGAAATGTCCGCTTTCGATCCAGCGATGAAACGCTACAATCTCGGCAAATCGAGTAATCCAAAGGTGCAAAGTGGAGTTCAAACGAGACAGGTTCAACGGCATCATTATCGACGCTGCTTCGCTGCCGGAAGACCCGCAAGCGTTATGTGATGCTGTCGAGACGTTAGTGGCCCTTATCGAGCACGAACGCCTGGCTCTGGCCTGGGTCACCCTGCCGATCAGCAACGCACAAGCTATTCCAGTCTTCACCGCGAGCGGTTTCTGCTTCCATAGCTGTCTCACCGATCAGTTGACCCTGGTGCGCCGCCACTCAGATCAGGCATTCGTGCCCTTCATACCCACGCACACCGTGGGAGCGGGCGCCATTGTCATTAACGATGCCGGAGAACTCCTGGTCATAAGAGAGCGAGGCACTAGCGGGTTCAAGCTACCGGGGGGCCACGTGGACCCAGCTGAGCGAATTCAGGATTCGATCGTGCGCGAGGTGCTGGAGGAAACGGGTATCGAAGTGAAGTGTGATTCCATCGTCGCGTTTACCACCAAACACCCCTACCAATTTGGCAAATCAAACATTCACTTCATTTTTCGAATGACAGCCCTGACGCAGCGTATCAACGTACAGGACACCGACGAGATCGAAGAAGCAAAATGGGTAGCGCTGCACGCCTACTTGGAAGACTCCGGAAACAGCCTGTCCAACCGGCAACTGGTCAGCGATGTAGCCTTCAGCCAAGGGCTCGTCAGTACCGAATATTCCGGGAACACTGGCGCTCACAAAAAGCAGGAGTTTTTCACGGCGGCTTCTTGAGCGATCCAAAAAGGCGCCGGTAAGTACGCGTCCAGTCATCATGTTCTGCGTGTTATGTGCAAGTAATGACTTGATCACCCCTGCCCGGCAGCGCCGAGGCAAGAAGCTTGATTGACCGGGTCCGGCCAGTAGTGGCCGTTCACAAATAGCCATCGGCCAAATCGCGATTTATGGCACGCAGACGAGGGGCCGATGCCATAGCGCCCAATTGGGCAAGTCAGACCGCTCCCCCATGAATAGCGCGCCCGACACTGTGCCTGTCACCGCTTGCTTAACGCGAACACCATCGCGACCAACCGGCAGAATCAGCTAACGCCAGCGCTTACATCCGGTGATGTTCCAATAAGAAATCCACGAACAGCCGCACTCTTGCCGGCATTGCCGAGCCACCGACGAACACCGCATGAATCGGTTCTTCGTCGCCGGGGTTCCAGGGTTCCAGCAACGGGATAAGGTCGCCGCGCTGCAGATCCTCGCTCACGCTGAACTCCCCGATACGCGCAATGCCGGCGCCTACTCGCGCGAATTGGGCCAGCGCTTCACCACTGCTGCATTCGAGGTTACCGCTGATCTTCAGGGAAAACTCTTTCCCGTCGCGGATGAACGGCCAGTTGGGTTCGGCACGCCGGAAGTTGAAGCGTAGGCAGTTGTGCCGCAGCAGGTCTTCCGGCTCCTGAGGGGTGCCGTGGCGCTGCAGGTACTCGGGCGATGCCACCACTATCTGGCCGGTGACGCCAATCCTGCGCGCGGTCAGCGGGCTATCCGGCAAATGGCCAAAGCGTACCGCCACGTCGGCCTGACCGCTGAGAATGTCGACCACTTCGTCGCTGAGGGTGAGGTCTACGACGATGTTCGGGTAGCGTGCGCTGAAGGCGGCCACCAAAGGAACGATGGCCAGGCGTCCGTGACCAAGGGCGGCGCTTACCCGCAATCGGCCCCTGGGTACGCCCTGGTCGGCGATGGATTCTTCGACTTCGGCCATGTCGGCAAGGATCCGCCGGGCGCCGCGCAGGAACGCCTCGCCCTCGGCAGTGAAGTTGATCGCTCGAGTGGTACGCAACAGCAGACGGGCACCAAGACGGCGCTCGGTGCGCGCGATGATCCGACTGACCGCCGAAGGCGTCAGCCCCAAGGCACGCGCGGCGGCCGACAGGCTGCCTTGCAGCGCCACAGTGGTGAATACTTCCATTTCACCTGACCTGCCGTTGAAGTCCATTTGTGCTCCTTACGCAAAGGTGATTGCCAGAAATGCTATCTACCGCCTCAAAGCCCTGGATCGTAGCATTGGCGGCACAGATAAGGAGCCCTCTATGCGTATCAATCCCCCCCTGATTGCACTTGCCATTGGTGCCTTCGGCATCGGCGTTACCGAGTTCGCCCCCATGGGCATGTTGCCGGGCATCGCTGCGGATCTCGGCGTTTCGATTCCCGCGGCAGGTCTATTGGTCAGTGCTTATGCCTTGGGCGTACTGCTCGGCGCGCCGCTGATGACCCTGACCACCGGCAAGATACCCCGGCGCTATTTGCTGATCGGACTGATGGCGATTTTCACCCTGGGTAATTTGATGTCAGCCATGGCAACTGATTACTACAGCCTCATGGTCGCCAGGGTGGTGACCTCACTGAACCACGGTGCATTCTTTGGCGTTGGCTCTATCGTCGCCGCCAGCGTGGTGGCTCCGGAGAAACGCGCCGGGGCGGTTGCCGCCATGTTCATGGGCCTGACCCTGGCGACCATCGGTGGTGTGCCATTGGCCGCCTGGTTTGGCGAAACGCTCGGCTGGCGCACCGCATTCTGGGGCATTACCGGACTCGGCGTGCTGGCGATGGCCGCATTGTGGTTCGCGCTGCCCAACCTGCCGGCACCGAAAAGCGCCGGTGTAATGGCCGAAATTCGGGTGCTTAGCCGTGGTCCGGTGCTGGGGGCATTAGCCCTGACCGTAGTCGGCTCGGGTGCAATGTTTACCGTCTTTACCTACATCGCGCCGATCCTCAGCAGCGAGACCCACGCGTCTACCGCCTACATCACCGCCATGCTGGTGCTGTTCGGTGTCGGTCTGACGCTAGGCAACATCTGGGGCGGCAAAGCCGCTGACCGCTCGATAGATCGCACCCTGATCGTTTCGCTCAGCGTGCTGATTCTCGTCTTGCTGGCGTTCACCGTACTGATGCGTTGGCCGCTGCCGGCAGCCGTTGCGATTCTGATATGGGGTATCGCCAGCTTCGCTCTGGTGCCGCCGCTACAGATGCGCGTCATGGACGCTGCCAAGGACGCACCCAACCTGGCCTCGGCGGTGAATATCGGCGCCTTCAACCTAGGTAACGCAATCGGGGCTGCGCTGGGCGGGGCGGTGATCAATGCCGGGCTGGGTTATCCGGCGATTTCCTTGGCCGGAGCAGCAATGGCGGGGCTGGGGCTGCTGATGGTGTTGGCTTTCGTCTGGCGCTCCAGAACGGCTGCGGCTGCGGCTGCGGTGGTGTGACGATAGGATGAGGGGCTGTCAGTAGCCATGATGAGTGACGGCTTTTGGCTAAGCGGGTCTGCGGTACATACCTAGATAAGCCGTCAACAGTAGCGTTGCCTGCTGTTCGAGGCAGGTTTCGAAAAGCGGTGGCACGTAGCCTTCGAGCAGAGCTCGCACCGTTCCGCCGAGGGCGGTGAGCGAAACAGTGGCGATCAATGTCGGGTCTTCAAAATCTGCGTCCGGTGCGCTCGCCAACATGGAAGCAGTGGCCGTCACCATTCGGGTATTGATACGGGCAGCTGCGCAGCAATCGCATAAAGCGCCTTGGAGATGGATGTATCACGCAGTTTTGCAGCAAGGTATGCCGAAACCAGCTCCGATGCCATCTCGGCAACCGGCTTGCCCCGGCATTGTTCGCAAGTCCGCGCCACCGTTTCGGCGACTTCCAGCAAGTGTTTTTCAAGCACGGCAGCAAGCAATGCATCGCGGTTTGGATAGTACTGATAGACACTGCCCACGGACATTCCAGCACGCTCGGCGACGCGGGTCGTCGTGCAGCGGACAAGACCATGCTGGGTCAAAACCTGAAGGGTTGCCGTGTGAAGAGCATCAACGGTCGCCATGGAACGGGCCTGAACCGCTGATTTTCTTGGCTTTAAAGACACTTTTAGGTTGTTCATGGAATGCGAATTCTAAAACCTGAAGGATCCTTCATATCATAGTTCTCCTCAAATGAACCGAGAACCATCGATATGGCTGGGTTAGATGAAAGTGGCACTTTCATTCTTGGCGACCGCACACTCAAGCGTCTAGGCTACGGCGCAATGCAGTTGGCTGGTCCGGGCGTGTTCGGCCCTCCCAAGGATCGTAATGCGGCTCTGGCAGTACTGCGCGAGGCCGTTGAATCGGGTGTGAACCACATAGACACCAGCGACTTCTACGGACCGCACATAACCAATCAGATTATCCGAGAGGCCCTGCATCCCTATCAGGACGATCTGACAATAGTGACCAAGATCGGCGCCCGCTGTGGCGACGATGGCGCCTGGCTCGCGGCTGGCTCAAAAGCAGAGCTGACCCAGGCAGTGCAAGACAATCTGCGCAACTTGGGTTTGGACGTTCTGGATGTCGTCAATTTTCGGGCGATGCACAACGCAATGGGGCCCGGCGAAGGATCAATCGAAGCTTCACTGACAGCTGTGGCGGAGCTGCAACAGCAAGGCCTGATCCGCCATATAGGGATTAGCAACGTCACACCGACCCAAGTGGCCCAGGCACGTAAAATCGTTGATGTCGTGTGCGTGCAGAATTTGTACAACATCGCTCATCAGCACGACAACGCCATGATCGACGAGTTGGCCCTGGATGGCATTGCTTACGTGCCGTTCTTCCCTCTGGGCGGTTTCACCCCTATCCAGTCCACTGCACTGTCTAGCGTTGCGCAGCGACTCGGAGTAACGCCCAAGCAACTGGCCCTGGCATGGCTACTGCGTCGTTCACCCAATATTCTATTGATCCCGGGGACGTCGTCATTAGCCCACTTGCGCGAAAACCTCGCTGTGGCCGATCTTCATCTGCGAGATGAGACGCTGGCAGAACTGAATGCAATCGCGGACTGACTCTGATGCCAACAGTGGAGACGGTCAGTACAGCTGCTGATCAGGTTAGCGATGCCTGAAAGAGAGCGGCGGCTATACCCTGTCGCCACTCCCACACGCCTGACCCTATGACTTTATTAGTCGAGCCGGGCCAAGTCGCTAACGGGGCATCAACCAGGCGTGGCGCTCGTAGGTGAGGTAGTCGTGAGCACCCTTACCAGTGCAACGAAAACCTGCTTTCTGGTACAGAAACATCGCAGGGTTGTCAGGTCTTACACTTAAACGCAACTGAGTGAATCCTTGCCCTGCCGCGTCCAGCGCATACGCCTCTAGAAGCGCCATCGCTACGCCGCTACGCCTATGGTCCGTCACTACATGAAGAGTGGTGAGTTCTGCGTAGTTTTGATCCGGCATCCAAAGCGAGTAGCCCGCGAAGTGATCATCCACGAGTGCGATCTTAAGCCGTTCAAAATTGTCTACCCAGCGCGTCAGGTGTCGCTCCAGTTGCAAGCGCCATGTTATTTCATGCTCAGGCTCCCAACACCGAATGTAGCTTTCCTCGCCTCGGTAGATGGCTGGGATATCGGTCACACATGCTTGCCGTAATCGGATTGCCATTCCATTAGCCTGTGATTGAACGAGACGGCATGATATGGCCCACTTGGCCTTTCGCAAAGCCAGGCCGATTATCGTGTTCCTGTTGCTGCGCTGTGCGAGAGGCGACTGTCGGTCAAGAGCGGACTTTCTTTTTTCGACAGCCGCAAAGCCCGCATCACAGATTCGCCCACTGCGGGCAGGCGGCCTCCCCTTCACGACGGCTGCGCCAATATCCTCACTCGATGGCACTCAGACGGCCCAAGTGGTTGACCGCTTGAGGAAAGAACGGCGATGGGCATCAAAGGCTGGCCGGTTGCATTGTCCAGCAGCACTGAGCGCGTCTCGTGCGGCTCGAACAGATGGCGCTCTCCCCACTGCCTCATGCTGACCACAATCGGAAAGATCTCTCGGCCCTTTTCCGTGAGCACATATTCCTTGTAAGCGCTGCCATCCGACGCCGGAACGATGTGGAGCACGCCGACCTCAACCAGCGTTTTCAGCCGCGACGCCAATATATTCTTGGCAACCCCCAAGCGCTTCTGAAATTCGCTGAAGCGGCGAATATCGTCAAACGCTTCGCGGATGATTAGCAGCGACCAGCGATCCCCAATGGCTTCCAGCGCTCTTGCAACAGGGCATTCGTTGTTTTGTGGCGAATCGTTCTCGGTCATTTTTGTACCTTTTGAGTGTCGTCAGCCAGATCGGATCGATAATTCGAGCGAATCTGGTTGCAATTTGAAACCCATTCGCGCAAAGATTCATTCGGTTGCTAATTGAAACCAGTTTACTCACATGGAAGTCGTTATGACAGTTGAGACCGAATCACCGACTGGCCGCTTGTACAGATCCGGTACACCGCAGACACCTCCTGGCATCAGTCAAGCGGGGGACGGGGGCCTTTCGTCTTCGCTTACTCTGCTGCTCTCTGTCACCTGTGCACTGGCAGTAGCCAACGTGTACTTCGCCCAGCCCTTACTTGACTCAATGGCCGAGGGCCTGGGCGTGGCGTCGGGAATGATCGGCATCGTGGTCACGGCCACTCAGGCAGGTTACGCACTGGGTTTGCTACTCATTGTCCCGCTCGGCGATATCGTCAACCGCAAACGGATGATCCTGAGTCAGCTGCTGCTGTCCGCCATTGCACTCGCGGCGGTCGGCGCTGCTCAGGCGTGGCTGGTTCTGCTCGGCGCCATGATCGTTGTTGGTTTGACGGCAGTAGTCGCGCAAGTCGTGGTGGCCTTTGCCGCTTCGCATGCAACGCCCTCACAACGCGGGCAGACCATCGGCACGGTCACCAGCGGCATTGTGCTGGGGATTCTTCTGGCACGCTTCACGTCCGGGCTGATCGCCGATCTGGCAGGCTGGCGTGCCGTTTACTTTCTGTCCTCAGGGCTGATGCTGGTCCTCGCCGTCGTGCTATGGAAAATCGTTCCTCATACTGCACCGTCGCCATCCCGGGACTCGTATTTAGTGCTCATCCGGTCGCTATTCAAGCTGCTAATCAGCGAGCCTGTGTTACAGGTCCGTGGCATGCTGGCTTTGCTGATTTTTGCCGCGTTTTCGGTCTTGTGGACGGCGATGGTTCTGCCGTTGAGTGCGCCGCCGCTGTCGCTTTCCCACTCCGCCATCGGCCTGTTCGGGCTGGCAGGATTGGCCGGCGCCCTGGCTGCCAGGAGCGCTGGCCGCTGGGCCGATCAAGGGCTGGGGCAGCGAGTCACCGGCCTGGCGTTGGGGGTGCTGACACTTTCATGGTTGCCGATCAGTTTTGCGCAGACGTCCCTGGTCACGCTTGTCTGTGGCGTAATCCTGCTCGACTTCGCCGTGCAAGCTGTCCATGTCACCAGCCAGAGCATGATTTTCGCCGCCCGCCCGGAAGCGCAAAGCCGCATGGTCGGCGTCTATATGTGCTTCTACTCGATAGGTAGCGCGCTGGGCGCTGTGGCGGCGACTCAGGCCTATGCGCGCTGGGGATGGTTTGCCGTCAGTCTGCTGGGCGCTTCGATCAGCGCTGCGGCCTTGGTTCTCTGGTTTTTTTCAGCTCGTGCGTGTCACAACCATCAAGCAAGACTGCGTTGAAAATTCGTCACTTGTTGCTCGCCATCTCGATCACCGCCCTATGGGGCCTGAATTGCTCGGTCATCAAACTGGCAAACTTCCTCTCCATCGTTGACATGCCACTTGTAGGGTTGGTTGGGCCAGTGAAGCGGACAACGCTCATTGATTGCGGGACTCGAACGGGCTCTGGGTATAGCTTCGTTCGCTGCGCATCAGCACATACACCGCAGCGGATGCGAGTAGCGAGAAAATAGCGGCAATCACAAATGCGCCCGCGAATCCCTGGCTGTAACTCTGCTGAGCGAGCCCATTCAGTGTTTCGGTTAAGTCGTGGGGATACATCGCGATAGCGCGTTCGAAATCGCCTGCCATGACGTATTCGAGAAATCCGGTTTTAGCAGAAACTCCCGCGTCTATCAGCCTGCTTTCAATCGCAGATTTCACTCCGCTGGCGAGTACCGCCCCCAGTCCGGCGAAACCCAGCAATATGCCGGTGAATCTGGACGTGGTGCTGATGCCGGATGCCATCCCGGCGCGACTGCGAGGAACTGTGCCCATGATGGCCTTCTGAGTTTCGCCATTCAGCAATCCTCCGCCGGCTCCCAGAATTGCCATGCCGCAAATCAGTAACAGTTGTCCCTGCTGAACGGCAGCGAACATCAGAATCAGGTTCCCCAGTGCAACGATCAAGAGGCCCAGCGCCAGGATTTCTGCGCTTCCAAGCCAGGGCGAAAGTCGCCTGCCTACTTGCGGAAAAATCAGCATCGCAGTGGCAAAGGGAAGCATGGCGATACCCGCTTCGACGACTTCGTTTCCACGGCCATTTTGTAGAAAGAGTGGCAGCAGCGATGCCATGACCTGTGCAGATGAGGCATACGCGAGCATCGCAAGTACGGCACCTACAAAGGGGCGGGCTTTGAACAATTCGAGATCAAGCATTGGATGGGTGCGACGTTTTTCAACCCAGACGAAGACTGCGAACAACAGCACGCCTGCGAACATGCTCAGGAGGACCGGGGTGCTCGACCATCCATGACCGGGACCCGCGATCAGTGCCCACGTGACACTGAACATCCCTAGTGCGAAAAGTCCGATTCCCGGGATGTCCAGCGTCCTGGGCGTGGGGTCACGAGATTCATCCACCAGCGTCACAACCGCTGCCGCCAGCAACAAGCAGATTGGAATGTTAATAAAGAAAGCCCAGCGCCATCCAAGTGAACTGCTGATGACGCCACCAATGAGCGGCGAGATAACCATGGTGAGTCCCATGATGCCGCCCCATATCGCCCAGGCGTGGCTGCGCGCTTTTTCATCGTGAAAGGTATGTCCGATGATGGCCAGTGCAGGAGCCAGCAGGAAGGCGGCCCCGACGCCTTGCACCGCTCGCGCCAGATAAAGGCCTGGCGCAGAAGGCGCCAGACCGCAGGCCAGAGAAGAGACTGCAAAGAGCGCTATTCCAACCAGAAAGACGCGTCGTCGGCCATAGCGGTCAGCGATGGAGCCCGCTGGAAGCAAGAGTGCGGCGAAGCAGAGCACGTAGGTGCTTATGACCCACTCGATCTCTGCAAACGATGCCTGAAGATCTCTGGCAATGGTTGGCAAAACGATGCCCACGACGTTCGTATCCAGAACTGTCATGGCACAGCCCGCCGATGCGACTACCAGGATGGCCGCTTCTTTTCTCATGGAATGACAGTCTCTTCTAATAACGGGAGTAGTAACCGCACGTTTTGAAAGGGGCGTTTATTTAAATGCAGCCAGCCCGGCTTGAGCGATCTCTTCATCGTGCTGTGGTGTGTCCGCGGATACCCCGACAGCCCCCACGGTGTGTCCGTTGACAATGATTGGAAAACCACCCCGCATCAGCACAAAGCCTTGGGCGGTGATGGCGGCAGGTCGAGTGCCGTTGATGGCATCTTCCAGCGCGCCGCTGGGACGGCGGAATAGCGCGGCGGTGCGTGCTTTACCGGGGGCCAGTTCAACGCCTGCCGGCACAGCGGCGTTGTCCATTCGAGCGAGGAGAATCGGCATACCGGCGTTATCGACAACTGCGATCACGCACGGCCATCCAGCCGTTTGCGCTTTTGTTTGTGCTGCTGTGAGGATCTGTTGAGCCGCGGCAAGCGTCAGAACGGGCTGGCTGGGCAAGTCCAATGCTGCTGCTGGCAGAGAAAACAGAGCAAGGGATCCAGAAAGAACCAAAGCAGTCGCGATGCGAGGAAGACGGAACATGGTGAACTCCTGATGTAATGAGTCCAATGATTGGAACAGCGTGGATAATTCAGTACAACAAAGCTTGACGGCTTTATAATTCAGAAAATCTGAATACTAGGTTCCGTTCCCATGGACATTCGCCATCTCCGCTCCTTCGTCACAGTGGCTGAAAATCTCCATTTTTCACGCTCGGCCGAGCAACTGGGCGTTTCTGCCCCAACGCTCACCGCACAGATTCAGGAAGTGGAGAGCGTGTTAGACGCTCGGCTTTTTAATAGAACAAAGCGGTCTGTCGCATTGACGCCAGCTGGGGAAGCGTTTCTGACAGAAGCCCGCGCAACTCTCGAACAATTCGAGCGGGCTGTTAGCGTGGGCCAACGCGCAGGCCGAGGCCAGGTTGGCCGAGTGGAAATCGGATACGTGGGTTCAGCCGCCTTTTTCGGGGTACTCCAGGACCAGGTCCAGCGCTTTCGCAATCAGTGGCCAGCGGTCATGGTGAACACCAAGGAACTCCCTACCGAGCAGCTCACGGCACTGCTCGAGGACGGCCGGATTGACGTGGCCTTTGTACGCATGCCAGTGCATCTGCCCGACGCAATCGCCAGCCGTATTCTGGCCCGAGACCGATTCTGCGTTGCGTTACCAGCGGACCATATCCTGGCAACGACAGTTGATGACATTCGCCCGAGTGCGCTTGCTGGCGAGGTGTTTGTACTGCCTGAACAAGGGCTAGGGTTGCGTGAAGTGGCCAAGCGCGGGAGATTTGATCCAGACATTGGTTCGGTTCCCGGAAGTCTGGTCGCAGTGCTGACACAGGTGGCACTGGGTGTGGGTGTAGCAGTCATTCCCAGCGTTCTGATTCGAACTGTTCAACTGCCAAATGTGGTCTTTAGGGAGATAGCTGGGCCTCCCATTTTTTCAGAGGTGGGAGCTTTGTTTCGCCGCCATGAGAAGTTGCCCATTGTGTGCAACCTGATTAGCCAGATCCTGGAGACCGACGAGGGCATATGGAATGGCGATCCCCTTCGAAGTACACAGATATAAGTGCCCTGAGGGGTAAACTTCCCGTGGGCTGTAGTGCGAGATAGCTACTTCTCAAGGGCCCCCACTAACGGGGGTAAGTATGGACACACCAATCAGCGTGCCCGTGGAGAGTGGCAAGTTCCGCGTGGTTCTGAGCCGGTTTCCCGGCTCTTAGATTGTTCATGAAGTTTTAGAAGACTCAGCTCATCTGGCAATCCCATTAGCCTTGAACAGCCACTCGAAGGCCTGATCAAGCGTGGGTGAAGCTGTCTCCAACGGGTTCGAGTCGATCTGCGCTGCCGTTCGCTGAAAGAGATCCCTGACACCAGGCAGGACGGATACCGGCATATCAGCGGCCCGCAGTTGACGCTCGGCTTCTTCCACTTCCTTCAGACGACGTGGCGCATGAACCACGTGCGTGCGGATGAGGGCTCCGAGGAAGTCTCGCAGGCTGGCCTGGTCAATGTCACTCAATGCGTCATGCAATTTGTTTGTGACGCCCTGCTTTTCGGCCGCCATGAAGCACTCGATGGTCAGAGCTTCGAGGCCTTTGGTGAAAACACTTCGCAAAATCTTGAGGGCAGCAGCGTCGCCCGCTACGCCTCCATCAACTTGTTTCAGGGGCGCGCCTGCTGAGCCGAAAAGGCCAATTGCGTCGTCGATACCAACGCCCGCGCCGATCAGATTAGTTTTTTCGTGGGTCAGCGCGATGGCCCCAAGGATCGCGACATCGACATACTCGACGTCGAGTCTGGCTGCCTCTTGCGCTGCAATTCGAATCTGGCCCGGGTCAGCGGTGGTCATGTCGATGTACAACGCATACTTCTGCATGCGGGCGAGCGCTTGTTCGGCGACCGTCAGAGAAACGGTTCCAAACACACAAGACACCACGACATCGCACAACGGCGCGATATCGGCCACCGATGTGTAGATATCCAGGTTCAAATCGGCGGCGAAGGCTTTTGCCGAAGGGGAAGGCTTGAGGTCGCACAGGAGGATTTCGTGCCCGGCCGCGGACCATGGGCGTGCGTAAGTCAGACCGACTTCACCTGCTCCGATAATTCCAATTTTCATTCTTGTTCTTCCTGTTGTATTTAATGCGCCGCGTAGGCGCCTTTGTAGGTTCCGGCGGCGATTTGGGCCAACATTTCAGCCTCTTTTCGCTCAGTAGCAATGCATTGCTCCAGCAGGCTTTCTGCCTGCGATGCCGGAAACGCAACCACACCGTCATGATCGCCAACCACGATATCGCCGGGAGACACGATCATGCCGCTGATTGAGACGGGAACATTTATTTCACCCGGCCCGTTTTTGTAAGGTCCGCGATGAATGCCAGCTCGCGCGAACATCGGAAACCCCGCCTTGCCGATGGTTGCCAGATCGCGAATCGCACCGTCCACCACCACTCCGGCAGCACCGCGTTTTTCAGCGATTGCCGCCATGATGTCGCCCATCAATGCCCGGCTGACATCCCCTTCCCCATCGACCACCAAAACCTGTCCGGGACCCAATAATTCCAGGGCTTGATGGATCGCCCGGTTGTCACCGCGGGGCACTTTCACTGTCAGCGCTATCCCCGCCATGGTGCCTTCAATCTTGTGAAAAGGCTTCAACGGCGCCCCCGGCAGGCGATCAAGACAGTCGCTGATAATCGAGGTAGAGGTGCGTGAAAAGGCGGCAAGCAATTCATCGCTTATGCAGTGTGAAGGTGGCGTCATGACGCTCATGGAGTGTTCCTCGGATGGCATGTGCTACTGAGGATAAAGACACTAACAAATAGAAAAAGCGATATTATGGTATGGATATACATGCCCAAGAGGAATACAAGTGATCACTCTGCCTCAGCTCTTAGCGCTGCACTGGATCGAACGGCTAGGCACATTCGAACGCGCAGCAGAGCAACTGAACACGACCCAGTCAGCAATCTCCAAGCGCGTCCAGGAGCTGGAAACCTCAACCGGCCTGCAGCTTTTTGACCGCTCACAGCGCGGTGCCAGACTGACCGCAACAGGTGAGGATCTTCTGGTCATTGCGCGCGAGATGCTGGTGCTTGCAGAACGCATAACCTCCATGAAAGACGGTACTCAGGTCACCACCCGCCGTCTGCGGCTGGGTGTGACCGAGTTAACCGCTTTGACGTGGCTACCCAAGTTGATAAGCAGGCTCGTCACCGAATTCCCTAAGCTGACAGTCGAACCTGAAGTTGACATGAGTCGCAACCTCCATGAAAAACTCATGGATGACCTCATCGATCTCATCATCATTCCCGACACCTTTACGGCCCCGGAAGTGACGTCCGTTGCCCTTGCCAGCGTAGAAAACGCCTGGATGGCCGCGCCCGGCCTGATTGATAACAGTGCAACCGTGACGCTCGCTGAACTGGCCAAATATCCGATGCTGATCCAGGGGAAGAAATCAGGGTCCGGCCTGTTCGTGAACAACTGGCTACGCGCCAGAGGCATCGACCTTCCTAAAACACTGTCTTCCGACAGCCTGACAGCGATGCTTGGCTTGACCGCTGCCGGATTGGGCGTGGCCTATCTTCCGCTCGAATGCTATCGACCTCTGATTGACGCAGGGAAGTTGGCGGTCATCAGAACAGACCCCCCACTCCCGGCGGTTCCCTACATGGCGATGTACCGAAACGACCGACCCTCTCCTTTCGTCGTCAGCGTGGCCGGTATTGCCGCGCAACTGTGTGATTTCTCACGCCAGTTGCAACGCTGATTCACGACGTCAGAGCTGCCCGAACGCCTGCAGCCTCGGTTTTAAGTCATTTGGCGTCAGCAGGAGCGTCGGCGGGTTCAGAAATCGACAGCACAAAAACCAGAGACGCCAACGAACAAATGCCTAGAAAGATGAACACTGCAGTCCAGCTATAGCTATCAAGCAATATGCCGGCAATCAGCGGCGCCATGGCCCCGCCTGCCTGTCCGGCCGTGTTGACCACCGAGGCCGCCACAGGATATGTCTTGCGCGTCGTCAGGCCCATCGAATACACGGAAAACGATGAGTAGCCAATGTTGAGTAGAAATCCCGTGGCGAACAATAACAAGCTCACGGCTAGAAGACCGTTGGGGGCATAGACCAGGGCGATCATCATGAGGCAGGTGGCAACGGCACTGATCATCATGGTGGGCTTTCTGCGGCGGTCCAGAATTCTGTCGGAAAACCAGCCACCGACGACGTTGCCCATTACCCCGCCCAGGAAGGGCAAAGATGAAACGAAGCCGACTTGCATCAACTCGAAGTGCTTGACCTCCCCCAGATACTTGGGCAACCAGGCGAGTAACACGTTGACGACGCCGGTCATCAATAAGTAGCCCAGACCACAACCCCAGACATTCCACGACCGAAACACTGAACGAGACGTCTGCAGTGCGGGTATCTGCTCATAGCGCAAGGCCCGGTCAAGCGCACCGAAATCCTTGTGAACCCGCTCAATCGCCTCGCCCGCCTTCGTTTGGTCTTCGATGTGTTCTGCTTCGGCTTCATTCACACGCCTGCTTGCGCGGGGATCGTTTGGTACCAGCCACCACCAGAGAACGGCCAGGACAACGCCCGGTATGGCGAAGGCAATGAACATCGTTCGCCAGCCGTCCAGCATGATCAGCGCAGCACCGATTGGCGGAGCGACGACCGCCCCCATCTTGGCCGCGGATAGAAACGCACCGGTAGCCAAGCCTTTTTCCCGGGCAGGGAACCACCGGTTGATGGTGCTGAGCATCGCCAAGGGAAGTGCCGCTTCCGCAACCCCTAATGCAGACCGATAGATCTTCAGTAAGCCAAAGTTATGGGCCGTACCGATCAGCAGCGTGACCAGGGAAGTCAGGGCGATGGAAATCGGAGCGACGAGGCGTACGCCAAATCGACTGACCACAAACCCTGCGGGGATTTGTCCTAACGAGTAAAACAAGAAGAACGCGCTAACGGCCAAACCGGCCTGGGAATTGGAGATCCCGAATTCTTTCTGAATGTACGGCAAAGCAATACCGATGTTCGCACGATCGGCAGCCGCCAACATGTACACAACGAAGATGACGCCCAGCACGATCCAGCGGTATTTTGACCTCGCTGACCTTTGGGCTACGTCAGCGGTAGCAAAATCAGTCATAGATCCTCCTTTCTTATGATTATGGTTTTATGGATAGTCCTGACTCTCCAACGCTAAAAAAAGCGATAAATAAGAACATGGATGCATTCCTGATTGGAATTTATGAATGCCGTTCGCAAAGGCAGATCCCATTCACCCGAGATCGGAGCAACGCCGGCCTGGTGGTTGCCGATCCCACAGCCGTACCGTTTAAACCACAGCTGTAAGCCACGGCGCATCTGCGTTTAGAATCACCAGGATCGTTTTGATCAGTCCACCCGCTCAAGGAACGACCCATGCCGTTAATGCTTTCGCGCTCTGCCCTCGCCTCCGCTCTGGCGCTGGCTGTCACTTTTGGTGGCGGCTCACTCGCTCAGGCGGCCACGCCCGACAAACTGGTTCAGGCTGGCGCCGAGCAGGCCAAGGAGCCTGGACTGAAGCTGTTGGAGCAATTGGTCAATATCGATTCCGGCTCCGGTTATGAACCGGGCCTGAGCAAGGTGAGCGCCATTGTCGTCGAGGAGTTGAAAAAGCTCGGGGCGACCATTGAGACCTTCCCCAATACGCCCCCTGACAAAAGCAACCATGTGATCGCCACGCTCAAGGGCACGGGCAAAGCGAAGATCTTGCTCATGGCGCACATGGACACGGTGTTCAAGGAAGGCTCGGCCGCCGCCCGACCTTTCCACATCAAGGATGGACGCGCTTATGGTCCCGGCGTGATGGACGACAAGGGCGGCATTGTTGCCGGGATCTACGCGCTGCAGATTCTGAAAAACCTGAAGTTCACCGACTACGCGCAGATCACCTTCCTGCTGGACGCCAGTGAAGAAACCGGTTCGGACGCTGCGACCGACCTGATCAAGAAAACCGCCAGACAGCACGATGTGACGCTGAACCTGGAGCCGGGTCGCCCTGCTGACGGTCTGGTTGTCTGGCGTAAAGGCAGTGCGACGGCAGTGGTCGACGTGAAGGGCAAGGCGTCCCATGCGGGCGTCGCACCGGACCTGGGCCGTAACGCGGCGATGGAAGCGGCACACCAGATTCTGCAACTCGGGAAACTGGGCGATGCCGAGAAGAAGACCACCATCAACTTCACTGTGATCAATGCCGGTGACCGAACCAACGTCATCCCTGATCAAGCCAGCGCCAAGGCCGATGTGCGCGCAGCCGTTCCGGAAGAGTTCGACCGGATCGAAAAGGATCTCGCGCGAGTCTCGGCTGACAAACTGATCCCGGAAACTGAAGTATCGACCAAGCTGATTCGTGGCCTCCCACCGATGCCGCAAACCGCCGAAACCGACAAGTTGGTGGCTATCGCCCAAGGCATTTACGGCGAACTGGGCCGTACGCTGACCATCGAAGGCAGCGGCGGTGCAGCTGATGCAAGCCTGGCCGCCAGTGTTGGCGTGCCGACGCTGGACGGTTTTGGCATCGTCGGCGGCAACATCCACACCCCCGAAGAATACGCCGAAGTCGAAAGCGTCTCGCCCCGGATTTACCTGCTGACGCGCATGATCATGGAGCTTTCCAAAGGCACAACTAAATAGTGAGTGCGCGGCGTCTGCGCAGTGAGTGTCGGTACTGCGCAGACGCCGTGATCGCTGAGTGGTGCTGACTGTCAGTCGACTTTAAGTTGCTGATTCAGGGACTTTTTCACCTGCGTTTTCACAGCACTCGGCCCCGTTAACGCTGGAAGGGGGCTGGTGAACTCGGCATGTCCGTACTGCGCGAGCTGGCCAGGACTACGCCAGACAAGAAGGATGCAGCCGTTCGTATTACGGTGCTTCTGCTTCCACCGGCGGCCGTGATTCAAGACGCGTCTGAAACGCGCGCCATTGGAGAATTCCGCGGGCTAGGCATAGACATTTTGCAGGCTGACGTCATCAACGATTCAGTTGAGGAACTTGCCGAGCATTTTTCCCGATTCGACACGATCATCAGTTGCGTAGGTTTCATAGTGGCGCGGGCACCCAGCTGAAACTCACCCGGGCAGTGCTTCAGGGAGGCGTAAGACGTTACGTGCCGTGGCAATTTGGCGTGGACTACGACGTGATTGGCACAGGCAGTGCGCAGGATTTATTCAATGAGCAACTGGAAGTCCGTGAACTACTGCGTGCGCAGCGCGCTACCGAATGGATCATCATCTCCACCGGGATGTTTACAAGTTTCTTGTTCGAGCCAGCGTTTGGAGTAGTTGATCTGGCAAAAAATACCGTTCATGCGCTAGGCAGCTGGGATACTCAGGTCACCGTGACTACGCCAGAAGATATAGGGACGCTGACGGCGAAGATTGTGTTCGCCAAGCCGCGCCTCGCCAATCAGGTGGTCTTCGTGGCCGGACACACCCTGACCTACGCAGAGTTGGCGGATGCAGTGGATGCAACACTCAACCGAACGGTATCTCGCATCGAATGGAGCATTCCCAAATTGAAGGACGATCTCAAGGCTGCTCCGAATGACCCGCTCAGCAAGTACCGAGCTGTGTTCGCTGAAGGTAAAGGAGTCGCTTGGGATAAGAGCCAGACCTTCAACGCTGCAAACGGCATTGATCTGACGACGACGGCCGGTTGGATTGAGCAGAACCTGAAGTGAATGGGGCGGCCTGCTCCGACAGTCAGATCATGCCTGGGTATGTCAGCCAAAGGCAGCTTCGGGTCGAACGCTGACACTTGCGCGCCCACAGTCCGCACATCAAGATCCCTTGGCAGTTCAGAAGTGTTTCTTACCCCATAGGGAGGATTGACCGCAAATGGAGATTCACCAGGTCACGCACCTGCCACCACAAATTCCTGCCCTTGAAAAAGAGGCAGTGGCAGAAGGCTTTAAGTTCATCACCCGGCTGACATCGGAATGGCATTCAGGTGGCAATCGCTTCGATGGGCCAGGCGAGTGCCTGATGGCCGCGTATCTAAACCCCCGACTGGTGGGTATTGGCGGTCTGTCTGTTGATCCGTTCACGCTGGCTCGTACAGGAAGGCTGCGGCGTGTTTATGTGACTCCAGCGTCACGTGGGCAACAGGTTGGCAGACGACTGGTTAACGCCTTGCTTGCCCACGCCGCTTTGCATTTTGAAACGGTGCGTCTTAACACCGACACTGCGCAGGGAAGCGCTTTTTACCTGGCCTGCGGCTTCACACTTACTGAAGACGCACAGGCGACGCACATCGTGCAGCTCAGAAGCCTCTGACCCTGTCAGCTTTCGGCCCAGAGTGTGTAAAAACAGATGTTCAGCCGGCGTCAGGGGAGAGAGGCATCCCGCTGAAGGATTTGGAAAGTACCTCCGCGCGACGCTTGTGTTTCTAGGTGGAACTGGCGAAATGTCAGCTTGGGATCGTTTAGCCGAAATCTACATCTGATGCGAACGCTGGGTACTCAACCTTCATTTCGGTAAGGCATTCATGCATGAGCCTCGCATCCTCAGGTAAGCGCTTGGATAGCATGTTCCACCCTGAAATTTTCAGGTGCTCGGGCATTTCCACTAGACCCGTTATCGCGTCCCAGAAAGCATCCCAATTACAGCCATACCACCCAGGAAAACCGAGCGCATCCTTCAAGACACAATGGAGTTCCTCAGAGCTTGACACCCCACTCAGGTCAATATTTACCATGTGCAATCGGCTCATCGTCATTACCTCAAAAAACTGTTAACCGGCGAACGCATGCCAGCGGCTGAATCAGAATGCTTTTGCTATCATTTTTGGCGTGATCAATTCGGGGATCGGCAATGAAGCGCTTTATTCAAGGTGAGCATCGCGGACAAAGCACTTTGCTTCCCGAAAGCCTTGACGACTACGTCAGCAACACAAATCCGGTGCGAGTAGTCGACGTTTTCGTCGACGAACTCGACCTAGTCAATCTAAGTTTTGAAGGTGTCATTCCAGCCGATACCGGCCGACCTGCTTACCACCCCGCAATCTTGCTGAAAATCTACATCTACGGCTATCTCAACCGCATTCAATCGAGCCGGCGTCTTGAACGAGAAGCTCAACGCAATGTGGAGTTGATGTGGCTGACAGGGCGTTTGATGCCCGATTTCAAGACCATCGCGAATTTTCGAAAAGACAACAGCAAGGCTATCCGAGGCGTCTGTCGCCAGTTCGTAGTGCTATGTCAGCAGTTGGGATTATTCGGTGAAAATCTGGTTGCCATTGATGGCAGCAAGTTTAAAGCCGTCAACAACCGCGACCGAAATTTCACCAGCGCCAAACTGAAGCGGCGCATGGAAGAAATCGAATCGAGCATCAACCGTTACCTAACGGCACTTGATACTGCGGATCGGCAAGAGCCCACATCCTCTGAAGCCAAGACGGTGCGGCTGGAAGAGAAAATCGCCAAGCTCAAAGTGCAAATGAAGGAGCTTCAGGCGATTGAAATACGGCTCAACGACTCACCGGATAAACAGGTCTCACTGACCGATCCAGATGCGCGCTCAATGATGACGCGTGGTACAGGAATCGTTGGCTACAACGTGCAAACAGCAGTCGATGCTCAGCACCATTTGATCGTTGCTCATGAGGTGACCAATGTCGGTTCCGATCGTGATCAGCTCAGCTCAATGGCCAAGCAGGCGCGCGAGGCCATGGCATCAGATTCGCTTTCGGTGGTGGCCGACCGAGGCTATTTCAAAGGTGAGGAAATCCTGGCTTGTCACAACGCTGATATCACCGCGTATGTGCCCAAGCCAATGACCTCTGGAGCCAAAGCTGATGGGCGTTTTAACAACGATGCCTTTATCTATGACGCGGCGAACAATCACTATGTATGTCCAGCTGGAGAAACGCTGATATGGCGTTTCTCCAGCGTCGAGAAAGGCATGAAGCTGCATCGTTATTGGAGTTCAAAGTGTCAAGGCTGCGCCTTGAAAACACAGTGCACACCGAGCAAGCAACGCCGTATTCGGCGCTGGGAGCATGAGGCGATATTGGAAGAGATGCAGGTCCGGCTGAGCAACGCGCCGGACATAATGCGAGTCCGAAAGCGCACAGTTGAGCATCCCTTCGGGACGCTCAAACAGTGGATGGGCGCCACGCATTTTTTGACGCGAAGGCTGGAAGGCGTCAGTGCAGAAATGAGCTTGAACGTGCTCGCCTACAACATGAAGCGCGTTATGAAAATCCTTGGCGCCAGCAGCTTAATGAAGGCGTTTTCAGCCTGAAATGGTTGGCTTTGTTGCCCACCTGGCATCGTAGGGGCTTTATTGAAGCCTCCAAGACCCGAGTGACGACCCGCAGGGCTTACCGTGAGCGACTACATAGCAAAAACCGTCGGTGCTACGTGCCAACATTGCACTGGCCCGTTTTTACACACTCTGGGCCAGCAGAGGACGTTCGTGTCGAGCGCTAAGTTGACGTTGCTTTCCCCGGAATGGACGTCACCCGTTGCGCCAGACTATTGCGGTTGATTGCAAGTTCGCCGCTTACATCAGGGCCGCGATAGACCATGGAAGTTTCATGGTGCACGTAGTCGCCATAGCGCTGCGCACTCAGCCAATTGAACGAGCCGATACACAGCAATTCCTCATCGGCCATAACGATCTTGCTGTGTACCTTGTTGACCACGCACACCTGAACATCCCTCGTTTTCAGCGCTGCAATCGCTTCTTTGAATTCGGCGATTCTCTCGGGATCACCCTCAGGTTTGGCGCGCTTGATACCAGTGTTGAATCGCAAGTCGGTATACACCACCACCTGGACGCCGCGCTTCACCGTATTGCCCATGATGTCCATCGCGCCGCTTTCCTTCATCCATCGCAATTTCACCCAGGGCGTTACGATCTGAACCTGCTGGCGAGCCGCTTCCAGCGTCTGCATCAGAAACCGATCATGCTCTTCAACTTCATGCAGGTGGCTCAATCCAGTACGCGCCGTTTGTAAATCCTCCCTGGGGTGATACTCGAAAGTCAGCTCGTTCGTCGAATCCGCCAACAGAAACTGGGCCAGACGCCCACGCGGCTTGCTTATTGGCACCTGGCTGAACAAGTCCATGTCGCCAAACACCAGAAAACTGTCCTTGGCCCGAGAAACGGCAACGTTCAGCATGCTGTCTTTGCGGTCGACAAATTCGCCATCGGCATGTTTGGAATACACCGCCGAGAAAATCACCACCGGCCGCTCGGCGCCCTGGAAGGAATGAACCGTGCCGACAGTCATCTCGCCATCGCCTTTACCGGTCTTGATGCCCAGTGCTGTGCAGGCCTGAACGATCGCCTGCGTCTGTGCGCCGAACGGTGTGATCACGCCGAGGATTTCCCACAGATCCTTCTTGTAGCGCTTTATCAGCTCGGCTCCATTCGCTTGAATCCACGCAGCGATCGTCTGCGCTTCCAAGAGATTATGACGGCTACCGCCGTTGCTCTGCTGGCACATTCCATCAATATGCAGGTAGCCCAGCCCCGGCAAGCCACCGTCCGGTTTTCGCCCTCGTCGCGGCTGCAACTTGCCCTTGTAGCAAAGGGCATTGCAGTAATCGATTATCGAGTCGTAGCAGCGACGGTGCTCATACAGATACATACCTCGGGCGAGGTCGTGATCGTAGTGATACCGACTAGTCGCCTGGGCGATGGCCATGACGCTGCCGTTAGCCGCGCTACGGCCGCTATCGCAGAAGGCAGCATAGTCTTCATCGACCTTGTCGCGCGATAGCAGACCGGCGCTCATCAAGTTGCCGATATCGACCGCAGCCGGAATCGACCAGATGGGTTCGATCTGCTGAGTGTCGCCGATGACCAATGCGTGCTTGGCGAGCGCGAACGACGGCGCGGCGACTTCGGGAAGCACTTGGCCGGCTTCGTCGACGATCAGAAGATCGATGAAGTTCAGCGCGTAGTCGTCGACGAAACCGTTACCGTCGTGCCGCTTGCAGTGCAGTTCCTTGGGCAGCCTGAAAAAGGTGGCCACCACGCAGGGCGTGAGCTTCATCCACCGCCGCCAGTTCTTCTCCAGGGTCTTGCGACCGTTTTTGCCGCGGCTCTTGAGAATCTCTGGCAGGCTTTCGGCGACTTCCATCAGCCAACGACCTTCCCAGTAATGCGTAGTCAGCAGGAAGATTTCGAAACGCAGAGAAGTGTCCGCCCAGCTGTCGCAGTCGTTGAGAGTCACCTGGGCAGCAGGCCTGTCGGTAGAGGTCGGCAGAACGGCAATCACGGCCTGCCAATTCAATACCTGACGTTGCTCGGTTTGCAGCAATTGCCGGGCCTCCTGCAGTTGGGCCTCGATTACTTCATGAGCCTTGCTGGCTTGAGCCACGGAGGCCGTCAACCGGTTTTCGATTTCGCTAACACTGGCGGCGTTTTGCAGTTCGGTACTGGCATCATCAAGGTGTAATTTCGCCAAGCGCAGACGTTTGCCAGCGACCGGGCCAAACCAGCCGAACAGCGTGTAGATCAGCGGTTCGTGGGCCAGGTAGTGTTTGAAAACCTTCAGACGCGCTTGCGCGTTCGCAAGCTGTTCGGCGTGGTTGAGGTGCTGTGCGTCAAGATGCCCGATGCCTGCCTGTGGATCATCGCCAAGCAGTGCCTGGATGGCTTCGCGGGCGCCGACCAGTTTGGCCCAGGCCTGCTCGATATCGGTGAGTTGCTGCTGCCGCAAGCGGATCGCGGCCTGGAGCTGCTTGACCGCGCCTTGGACGCTCAGGCTCAGATCATCGGGGAAGGCGATGGTGGCTCGGGCCAGGTAGGCCTGTTGCGCCTTGTCCAGATAGGCCTGTGACTCAAGCTCCGTGAAAAAGCTTTTGGTCTGGTAGGTGCGGGCCATTTCCGCTTCGGCCGAAGACTTGGGAAAGTAAGCGCCAAAGCTTTTGATATCGGGCAGCCAGCGCCCCGCAAAGGGTCCGCTCCCTTCTGAAAAGTCCTTGCCGAACGCTTTGATGATGTTGGTCACGGCTTGGTTGTTGGTGGAACTGGCCACGATCACCGGCGGTTCGCCACCGGCTACCGCGGCCTTGGCCCAGAGCGAGGCGACGACCGAAAGCAACAAGGTGGTTTTACCAGTACCCGGCGGCCCGTTGACGGCTAGCACATCCCCCACATCAGCAACGAGGAGATGAGCCAAGCCATCACGTTGGGCGGGCGCCAAGGCATATTCGTCCCCAGCATGGCCAAGTCGCGCGGCAAACTGGCTGTTGGCAGGCAAGCAAACTTCGTCAGGGCTAGAATCACGCTGAGCGAAGCGGTCGAACAACGGTGCGTCGGGCTTGTTGTCGCGCAAATGGTCGTAGAGGCAGACGATATTGCGGCTGAAGCCTTCAGCTTTGTCTTCCTTGAACAAATAGCAGAAGTTGACCAGGTCAAAGCCATCCACTGCCCCGTCCCAGCCACTGGTGACCTTGCGGAACATTTTCATGCAGAACTGCAGATAGGCATTCCACTTGTCGCGGTGCTGGTCTGCGGTCAGTTCTTCACCCTCCGCGGATGGATCGAACTGCGGTACATCTTCGACTGACAAAAACGCGTCTACATCGACTTGGGCACCGATGGCGAAATTGTCGCGGTCCAGCGGTTCGAGAATGTCGCGGGGCATCAGGGTTTGCGATGTTGGATAAAGACGACCATCGCGGGCGACTAACACTCGACATACAACCGGGGTAATGAACGCCGGCAGACCGTTGCGGGCTTTGCGGTGCTCCAGGCGTGACTTGTAAACCAAGGGCCGCAGGGTAATTTTTACGCAGGGTAATTCGGCGGGTTCGTTAGCAAATAACAGGCTCACCTGCTCTGCCGGCACACACCCTGCGAATAAGGCCTCAATGGGTAAAGCGGTGAGCTTTTGGGCTTGGCTGGTGGACAAGCCGCCGTTGCCATTTTCGGCATCGGCCAGGGAATTGCGCCAGTAGTTCGCGAGTTTGAAGGAGTAGTCGTTCATCGTCCTGATTCAATGCGGACCGTGACTCACTGTGACGGTCGATGGATGGTGATTGGGGGCGAGAGTAGCGTGTTGGGTAGGGGATGGCCAATCAGGACATGCTGCGGAACGGGATGCTCCAAGTCTCTAACATCGGTGTGAATTGGTTGTATTGATAAAAAGCTTCCCCGAAAATCGGAAATTTACTGAATAGCCCTTTGGTTTCATAGACAGCTTGGAAGGCTGCACCGGGCCATAAGCGGTCACTGAGATGAGCGACAGAATCGGCTGACTTGCCTGACACACACTGATTGAGACAAGCCGTCGCGATTTCAGACAACTCAGTCTGGCGGCTACCCGTCAGGCTTGCCTCACTATGAAATGGGGTCGTCATGGCCAGCAGCACGGCGTGCATCGAACAAGCGATTGAGTTCACCCAGGCTAACGGTGCGAAACCGCTCCACCAGCACCGACTCTGCTTCTCGTAATGCCTCGTCGACCGCAAGATTGACCACCTGCTCGATCATGCAGTCGGGGTTGGAACGCTCATTGCCGATGGCGAACAGCGAGGGCTGCCCCACCGCGTTATAGATGTCCAGTAACGTGACTTGCTCAAGATCACAGGTGATTACCCAGCCTCCACCATGCCCTTTCTCCGAACGAACGTAGCCCGCATCCCGCAAGCCGGACAACGTTCTACGAACAACGACCGGGTTCGTTCCAAGCATTTCGGCTATCCGATCCGACGTTACCGGCTCTGCGTGCCGAGCCATGTGCACCAGGATATGTAGCATTCGCGAAAGACGGCTGTCGTGACGCATCGTTTGCTCCTTTGTTGCTGATACTTGGCAGAAAGCCCCCACTCATGATACTTGTAAAGTTACATGAATTTTGAGGACATCGCGATGCGCGAATTCGAGAAGGCTGATCGCTGGGACGCTGCAGCAAAGCACTATCAGAAAACGGCACACCCCTTCACTGCACACTTCGCAGAGGCGGCGCTCGCACGGATCCCATTGACGCCGCAAAGCCGCGTGCTGGATGTCGCCACTGGCACCGGAGCCCTCGCATTGGCAGCAGCACGAACCGGTGCACAGGTGCTGGCAACGGACTTTTCCCCCGCCATGGTGGCTTGTGTGAAAAATGCAGGACTTCCCAATGTGGAGGCCCGGGTCATGGACGGCCAATCGCTCGATCTGCCAGATGCAAGCTTCGACGCGACGTTCTCGATCTTCGGTGTGATCATGTTTCCTGACTGGCGCAAGGGCCTGGCCGAAATGCAACGCGTCACCGCCATCGGGGGCTATGGCATTGTCGCAACGTGGCAAGAAATGGGTGCGGCGACGTTTCTTTTATTGGGGAATGTCAGGAGAGAGCTCTTCCCGGACCGCGAGGGCATGGCGATGCCCGAGGCAGTAAAAGCGTTGAGCAACGCACTGGATTTCGCCCGCGAACTGATCGCCGCCGGGTTCCGGGATCCTGTCATCGAGCGCGTGACACATGCCTATCAGCTGGATGTGGAGTTGCTCGATGACCCAGACACCCTGTTTGGCATGTCGCCCGACTGGACGAGTCTGACCGATACGGAAAAGGCAGCAGTGATTACGCACGTCAGGGAAATGGCAGGCAATAATCCTGTCTTGCCCATTCCATCTACCGCATTGATCGCGGTTGCGCAGCGATAACGATCAGTACCTGTCAAACGATGAGAAGAATATCGAGGGACGGCGGGGTCAGAAACTGCCGTCCTACATTCACAGCTCGGCTAATAACTCACGCTTGTTATCGCGGATGCGCAACAGTCGCACTCGGCGTCAAGCCTATTACAGAACTCGTCCAGAACGGCGGCCTGGCGTATGAGCCTTACGACATCGGCATTGATTACGCATGCCATTGCTGAGCTCACTGATCCAGGCGTTGACGAAACCGGGGAATAGCAAAATCCAGAAATCGCCTCATTTTCAGGGGCATATGCCCAGGTGACATGTGGATCAGGTTGATAGGCGCCGACAACGGCTCATAGTTATCCAGCACAATCTCCAGCAGCCCCTCGCTGACCGCTTCCGCAACCTGGTAGTGCAACAATTGGACGACTCCAACGCCATCAATGGCGGCCTGCGCTGCTGCTTCAGCGGTCGTCACCGATAAGCGCGGCGTAATCCGCCTTGTTGACTCTGCCACGCCCTGTTTTGAGCCTTGAAAAGGCATTGGGGCGTCAAGTCGCACGGTTGGCAAATCATGCAGATCTGCGGGGGATTGAGGTCTTCCGTAATCTTCCAGCAGCCTGGGACTGGCGCACATTACAGTTCTCATGGCCCCCACCTGAGTGGCGATCATGCCGCTATCAGGGAGTGTTCCAATGCGCACTGCCATGTCCACGTTGTCGTCAACGAGGTGTGCGTTGCGATCGGAAAGCAAGAGCCGAATGTTGATTTCGGAAAACTCCCCTAAAAACGCGTTGACGATCGGCAGGACATGCAGCCGGCCGAACATGATTGGCGCGGTCAGTACCAGTTCGCCTTTGGGGACAATGAATTCTCCCGTAGCTTCGCGTTCGGCAACCTCCAACTGCTCCAATATGCGGCGCGCAGCAGCCACGTAAGCCACCCCGGCATCGGTCAACGAGAGCCTGCGCGTGGTTCGAATCAACAAACGGCTACCTATCAGTTTCTCCAGGTCAGAAATTTTCCTGCTGATGGTGGTAAGCGGCATGTCGGCTAGCCTTCCGGCGGCCGTCAGGCTGCCCGCATCAATCGCAGCCACGAGCAGCTTCATTGACTCAAATCTGTCCACGGACTATTCCAATATCTGGTAGGGAGGTTACCGATATTCGCAGATTATGTAGCTGGCGTGAAATAGGCAATATAGCCCCATCAAGTTGGTGCGCCTGACGCTGGATACGCCATGCACTTACCGCCTGATAGATCATTTATCTTTTTTATTCAGTGCCCAAGGAGTTTGCATGAGCATCAAGAACTTGTTAGCCGCAACGGCCCTCAGTGCAGCGTTCGCCACCGCAGGGGTGGAAGCAGCCGAAATCAGCCCTCATAAGGCAAGCGAGGTTCAACACCATTTTGTAGAAGTACAAGGGGTTCGAATTTTCTATCGGGAAGCGGGCGATCCATCGGCGCCAACCATCGTGTTGCTTCATGGATTCCCTACCTCATCATTCATGTATCGCGACTTGATTCCGAAGCTGGCGGACCGTTACCACGTGATTGCCCCTGATTTCCCAGGTTTTGGATTCTCGGACAGCCCTGATCGGGCGAAGTACTCCTACACGTTCGACAACATCGCCAAAACCATGAACGGATTTACTGAGGCGCTTGCGCTGAATCGCTACGCTCTTGAAGTCTTCGACTACGGCGCGCCCGTTGGCTGGCGGATGGCCGTCGCACACCCGGAAAGAATCACCGCAATAATCAGCCAAAACGGGAATGCTTACGACGAAGGCCTCAGCGAGGGCTGGAACCCGATTCAACGTTACTGGAAAACTCCAACTGCCGAGAACCGCAACGCATTGCGTGAGTTGCTCAAACCAGAATCAATCAAGTGGCAATACACTCATGGCGTAGCAGCGCCTGACAGCATCGCACCGGAAACGTACACTTTGGATCACGCGTTCGTTTCGCGACCAGGTAACGATGAAATCCAGCTGGACCTGTTCCTGGACTATGCCACCAACGTAAAACGCTACCCCGAGTTCCAGGCTTATTTCCGCAAATATCAGCCGCCGATGTTGGCCGTCTGGGGCAAGAACGATCCGTTTTTTCTCCCTGCAGGAGCGAAAGCGTTCAAGCGTGATATTCCCAAAGCCGAGGTCCATCTTTACGACACCGGACACTTCGCACTGGAAACACACTTGAACGAGATCAGCGGCGAAATCCACAGTTTCCTGGACCGGAATCTGGTACAGCCCAAATAAGCCCCATTGCACGTCTGAGGACGCCCAAATGAGTGAAGAAAAACGTTTGCCATTACCGCCATTCACCCTCGACACCGCTATCCAGAAAGTTCGCGGGGCTGAGGATGGTTGGAACTCTCGAGACGCGGCTAAAGTCGCTCTGGCTTATACCCCGGACACTTACTGGCGCAACCGCGGAGAATTCATCGAAGGTCGCGCCCAGGCCCAGGCATTTCTCGAACGAAAGTGGCGCAAGGAGTTGGACTACCGATTGATCAAGGAGCTATGGGCCTTTACCGATAACCGTATTGCCGTGCGTTACGCCTACGAATGGCACGACGATACGGGCAACTGGTTCCGGTCGTACGGTAATGAGAATTGGGAGTTCGCCGCGAACGGGCTGATGCAACGGCGCTTTGCCTGTATCAATGACCTGCCGATTGCTGAATCCGACCGCAAGTTCCACTGGCCTTTGGGGCGACGTCCTGACGACCATCCTGGCTTGAGTGAACTTGGGCTTTGATACGCCATTACCTTCGCTGATATAGACGACCAACAGTTCGGGCGCCTTCACTAGACCATGACAGGTCAAATGGGCGCCCTGCTCTTTCCCCGCTCGAGCTTACTAGCGTGATGCGGCGGCGGCGACTGGGCACGTCCTTGATGACTCAGGGCCGAATCGGCAGCGCCAGGCTGGGATCCACCGGGACCACGTCCGCATGCAGCGAAAAGCACGTTCAAAAACACGGTCCCATCTGGGGTCATTCTCGCTTCCTCCCCCCGTCATTACTCCCCGATAACTGCACTGGAATGATCTCAGCGACCATGTCTCCTAGCCGCGCAGGGAGAGCCTAGGGCGCACGCGCGGGTCAGAGTCAAAATGACCACCCTAGCCATTTTATGGTCTTTTTGACCAAGGTCATTTAGACCCCATCAAGTATTGAGCCGTTGATTTTAAAGGTTTTTTTATATGGCATAAGCATTGCTATGACCATAGCACTAACCCAGTTCCCGGAGTCTCCATGCTCACTCAATCGCAGCGCGACATTATCAAAGCCACCATTCCGCTTTTGGAAACCGGCGGCGAAGCACTGGCCACCCATTTCTACACCATCATGCTGGAGGGGCACCCTGAGGTCAGGCCGTTGTTCAATCAAGCGCACCAATCCGACGGGTCGCAGCCTCGGGCTCTGGCTAACGGGGTTTTGATGTATGCCCGCAACATTGATCGCCTGGAAAACCTGGGACCACTTGCAAGCCAGATCGTGAACAAGCACGTCGCTCTGCAAATTCTTCCCGAGCATTACCCCATCGTAGGCGCCTGCCTGCTGCGCGCAATTCGTGAGGTGTTGGGTGAAGAGATTGCCACCGATGAGGTGATTGCAGCGTGGGCCGTCGCCTATCAGCAACTGGCAGACATCTTGATCAATGCTGAAGAGGCGGCTTATGAAAAGATCGAGGCGGCGTCTGGCGGCTGGAGGGGCGGACGTTTGTTCAGGATTGCCCGCAAAGTCCCTGAAAGCAGTGAGATCTCATCGTTCTACCTCGAACCGGTCGACGGTAAGCCGGTCATTGCGCACAAACCCGGCCAGTACATTGGTGTACGCATGCATATCAATGGCACAGACCTTCGCCGGAACTACTCCTTATCCGCGCCCTCCTCGGGCTTTGGATTGCGCATCAGCGTGAAACGCGAGCCAGGCGGGGTTGCCTCAAACCATCTACACGATCAGATCAGGGCAGGATCTGTGCTCGAGCTTTTCCCCCCTTCTGGCGATTTCACGCTGATCGACAGTACCAAACCACTTGTATTGATCAGCGGCGGTGTCGGCATTACCGCAACGCTTGCCATGGCTGAGACGGCGCTGGAAGCGGGTCATCGCCGAGTGGTCTTCATCCACTACGCTCGCAACGCTAAAGCCCAAGCGTTCCAGGCAGTGCTGCGGGACTGGGAGCAGCGCTTTCCCCTCTTCACAGCCAATGTGGTTTACAACGAGGCAGGCGGCGATTCCGAACCCCGCCCTAGCGCCGTCGGCATGCCCTCTATGGAACACCTCAAGCAGTGGCTGCCTGAGGACCGAGACGTAGAGGCGTACTTTCTCGGACCCAAACCCTTCATGGCATTCATCAAACGTGCCCTGCATGAGCTGGGTGTTCCTGATGTCCAGGCGCACTACGAGTTTTTTGGACCGGCGCAAGCACTCGCTTGATCCTGGATCCGCTGAGGCGGCTCTCCCGCGCTTTCAACAAACCACACGATAGGTGAAGCATGTCACAAGCCAAATTATCATCACTGCTGGGCGTTGAGCATCCTATTATCCAGGCACCCATGGTAGGTGTATCGAATCCCCAGTTGGCTGCCGCAGTCTCCAACGCCGGAGCCTTGGGCTCAATTGGTTTGGGCGCGAGTAATCCAGATCAGGGACGTGAACTGATCAGGAAGACCAGGACGCTTACCCAAAAACCCTTCAACGTTAATATGTTCTGCCACAGACCAGCGACATTTGATCACGCCAGAAACAATGCATGGCTGGCGCACATCGCCAACCTGTTCACAGAATTTGAAGCCCGACCGCCGCAAACGTTGCGAGAAATATATAAGAGTTTTGTCGATGACCGCGCCATGCTGGAAATGCTGTTAGAGGAACGGCCACCGGTGGTGAGTTTTCACTTCGGAGCTCCATCGCAGGAATGGATTGCTGAACTTAAATCAGCGGGCATTTTCATCATCGGATGTGCGACCACACTCTCTGAAGCGCAGCATTTGCAGCAGGCTGGAGTTCAAGCGATTGTCGCGCAGGGTTACGAGGCAGGAGGCCATCGCGGGGTGTTTGATGACGCCCCCGGAGAAGATCACCAATTAGGGCTTATTGCGCTGTTACGCATCCTGAGTTCCGAGGTCGATCTGCCCTTGATCGCAGCAGGAGGAATCATGGACGGTGCCGGAATCACCGCAGCGATGACCCTTGGTGCTGCCGCAAGCCAATTGGGCACGGCCTTTATCTTGTGCCCTGAGTCCTCTGCGACCGCAGAGCACCGAGCAGCACTCAAGAGTGCAAAAGCCCATCAGACACGGGTTACGTATTACCTCTCCGGCCGACCTGCCCGGGGTATCCCCAACCGCTTGTACCTTGAGTCGCAAGCGGCCCAAATCCCGCAACCCGCTGAATACCCCCTGGCATACGACGTTGCCAAGGCATTGCACCTGGCAGCCAGCGCCAAAGGGTGCCAGGACTTCGCCGCTCAATGGGCCGGGCAAGGCGCCCCGCTGTCCAGGGAATTGCCAGCAACAGCGCTCATCCAGACATTGGTTCAAGAGATGCATGCGGCCTCAACACGCTCAGCCTAATCACACACAGGTTATTATTATGCCTTTGCTTAAAATTGATGTTATCAAGGGTCGTTCAGACGAAGTATTGTCCAAACTACTAAATACCATACATGACGCGATGGTAGAGGCCTTTGAAGTGCCCGTGCGGGACCGCTATCAAATCCTGACTGAGCACGAACCTTCACGACTCATTATTCAGGACACAGGTCTTGGTTTCCTCAGGACAGATAATGTGGTGGTCATTACCGCGATAAGCCGCCCCAGGTCCGCAGAGATGAAGCAGAAATTTTATGATCTCGTCGCACAGCGGCTAGCGCTTCATTGCGGTATTTCCCCACAAGATCTAATGATCTCGATGATCATCAATAGCGATGAGGATTGGAGCTTTGGGCTGGGTCAGGCGCAGTTTTTAACCGGGGATCTCTAAGGTAGACACGAGCATAACCAGACAACCGCGCCGTGATTATTCACGGCCTCACTGAGGGACGCTACACATGGATAGCACTCTTTACTTCGGGGTTCACACCACGTTGTGCCGTTTTTTTGCAGGTTTTGACAAGCGAGATTGGGCATCCATGGGCAATTGTCTGGCCCCGGAGATTTTCATTGATTATTCCTCATCTGGCCGCGAGTCACCTGTGACAATGACAGGTGAAGCCTTCGTTAATAAGCGAAAAAGCGCAGTCGACCAGCTGACAAAACAGCACAGCTTTTCTAATTTGTATATCAGCCGACAGGCAGATGAGGCAGGCATCTTTGCGTCCTGCAATTACCTCATCCTTAGATTCGACCTGAGCAACCCTAACCAGACAGACAACTTCTTTCACTCATGCGGCCAATATGAATTCACGTTCGTGCAGCATGCAGGCGGTCTGAAGATCTCGAGCATTAAACAGTTGAAGCTTCAAAGTTGGGGCAATGAAAGTCTGCATGGTGGGTCGAGCGCGCGTTCAAAGTGAGCCTTGCATCGTGGATTCCCTAGTAGCTGATGCTTTGGCTTCACGGTGAGTAGCACCTAAGCCAGGCCTGACTCCAGAATGAGGGGAAGCACACGACGCGCTCCCCCGGTAGAATCAGCGGCCAACCATCAAAACGCCATCACCGTGCAGGATTTGACCCCCTATCTGAATCAAGGAAGACAATCCCATTGAAACCCGCTCTCGGCGCACTGCTTTTAACCTGTCTGACGACCAGCGTTCTTGCTGACGTCAACTCTGTCGGCTTCCAATCCTCCACCCTGCCGGACCCACACAATGTGCGTCCTCTGGAGATGGTCGTCTGGTACCCCAGTGGAACGACTGACATCCCACAGTTGATCGGCGACGATGTGGTGTTTGTCGGTGCTTCTGCGGTTCGCAACGCGCCACCCTCTGCTGGCGAGCACCCGTTGGTGGTGCTCTCCCATGGATTCAGAGGTAATTGGAACAATCAGAACTGGCTGGCGAGTGCATTGGCCCGTAAGGGTTACATTGTCGCAGCGGTCAACCACCCCGGCACCACGACCCATGATCGCAGCCCGCAAGCGGCGGCGCAGTTATGGCAGCGGCCCATTGACCTGCATAGGGCCATTGATGCGGTCACCACTCAACCTGAAATATTTGGCGTGGTCGCGAAGCGTCAGATTGCCGTAGTGGGCCATTCACTCGGCGGCTGGACTGCAATGGAGATCGCCGGTGCGCGTTTCGACCCAGCCCTGTTTGCCCGTGACTGCAAACTCCATCCGCAGTTATCCAGTTGCACGAATTATCAAAAGATCAACCCTGAGACTACCCCGGCATTAAAGGCCGCTCTGGCTGGTGATTTGCGCGATCAACGTGTCACTGCTGTGGTGTCTTTGGACCTGGGACTCTCGCGCGGAATGACCAATGAGAGCCTTGCGGCACTGCCGGTACCGGTGCTGGTTATCGCTGCCGGCGCACCGTCGGTGGAACTGCCTGCTCAGTTGGAGTCCGCCAACCTGGCCACACGCCTGCCCCAAGCATCCAGCCGCTATGTCGAGATCAGTGACGCCAGCCATTTCAGCTTCTTGCCGATTTGCAAACCAGGTGCAGTCGCATTGCTCGAAGAGGACATTCCTGGCGATGGCATCATTTGCGTGGATGGCGAAAATGCTCGCCCGCGCGAGGTCATCCAAGCGCAGGTTACGTTACTGATCAGCGAGTTTTTGACGCAGTCCGCGAACCACAAAACGGGCCCCTAGATGAGACCTCCGACATCCAGGCCTTTATAAAAGCGATTCAAGCTACGCGTTATGAAGGCGCCGTGTGGGCTGGAAGTGATTTCGGACACTCATCGCAAGCTCGCCCTCGGAGCCATGGTTGTTTTCGACTGGCGAACCTAAACCGCAAGACTGCTCCCGTCGGTATTGCGACCCCCTCCGACTATCCGCACCCCAACTTCAAGATATCGCCGGTTGGTCAGTCGGTCTGGCCATCGCGCTCAATATTGTTAACCCAAGGAAGCCTCACCTACTTCGGTTAGTCCGCTGATGATGTGCTGGACATAGGGAAATGTCGGGTCGTCTTCCAGTACTCGCTCTGAGGTCAGCAGCCCTTCGCTCACCAACGCATCTACCGCCTCTACACAACGCGCAATGGGTGGGATGCTTTGAAGGCAACCAACCAAGTGCATGAAGATCTGCCCAAAGGTCAATTTCCGTTGCCCATCACGGGTTAACAACCGCACTGCATTCAATATTGCAATGTCTATCGGGGGCTGTTCTTCATTCCAGACTTTCACGGGTAAGCCTTTTTTGTGCCGCTGATGTTGAGAAGTGCAACCCCAGCCGAAACCCCGGCTTTCCACATCATTCAGAAACAACTGTACCACCAAAACCGAACGAATGCTCTGCTTTGAACGCATAGTGAAATTCACCATTTAATAGCAGTTAAGCGCAATTATTCACCACTAAAAAGATTTTATTTGGCGTTTTATGTCGATTAAAGGAACTTATTTAGATAGTCATTCCGGAAAGATTTAAATATCTATTCAGATTTTATTTTTATTTTTTACCCCGTGAAACTTTACGTGAAATATGCAGACTTATGCTCACGGCTTTAAGCCACGCTCTGCTTGGCCGCTCATAGATCACACTTCCTCTATTTGGAGATACTCCTTATGGCTAGACGCTTGCTGCCTCTTGCTGCCTCCCTGTTGATGGGTTTCAACGTTACCTGCGCATTGGCCTCTGACAACAGCACGCCATCACCGTCTACTTCGAGTGAACTACGCACTTCAGTGGATACAAAACGGGAGCAAATCACCGGCGCCAATGCAGTAAAGAAGCAGGGCTCCATCGGCGAGCAATCGATTCTGGACATACCCATTGAGACCGCTGATGCGCCGTCCGCCGATGAAGACAAATGAGCTTTCAACTGAAACGCACAGCATTAGCCGTCGAATAATCCAAGGAGTAGTTGCATGTCCATGATCAAACACAGCTTGAGCTTGGGCTTGCTGGCGCTGAGCGTTGCCCAAGCCAGTATCGTGTTCGCAGTAACACCCATGACGGGTAATGAGGTTGAAGCGCGCGTAGGCGCCATGCTCGACAACATGAATCAGTCGCAGAAAATCAACTTTTCCAGGGTCGATGATGGACGCATGATTCCCAAGCTGGACGCGCAGGGTCTGCAAGGTTCTGTGGCCTACGACTCGTCAATGGGCGTATTGGTCAATGGCAAAACCTTTGGCGCACAATATCCTTCCCCGTCCGCGCTCGCTGCAACGTGGAGTATCAACCGGGCAAAAGAGTTCGGGTTGGCGATCGGTTACGAGACAAGGATTGCCGGCGGCCAGCAAATGCTTTCGCCCGCAGTTAATCTGTATCGAACCCCATTCAATGGCCGTTCGGCCGAGTACATGAGCGGTGAAGATCCGTTCCTCGGCGCGGTGCTGGCACCTGCAGTGACCAACGGCATCCAGATTCAAGGCATCCAGGCGGCTGGCAAACATTTTCTGATGAATGAGCAGGAAGCCAATCGTCACTATCTCAATGTCACGATTGATGAGCGGGCAATGCAGGAGTTGTATCTGCCGCCTTTCGAATCTCTGGTCAAGAACTCCAACATCGCTTCAATCATGTGCGGCTACAACAAAATCAACGGCGAGTACGCGTGTGAAAATCACCACCTCATTACTGACATTCTGAAAGGCCAATGGGGCTTCCAGGGTAATGTCATGAGCGATTTCAACTCTATCCAGGACGCCTTCAAAGGCGCCTGGGCGGGCACTGATATCGACATGCCGAGCGGCCTGCAGTTTACCGAAACGAAGTTGCTACCCTATGTCTGGAATGGTCAGCTGTCTCAGAACGTGATTGACGACAAGGCGCGCCGAAACCTGAGAGCGCTGGTCAGCTACGGCTTCGATAAACAGATCAACAAGGCTCAGCCGCTGGTGCATCGTGAGTATGGTCAAACAGCCGCGCTGAACGTCGCCAGGGAATCGATCGTATTGCTGCGCAACGAGCCGGTTGATGGCCAAAAAACGCTCCTGCCATTGCCGAAGACCGCCAGGATTGCCGTCATAGGCGACCTCGCTGTACAGCCACCGACCGCCCCGTTTGGTACGCCCTATTCCGTCCCGGAGAGCTATGTCACCGAACTCAGCGGCCTGAAACAGCTTGCGTCGAACGCGTCAAATGTCGAGTACCTCCCACAAATGAGCCTCAACCCTAAATCGGCGGTCTGGTATCAGCCAAGCTCCGGCAAAGGCAAGGAAGCTGTCAGCAACAATGGCGTGAAAGCTGAGTATTACTCAAACACCTCGCTAACAGGCGATCCGGTGGCCACCCAAATCGAACCTGGAGTCAATCTGAGCTGGGCGACTAACAACAATGTCACTGATAGCGGCACGACCACAGTCAACGGTTACAGCCCAACCCCTGGCGCGTTTTCCGCGCGTTTCACCGGAAAAATCAAGCCAACCATCTCCGGCCCACAGGTATTCAAGGTCAGGGCTGATGGCGCATACAAACTGTGGATTGACGACAAACTGGTTCTGGAAGATGAAGGCGGACAGGTCTCGTTCGACCTGATCCCGGTCATCCCCCGCACAGTCAAGTCGGTCAGCCTCACGGCTGGCAAAGAATACAATGTGCGCCTGGAGTATCGCCGACTCAAAGGGAATTTCATCCCGGTGCTGGGCGGTTTGAATGGCGTTCAGATGAGCTGGGCATCGCTGCGTCCTCCAGCGAATCTGTCTGATTACGACGCTGTCGTAGTCGCCGCGGGCAGCAACTTCGAGTATGAAGGTGAGTCCCTCGATCACCCGTTTGAACTGCCGCAGTTCCAGTCGGAGCTTATCAGCCAAGTCCAGCGGGCAAACCCCAAGACCATCGTAGTGCTCCACGGCGGCGGCGGTATGGACATGCAGCCATGGGCAAACAAGGTAGCCGCTTCCCTGCACGCCTGGTTCCCAGGACAGCAAGGCGGCCAGGCACTGGCTGAAATCCTGTTCGGCAAGGTCAACCCCTCGGGCAAGCTGCCCATCACACTGGACAAAAAAGTGCAGGACAATCCGAGCTATCCGTCCTTCTCTGACCCTGTACCTTACTATTTCAGTAGCCCTAACCCGCCGACCGAAATGACGTATAGTGAAGGTCTCTACCTCGGCTACCGTGGCTACGACAAAAACCACACGAAACCGCTATATCCATTCGGTTTTGGCATGTCGTACACCACCTATGAATACAGCGACCTTAAGCTGTCCAATAACGTTCTGGTGCCAGGCGCCACGATCAAGGCCACATTCACAGTGACTAATACTGGCGACAAGGCCGGGTTTGAGGTTGCTCAACTGTATGTTCAACCTTCCAAGGCACAAGTAGAACGCCCAGAGAAAGAGCTGAAGGGTTTCTCGAAGGTCTATCTGAAGCCAGGTGAGAGCAAGACTGTCAGCATTGCGCTGGACTCGCGCTCATTTGCTTACTACTCACCCAGCTCAGTGAGCTGGAACGTGGATCCTGGCAAGTTCAAGGTCCTGGTCGGCGCAGACTCGGAAAACCTGGCACTGAATCGCACGGTGACGGCGCTTTACCCTGAGCAATTGACCACGCGAGATTCCAACCCACTGCCTGTTTCATTGCGCAAAGCAGTGCAGGTCAAACCAGAACAAGCTTACTGACAGGAAATGATCGGTGGCCCTGAGGGCCACCGATTACGACAAGCGATGGGTCTCCTGTACCCGGCCCTGCTGAATCACCCTCTCCCAATCAGATCAAGCGCCAAACGCTGGAGGAATCGCGAGAAGGCGACTTCGATCTGCACATCGCCAGGCGATCGAAGCCATTGAATCTGCATGCCGTCCATCATCGACGCAATTTCAAGACTGACCTGCTTCACATCAACGTCCGGACTGATTTGTCCCGCATCGATAAGCAGATTCAGATGTTCTTGAAGGTGGTGATGAATGATGCCAAAACGTTCACTGAACCACCTGTTGGCCGGGTGGGTCACCGACAGGCTTTCTGTGTTGATGATCATGAGCGCCTGACTGACCGAAGCGTCTTCAATACTGAACTTCATGATGAAATTCAGAAACGATAAAAACCCCTCCAGTGACACTATCTGCTCTGCTTCTTGCAATTTCCCTGCGATATAGGCGTCTCGATGTTCAAGGACAGCCTGCAGCAAAGCGAGCTTATTGGGAAAGTGGTGAAGCAGACCAACCGTTGATATACCCGCTACCTTGGCGACGTTTGAAAGCGAGGAACCCGCATAACCGTCGCGTGCGAAAATGATCATCGCTGCACGAATAATTTCGACCTTGCGAATGTCCCCCTTTGGAATACGCCGACGCTTGATCGCGGAAAATGTGTCAGGATCTTTAGGATTCGCAGGCATATGAATAGCACTTTATTTCTTGATATTTTGCATTTCAGCCTGCCACTTCACGCTGACACGCTGACTGATAATACTTGCAATGATTGCAACACTTGCATTACCCACCAGCATAGCGATAAAAGCGCCAGAACTGCCGTAGAGGGATGCGCCCAGCCAGACAAATGGAACGGTACCAATAGTGGCACGGAGCCAAGCGAAAACCGGAACATACCATGCGGCCTTGAAGCTTACAAATACCGCCACGGCTACCAGCTCCCTACCGATCAGTATCCACAGCGGTCCAGCGAAAATAAACACCTGAACCATCATGGAGCTGCCCTCTGTAGACAGCCCGGTCACCCTTGCCAAAGTAGTGCCCATGCATAGGCTGGCGAACCATACCAAGACGCCGTAAATCAAGACCAGCCTTCGGGCGTAATCTATTGCATCGCGCACACGGACAGTGTTACCGGCCCCCATGTTTTGCCCCAGGATGGGAGTCAGCGCGTAAGGTATTGCAAAGAAAAAGCAATAAACGGTCTGAATAAACCGGTCAATTATCGTCATGGCTGCTAATGCCGAAGCTCCAAAAGGCACCAGCGTCGCAAGTAGATAGCCGAGGCTCACAAACGTCGCAAGATTAGCCAGCCAAGCCGGGAAAGTCAGACGAAGGAGCATTGGAGCGTAGCGGCGAATGCTCAAAAGTATTGGAGCATCGATTGTGGTTCCGGGCATTCCCGGCTGAGCATTAAGACGGCTCCAGCAGATAGCGCCGGTCACTACCGCAGTGAATGCATAAGCCATCGCAGTGCCGGTCAGGCCAAGGTCCAGAAAAAACATAAAAAAGGGTGCAATAACAGCGAATAACCCGGTGCTCCCCAATGTCATCCACATTGAAACCCTTACCTTTCCATATGTTCGCATGACTTGTATGGATAAGTGGGCAGCCGCCATCATAATCATTGCCGGTGACACAATGAAGATGTAGTCATGGGCGATAGTTTTGATCTCGCCTTGTAACCTCAGCCATCGAGCAATCATTGAGAAGCCCGCAAGCTCCAGCAGCACGACTACTCCAATACTCAACAATGCCACCGGAAACAGGCACCGGATAAAGCCGGCAGCGGCGTGTCGGCTTTCATATTCAATGAATCTGGAGAGCAGAGCGCCGCACGCTACGTTAAAAGCACTCAACAGTGTTGAGATTAGAAAGGTAAAGGGTTTGACCACGCCGAAGGCGGCCAACGCTTTCTCCTCCTGCAGCAAACTGATGTAAACGACTGAAAGTATGTCCAGCAAGAAAACAGCAAGGAAACTGGCTCCGGTACCGGCTACCGCCGTCACAATATGTTTTCTTATGCTCCCCGTCGCGTAGCTGGGTTTAGCCGTTTCAAAGAAGCGAGTCATTTCATTACCGGTTCGACCTGGCGAAGGCAGCAACCGCCCCAGGGCGCGTAGTCTGGCAGGACGATGAGCCATTGCCTAGTATCGATCAACGACGTTTTTGAATACGCGCTAGCGAGCGCTATCACCCTATATAGGCTACCCGCAGCCTCTGACCTGCCACTACGTGGAGAGTGGCAAGTCCGAGTGGTTCTGATCCAGTTTCCCCTCTCCCATCACTGATACAGCATTTCGTCCCATTCCTGATGAGCGATAACCCAGCCAATTCAAACGCTCCCTTCCCGCTCGACAACCAGTATCCGGGCTTCTCCACGAGGGTGCGCAACATGCTCACATCCAACCCCTGCGTAAAATACGTCGCCCATCTCCAATGTCACGACGCGCTCGATGCCTGACTCGCGATAGTGCATATCTACCGTGCCATCGAGGACTGCGAAAACTTCCTCGCCATCGTTCACATGCCACTTGTAGGGCTGGTCGGTCCAGTGAAGGCGGACGGTGGTTCCATCCATGTTAGCGATGTCGTCAGCCCCCCAGGCGCGAGTGGCAGTGAAGTCTTTGCTACGAATAACTCTCATTTATTAAGGGTCTCGAACAGGTGGTGATTTGTACCCTATCAGAATCTTTGGCCCTCGACTGCTGGCTGAAAAGTAGGCCTGGGCTGGACGGGGGCTGTTGGCCCGTTTTCTTTGTTTCGCTATCGGCGGCCTTGGGTCGAAAGTTGACACTTGCGTGCCCACAGTCCGCACATCAAGATCCCTTGGCAGTTCAGAAGTGTTTCGTACCTCATGGGGAGGATTGACTGCAGATGAAGATTCACCAGGTCACGCGCCTGCCTCCACAAATTACCGCCCTTGAAAAAGAGGCAGTGGCAGAAGGCTTTAGGTTCATCACCCGGCTGACATCGGAATGGCATTCAGGTAGCAATCGCTTCGATGCGCCAGGCGAATGCCTGATGGCCGCGTATCTAAACCGCCAACTGGTGGGCATAGGCGGTCTGTCTGTTGATCCGTTCACGCTGGCTCGTACAGGAAGGCTGCGGCGTATTTATGTGACTCCAGCGTCACGCGGGCAACAGGTTGGCAGACGACTGGTGAATGCCTTGCTTGCCTACGCGGCTTTGCATTTTGAAACTGTGCGTCTTAACACCGACACTGCGCAGGGAAGCGCTTTTTACCTTGCCTGCGGCTTCACACTGACTGAAGACGCTCAGGCGACGCACATCGTGCAGCTCAAAAGCCTCTGACCCTGTCAGCTTTCGGCCAGAAGCGGTCATCACGGTAGCCGTGCATAAGACTTCGGCGAGGGTTCCGCAACAACTAAATTAGCCAGCCTATTGCTTGGTCGACGTACTAGGTGGCGACGACCTCGATTTCAAGGTCATATCCACCGAGCTTATGTCCTCCCCAGCCTGCTTTCTCAACGATTATTTGTTTATCACCATGGGACTCGCGGCATGGTGCACCAAAGCGCAGCGCATTCTTTACAGAGTCAGAAATATCAATCCCGAGGCTTTCTCGGATTAAAACTCCCGACAATACGAGGAGCCTCTCATTTGCTTGGCGCGCGCGGCTTTTGTCGTTCACGTTCAGCTTGATTTTTAATACCTTTGCAACACCTTTAACACCCTCTACGTAATATGCGAAATTATCGCAAAGTAGGTCATATCCGATGTCGTACATTTTCGAAGACGCACACCATTGATCAGCAAAGATGAGATTATAATTCCCTGTCGAAATTCCCTCACTTAAAAGCAAGTCCTTTGCAAGGTATGGTGACCATCCTTGTGAGCCGACAACTTCCGATTTCATATTTTCCAGATTTTTTAGCTTGCACAAATGGACAAAGGTACTTACTAGTTGCCTGTGCGACACCACCTCAACTCTGGCGATGTGATCTGCCCAGCGCCGGATAGCATCAAGCCTGAAATTAAAAAACACCACCGCATACAACCTTGCAAAACTACGTAGCCTTCTGTCTTGCACAGTGAATTGAAGTCGCACGAAAACCGTCTCATAGGTCGAATATGTCATCATTGCAAATACAAAAGGCAAATACATTACTGTCAGCAGAGCGGGAACAATAAAGTCATAAAATGTTTTTTCCTGACCAAGCTCTTTGAAATCAGTAGCGAGCATGTAGCCCGTATAGACCAGCGTAAAAAGCCCGAAGAAAATGACAATGCCGCTGAGGAGTTTTTTGACTTGCAGATACTTAGTATCTGACTCTGCGATAGGAATCATCATACCCACCACTACCATAAATGGGACTAAAAACAATTCAGCCAGAAGTGGCAAACTGTAGATCCCGATCACAAACTGCAAGATGGCGAGCACCCTCAGATTGCCGATTACAGAGTTTTTGAAGAAATGCGGGTCGATTTTTATTTTGTCCAAATTGTAAATCGACAGCAACCCCACGGAAAAAAACCAAAATACCGTATTTTTCAACTGATCAATATTCCATAGCTCCCAATCTAACAAGAGATAGACCATAGCGACGGTGTACACGGCTGCCAACGAGAAAACTATCATCAGGGTGCGTGATTGAAATAAGAACACTAGTTTTTTGAAGGCTGATCGGACCTCTCTCATCCTTTCGGCAGAGTAAATATACGTTGCGGCGAGAATCAGCCACAGTGCGATTGCGATTTCCCTGTTGTTTAAAATGTCCATATAGCTGACCTTGGTGAAATGCTAGGTGAGCGGATGTTAAGTGGCCTCGCCCCTCAATTCAAATGTGCCAGTGCACATCTGAAGCAGCTATCAGCCGTTAGGAGCCCATCCTGAAGGGCTGCTATGGGTCAATAGCGGTCCTTCGACAGTTCATCTTCACCGCTCAGGATCACCCATTTAGCTTTCCAGCCAGCGCTCATAGAGCTTGGGAAGTTGTTCACGCACCCAATCAACAAAGACCTCAACCTGCGGGGCGAGATGCGAGCGGCTGGGGTACAGCACTGATACCGGCCTTGGATGGGGCCGATAAGGCCTGAGCACTTCAACCAGAGTTCCTTGGGCCAGAAAACGGTCCAGAGTAATGCCGGGGGCCTGAAGAATGCCGAAGCCCGCGACACCACACTCGACATAGGCGTTGGACTCGTTGACGGTAATGCCCTGGCGGCAGATGTGAGATTGCTCGCGACTCCCCTCCAGAAATTGCCAGGCCTGAGGGCGCTGATTGTGCCCTGACAGAAAGGTCACGCCACGGTGCGTGTTCAAGTCCTCAAGGGTCGTGGGCTCGCCATGTTCGGCCAGGTATCGCGGCGCTGCGCAGGTGACCATCGTCGCCCTGCCGATGCGACGAGCCACAAGGCTTGAACTGGGTAACTCACCGATTCGCAGCGCGCAGTCCACACCCTCTGCGACCAGGTCCACAGTGCGATCGGTGACCCCCAGGGCCAGCTCAATCTCCGGAAAGTGCGTCGTAAACGTACGCAAGCTTTCGATCAGGCCTGGCTCGGAAAACGCCGTAGGGATATCAACCCGCAGTCGACCACGCAACGTAGAACGTGGAGACGCGAACATTGCCCTGGCACTCGCGACGTCGCCAAGAATCGATTTAACCCGCTCGTAGAACTGCTCTCCTTCAGAGGTGAGCCGCACCGCTCGGGTTGTGCGCTGAAACAAGCGGACGCCCAGCGAGGTTTCCAATGCCTGTATCGCTCGCGTGACTTGTGGGCGGCCGATCTGCATGGCATCGGCCGCGCGGGTAAAGCTGCCAAGTTCGGCCAACCGGGCGAACACCTGCATGGACTGGAGCAGTTCCATAGCGACTTCTCACTTGTATTTTGTTGCCTGTCAGGCGCAAGCGAACACTCTGATTGTTATCTCCAAAAATAACAATCCTGTGCCGGACCGGGCATTTATCGATCAGGCGCGCTTGCTGACAATGTCGCCAACAGATCACCCCAGTGGAGAAACAAACATGAAAGCATGGCTTCTGAACGACTTCGGTCTCGATAATCTGGTCCTCGGCGATACGCCAACGCCTGAACCCAAAGCTGGCGAGCTACTGGTGAAGGTCGGTGCGGTCTCGCTGAATTTTCGCGATAAGGCCATCGTCGAGGGTTTCTACGAACCCCATCTGGTGCCAAAACCGCTGATCCCGGTCAGCGATGCGTCGGGCACAGTCGTTAGCGTGGGTGAAGGCGTCAGCCGGTTCAAGGTAGGCGATCGCGTCAATTCGCACCTGTACTCGCGCTGGTTAGACGGCGAGCCAGGGCCGGACGAACCCGCCTACTGCTTTGGCATGCCCCTGCCCGGCGGCCTGGCCGAGTACATGATCATTCACGAGGACAGCGCCGTACCTGCGCCGGCCAACATGTCCGACGAAGAAGCCTCGACGCTTCCCATCGCAGCCCTGACAGCATGGTTCTCATTGGTCGATTACGGCCAGATCCAACCGGGCCAGACCGTTCTGGTGCAGGGCACCGGCGGCGTATCGATTTTCGCCGTTCAACTGGCAACCGCGCTGGGCGCCAGGGTCATCGTCACTTCCAGCAGCGACACCAACCTTGAAGCCGTGAAGAAGCTGGGCGCCGTGGCTGGCATCAACTATCGGACCTTCCCGCGCTGGGAAGAGGAAGTGTTGAAACTCACCGATGGCAAGGGCGTCGATCTGCTGCTGGATGTGGCCGGTGGTGAGGGCTTGAACCAGTCTATTCTGGCGACCAAGGCCGCTGGCAAGATCGCACAAATTGGCTTCCTGACCGGGCAGACCACAACGCTGAGCCTGATGCCGTTGATCTTCCGCCAGACCACCCTAAGAGGCATCGCCGTGGCACCTCGCTCGGCGTTTGACCGTATGAACGCGTTCCTCAACGAGCACGCCATCCGCCCTGTGATCGACCAGACCTACTCGTTCGACGAGGCTCATAAAGCGTTCGAGCATCTGGCAAGAGGCGCCTTCGGCAAAGTGGTCATCAAGGTTTCCTGATTGACTTGGTGAGGCGTGGGGACGGCGATTTCCAACGTAAGCGTCTGTCGAAGTCACTTTTGCACAATCGCGAGGTTGATGATCAAGGGCTTCGCAGAGCGCTTTAATCAGGGTTCGACTGCAATCGATTGCTGGTTCATGCTCGTTTCAGCACACTCCACCAGTTGCCCTGCCCCAAAAAGATGAGATCACATGAAAGATCAATCCGCCCCTACCCCGCTCGTCATCCTCGACGTTCAAGATGCCATTGATCGCCCGAACTGGGATGGCAAAAGTAATCCTGACTACTTATCGGTCATCGTGCGTCTTCTCAATCACTGGCGATCGAACGGCTGGCCGGTAATCCATGTGAAGCACGATGAGCAGACGCCTACCTCCAGCTATTACGTCCATGGCCCATGGAATGGCATCAAGCAAGAGGTTGCCCCGATACAGGGAGAAACCGTCGTCACCAAACGGGAAAACTGCGCGTTCATTGGCACCGAACTGGCCGCCGTTCTTGAACAGATGCAGGTAAAACGATTGGTGCTGACGGGTGTTGTCATTCACAACAGCATGGACGCCACAGTCCGTGCGGGAAAAGCACTCGGATACAGCATCATCCTTCCCTCGGACGCCACAACAGCCGTGCCCGTCATCGGGTCGAATGGGCAGCCATGGGACGCCAACACCGTCCATGAGTTGACCTTGGCCATACTGGGTGACGAGTATGCCGATGTCATGTCATCGGATGAAGTGCTCGCTCTGTTCACCCATTGAAGCAATGTAGTGCGTACCGATGTGCCATCGTGAACAGTGTTATAGCGATCTTCTGGTAACCCATAAGATACTCACACGAATTTGACGCCAATAATAAACTGGAATAAATGTTTAGTGCGCAGTGGTAAATAGCGAGCGCTGAACTATAACTCATGACAGCTGCGCGCCACGTCATGCTTCGTAAAGCCCTTCCTGTAGTTGCTTTACCGCCCGCCTTCTTGATATCTCGCGACGAGCGCAGCCGGTTACACAGCTGTTGATAATACCCACTGTTTGCCCACAAACACGCAGGCGGTATTGTCATGTCGTTAAGATCCCTGCACATCCGTTTTGAAAAAAACCCCATTCAAGACTGAAAGGATGCCCCTCAATGCAAGCACGTCAATCACTTCTGTATCTCAGCGTTTTCATTGCGCTGTCTGGCTCGGCCATGGCTGACTCCAGCACCGTCAATGCCACTCAGGACGGCTCCGGTAACACGTTGAACGCCGAGCAGCAAGGCGCGACCCAGTCGACCATCAACGTCAACCAACAGGGCACCAGAAACAGTGCGGGCCTGCGCCAGCAAGCGACTTATAGCACTCTGAACATCAACCAGAAGGGTTCCTTCAACAGTCTTATGGCTAAACAAGCGGGTAATAACAACACCGCGGCAGTGACCCAAAATGGTGAAGGCGGCGGCACACCGCCTCAAGTTGCTACTCTGGATCAGTCGGGCAGTTACAGTAATGCCACCATTACTCAAGAGAGTAACCACCGCACCAGTGCCTCCATTACCCAGGGTGGCGGGAGCTACAATACAGCGATCGTTTCTCAGACCGGTAATAGCTCCATCGTGGGTGGAGGTGTAACGCAGTCAGGTAGTTATAACCTGGGCAGTGTTTATCAGCAAAATAACAGCAATACGGTCACCGGTTCTGTTCAGCAGTGGGGCAACAACAACACCGGTACTGTTTCCCAGCAATCCAACTCAACCGTGGTTTCGGCCATTTTGCAGCAGACAGGCAACAACAATCTGGGCGCCATCCAGCAGACAGGCACCCGCCTCACCTCCGCCAAGGTTCTGCAAAGTGGTAACGCCAACAACGCCAACCTGTATCAGAACGGCGCAACCCTGAAGGCTGACATTCAACAACGGGGCAACAATAACGTCGCGTCCAGCAATCAGACGGGGGCATTCAATGAAGAAACCCTGCTGCAAACCGGCAACAACAACCTCGCGGTCGTGCGCCAGTCTGGCGGAGCCGACGCAAGTTCAGTCGGCGGTATCAACTTGGTCGCTGTGACTCAGACCGGCAACAACATGGTAAGCAACGTCAGTCAGAGCGGCGGCAGCGGTAACGTGGCTACGATCTACCAACACTGAGGGACCTGACCCCTCAAGCTCGAGAAAGGGGCGCCGGACGCCCCTTTTTTCATTCAGACATGACCAGCCGTCCAGGCCAAAGACCTGCTCAGCCGGTGTGATGACTGCGCACGCTGTGCTTCACCACGCCCCAGATCACCAGGTCGTCATCTTCCATCACATAGCGCGGCGGGTATTCAGGGTTTTCGGATTGCAGGATGAACACATTGTTGCGCATGTGCAGTCGCTTGCAGATCGGATCGGAATTGAGCGCGGCGATGACGATGTCGCCGTGTTCGGCGTACAGGCTGCGGTCCACGGTCACCAGGTCGCCACGGTAAATCCCGGCCCCTTCCATGCTGTCGTCGTCGATCTTCACCAGATGCACATGCGGCGTGCGGACGTTGAACACGTCAGCCAGGCATATGTGCTTTTCAGCGTGAGCCGCCACCGGGGACGAGTGACCGACCAATGCCTGGAGGGAATAAAGTGGGAGCTGCTCGCCCCCTGCCGCCAATTGGCCAAGGATAGTGACACTCATGATGCGAACCCTTTCGATCGATTGCTGTATGTATATACAGTTAACGACGAAGAGCCTGTAAGGTCAACCTTAAGGCAGGAATTTCGACGGGCGACAGCATGGGGTGGGGTAGACCTTCCAGTCTTGGGTCAGCATCATGACCGACTTAATTGGCAGTCAGGTGTCTAGTCAGTGCCCCCTCCCCACTACAAGGAGTTTTCGTGAAGTTATCCGCAGTATTTGCCGCAGCCATTCTGCTGGCCGGCTGTGTAGGCCATTACCAGCAACCCGCCACATCTGCACCTCACGCGACACTTGAAGCAAAGTGGGGCAGCAATGAACTGATGTCCGGAGGCTTTCAGGGCTATTGGGCCTACAACGATAACCGCTGCCAGAAATCAGAAAACAGCGGAGTGCTGGGGGGCATTTCGCAGTCCGATGCTGCCAGCAATCGTTTTCTGATCACGCCAGGCAAGCGCATTTTTCTCAATGCGCTGAGCTCGGGGACCAGGCAACGTGAGACTAGCGACGAACTGCTGGTCCACAAAAGCTGCATAAGCATTGTCAGCTTCATCCCTGAGGCTGGCGCTAGCTACCAGATAACTCATTCGGCTCCCAAGTCCGGCTGCTCGCTAGAGGTGCTGGATCTGAAGACCGGGAAAACGCCGACGTCTCTCATCGTTGAGCCTGTGACAAAGGAGTGCGGCTTTTAGTGCACGACCTACCCCGCAAAGGCAGCGCTCACTCAGGGGCTCGCTCGGTGACCATTGCCCGGCTCTGGCCTACGCGGGTAAGGCCATAGAGCAATGCGCCGACCAGCAAGAGCGCACCGGCTCGCAACCATGTTTCCCCATTTTGCTGCGTCATTAGCAACAGGCAGGACGCAACTGCGAGCACCGGAACCCAGTAAGGCACCCGAAAGTGATCGTGTGAGACCACATCTTTACGCAAGACCAACACGGCGAGGTTGGTGCTGATAAATACAAACAGCAAAAGCAGCACCACTGTCTGAGCCAGAACTTCCAGTGACCCGGTAAGCGTCAGGGCTGCAGCGACCACCGAAGTGGCGAGGATGGCAACCCATGGCGTGCGCCGCATCGGGAGGACCTTTGAGAGAACATCGGGCAACAGTGCCTGGCGGGCCATTCCGTAGGTGAGTCGGCTGGCCATGATCATGGTCAGCAACGCGCCATTCGCGACCGCGATCAGTGCAATAAAAGCGAACAATAAAGGCGGAATACCCAGTCCTGACTTCTTGACGACTTCAAGCAGTGGCGCAGAAGTGGTCGTCAGCTCATCGATGCTCAACACGGCTGCAGCCGCCACGCCAACCAGTACATAAACCACCCCGGCAATGAGCAGCGCACCAAACAGCGCCTTGGGATAGGTTTTACTCACGTCGCGAATTTCCTCCGCTAGATTGGCGGACGTTTCAAAACCGACAAACGAATAAAACGCCAGTAGCGCCGCGCCTAAAACCGCAAATGCGGGACTAACCCCCGGTTTGAACTCCAGCGCACGGGACATATCGGCTGCGCCTGTATTGAAATACCAGAGAGCAGCGAGCACCACGAGTAACAAGCCGCTGACCTCAACCACCGTCATGACGATATTGGCCGACAACGACTCCTTGATACCCCTGGCATTTAGAATCGCGATGACCACCAGGAACATTAATGCGGCGATATGGGGATGAACGTCTATGAACGCAGCGAGGTAATCCCCGGCAAATGCCAGCGACAGGCCCGCCGCACTGGTAACGCCTGCAGCAAGCATGCAGAAACCCACCAGAAACGAGATCAAGGGAGACTTGAACGCCTTGCCTGCAAACACGGATGCCGCGCCTGCATGAGGGTACTTCGTGACTAATTCAGCATAGGACCCTGCCGTCAGCAGCGCAAAACACTGAGCAATCAGCAGCGGGATCCAGATGGCCCCACCCACCTCCCCCGCTATCGTCCCGGCCAGCGCATAAACGCCAGCGCCCAAAACATCGCCCAGAATAAACAGCAACAGCATTGGCCCGGTAATAACCCGCTTCAACGAGAGATTCGGCTGGTGATCTGAGGGATTCATAAGGCTTCCTTCGCACTGACGTCTGATCGTCCGGTCATTCGGGCGGTTAATGCTTCGAACAGACCACCCTGCGATAGTTGCGCCTTATTGCAGTATGAAATGAACCCGCTCCACGCCAACACTGGATGGATGAGGGTCAAGTCGTCGCTGGGCAGTTGCCGCTGCCACTGACGTTTTTTCCGGAACGGATAGAGGTTTATTCACACCTCACGCTCGACATGGGGTTAGTATCCGCCCACCAAGACAGGACCGGCATGGGTCCGAGTCCGTGCTTGGATCTCTCGGGCTGTGCATATGACCAAGCTGAACACCTTAAATCACGCCAGCGCGCCTGTGACCGTCCATGTCGTCGACGATGACTTCGACACACGCAATGTGTTGTCCCAATTGCTGATGCAGGAGGGCTATCCGGTGCAGTCCCATGATGGCGGCGCGGCCTTCCTGCGGGCTTATGACGGTCTGGCGGGCTGCGTGATGCTCGACCTGGCGATGCCGGGTATGCGTGGCGAGGCGTTGCTGGATGAGATCGTGCGGCGCAAATTGAACGTGGTCGTCATTGTCATGACCGGGCACGCAACGATTGAATCAGCGATCCAGATCACCCGTGCCGGGGCGATGGGCTTTCTGCAGAAACCGTTCGACGGCGATCAGTTGCTGGACAAGCTGGAAAAGATTTCGCTTCAGGCGCAGACGGTGTTTGCCCGTCGCGCCCTGGTCGACGACTATCGGCTGCGGCTGCAAAGCCTGACGTCGAGGGAACGCGAGGTACTGGACCTGATGCTGGCGGCCATGACCAGCCAGGAAATTGCCACGCAGTTAGGTAATAGCAAGAAAACCGTGGATATTCATCGCACCCGGGTCATGCAGAAAATGGGCGCGAGTACTATTACCGAATTAATCATGGGCTGGACCCTGCTATTTCACTCCCCCGCGATATAAGCACTATAAAAGCGCACTCCTCTCTTAATAGGTATTAATACCTATGGTGGCGTTTTGACGCTTGCCAAAAGAAAGGGTGAGCATAAACTGCAGCGAACAAGGTGATTTTTTCTTGGGCGCCTTGCCTACCTCGCTTTATCAGACGTGAAGTATTCGGATCAAGTCGGCGTTCACCCCTCTAGGGCGAGGGTCGTGGCTTGGATCCTTATGGCTGGACGCTAAGCGTGAGCGTGTCGTAAACCCCCCAAATATTTAAAGATCCGTCCTGTAACCGGCGTTATGCGTGGTGAATTCACCGCATACAAACACCTTGGCTACAGGCAAACGTTTGTGTGGACGGTAAAGGCGCGTTAAAGGACTCAACCCTTTAATAACGCGCTTTCAGACGTGCTTTAAAGGTCACCCGTTTATTTGCGGCTCTGCAGAAAGTTGTTTTAGAAAGCACCGAGCCTGTGGCACCACAGGACTCTTGTATTAGGTAGAAATACCAGTAGGTAGAAATACCGAGAGGATTATTGTGCAGAAGAAGTTTGTGGCGTGCGTGGTGTTGACCTTGAGCCAGGGCGTGTATGCGGCAACGCTCGTCCCGAGTGCCGGGAGCCAGATCCAACAGATACCCGTTGCCCCCGCACCGGAAAAAGTCGCGCCGCAGATTCGTGTCGAGCAAGCCCAGGCACCTGCAGTGCCCGCATCCGACAGCGCAAGGCTAAAGGTCAACTCGCTGCACCTGACGGGGCAACGGCTTTATCCCGAAGCCCAGTTACTCAGCTTGACCGGCTTCGTGGCAGGCCAGGAACTGAGCCTGGGCCAGCTGCAGACCATGGCCGCGCAGATTGCCGACTTCTATCACCAGAAAGGCTATTTCGTCGCCCAGGCGTACTTGCCCGCGCAGGAAATCAAGAACGGTGCCGTCACCATCGCGATCATCGAGGGCCAGTACGGGGCCGTAACGATGCGCAACCAGAGCAGGCTGTCCGACCGGTTGGCCAATGGTGCGCTGGATGATCTGCACAGCGGCGATGTCATTCATTCCAGTCCTCTGGAACGTGATTTGCTGTTGCTCTCCGACACCCCTGGAGTGGAGGTGCGCTCAACCCTGGTGCCCGGCGCCTCGGTGGGCGCGGCTGACTTGGTTGTCGACGTGACGCCTGGACAACAAGTGACCGGCAGCATCGATGCCGATAACGGCGGTAGTCGCTACACCGGCCAGTACCGTCTGGGCGGGACTTTGAACATCAACAATCTGGCTGGCCAGGGCGACGTGGCCTCCCTGCGCGCGCTGTCCAGTTTCGACGGCCTGGACTATGCCCGCGCGGCCTACCAGATGCAGTTTGGCCAGGCGACCGCTGGCGTGGCCTACAGCCGACTGGATTACAAACTGGGTCGGGAATTCAGCGCGCTGCACGGTAACGGTACGGCGGACATTGCCAGTGTCTACGGCAGCTACCCGTTACTGCGTTCACGGCGCAGCAACCTGTATGTGCAGATGGGTGTGGATTACAAGACGTTCGACGACCGCATCGATCTGGTGTCGTCCCATGTCGAGCGCAACGCCACCGTGCTGATGACCACCCTGCGCGGGGATCATCGCGATGACTTTGGCGGTGGCGGGCTCACGGCCGGCTCCCTGACCTGGTCGACTGGCAATCTGGATATCGAAACCCGCGAAGTGCGTTCGGCAGACGGGCTCACTGCCCGCAGCAATGGGCACTACGACAAGCTGGGTTTCAGCGTCATGCGCGTGCAGCGCGTCACCGATGCGTTCTCGCTGTACGGCGCCGTCAATGGCCAGGTGGCCTCCAAGAATCTGGATATCTCGGAAAAGATGTACCTGGGCGGCATCGACGGCGTGCGGGCCTATCCGCAGGGCGAAGCCTTTGGCGACGAAGGTTACCTGGCGACCGTGGAAGCCCGGTATCTGCTGCCGCCATTTTCAAGGATGGGGCAAGTGCAACTGATCAGCTTCGTCGATACCGGTACGGTCACGCTCAATGAAAATCGCTGGGATGACTCGGACCGCACCCGAACCCTGAGCGGCGCGGGGGTTGGCGTTAACTGGTTCGACTTCAATAACTACTCCGTGAAGACCTACTACGCGCAGAAACTGGGTGGCGAAAAGGCCACGTCGGCGCCGGATTCGAGCGGGCGCTTCTGGGTCCAGGTGGTCAAGTATTTTTGATCGCAGGCCCGGTCACCGCAACGAACCCCACGTCAGCCATGCCTGAATCAAGTAGGTAAACACCATGAATACCCGTTCCCCCTCCAGCAGGCATGCCAAGGCCAGCACCTTTGTCGCCGTCGCTCCTTTGCCGTTCACCCTGCAACTGCTGGCGGTTGCCATCCTGTTCGCCAGTGCAGGCGGCGCCTATGCACTGCCCGTGGGCGGCGCAGTTTCGGCGGGCAGCGCCACCATTGGCTCAGGGGGCGGTACGACAACCATTACCCAGGCCAGCCAGAATGCTGCGATCAACTGGCAGAGTTTCAATATCGGCACGGGCGAGACGGTCAATTTCGTGCAGCCCAATGCCAGCGCCACAGCCCTCAACCAGGTGCTCGGCGCGGACCCTTCGAGCATTCTGGGCAGCCTCAATGCCAACGGCAAAGTGTTCCTGGTCAACCCCAACGGTATCGTTTTCGGTCAGGGCGCGTCGGTCAATGTCGGCGGCCTGGTGGGCTCCACGCGCGGCATCAGCGACAGCGATTTCATGGCGGGCCACTACAACTTTGAAGGCGACGGGGCTGGCAGCGTGGTCAACCACGGCAGCATCAACGCCAAAGGCGGTTCGGTGGCGCTGCTGGGTGCCAATGTCAGCAACCAGGGCGTGATCCAAGCGCAAATGGGCTCTGTGGCCCTGGCGGCTGGCAACGCGTTCACTCTGGATGTGGCGGGCGACGGCCTGCTCAATGTGACGGTCAACAAGGGCGCAGTGGATGCCCTGGTGCAGAACGGCGGGCTGATTCAGGCCGACGGCGGCCGAGTGCTGATGACGGCTCAGTCGGCGAACAGCCTGTTGCCGTCCAGCGTGAACAACACTGGCGTGGTTCGAGCTCAGACCCTGGAAAATCACAACGGCACCATCATGCTGATGGGTGACATGCAGAGCGGCACCGTGAATGTGGCCGGAACTCTGGATGCCAGCGCTCCCAATGGCGGCAATGGAGGTTTTATCGAGACGTCTGCGGCGCACGTCAAGGTCGCCAGCGGCACCGGCGCCCAAGTGACGACCCTGGCGCCCTCTGGCAAGACGGGTACCTGGCTGATCGACCCCAAGGATTACGTAATATCGACCGCTGTAGGGGCAGATATGAGCGGCATCGACCTCTCGACCAGGCTGACTACCACTAACGTGGAGATCAGCAGTGCGCAAGGCAAAGCCGCAGGCGACGGCGACATTTGGGTCCGGGATGCGGTGACATGGACAGCCGCGACCACGCTGACCCTGAGTGCCGAGCGTGATATCAACGTAGAACAACCGATCACCACAACCAAGGGCAACCTGAAGCTGCTCGCCGTGCGTGATGTTAATCAGGATGCCACGATCACCGCCACGAAGGACGGTGGTATCGGTGGCGATGTCACGATGGTCGCTGGCAACAATATCAACCTCAATCAAGTGCTTACCGTGACCAACGGCAACGCGTTTCTGGTTGCCGGTAATGATGGCCTGAAGAAGCGCACTGTTAACTTCGGAGCGAAGGCCGTGGTGACCGGTCCGGCGTCCACCGTGACGATTTACTATGCGCCGGACACCTACGCATCGCCGACTGATTTCACCGGCAATTTCACCTTGACCGGTGGCGCGACGCTGACGCCGTTCATGTGGGCTAACCTGCAGGCCAACGACAAGGTCTACAACGGCAATAACGCCGCCACATTGTCATTACGCGATAACCCGCCTGGCGTCTCAGCGCAGCCCGGAACGGCCACGTTTGATACGGCGGACGTGGGCAACGTTAAACCAGTGGCCTACAGCGGTTATTCCCTCGCCGGAACCGACAGCGGGAAGTATGCCTTGTTCGTGCCGTTCAGCTATACGGACGGTACCGCCGGTATTCCAGGGTCCGGCATGACCTCGGCGAATATCACGCCCGTTCTATTGACCATCAAAGCCAACGATGCCACCAAGATTGAAGGCAATACGCTGGTCATCCCCAATTCGGCGTTCACCGCAACGGGGCTGGTCAATAACGAGACCGTGGGCGGTGCCACGCTGACAAGCCCCGGCACCGTGGCGAGCGCCACCGCTGCCGGCAGTCCTTACGTGATCACGGCCAGCAATGCCACGGCAGGTACGTTCAAAGCAAGCAACTACATCATCACTTACGCTCCGGGTCGCTTGGCCATCACGGCACCGCCTGTGGTGACTCCACCGGTGACGACACCGCCCGTCACCACGCCTCCGGTGACAACACCCCCTGTCACCACACCACCGGTGACAACGCCGCCTGTGACGACACCGCCCGTCACCACAGAGCCTGAGCCGACGTCGCCGGGTACGACACCGGGCACAACTGTGCCAGGGACCACGCCGGGCACGACGCCACCGGTGACCACCGTGCCGGGTGCAACGCCTCCAGTGACTACTGTGCCTGGCGGGACGGCCCCGATTTCAGCGCCGCCTGGCTCAACGCCGACCGATCCGAATGCCACGGGTGCGAGGTTCCGGCGCACCGCCATACCGGGTCTGCCACTGGCTTCGACTCCAGAGGGTGTACCGGTGGACGAATACCTGGGCGCCAAGACCCCGGATATCGGCAATTCGGGCAATCCCGGCAACCCGAATGGCCCAGTTAACCCTGGCAATCCTGCCAACCCGAACGACCCAGGCAGCCCGGGCAGCCCTAACAACCCAGGCAATCCCGGCAACCCGAACGACCCAGGCAATCCCGCTAATCCAAACGATCCAGGCAACCCGCCCGAGAACAACGCCTCGCACAATGGACGCACACCTTACATCCCGCCCCTTGCAGCGCTCACTGTTGTGGGCGGTGGGGTCAACGTGCCTGGCAACCAGCTGACCCAGGTCATGCCAATCAGGCCGGTCCCGGTCAAGGATGCGCTCGGCGATCCGGCAGAGGCCAGCAAGCACCAGATACCTTACCCCTACAAAGCCCCGGTCTACTTGCCAAGGCAGGAACGTAACTGAACCCCGCCGCCACCATCGAAAGCCAGCGCCAAAGTGCTGGCTTTCGGCGTACCGGGGCTGTCATGAGTCTCGAAAGGAGTACTGCCTTGCACCTTTTGCCCAGGACCAGAGACCGCGCACCGAAAACGTCGCCGCTGGCATCGAACCTCGTCTGCCTGGTTTTCTTGATCGCTGCGTGTGTGGCTCCGTTACCGGCCCTGGCTGCAGGCCTGCCCTCGAGCACCGTTGCTGCCCCGCAAGGCCAACCCGGCACTTCATCCCGGCGGGCGGACTTCGCCAACATTGAGGTCTCCCAGCAGGCGCGCGACACCGCCAATTGGGTGGTGGACTCGGGCGACAATCAGGGCATGCCGTTCGTAATCATCGACAAAACGCAGGCCCGGGTGCTGGTGTTTGATACCCATGGCCGACTGGGCGGCGCGGCCTCTGCGCTGTTGGGGCTGGCCGTCGGCGATGACTCTGTGCCGGGTATCGGGCAACGCAAGTTGTCCAGCATTCAGCCCCATGAACGCACCACCCCGGCCGGGCGTTTCGTGGCGTCACTGGCGCCCAACCTCAAGGGTGAAGAAATCCTCTGGGTGGATTATCCAAACGCGATCGCGATGCACCCGGTGGTGACCAGCAATCCGAAGGAGCGCCGCACCGAGCGTCTGGCCTCGTCCCGCCTTCAGGACAAACGCATCTCTTACGGCTGCATCAATATTCCGGCGGACTTCTACCGCCGCTATGTCAGCACGGCGTTCCGCGGCACCAATGGCGTGGTGTACGTGCTGCCAGAAACCCGCCCGAATGCGAGCGTGTTTACGGCCTACTATCAGGTCAGGTAACGCCGGTGGCTTGTACACAGCGCGCAAACGCCGCCCTCAAACCGCCTCGGCCTTCACCCTGAGTGTGCGTACAATGCCGGCCCGCCGATTTTGAACGTAGATTTAAATGAAAAAGCTGTTTTACTGCCTGGCGCTTTTGTTCGCCGTCATAAACCCCGCTCTATCCAATCCCCCGTCCACCTTTTCTGAAGCCAAAGTCATCGCCAAACAGCAGGTCTATCTTGACCAGGCTCACAGCGCTCAGGGTGATTTGTACTGTGGCTGCCAATGGGAATGGGTCGGGAAATCAGGGGGGCGCATCGACGCCCGGTCCTGCGGCCTTCAAGCCCGCAAGCAAGAAACCCGAGCAGAGCGAACAGAGTGGGAACACATCGTCCCGGCGTGGACATTCGGCCATCAGCGCCAATGCTGGCAGAACGGTGGTCGTGAACATTGTGTCAGTGATGACCCGGTGTTCCAGGCCATGGAGGCGGACCTGTTCAACCTCTACCCTGCCGTTGGGGAAGTGAATGGCGACCGCAGCAATTTCAACTACGGGATGGCGTCCGGCGTAGCACCGCAGTATGGCCAGTGCAAAACCAGAGTCGACTTCGAACAGCGCGCAGCGGAGCCACGAGATGAGGTCAAGGGCCTGGTCGCCCGGACGACGTTCTACATGTTCGACCGATACAAGCTGAACATGTCTAGTCAACAGCAACGGCTCCTCATGGCGTGGGACAAGCAGTTCCCGGTGACGCCCTGGGAGACGGAACGGAACAGACGCATCGCTGCGATCATGGGGCATCCCAATCCCTTCGTGACCAGAGACCGCACGTGGACTGCAGGTTACAAGACCGTGGGCGATGGTGTGATCAGCGCCCTCCCCACCCAGCCGACGCCATCGCCAACACCTGTCACAACGGCTCGCTCGATGTCAGCCGGGAACATCATCGGCAACAGTAAAAGCCACGTTTACCATCTGCCGGTCGGTTGCCCGAGCTACGAAAAAGTCTCCACGAAAAACCAGATTGCCTTCAAGTCGGAAGCCGCAGCCCGATCCGCCGGATACCGCAAAGCTGGCAATTGCAGATAACGGTTCGAAAGTCTCCGGCAGATAACTGCGACGCCCAGAAGTCTTGAACGACTGGGCCGCTCCTTGATCACAACCTTCTTGAAGATGTTTTTGATGAGGCAAGTGATGATTCAGATTAATAGCTACACCACGGTCAAGCGCCGCGAGCGAGTCCCCCACGAAGTCTTCGCCACCTATTGGCGTGATGTGCATGGCCCTCTGTGTTCACGCTTGCCTGGACTGGGCCTCTATATCCAGCATCACTTCGACCGCAATCAGGATGCTCACCTTTGGCCATTGGCCGATGGCGTCGACGAGATTGCGGATTACGAACTGGACGGTGGCGTGGAGATCGGATTTGCGTCCGCTCAGGATCAGAAGGTTTTTCAGGAGGCCAGCTCCCTGCTGTTTTCCGACGAGCAAAATATGTTTGAAGAAACCCTCGCCTACGATCTGCCTGAGGGAACGAAAAAGCTCGTCAATCGTTTGCATGACAGTACGTTCAACGGCCCGGACAGATTCGACCGGATTCATGTGCACTTCAGCCCCCGCAACAGCCTCGCTCAGCTTCATGATTACCTGAGCAATGAACTGAGTCCCGTGCTTGCAAACGCTGATGAGGTCGTGAAACTCAGCCTGCATCTACCGCCGCCCTTCAATAATGACGGCATGCATCCCCCGGCCCCCAATGTCGAGCACACCGCCAATGCTGTAAGAGCGCAGTTGGCAATCATGGAAATAGCCTTCCAGAGCCCGTTGGCCAGGCGCGCCTTCTTTGAAAGCACAGCCTTTCAGAACACGTTGGCGGATCAAAGCAGGCACGTCGCTCAACTCAAAGCCTTCGCAGTATCCGGACTCTTCACCTACGTGAACGATAAACAGCTCACCACGGCTGGGCTTCGCGGCAGTCGAGCAGCAGAACTCATCGAGTACCTGGGCGCGAACAATCAATGCAGTCCCGAGGTCGAGCACTTATTGCTGCATGGTTCACTCAAGTGAGAGATCTGGCGTTGAGCTAAATCTTTACGCGACGGCTTAACCCTTACCAAGCCGTTAACGCCCGTCGCTATCCCTGCAGGCCAGGCCCGTTATAAGTGCCTTCAGTTTCTGTCGGGAGATAAAAACGGTACTGGCCTTTGCCGCGATGTTTAGCCTCGTACATGGCGGTATCAGCGGCGCGCATGATGTCCTCCACGTTAGCCCCTGCCTCGGGCAAACACGCCACGCCAATGCTGGCGCCTAATGGAAATCTGCCGGGATCGGAGGCGACCTGCTGCACCAGCTTTTCTGCGACAGCGGCGACGTCGTCTCGCGATTGCATCCCTTCGATGATGACGGTGAACTCGTCGCCCCCGATCCTCGCCAACCGGTCGTACGGCCTCAGGCAACCCTGCAATTGATCGCCCACCCAGCGCAGGGCCTCGTCTCCTCGGTCATGGCCGAACTTGTCGTTTATCTGCTTGAAGCCATCCAGATCCAGAAACAGCAGCGCGCTCAAACGTCCGGTGCGTTGATTGCGAGCGATCGCCGCTTCCAGCGCCTGGATAAACCCACGACGGTTAAGGAGCCCCGTGAGCGCGTCAGTGATCGTCATGATTTCGAGCTTGCGATACAACTCGCGCACTGCCGACATGTCCAGGGCGACAATGGTCATGGCTTGCTGGCCGTTAGGCAGTGCCGCGCAGGACAAGGCAACCGGCACCGTCTGCCCCCCACGGCTGCGCAGGCTGGCGTCGTGCAACCGAAGGCTCTCGCCGCGCTGCAGGTGATCCTTCCATACCGACGTCTGCCAGCTGACCTCATGGGGCGAATCAATCCACTCGATCAACTCCGTCCCATGCAGCTCGCTCCCCGTGCAACCCAACATGCGGGTGATAGCCGGATTGGCATAGTCAATGCGACCGTTGTCGCCGACCACCAGAATGCCCTCGGCGGTGTTGTCCAAGATTGACGCGTTGAACGAGCGCTCGCGTTCCAGTTGCTCGCTTGTGCGCAACAGCCCGCGTCGGTAGTGGTCATGCTCCAGAAGCACGCGTGCCTTGTGCAGCAGCATGATCGGATGAACAGGTTTGGTCATGAAGTCCACGGCACCTGCCGCGTAACCCTGATCCAGCACCTCGTCGGTCTGACGCATGCCGGAGATGAAAATGACGGGCGTGAAGCACGTGTCTGGATTGGCGCGCATGCGCCTGGCGACTTCAAAGCCATCCATGCCGGGCATCTGGACATCCAGCAGCACCAGGCCAATTTTGCCAGTGGCCATGCACGCCAGGGCCTCGGCGCCTGAATCTACGCAGCGCACCGGCCTACCGAGTTCTTCCAGCAACTCCTGCATTTCAGCCAGGTTCTCCTGCTGGTCATCCACCACCAGAATTTCCAATACCTCGTCTTGCACGTGCAACGCTGACCTCCATGCCTATGCCGATCACGGCTCATCAAACCATTCGCCAAACGATGTCGCGCGGGGTGCTGCTGCCCACGTGCTGTCATGTCTGCTTGATTGAAGTTCACGTATGGCTGTTAGCCAAATTGCAGCCATAAAAAAACCCGCCGAAGCGGGTCGTTTTTTTCATCAATACCATTCCAGCATCCTGCCAGTGGCCATCCCAGCCATGGTGATCATCCTTGACCTCCGGGTCGCTTCCTACTCCCCGGTTGATGGCTCTAGATTGCGCCTGAACCATCCGCCCGTATAGGGCAGTTCGACTCGATTGCGTGTAAGCCTTTGGCTATACGAGTGTGGTAACGCCCGAAGTAATGGAAGGCCTACAACGGCCGTGCGTGTGCTCATCCCAAAAAGGTAGGCGTCAACGCGGAAAGCAAAAGTCTGGCGTCAAATAAAAGTAGCCATTCGCCATCATTTTTGTAAAACTCCGCGCACTTTCAACCCTGCGAGCCCGCTGCCAAGCGCCTCGCAGGCGTGAGCGGTCATGAACAAGGATGAAGAAGCGGGCCATGCAAGGACACCCAGAAAGCCCGTCGACCCCGTCGGCAGGCAAGACGACGGCTATCGAAAAACGCGTGCCCACCGTTGCTCAACTGCGCGCGCAGATCCTCAATCCTTCCTTGATCTGGAAGGCCTTCATCGCCCGCTGCCGACGCGACATAAAACGCCCTTGCCACTTTTTCAGGGCGCTGCGCCAAACGCCCTACCCGCACATCGGCGCGCAGTTTCTCCAGCGGCGGACCTACGAAATTGCCCTGTTCATCTGGATCGCCTGGATGGGCAGCCTGCTGGTGCTGGAACACATCGACCCGTTCGGCATCAGCCATGCCTCCGAAGCCCACTCTGACGACCTGTTCCAGAAAGTGGCCTCCTCGTTCTACCCCAGCGGCGCGCAAGACAAGATCGCAGTGGTGCTGATTGACGAACAGACACTGCGCAGCCGCGGTGAGTCCTGGCCGCCGAGGTACGCCTATTACCAGGACGTACTGCGCAGGGTCGTCAAACAGAAACCGGCGGCTGTCTTCATGGACCTGCTGCTGGAGGACAAACGCAGCTACGACGATTCGCTGCAGTCCAGCCGAGAGGCCATGGGCCAACTGCTGAGCGCGCACCCTGTGCCGTTCTACCTCGCGACTCTGGACGCACACAGCGAAAACGTTTTTGCAGGTGTACCGGGCGTGCGCAGCGCGCTGGCCGGTTGGAGCGGTCATGGGCGCGACTACCCCTTGCTGGTCGGGCCGGGTCACTACTTCGTCGATGGTCAGCGTGTCGACCACGAGCCCGAACAGGAGCCCGAGGACTGCACCGCTAACGCGCAGCCCACTGCGGCGCTGCTGCTCTACAAGGACCTGTGCGCAAGCAATGCGGCAGCAGGCTGTCCAGCCTTCGACGAAAAGGCGTTTTGCAAAGCCATGGCCGTGCAGTGGGGCCGCAGCGTCGCACCGGTGGTCAGCACCCGCGAGCTCATTTCCGCCAGCCAATGCTCTCCGGACGACCCTTCGATCAGCGCCCGGATAGGCAACGCCTTCACAAGCCTGGTCGCCGCCTTCAACTCAGGTCGTGACGAACACGCTGTTGATCGGGTGCGCCAGCCCTGCCCTTACGCCATCACGATCAGGGAAGAGGACCTGACCTCGGAAAAAGCCCGGGGCCTGCTGGAAGGTCGTGCGGTCTTGATTGGCCAGAGCCTGCGCGGCATCCACGATATCGTCGAAAGCCCGGTGCATGGGCAGATCCCCGGCGTGTACCTGCATGCCATGGCCCTAGATAACCTGCTGAACTGGCATGACTCCTACTACCAGGCGGGCAATGCCTTGTTGGCAAAACTGCTGCTGGGCCTGGTCGTGTCCTTGATTGCCGCTGCGCTGTTGCGGGCAGATCCGCCCTGCATGAGTTTCTTCCTGCGCTCGATCGCCATCTTCCTGGTACTGGGCGTCAGCTTTATCTACTACTACTGCCTGCACCACCCGACGCTCGACTGGCTGGGCCTGCTGGTGGTCTACGAACTCGTAAAACGAATCGTCGAATCAGCCGAACAACCTGAATCCGCCCCCTCGCACACGGAGATTTCCACCTCATGAAAGGACTCAAACCACTCAAGGCCCTGACGCTGTGCAGCCTGGTGCTGGGTGCAAACCTCGCACACGCAGCCGACCGAAACGTGACGTCAGTGGCAGAGGACCCTGTCAGCACTTACGACCTCAAGGCCGATTATTTCGTGCAAGGCCCGGCGCTGGCCAAAAGTGCCTTCACCCTGCCTGCCCCCGTGCTGGAAGAAAACCCCAGGGGTTACGTCAAGGTGCAGGTGCAAGGGCGTGACGTATGGCTGGACGTGATGGATGTGGCGGTGTACCCGCCCAAGACATCGGGCATCACCAACTGCATCGCCACGGGTACCGGCCAGAAAGCTAACGTCGGCCGGGGCATCGGCGAGGGTTGCAAGTGAGAACGGCGCAGGCGATCACCTGCCTGTTGCTGCTGACACTGTGCGGTTGCGCCCAGATGTCCAAGGTCCAGTTGCCCATGGGCGGCCCCAAGGTCGACCCAAACCTGACGCTCTACAACAACTACTTCAAGGGACCGCCAGCGGGCAAAAGCCTGATCGCCCCCACCACCCCGTTCAGCAGCACGCTACAGCGCCAGGCCATCGGGGTCGTCCCTGACCCGGTGCTGGACAGCTACCTGAACAGCGTCCTGGCGCGCCTGCAAAAAGGTCTTCCCGGCGAGCCGGTCCCGGCGCGGGTGTACATCAGCCCTGATACGGCCTTTACCGCCACCAGCTATGAAGACGGCGGCATCTACATCCCCTACAAGGTGCTGGCTACGCTGCAAAGCGAGGATGAACTGGCCGCGCTGATCGGCCACGAGTATTCCCACGTCGTGCTCAACCACTACAGCACCAACTGGGTCAATACTGCGGCCAACTTCACCTACTCCGCCGCAAACATCGCCATCAGCAAGAAGATCGGCAAAGCCACTGACACCAACGTGCTGGGCATGGCCGTGGCCAACGAGGCCACCCTGGGTGTATCGCAGGTGGGCATCATGCCTGCGCTCACCCGTGGCCAGGAAAACGACGCCGACCGTCTGGGCGTCGACCTGCTGATCAAGGCAGGCTATTCGTTCACCGGCAACCTGGACCTGCTCTCACGCATGCAGGATTGGGATGCGCGCAACGAAGCCATTGCCAAGGAACGCAAGACCAATTACATCAACCTGTTCTCGGCATCGGACAAAAGCTTCCTGGCCAAAGCCATCGACGGCAAGATCGACAGCTTCGAGCAGCAGATTGGTGACCTCATCCGCACCACCTCCCTGCACCACGAACAAGGCGAAGACCGCGCCACGCTGCTGCGCGCGTATTTGAAGCAGCATTACCGCAGCGTGGATCGCCCGCCGGTGAACACCGCCGCCTACGACAAGGTCGTGGGCACTGCCCATGCCGCGAGCCTGTTCAACGGGGTCAACGATGCCTACCTGTCGTCCGAAGCCCTGCTGGCCCACAAGCCGCGTGATGCGCTGAGCTATGCCCAGAAAGCCTCCAGCTCGGCCGCGAGCCAGGCACCTTACGTCAAGCATGTGCTCATCAACGCACTGGCGGCCAATGGCAAGGGAGCCGAAGCCCACGCACTGCTGGAGCGCGGTATCAGCCAGCGCGACACGTTGTTTGTAGACAACAGGCTGATGCTCGACGTGCTCAAGCGCAACTCGCCGGAAAAGGCCCTGGTATTGGCCCAGGACAGCTACGACCAGTTCGGCGCATTCCCCGAGCTTTACCCCGACCTCATCAGCCTGAACAAGAAAATGAAGAACCCGATTGCGGTGATGAAGTTCTACGGCCTGTGCGCAGGCACGTCGATGAGTGCCTCGAACAACGCCTTGCTGGCCAGCTGCAACAAGGCCAACAAGGAATGAGGTGCAAGGCATAAACAACCAGCGAGCAAACCCCTCTCGCATGGCGTTGATCCGGGCGTCTTCACTTGCAAGACCGTCCAGCCAACGCTAAGGTCAGCCTCATGACCACACCACGCATCGCATCGACCACCACCTTCACGACCGCCGCAGGCGGGTCGTGGGAGGTGGCGTGAGTTAAACCAGCACACCATCCCAAAAGACCCGCCAGCCATGGACCGGGTCTTTTTTTTGCCCCGGTTTTCGCTGGCACCCACGTAAGGAAACGCACATGTATGCACTTTTGATTCTCGATATGCAGGTCGGACTTGTTCATGGCCCGGACCGTCCCTGGGCGGCTGAGGCGCTTATAGAGACATTGAACGAGCTCATGCGGCGCGCACGGGAAACGGGCGCCCCCATCTTTCTCGCCCGCCATGTAGGTCCACCAGGCTCTGCGATCGAGCCGGGCAGCCCCCTCACAGAGCTTGTCCCGGAGTTACAGCTAACGGGTGACGAAGTGGTGTTCGAGAAAAAACGCCCCAACGCCTTTGCTCAAACTGACCTGCCGAGTCAGTTACGCGAGCTCGGCTGTGAAGGCGTCGTGGTGACCGGCATGAAAACTCAATACTGCGTCGACAGTACTTGCCGCGCGGCCCGCGATTGCGGCTTCGATGCGGTGCTCATCGCCGACGGACATACTTGCTCTGATACGCCACAACTGACAGCAGAGGCCATCGTGGCTCACCATAACGCGACACTGGCCGGCCCATTCTGCCGAGTGGTCCTGGCTGAGGAATGGCGTTTTTAGGGAGCGCGCCTGTTCGAACTCGCCAGGGGCAAATGAGTGATGCCAACAAAGGCGCCATTTTTGTTGCAGCGCATTAGAATACGGGCCCTTCTTTCATGTTCATGAGAGGGGCTTGGGCAAAAGATAGCTTCTTGATGCCCTTAACGGGTATTGCCACAACAGCTGATACTCAACAAACAGACGCCTTTGACACACAGCCCTCATCAGCCACCTGGCGCCCAGAAGGAAAGAGCATGCAGCACGCTACGCTGAACCGTATTCACGCAGGATTGATCGCCCTATTGCTGCTGTGCCTCACGTTGCCAGCCCTCGCTCAGCCGACGACGCCCCCAGCCCAGGCCAACAGCTCAGGCAATCAATCGCCGGTTGTTGAGCAAGCGAGCCTGGAGGACCTGAACGAGCAGCTCGACCAGATCCGACAAAAAGTCACCGTCAGCGCCAACGATGACTTGCTTTCAAGCCTGCGCCAGGCGGCGTTGCAGGTGCAGAAACAGGCCGACGCACTGATTGCCCGGCAAGCGGTCGACATCGAACACCTGGACGACCAGCTCAATATTCTGGGGCCTGTACAACCGGACGAGCCTCAGAGCCTGAGCGTCCAGCGCAAGGCACTGACCGCTCAAAAGAACGCCCTTGTCAGTGATGAGCGCCAGACCAATACCCTGAGCCAGTCAGCCCGGGACCTGGCCACCCAGATATTCAGCCTGCGTCGCAGCCTGTTTGATTCACAGATCAGCACCCGGACCGCCAGCCCGCTCAGTTCGGCCTTCTGGTCCACCCTGATTCGGCCGACGGACGATGATCTGGGACGTATGAGCAGGCTCCTGGCGGATGTGCGCAGCGTATTCGACGCAGCCCTTGCCCCAGGTAACCGCACCCTGTTCATCAGCGTCGTGTTCGGCGCGCTGCTGATATGGGTTGCGGTGCGCCGCTTGCTCGAACGCCTGCTGATCAAGCTGATGGTGCGCTGGCTGCCGGAAGGTCGCCTGCGTCGAAGCGCCCTGGCATTGGCGGTCGGGCTGTCGACGATCCTGACCATCACCATCGCCACCTCCCTGCTGCGCTGGGGCATAGTACGCAACGCGGTGCTCAGTAACGACGTGATGAATTTGCTTGATCAGTTGCAGACGCTGATCACCTTCTGCGCCTTCATTGTCGGCCTGGGCCGCGCATTGCTGATGCTGCCGAACCCGTCGTGGCGCCTGCCGCAGATCCCCGACCAGATCGCCACGGCCATGGGCCGCTTCCCTACCGTGCTGGCCCTGGCACTGATGATCATCGGCACCCAGGAGCGAATCAACAGCGTGATCGCGAGCAGCCTGGCGCTGACGGTCGCGGTCAACGGCCTGACGGCACTGGCCGTTTCGCTGGTGTTTTTCTTCGCCCTGATTCGCTACCGCCGAACCCGCCGACGGTTCGACCTGGAGCGTCTGGCAGGATTTGCCGGGCTGATTCCGTTTGTCGTAGCGGTCTGGGTCGGCTTGAGTTTGCTGGCATTGCTGAGCGGCTATCTGACGCTCGCTTACTTTCTCGCCGTGAAGCTGCTGTGGGTGAGTGTCGTGGCGTCCACGGCCTACCTGCTGATCGCCTGCTTCGGTGACGTCTGCGAAAACCTCCTGTCGCCCAAGCAACCAGGCGGCATGGCACTGGGTTCTGCACCGGGCCTTTCCCCCAGGCATCAGGCGCAAGCCAGCACCGTCCTGGCGGGTATCGGCCGCACCCTGCTGCTGCTCACCGCCGTATTGCTGGCCTTCCTGCCATCAGGTTCCAGCCCCGGCGAACTGCTCGAAAGCTTCACTCAACTGGATGTCACGTCCAAGTCCCTCGGCAACCTGAACATCGTGCCCGGGGATATCCTGCTGGCATTGATCTGCCTGATCGTTGGCCTGCTGGCCGTGCGGGTTCTCAAGGAATGGTTTGGCGAACGACTGCTGCCCGAGACCAATATGGATGCGGGCATGCAGGCCTCCCTGGTGACCTTGATCGGCTACATCGGCTTTGTGCTGGTGGTGGCCGTGGTCATGTCCACCCTGCACATCAGCCTCACCAATCTGACCTGGGTGGTCAGCGCCTTGTCGGTGGGGATAGGGTTTGGCCTGCAAGCCATTGTGCAGAACTTCATCTCCGGCCTGATTCTGCTGACTGAACGGCCGGTCAAGGTGGGCGACTGGGTCAGTCTGGCCGGGGTCGAAGGCGATATCCGCCGGATCAACGTGCGAGCCACGGAAATCCAGATGTCCGACCGCTCCACCGTGATCGTGCCCAACTCGCAGTTCATCACCCAGAACGTCCGTAACGTCACCATGGGCAATGCGTTGGGAGTTGTGGGAATTACCCTGACCCTGCCACTGGAAACAGATGTCCTGCAGATACGCGAGCTGCTGTTGCAAGCCTTCACCGAGCACGAAGCCATCCTGGACGCACCCGCGCCTTCGGTGACCTTCAAAGACCTGACCAACAGCGGCGTGATTATCAGCGCCAGTGGCTACGTGAACAGCCCGCGTTCGGTTGGCGGTGCGCGAAGCGATCTGCTGTTTACCGTGCTGGGGCGCCTGCGTGAACTCGGCATCGCGCTGTCGACACCGCAAAGCATGGTGTTGATCAACGACGGCCTGGAAAAACCCCGCGTAGAGGAATAAAGAACGCGGGCCTGGCTCACTGGGGCAGGTACGTCGCCGCGCGCGACTGCTATCTGCCCCAGTGCCGCGTTCACTCGTGGTTGATCACCCCGGTCATGGCGGTGAACTGGCTCTGTTTGTTCTGCAGTTTGTCGAGGACTTCGGCGGGCGTTGACTCACGGAATACCACCATGTGCCCGACGTCCTTGCCACCTTCTGTCACTCGCTCGATATCGTTGATCATCCAGGTTTTCAGCTCGTCGACGCTGATGCCCAGTTCTGCCGCCACCTGAAGGTGGAAGCGCTCTGCATCGTACTGGTTGAATTGATCGGTGTTCATCGGCATTTCTCCCAAACGTCCTGTTTATCTATCCAGGGGCCAGGGGCACGAGCGACACCCGGCCCCAGCCCAAACCTGCTACTTGGCAAACTGGTATTCGCCGCCCTGCTCCAGCGCTTTGCGATAGGCAGGTCTCTCCTGAAAGCGTTTTACCCAGGCCAGCACATTCGGATACGGTTGCAGCATTCCCTGAGCTTTGGCGAACTCGCCAATGAAACTCATCTGGATGTCCGCGCCGCTCAGCTCTTCGCCCAGCAGATAAGGCGTCAACCCCAGGGCATCGTTGAGATAGCCGAGGTAATTGGCCAGCTCTGATTCGATGCGAGGGTGCAGCGGCGCGCCCGCGTCACCCAGGCGTCGCACGTACAGATTGAGCATCAGCGGCAGGATGGCCGAACCTTCCGCGAAGTGCAGCCATTGCACGTATTCATCGTAGGTGGCGCTGGCAGGATCCGGCTGCAGTCGGCCGTCGCCGTGGCGACGAATCAGGTAGTCAATGATGGCCCCGGACTCGATCAGTACGTGGGGACCGTCTTCAATGACAGGAGATTTACCCAAAGGATGGATGGCCTTGAGTTCAGGGGGCGCAAGATTGGTTTTCGGGTCGCGCTTGTAACGCTTGATTTCGTAGGGGACGCTCAGCTCTTCGAGCAGCCACAGAATGCGCTGTGAGCGTGAGTTGTTCAGATGATGGACAGTGATCATGAGTGCTCCGCAGGGCGCGAGTGAGTGTCTATGGACAGACTGCACCTTTGCCAGGGAGTGCCGTGAATCTGCGAGATCGGCTGAAAACCCTCCGCTTCCCACCCACCTCATACCCTCGAAAAGATCGATCCTGTTGGCCAGGCCTGCGTGAGACTGCCTGGCCAGCAGGTTGGCGCCTGTCCAGCGGCAGTGCGTCAGGCAATAGTATCGACGACGCCACCGTCCACGCGCAGCGCAGCGCCGGTAGTGGCCGAGGCCTGTTCGGAGCTGACGTAGATGATCATGTTGGCCACCTCGTCCACGCTGGAGGCACGGCGAATAATCGAAGAGCCACGATGAGCGATGACAAAATCGGCGGCCACTTTCTCCAGACTGTCACCGGAGCTCTCGACGTCCGGCTTGAGCATCTCGGCGACGCCCTCTGACAGTGTGGGACCCGGCAGCACCGAGTTGACCGTGACGCCCGTGCCTGCCAGGCGCTTGGCCAGGCCCCTGGATATCGCCAGTTGCGCCGTTTTACTGAAACCGTAGTGAATCATGTCTGCCGGGATATTCAGCGCCGACTCCGACGACACAAACACGATGCGCCCCCAGCCCCGTTGCACCATTCCGGGGGCATAGGCCCTGGAGATGCGCACGCCTGACATCACATTGGTGTCGAAAAAGCGCTGCCACTCGCTGTCAGGGATGTCGAAAAAATCCTGCGGGTTGAAAATGCCCAGATTGTTGACCACCACATCGAAGCTGGGGTGCTCGGCCAACAATTGCTGGCAGGCCTGCTCGGTACTCAAGTCCGCGACAAACCCGACGGCGTTGGCCGCCAGTGGTCCCAGCCGCTGCAAGGCGGATTGAGTACTTGCCTCACTTCGCCCGTTGATCACCACGCGAGCCCCCGCTTCAAGAAAGCCCTTGGCAGCAGCAAAGCCGATACCACTGGTGGAGCCGGTGACCAGGACATTGCGGCCGGTAAAGTCAATGTTCATCGCTGATTCTCCCAGGTAAACGGAAGGGATCTATCCTGAACCTCGCTATTAACCTGCGCAACGAACCGATCCGGATTAGCCGGGTGGCTGATCAACGGTTGAAATAAACGGGGAAACGGACTCCACTGCCAGTGCCCGCACAAGCGAACCCGCTCATCGACCACATGCCTCACCTTGGATCGCAGGTGCGACACCCTGGGCGGCATCGACCTCGAACGGCTCCGGTTAATGCGAGGCCGTCAGCAGGCTGCCCAAGCGCTCGCCGATAATCACGCACGGCGCCATGGTGTTGCCGGTGGTGACCCGCGGCATGATGGAGGCGTCCGCGATTCTCAGGCCGCTGATGCCGTAGACGCGCAACTGCGAATCCACCACCGACAGCGCATCCCTGCCCATTTTGGCGGTACAGGACTGGTGCCAGACGGTCGACGCCGTGTTGCGTACAAACGCCTCCAGTTCCTGGCGACTCATGGCCCCGGGCATGACTTCACGGCGGGCGAATGGCTGCAGGGTCGAGCTGTTGCCAAGCTCACGGCAAAATTCGACCGCTCGCATCAGGGCCTGCAGATCGTCCGGCTCCGCCAGCGCTGCGCTGTCAATGTTGAGCGGGTCCATGGGACTGGCGCCGGACAGCGTGATCGAACCTCGGCTCTTGGGCCGCACCAGCCCTGGCAACAGCGACCAAGACGCAGCGGGCGGGTTGAACGTGGCCTGGGCCTCGGGCGTGGCAATGGGGATTTGTGCCAGGAAAGTCTGGATGTCCGGGACATCCAGCGATGGGTCACTTTTCCAGAAGAACGTCGACTCTCCAGCGTTATTTCGCGGTGCCAGGGGCTGCTGATACTCCCAGATACACCCGGAAACCATGATGTGATCCTGGTAGTTCTGGCCAACGCCAGGAAGATCCTGCACCACGGCGATCCCGTGTCGGGTGAGTTGCCGTGCACCGCCGATGCCCGAAAGCATCAAGACTTTTGGCGTGTTGAAGGCGCCCAGTGACAGCACAACTTCATGCCGGGCTCTGAAACTGATGACCTTGCCGTCATGAAGGGCCTCGACCCCGACCGCTCGCTTGCCCTCCAGCAACACTCGCAATACATGGGTATGGGTCAGCACCGTCAGGTTGGGCTGGGCCATCAAGGGATAGACGTAGCGGCGAAAGATCGACCGACGACGGCCGTTTTCCAGACACAGGTTGGCGAGCGCCGCGCCGCCGGGCCCCTCCATCATTTCGCCGTTGGGATCGTCATACACCTTCATGCCCAGCTCTGCTGCGGCGCCCAACATGGCCGGTGCAATCGGATTGGGATTGATGGGCGGTTGCACGAAAACCGGACCGCCTGTGCCACGTCGCTGCGGATCGGGAACACCCTTCCAGTCCTCGATACGCCGATATGTTGCCAGCGTCGATTGGTAATTCCAGGCTGCATCGCCTGACTCGCTGGCGAAATAGTCCCAGTCACTGCGGTGACCGCGTGACCAGACCATGACGTTGATCGACGCACCGCCGCCCAGCACCTTGCCCATGGAAAGCGGGATGGCTCGGCCATTGAGGTGGGGGTTGGGTTGGGCCTGAAACTGCCAGTCCCGCTCGCTGCCCAGATTGGTGAACCAGGTACTGGCATCACTGACAGCCGCCACATCATCGCTACCACCGGCCTCAAGCAGCAACACCTTGACGTCAGGATTTTCCGCGAGGCGCCGGGCGACCACCGACCCGGAGGTGCCGGAGCCACACACGATGTAATCGTAAGCGCCATTGAGCCTGGCTTTTAACTGACGCTGATTGTCGTCAACTCGACGCGAAAAATCGGCCTTGTCGGTTGCGCCTGCAGGGTTTTTCATAGGGTGCCTCAAGGCATCTCCATGCATTGACGGCGACCAGCAATGGCGCAATCAATACAGCGGATGACTAACAATAGGGAGTACGGCTGAGGCGAGACGCTGCAGCCAAGGGAATAAATCCGTCTGCGAAGACGCGACTGATTCTAGGGCGCAGGGCACGCGTTACCGTTACCTGAGAGGCGCTTGATGGATGTCTGAAAGGCGCTTTTCAGATCAGTTGAGCGCGATGGGAAGCTTCAATGACGAATCTTCAACCGACGTCAGCGTGAACCTGCGACGGGCAAATGCCGAACGCCTCACGATACGCGCGGCTGAAATGGGCGGCCGTCGCGAAGCCGCATCGCCAGGCAACATCCTGAACGCTGGGCCTGAGCGACTGGCTGGAGGTCAGCAGGTGTCGCGCGTGTTGCAGGCGCACATGCCAGACGTGACGCATGACCGTGGTGTCCTGACTTCTGAACAACCGTTGCAAGTGTTTGACTGAAACATGCGCGGCGGCGGCAATCGCGGCGGTGTCCAGTTCGCAATGACTTAAACGGCTGTAGATGTAGCGTCTAGCGCGCAGCAGTACCACTTCAGTGCTGCGCGAGGTTGCCTGGCCCCCTGCACTTCCAAGCATGGCGTCGATCAGTTCGAACAGCTGTCGGCCCATCAAGTCGCGGATCAGAGGGCTGGGGGCGATTTGTTGATGTGCGATGCAGCAAATCAACGCGCGGGCGGCGCACATGTCAGCGGAGTTCATGTCAGCGACGATCAGTTCAGACAATGAATGCCTGAGCCCGCGATCACGCAAACCGGGCTTGGGAATTCGCAACACGGTCATTTGCCCGCGCTCGGTGAACGACTCCTGGAACGGCCGTCCGGGATCAATGAAGAACATGCTGCCGGTGTTGAAGCGATGCCGATTCCCGGCCTGCTCTATGTCGACATGCCCGCCGGTCATCAGCTTCAGGTAGAGCCAGTCACCCTGCCAGGAAGGCTGCTCTTGCCCAACGGGCGCCAACACGATGGACGCAAGATCCGCCTGGGTCAGGCCGATGTTTCCCAACGTCCAGCTTTTAGAGGTGGAACTGCGCGATCGAGACTGATCGAACTGACAATACAACCCATGGTGCTCAAGCATGACGTCAGACCAGTTCGCCGCAGCGTTCGGCCCCAGGTCGAATACCATGTCATGCGCGTCGAGGGTATTGGGTTCCATGGGAGGCGTTCCTGATTCAGTGTAACGGCCCAACGGCGTGGGCGGCCTCCCATCCATCAAGGACAAGACCTGCGAGAGGCTACGCCATTCGCCCGGTAATTACATGTGCGTCGCGGGGAAAATCACATCCCTTTGCGAGCCACGTCAGCGCCAGCCTGAACAGCCCGGCCGATACGGCCCTCGAAGTCTTCATCCATAAGCGATTGAAGCGCGGCGGCAGTCACGCCCCTGTACCCGACCAGCGCATCGATCAACTGCTGCGGGTCAGCGGTCTCCAGCAGCCTGCTGGCGTCGACCACCACACCCTTGGCTGCCAGTACCGCAATATCGTCTGGCACCCCGGCGGCCACTGCTTGCCTTGTCAGTGCCGTCATCAATAACGCTGGAAAGGCCGGACCTGTTCCTGACAACGCACTCAGATAGTCGACGCAGTCTTCAGTGGGGACGCGGGCCGCAGTGCCCACGGTTTCAAAGAGCCGTTGTATGTACGCCGCCAGCGTCTGCGAAATCGGGTCGCCGCAATGCCAGGGCGTAAAGGATCGGCCAATACCCACGCTCGCATTGGGCATTGCACGGATGACCACTGAGGCACCCGTGGCAGCTCTGATTTTTGAGGCAGGCACGCCAGCCATGAGAGAGATCACATGTTTCCCTTGTGCATCGATACCCAGCGTATCGAACTGCTCTGGGCGTACGGCGAGCATGATGGTGCTGCAGGCCGCTACCAACTGCTGGTTATCTTTAACCAACTGCACGCCGGTAGCCGCCAAGGGATGAACCCCTGACCGGTTCGACAAAGACAATTGATCAGCCGAAATGAACGACGTGTCGATCAGCGCCTGAGCGATAGCGCCTCCCAGCCAGCCGGTTCCACCGATGATGCCGATCGTTTCAGGTTGCATTCAGTGTCTCCTCGAAGTTTCAAAAAGGGTAACGCACTCATCTGACTTCTTCAGCGCTCGAACCGTCAGGCGAATGAATCACTACGGGGGATTCTCACTGCATGATGTCGCAAACAGGTCAGGTTCCACGCATCTTTTCTGTCTTGCGCAGTCAATGACCAAGACTTAAGCCGAGAGCCGTGCACATGAAGCAGATAAACCCCACGACCCCCGATGGTCGCTACTTTGTCGTCAAAGAGCAGTTGTGGCGCTGCTCCAATCCGGCACTGGATGAGGATGAACGCCAGCGATGGGTGAATGACCTGATGGCCGCACGACGGGACGTGAAGGCGGCGAAAGCCTCAGGCGATCCCGATGAGATGAAGGCGGCGCGATCAAAGGTTCAGAAGGCCAAAGTCGGCCTGGGTGAGCGCGGGCCCGTCTGGTGGGAAGACGGGACGCCGGATTTTAACCGGCACAAGATCAGCAACACGCCCTATGCGCAATGGTATCGAGCGCTTGACGCATCAGAGTCTTGAAGAGCGACGGACTTTTCTGCTGCACAGGCATCCAATCCCGTAATAACTCTCAGACCCCTTGACCTCGGAGCACGGCAATCCATGACCTTCTACATTTTTCTTCTCGCCTGCGGCGCTGCGGCCGCAACGGGCATCATCTTCAAACCCGGCGCATGGTACGAGGCGCTGCAAAAGCCAAAATTCACGCCGCCCAACTGGGCATTCCCGGTGGCCTGGACCACGATTTACCTGCTGCTGGCCTGGGCGGGCTATCGCCTGACCGTGCTGCCTGGCAGCGAGACCGTTCTGGCGTTATGGGCAGCCCAGATCGCGCTGAATACGTTATGGACGCCGGTGTTTTTTGGCGCCCACCGCATCTTCACCGCCATGGTGATTCTGGCCCTGCTGTGGATGGTGGTGGCAACGATGATCGTCATGGCGCTGAGGCTGGATATCGTGACCGGGCTGATCCTGTTCCCCTATCTGCTGTGGCTCAGCGTGGCCGCTGCGCTGAACCTGTCGATCCTGCGCCACAATAAATGACGCGGGTAAACGCTATCTCAGGCGCGGTGTCACTCATCGCGCCAGGGCGTAGTCCGCATCGCTGACGTGCTCCAGCCACTCCACCACCTTGCCGTCCTGCGCCTCGGCAATGGCAATGTGGCTCATGCCCGTGCCCGGTGCTGCGCCGTGCCAGTGTTTGACGTGTGGCGGGATCCAGACGGTGTCGCCCGGCCGAATACGCTGGGGCGCCTGGCCTTGCTGCTGCACATACCCTGCCCCTGCGGTCACGATCAGCGTCTGCCCCAGCGGATGGGTGTGCCAAGCGGTGCGTGCGCCGGGTTCGAAGGTCACCGTCGCGCCGCCAATACGGGCGTCGCCGGTGCCTTTGAAGGGAGCGTCGACACGTACGTTGCCGGTGAAATAATCGGCTGACCCCGTGGCCGATGGTTGAGAACCCACCGGTGTGACGACAACGTTCATGGGCTGGGCACCTTCACTTTCAGCGCTGAGCAGAGAGAGTGAGAGCGCTGCTGCTGCGAGTGACTTCATCACAAGCCTCCTGGGAGCGTGGGTAAAGATTTGCAATCTATCAGTTACCCATACTTTCGATTAGCCACTAGAATCCGCACAATTCAATGAACAGGGCTCATCAATGCTCCGTGAAAATGCTAACGACCTGATCGCCTTCCTGGCGGTCGCCAAAGAGCGCAGCTTCACCAAGGCTGCTGGCAAGCTGGGCGTGTCGCAATCAGCGCTGAGCCATACCGTGCGCGGGCTGGAAGCGCGTCTGGGCCTCAGGTTGTTGACCCGCACCACACGCAGCGTGTCACCCACCGAGGCCGGTGAGCGGCTCATCAGTACGGTTGGCCCAAGCTTCGAGGACATCGAATTTGCCTTGGCCTCACTCAGCGATCTGCGGGACCGCCCCGCCGGCAACATCCGCATCAACGCCATGGATCATGCGTTTGAAACGGTGCTGCGGCCGGTGCTGAAAATCTTCCTGCCCCAGTACCCGGATATTTCGGTAGAAGTCTGTTGCGACTACGGCTTCGTCGATATCGCCGCCCAGGGCTTTGATGCAGGCGTGAGACTGGGCGAGGCCGTCGCGGATGGCATGATTGCCACGCGTATCGGCCCGGATATGCGCCTGCTGGTGGTGGGCTCGCCAGCGTATTTCGCCGGTCGCCAGATCCCGGTGACGCCTCGCTGCCTGCCCAACCATCTGTGCAACAACCTGCGCCTGCCGACCCTGGGTGGCCTTTATGCGTGGGAGTTCGAAAAGGATGGCCAGACGCTCAACGTGCGCGTGTCCGGACAAGTGACGCATAACGGCATTTACCCATTGCTGGATGCTGCCCTGGATGGGTTTGGCCTGAGCTACATCCCCGAAGATTTAGCCGCGCCTTACATTGCCAGCGGCCAACTGCAGGTGGTGCTCGAGGACTGGAGCCCCTGGTATGCGGGGTTTCATCTGTATTACCCGAGCCGCCGACAGAACTCACCCGCCTTCGCGTTGCTGGTTGAAGCGCTGCGCTATCGGCCTGAGTCCTGATCAATGATCAGGGTCAGGGTCAGGGTCAGGGTCAGGTGACTTTTGCCAGCCCCATCTTATGACCAGCAGCCTGAATCACTGATAACGCGCACCCTCGAAACACCCCGGGTCTTGATCCTGGTATTTCTTCATGCGGCGCCACAGCGTTGTGGTGCTGATACGCAGGCGCCTCGCGGCCTCTTCACGATTGCCACGGACACTGCCGAGCACTTCATGGAGCAACGCCAGCTCACTTTTGACGGCCGCGCCCTCTTCCACCGGCAGGTCGACTGCAAGGTCCTCCAGTGCATCCTCCAACAAAGCCTGCACGAACGGCTGACCCTGACTCAGAACGGCCAGGCGCTCGACGACGTTACCCAGCTGCCGAATATTGCCCGGCCAGGCGTAGCGGCTAAGGCGCGCCAGCAACGCGGCGTCCGGCTCGGCGGCATCCATGGGCAGGCTGCGCAGCAAGTGGCGCACCAGTTCGGGAATGTCCTCAGCGCGCTCGCGCAGTGCAGGCAGGTGCAGTTTCAGCACGCAGATACGATAGAAGAAGTCTTCCCGGAACAGCCCCTTGGCCACCAGCTGCGGCAGGTTCTTGTTGCTGGCGGTGATGATGCGGATATCAACGGGCGTGACTTTGTCATCACCGATGCGCACGACTTTGCGCTCTTGCAGAGTGCGCAGCAGCTTGACCTGAATATCGGGTGAGGTTTCGTTGATTTCATCGAGAAAGATAGTGCCCGTGTGCGCCAGCTCGAACACCCCAGCCTTGCCTTCATTGAGCGCACCGGTAAACGCACCTTTGACGTAGCCGAACAGCTCGCTCTCCAGCACGCCCGGCGCAAAGGCCGCGCAGTTGATCGCCACGAACGGGCCTTGCTTGCGACGCGACGCGTTGTGGATGCTCTGGGCGAACAACTCTTTGCCGGTACCGGTTTCGCCTTCGATCATCACCGTGCTGTCCACCGCCGCGTAGGTCAGGGCCAGGCGCCTGGCCCTGGTCAGCGCCGGGCTGCTGCCGATGATGTTGTCGAAGGTATTTTCGGCCACATGCTGACGCGCCAGCACCCGGCGCATCTTGCGTTCAATGGCGGTGATTTCTGTCTGGCTCTGCAAGGTCGCAACGGCGCCGATGACCTCGGTGTCCAGGCTGATGGGCGCAATGCTCAGGGTGAGCGACATCCGACCCAGGGTGATCAACGCGCCACGAACCGGGCGACCGCTGCTGAGGACCTGGCCGAAATAATCTTGCGCCAGCAGACCCTCGACGCTGTCGCCACACCCCAGCGTGCCGAGGTACGCCGTGGCCACGCTGTTCAGGTTGGTGATGGTGCGCTGGCTGTCGACGCTGAAAATGCCTTCCGAGACGCAATTGAGGATCGACTGGATCATTTCATAGCGGCTTTGCAGCTCCACACGCTTGAGGCGCCGCTCTTCCTCGATCTGCAACAGGTGCATGGCTTCGTCGATGGCCTCGTCCACCGCATCAGGATCGGCATCAGACATGATGTAGCGCATACCGCGGGCCATCACCGCCTCGCGCAACGACAAGCCACCAATCGCCACTTCAATGCCCTCGGCCAACAAACGATCCAGCTGCTGCTCCGTGGCCTGTTGGCTGCCCAGCGGGTCGATCAGGCAGATAGACACCTGCTGCATGAAGGGCCGGGCTTTTTCCAGAATGCTCGCGTAGCCCTCCGAAGTGGCCAGGAAGGCGATCCGGTCTGAGGATTGCCGCGCGTTGTCGTAGGCGTTGATGCAGTCAAAAAAGGTGTGTTTGACCTCAACGATCGGTACGCGCAAATGCTCACGCAGGACACTGGCGGTGCGGCCGCGACTGATGATCACGCTGACGCCGCCGTCGATCAGCCCACGGGCCTTGACGACGGCGTCATGCTGGGCCGCCTCGACCACCGCCACGGACAGGCCGCGCTGATCAAGGATGCCCTGCATCACCGACGTCAGGGTGCTGGAGGGAGAAATGACGGCGAGGGTGCTTTGCATGGACGAGCCCTGAAGAGTGCGATGCGCATTGCATCCTATTTCAAGATGAAATCAATTGAAATGATCTGCAATCAGCGCAGACAACCCGGCACATGCCAACTCATTGTTTTAAAACGACTAACCCTACCTATGCTGTTTTGGCACATCCCTTGCTGCCCTCCAGTCAATAACAAAGACAATGAAGGACACACGGGATGGACATCACGTTTATTGGCTATGGCGAAGCCGCCTATCACATCAGCACCGGCCTGCGCTCCAGCGGCAACCTGCGCATCGGCGCCTTCGATGCCAAGGTCAGCCCCGCGCTCGAACAACGCGCTGCAGACAATCAGGTCACCCTCTTCGACTCGCTGGAAACCGCCTGCAAGGGCGCGCGCTTTGTCGTGTGCCTGACCAGCGCCAGCAGTGCACTGAACATCGCCCGGACGGTCTTGCCGCTGCTGGTTGCCGGGCAAACCTATGTCGACATGAACTCCGCAGCGCCCACCGTCAAGCAAGCCATCGATCAGTTGCCTCGCGCAGCGGGCGTGGATGTCTGCGACAGCGCGGTCATGGGTACCGTGCCCGGCAATAACCACAAGGTCCCCATGCTGCTGTCGGGAAGCGGTGCGGCCGCCTTTGCCGCTGCCTTTTCGCCGCTGGGCATGCGCCTGACCGTGCTCGACGCCGAGGCCGGCGCGGCATCGGCCATCAAGATGCTCAAGAGCGTGGTGATGAAAGGCCTGCCCCAGTTGCTGCTCGAAGCCTTCCAGGCCGGCGAGCGCTTCGGTGTGCTCGACACCCTGGTGGCTTCCCTGGGCGACTCACTGAACGGCAAGACAGTGGAAGAACTGGCCAACACCTTCACTGCCCGGACCCTGATCCACGCCAAGCGCCGCAGTGCGGAAATGGACGACGTGGTCGCGACCCTCGAAGCGTCCGGCGTCGACGCCAGCATGTCCCGCGCTACTCAAAGCCAGCTGGACAAGCTCGCCGCCACCGACTGGGCGGAACTGCTCGGTCCTGGCGGCAGCGACATGGACTACCGCACCGCCATCACGCACCTGACCGCCACTCGCCGAGAACTGCCATGAACACTGATCATTACTTCCCGCTGCCTGAACTGATTGCCCAAGACCTTCTGGACCGTTTTCGCAAGCTCAGCCCGGCACAGCTGTGCGACGGCATGCAGAGCCTGGGGATCCCGCGCAATGGCGCCATGGACGCCGACCTGATGCCGCTGGATGAAAACAAGATCATGCTCGGCACCGCCTACACCGTCGACACCGAAGACGGCGACAACTTTCCGATCCACGTCGCGGTGTATCAAGGGCAACCGGGCTATGTGCTGGTTGTGGCAGGCAAGGCCTATCCGGGCCGTGCCTACATCGGCGACCTGATGGCGGGTGCCGCACAGGCCGTGGGCTTGAGCGGCATGGTTATCGACGGCTGCGTGCGCGACAAAGTGCCCCTGGCCCAGTTGGACATCCCGGTGTACGCCAAGGGTTTCATGCAACGCAGCCCTGGCAAGAAAGGCCCCGGCAAAATCAACGCCACCGTGACCTGCGCGGGTGTTGAAGTGGCTCCTGGTGATCTGGTCTTCGGCGATTACGACGGCGTGACGGTGGTGCCTCGCGCACGCCTGGTGGAAGTGCTGGAGGCTTCGGAGAAAAAAAGCGCCTACGAAAATCAGCGCCGCGAGGTGATCGACGAATACACTCGCTGCCGCGACCAGGGCCTGCCGTTGCCAGCGCTGGCACCGGCCTGGGTCACCCAACTGCTCGAAGGTCTGTAACGCTCAAGGCTGTCCCCGGGGTGCCCTGCACCCCGAACTGCTGTATTCACTATAAAAATAAAATGTGGAGACGTTCAGATGCTGACAGTTCTGGGCTATTTGTTGATCACCTCGTTTCTGTTGCTGGTCATCAAGCAAAAACTTTCGCCATTCACCGGTTTGATCGTGGTGTCCCTGGCCGTGGGGGTGATGGTGTGCCTGATCAATGGCGTACCGCTGGGCACCATCATGACCTGGGTGCGCGAGGGCCTTTTCTACTCGCAGAACGGAGCGGGCAAGGTCTCGCTGGGCACGGTCAACCCCACGGTGATGATCCTGTTCGCCGTGCTGTATTTCAGCCTGATGATGAACGTGGGGCTGTTTGATCCGCTGTGCACGTACCTGATCCGCAAGGCCAATGGCGATCCGCTGAAAATCATCCTGGTCACGGCTTTCACCTCCGCTGTGGTGACCCTGGACGGCGACGGCACGACCACCATCCTGATCATCACCACCGCCTTCCTGCCCTTGTACAAACAGATGGGCATGAAGCTGTCTAACCTGGCGATGCTGATTATCCTGCCCTGCGGGCTGGGCAACTGTTTGCCTTGGGGCGGGCCACTGGCGCGGGCCGCAGCGGTATTGAATCTGGAGGTCAATACGCTGTTCGTGGCGATCCTGCCGATCCTCGGCGTGTCGTTCATCTACGTGTTTTTCATGGCCTACCTGATGGGCATCAAGGAGCGCAAGCGCCTGGGCTTCGTCAAGGGTGAAAAGGTGATCGTGACCCCTGAGCAGATCGCCCAGATGGTGACGGTGATCGAGGACCACGACAAAGAACTCAAGCGGCCGAAGCTGTTCCTGTTCAACCTGGCGCTGACCGTGGGCATGCTGGTGATCCTGATCGCGGGCTGGGCCAGTGGCGCAGTGGTCTTCATGCTCGGCACTGCCATCGCCCTGACAGTCAACTACACCGCCGTCGAACAGCGCGAGCGCATCACCGCCAATGGCGGCGACGCCGTGGCAGTGGCCTCCATCATCCTCGCCGCCGGGTGCTTTTTGGGAATCTTCAATGGCAGCGGTATGGCGGGCGCTGTCGCTGAACACATGGCCAGCCTGATACCCGATTCCATGGGCAGCCACACTGCGCTCATCTTCGCCTTTCTCGGGGCCCTGGCCTGCTACGCCCTGCCGGTGGATGCCTATTATTTCGGGATTCTGCCGGTGGTAGCGCCCATCGCGTACAAGTTCGGCATCAGCCCTACCGAGATTGGTGTGGCGTCATTCATGGGCCAGTCCTTGCGTTACGCCAGCCCGACCGTGGCCTGGCTGTTCCTGCTGATGAACCGCACAGAAATGACGTTCGGGGAGTACCAGAAAGAGTTCTTCAAGTGGTCGATCCCGATGTTTTTCATCTTCTTGATCACGGCAATCGTGACCGGGCAATTGCCAATCGGCTGAAGCGGGAATGCCGGTGAAATACCAAGACTCAAGCAACACTAAGTGAGTCAAGGCAGAGCGCCAAAGCAAAGATTTGGCGCTCTGCTACGACGAACGTTTCACCTGTACCCTGCGCGAAATCCTCCCTCGCTTGACCGCCCTTCGAAATGCACTTGCCATGCGACCTGCCCTCGAGTGCGCCTCACAACCCTGACGTCATTTACGGAACGGTATTTTATTTATAAATGCTGCCCGCTTGATTGTTTCCCTGCACCGCTTCACCAAGTACCGCACGACAGAAGAACCACCCCGACAGATTGACACCATCGCTGCGCTCGCCAATTCGTAACCAATCATGTATTTTGAAACGGCGTTTCTAATTCAGCAAATCAATTACAACAAAGGGCTACCCAAAGCCTGAACCTCCGGAGTCGCAATGAGCTTCTTCTGCGCACCACCGTCTGTTGAAACCACTGTCTTCACCCGGCTGCCTGACCACTTCCGCGCGCCTCGCCGCACAGCCTGGGCTGACGCAAACCGGCAAGGTCGGCTGATCGACTCTTTTCTGGAAGGTCCCTCCTTCGATCGGCACGGCAATCTGTATGTCACCGACATTCCCTACGGCCGAATTTTCCGCATTTCACCCGACGGCCACTGGACGCTGGTCTGCGAATACGACGGCTGGCCCAACGGCCTGAAAATCCACCGCGATGGACGGATTTTCATCACCGACTACAAGCGCGGGATCATGGTGCTAGATCCGGAGAGCGGGAAAATCGAGCCCTTTCTTGAGTCAGCAGGCTCTGAAGGTTTCAAGGGCGTCAACGACCTGGTGTTCTCGCCGACCGGCGATATGTACTTCACCGACCAGGGCCAGACGGGCCTGCAGGACCCCACCGGACGAGTCTACAAACTCGACACGGCCGGCAACCTCACGTGCCTGATCAACACCATTCCCAGCCCGAACGGCATTGTCTTCGACCCCGCACTGAATCATCTGCTGGTCGCAGTGACACGCGCCCAACAGATCTGGCGAATCCCCCTCGGCAACGGCTCGATCATCAGCAAGGTGGGCGTGTTTGCCCAACTGCACGGTGGCCTCGGCGGCCCCGACGGTCTTGCGCTGGACGCCGAAAGCAACCTGTACATCGCGCACACCGGCTTCGGATCGGTATGGCGACTGTCCAGGGTGGGCGAACCTTTGCAGCGGATCATTTCGTCTGAAGGCATCAGCAACACCAACCTGGCGTTTGGTGGCCCGGCTAACCGGACCCTGTTCATCACCGAGTCAGAAACCGGCACCATCCTGCAGACCCCGGCTGCGGTGCCCGGCCTGGCCATGTATTCCCACAGTTAAAGCAGACGCAGCCCACACTCACAACAACAATGACAAAGAAGTGACGACATCATGCACAGTCAAACCCCAACGCTTCCCCCGTTGACAGATGCTGAAGGTGAAAAGCTCCTGCGCCGTATCATGCTGCGCATCCTGCCATTCATTTTTGCCTGCTATGTCATCAGCTACCTTGACCGCACCAACGTCGGCTTTGCGGCCATCAGCATGAACAAGGACCTGGGCCTGACGGCCACCATGTTCGGCTGGGCCGCAGGCTTGTTCTTCTTCGGCTATTTCATTTTCGAAATCCCCAGCAACCTGCTGATGCAGCGTTTTGGCGCCCGCGTCTGGATTGCCCGGATCATGATCACCTGGGGGCTCATTTCCATGGGCACCGCGTTCGCGACCGGCCCGGTCAGCTTCAGCATCATGCGCTTCTTGCTAGGCGTCGCTGAAGCCGGTTTCACGCCGGGGGTGTATCTCTACTTCACCTACTGGTTCCCGGGTAAATGGCGAGCCAAAGCCACCGCAGCCTTTTTGCTCGGCATCCCGACGGCCAACATTTTCGGCTCTCCACTGTCGGGCTGGCTGCTGGAAATGCATGACATTCTGGGCCTGAAAAACTGGCAGTTCCTGTTGGTTGTCGAAGCGATTCCCGCTGTATTACTGGGGGTTGCGTGCCTGTTCGTGCTGGTCGACAACCCGGCGAAAGCCAAGTGGATGTCCGCCCGCGAGAAATCCTGGCTCAGCGACCGCCTGACCCAGGAACAACAAGCCATCAGCGCCACTCACGGCAGCACACTCAGGAGCGCGCTGACCAATCCGAAAGTGTTCACCCTGGCGGCGATCAACTTCTGCTGCATCGTCGGTTCGGTCGGCATTGGTATCTGGATGCCACAGATCATCAAAAGCCTGGGCATGCAAAACAGCACCGTCGGCTTGATTGCGGCGCTGCCTTATATTCTGGGTGCCGTGACGATGACGATCTGGTCCAGGCTGGCCAACCGCAGCAAGCAGCGCCTGCCGTATGTGGTCAGTGCCTTGGCGTTTGCAGCGCTGTCGTTGGTGGCCGCTGCCTTGATCGACAACCCAGTGCTGAAAATCACCAGCCTGGCCTGTGCGGTGGCCAGCATCCTGGCGTTTCAGGCCACGTTCTGGGCGATCCCGTCGACCATTCTCACCGGGCGTGCCGCTGCGGGCGGGCTGGCACTGATTGTGTCGATCGGCAATCTTGGCGGCTTCGCTGGCCCGTTCATGATCGGGCTGATCAAGGATGCAACCCAGAGCTACTCAGGACCCTTCTTTGCCGTGGCTGGCATCCTGGCGGTGGGCACATGCCTGATGCTCTGGCTGGGTGATCCGGCACGTCGTCGGCCTGCATCCCAATCTACGGCAGGCGCCCCACTCCCGCAGACCCCTTGAGCTAACGCCTGGCCGCCCAATAGCGGTCAGCCATGAAGAACACCAGCAAGAGTGCGCCCGTCACCCCCAGGGTGGCGGGCGCGCCCATGAACGCTGCGCCCAACCCCGCCAACAGGCCGCCGATGGCCTCAAAGCCGAATCGCATCGAGATGTAAAAAGCCACGACCCGCCCCCGCAACGCGGCGGGTGCCTGGCTTTGCAGCAGCATATTGGTGCTGACGTTACTGGCGGTGATACCGAACCCGATCAGCGCCAACAGGCCAAGCGCACCCGCCAACGGCACATTCAAGGCCATCCCCAACATCGCCACCGAGCAGCACAGAACGGCAGCCGTGATGAAAGCGCCAAGCCGGTTGAGGGTCCCGCCCAAGGCCAGCATTAACGTCGAGACAAACGCCCCGGCGCCTGCAGCCCCCCATAACCAACCCAGGGTCTGCGCATCCCCCCCGTAAACGGACTTGGCCAGAATCGGCAGCAATACGGCGTAGTTCGAAGCCAGCAGATTGACGACCACCACACCGATCATCAAACGGCGAACATCAGCCGTGCGCCAGATATAGCTCAAGCCTTCCTTGAACACTTGCCCTGTGGAACCGCTGGCTTTGGCCACGGCCGCCACGCGGGTTTTGATCAGGCTCACCAGCAGCAGGCCGAAGGCAATCGAGGTCATGAAAAAGCAGGCGCCTTCACCACTGACCGTGATCAGGAACCCCGCCAGCGGTGGGCCGATGAAGCGAGCCGCGTTGATCAGCATGGCGTTCAGAGCCAACGCATTGGGGAGGTCGGCGGGCTCGCTGACAAAGCTGCTGATCAGGGCCTGACGCAGCGGTGTTTCCACCGCGTTGAGCAGTCCGAGCAGCACCGCCATGACAATGACGACGGTCTCGTCTATCCAGCCTAGCCAGGCGAGGATGGCGAGGGTCAGCGATTGCCCGGCCAACAGGGCCTGGGCAATGATCAGCAGACGACGTTTGTCGTGCCGGTCGATCCAGGCCCCGGCCAATGGGCCAACCACCAACTGCGGCGCCAGGGTCAGGAACGTCAGCAGGCCCAGCAGGAATGCCGAGCCGGTGAGGTGGTAAGCCAGCCAGGAGAGCGCGACCTGTTGCACCCATTTCCCCAACGTGGAAATGGCCTGGCCAGCAAAATAAATCTGGAAGTTTCGATGCGCCAGAGCTCTGACTGGAGCGGGCCAGCGCTTAGAAACGGGCGGATGGGAAGACGACATCAGAACCTCACATTAAGGCCCCACGCGATCGTCTTCTACCAACAACGGTGATCGTGCGCGAGAGGCACGATAAGCCTGCTCATTCGGGGAGCAGACAGCCTTTCTTTTTCAACGATTCGAGGACCCACGAACGGTCGTTTTCACCCTTGGCAATCTGATCGAGCTGCTTCTGTTCCGCATGATGCTTGGCAGAAGCACGATCGTAGACTTCCGCTACGTGGTCGTAAGGTACACACAGCAGGCCGTCGTCGTCACCTATCACCAGATCGCCCGGCTCAATCACCATACCGTCGATAGCGATCGGCACGTTGATTTCTCCAGGGCCGTCCTTATAGGGACCACGGTGCGAAATACCCGCCGCGAACATCGGAAAATCACCGGCGCCAATGCTGGCCGCGTCGCGAATCGCGCCATTGATGACAATCCCCGCCACACCGCGTTTGACGGCGTAGGCCACCATCATTTCACCGATCAGGGCGTTGCTCAGATCGCCGCCTGCGTCGACCACGATCACATCGCCAGGCTCGGCGATATCGATCGCGTAATGCAGCATCAGATTATCGCCAGGCCGCGCTTTGACCGTCAGCGCCGGGCCTGCCAACACACCCGCGCGGTGCATGGGGCGCAGCTTGGCGCCACCGGCGGTCATGCGGTTCATCGAGTCGCTGACGTTGGCCACCGGCACATCGCGGTAGCGATTGACCCACTCCAGGCTGACTTTCCGGGCTGCTTTGAGGACACGAAATCCGATTGTCATGTGGCATTTCTCTCTTGAAATTATGGGATGCCGCCGGGTATCACCTAGCTATTTACAGAATGGCATTTCATTATTCACGAATCAATAGCCTTTTAACGCGCACGTTCGTAGCTCATCGAATTTTAATTTCAACATATTGCAACGACGTTTCGTTATGTTAGTGTTTCAATCAACGACGGGGCAGAGACCCTTGCCGCTAACGACGCCAATAAGAACAAGGTACCGATCATGACCCGCAAAATTCTCCTGACAGGCCCCATGCTCGCGGCCGACGCAATGGCGTTCGCCGCCTCGCAAGACATTACGATCATCCCCACAACGCCCTACCTGCCAGCCCAAGAGCTGACTGCGATCATCCAAAAGGAACAGCCAGACGCGATCATCGTGCGTCAGGGCAAGCTGACCCGGGACATGATCCAGGCCTCGGCCAACTTGAAAATCATCGCCAAGCATGGCGTTGGCTACGACACCATCGACATCCAGGCCGCCGCCGAACACGGGGTGCCGGTGACCATTGCCCTGGGCGCCAACGCGCAATCGGTGGCCGAGCACGCCTTCGCACTGATGTTCAGCGTTGCTCGCCAAACCGCTGCGCTGGATGCCCGGATGCGCGCCGGTCACTGGGACAAGGCCACGGCCAATGGCACCGAACTGTTCGGCAAGACGCTGGGGCTGGTGGGCCTGGGCTCGATCGGCAGCATCCTGATGGACCTGGTCGCCCCGCTGCGCATGAAGGTGAAAGTGTTTGACCCGTACCTGAAAACACTGCCGGAGCGCGACTACGTCGAGCGCGAAACCGATTTCGACCAGTTGCTGGCCACTAGCGATATCATCAGCCTCCACTGCCCTCTGACGGATGACAATCGCAACCTGTTTGGCCGCGACCAGTTCAAGCGCATGCGCTCAACCAGCATTCTGATCAACACCGCGCGCGGCGAGCTGATCGACACTGCAGCGTTGGTGCAGGCACTGACTGAGGGCGATATTTCAGGGGCTGGCCTGGACACGTTCAACCCGGAACCGCCACCTGCCGACAGCCCGTTGTGGAGCCTGCCCAACCTGGTCGCCACGCCTCACGTGGGTGCCAATACCACGGACGCACGCGACCGAGTCGGCCTGTTGGCGGTGCAGCAAATCGTCAAGGTCTGGCAGGGTGCCGAGCTTGACCCGCGTTGCGTGGTCAATCGCCAACTCTTAGGCAACTGAAGCCTGATTAGCCTGAGCCAGGGTTGATGACCAACCTTGCACTCACCCGAACAGCGTTTCTCCAGAAAAATAATCACAGGAGAGCACCAATGGCCCTCGCTCAACCATCACCCCAGGTCAGCGATCTGGAACGCCTCACCATGAAGCGGGTCGCCTGGCGACTGCTGCCGTTTCTGATCCTGTGCTACCTGATTGCGATCATCGACCGTGGCAACATCGGCATGGCGTCGCTGCAAATGAACCAGGACCTGGGGCTGACCCCAGCGATCTTCGGTTTCGCCAGCAGCCTGTTTTTCTTCTCTTACTTTTTGGTAGAAGTGCCCAGCAACCTGGCGCTGCAGCGTTTCGGCGCGCGGATCTGGATTGCCCGGATCATGGTCACCTGGGGAATTGTTTCCGCCGGGACCGCATTTGTCACAGGCGCAAACTCCCTGTATGTCATGCGTTTTCTGCTCGGCGCTGCCGAAGCGGGCTTCTTCCCTGGCGTGTTGCTGTACCTCACTTACTGGCTGCCCTCGGCGTACCGGGCACGCATGGTTGCCATCTTTATGGTCGCCATTCCCGGCGCCAACTTCATCGGCTCGCCTCTGTCCGGACTGCTGCTGAGCCTGGATGGCTGGATGGGCATGCGCGGCTGGCACTGGCTGTTCATCCTCGAAGGTATTCCTGCGGTCCTGCTGGGCATCGCCTGCCTGTTCGTGCTGACCGACAAACCCGATCAGGCGAAATGGTTGAGCGACGAGCAGCGCCACTGGCTGGTCAATAAACTGGCCGAAGAGCGCCAGCGCAAGACCAACATCGGCCATATCTCGCTGTGGAAACTGCTCAAGCACAAAGACATCTGGGTGCTGGCGCTGGTCTACTCCGGGGCATCGGCAGCGGGCAGCACCATGAGTATCTGGGCTCCGCAGCTGCTGAAGACCTTTGGCCTGTCGAACATGGAAATCGGCCTGGTCAATGCCATTCCCTACGGGATCGCATCGGTGGCCATGATTATCTGGGGACGCAGCTCGGACCGAACCGACGAGCGCCGCTGGCACACCTCGCTCACCTTGCTGCTGATCACTGCAGGCTTGCTCCTGGCCTCAGTCACCTCCTCACTGCCTGCAACCGTGGTGCTGCTGAGCATGGTGCTGATCGGTGCCTATTCCATGAAAGGCCCGTTCTGGGCGCTGGTGTCCGGTTGGTTGTCTTCGTCGACAGCCGCCGCGGGACTCGCCGCCATTGGAGCCCTGGCCAACTTGATCGGGGGTGGCGTGATGGTCAACGTCTACGGCGCCATCCATGGCGCAACCGGGAGTTACGCCCTGGCCATGCTGCCGCTGGCTGCACTGTGTGCAGCAGGGGGTGTGATGGTGCTGGTGATGGGCCGCAAGCGTCTGAAACAGGATGGCGCCGAAGCTGAACCCACATAAGGCACGCTGACTGGCCCGATACCCAACGCCACGCGCTTGATGAAAGCCCGTGGCGTTGTTGCTTGATAGCCCTGCATCTTCTGGCATCGGACCTGCGCCTGAGGCCTTCAATCTCCAGACGAGCTTAGTTGACCGCTTCAGTGCTACCCGCTTCTGCCGCTTGCCGGTCGCTGCGCAGCGTTTTGCCGCCCAGGCTGCGCATCAGGTCATCGGCCACTTCCGAGAAAATCTTGCTCAGGCGCTTGGCATGCTCCTCGGTCAAGCGGCTGGCCGGACCGGACACCACCAGCGCACCGATCAACTCCTGAATAGGGCCGTAAATCGGCAGGGCCATGGAGGCTGCGTGAGGATCAGTGGCGCCACAGGAAAAGATAGGATCGAGTCCGTTGCGCGCTTCTTCATAGGGCGTACGCAATGCTTGAGCGCCTGCTGCGCCGTCCATAGGTCGCATATCGCCAGGCTGCAGATGCAGCCGTAGCCGATGGGGCGAGTTGACCCGGTACTGACAGAGCCGGTAAGCCCCGTGCCGAACATAAAATGACGCGGTCTCGCCGGTTTCTTCGGTCAGCCGATGTAAGCGGGGCATCACATGGCGCTCCAGATCAAGCGCTTCCTGATACACCGCATTGAGCCGCATCACCTCACTGGCGAGCATGTACCGACCATCAGCAAGACGAGTGACAAGGCCATAGGTTTCCAGTGAAACCATCAAACGCATGATGGTGCTTTTGATCAAGTCAGTGCGCTCAACCAGCTCAACCAGACTCAATGCAGTGTCGCCCACCTGGAATGCAGTCAGAACGGTCAACACCCGATCAGCGGAAGCTACGCCGTTAACCGCAGGTCTTGGACGCGTTTTAACCATCGGATACTCCTTAGCGTTGATAGGCTCGAAACACCGAGCGAATGAGCGGGCATTATCAGCCAGCCAGACCCGGATCGCCACTGCGCGCGATATCAGGCGCCTGCGCCCGCAGATCCAGGCCCGTGACGACCTCACCTTCCACTGCTCCTTTTAGCGATGGCCTAGTCAAAGAGCTGCTTTTTGGCCCTTTGGCCTGGTACGTAGCGGCGATAAGGTTGCTTCACCGAATGCACAACCGCAGCGGTCCAACCCACTTGCGAAGGAACACCCCTCATGTCTCAACGTCTCGACTACTTCAAGCTGGCCCCCGATGTCGCAGGCAAGTACATGGAGCTGACCCAGCTTCTGCACAAAAAACCGTTTCTGGCAGAAGTCGGGCACCTCGTCACACTGCGCGCCTCTCAGATCAATGGCTGCGCGTTCTGCGTGGATATGCACGTCAAGGAAGCCAAAATCCACGGCGAGCGTGAGCTGCGTTTGCATCACGTGATCGTGTGGCAGGAATCGACCTTGTTTTCGGCCCGCGAACGCTGCGCGCTGGAGTGGACCGAAGCCCTGACCCGCCTGGCGCCGGGTGGTGTGTCGGACGCGATCTACACCAGCGTGCGCGAGCATCTGTCCGATGCCGAACTGACAGAGTTGTCGTTCCTGATCATCTCCATCAATGGTTGGAACCGGCTGAGCGTTGCGTTCCAAGCCATACCCGGCTCGGCGGACAAGCTCTACGGGCTGGACCGCGCCGATCTTCACTAAGCGTCCTCAGGGATGCAGCCACGCCCATCAATCCAGCAATCGAGCGATGCGTGTGGCGATATCTGACGCCATCTGCGCGTCTTTGACATTGGTAAACCCCATCAGCAACCCCTGCCGCGCTGGCGCCTCCCGGTACCAGCCCGACAAGGCCTGCACGGCAAGGCCCACATGACCGGCACGTTCAGCAATGACGCGGTCCGGCATGCCATCGGCCAGACTCGCCAGCACGTGCATGCCGCCAGCGCGCAACTCAAGCGGCATGCGCGTCGCCAGCTGTGCGGTCAGGGCATCATTGAGCAACGCCCGGCGATGGGCGTAGAGGCTGCGCATTTTCTTCAAATGACGCGCGAAATGCCCTTCTTCGATGAAAGCCGCAGTGGTGCGCTGCAAGAGTTGCGGGCAGTGGTTGTGCAGCGCATCGGCCACCTGGGCGAAGTGCCCAACCTGCTCGTTGGGCACCACCAGATAAGCCAGGCGCAAACCGGGGATCAACACTTTGCTGAACGTGCCGGTATAGAGCACGCGGCCCTGGGTGTCGAGACTCTTCAACGCCGGTAACGGCCGCCCGACATAGCGATACTCGCTGTCGTAATCGTCCTCGATGATCCAGCTTTGCTGTTTGCTCGCCCAGGCCAGCAATGCCTGGCGGCGCGGCAACGACAAGGACACCCCCAGAGGGCTCTGGTGCGACGGAGTGACCACCGCGAAACGCGCATCGGGAGCGCGCTCAATGCCCACCTCAACCTGCAAGCCTTGTGAGTCCACCGGGACAGGAATCAGTTCGTGGCCGGTTTCCTCCAGGTAGCGCCGGGCGATGAAATAGCCGGGGTCCTCGAACCAGCCGCGATCACCGGGCTTGAGCACACTGCGCGAGATCAGCTCAAGGCACGCCCGGTAGCCCGCACAAATGAACACCTGATCCGGCCCGCAGGCGATACCGCGGGAGATACCCAGGTAACGCGCCACAGCCGTGCGCAGCCGCTCATCACCCTGAGGGTTGGGATACACCATGCCGTCCAGCCCGCTCTGCGCAATGGCCCGGCTGGCCAGTCGCGTCCAGGTCTTGCGCGGGAAAGCGTCCAGCGCGGGCAACCCCATCTGCAACGGCAAAGGCGCCTGCCCCGTGTGGGCGCTGACAAACGCAGTGGGCGCGGACACCGGTACTGGCGGCATGGCGGGATGCGCGGATAGCTGAGGGCAGACGATCGTACCGGCAGGGCCCCGCGCCTGGAGATAGCCTTCACCGATTAACAATTGATAAGCCATGTCCACCGTACCGCGCGCCAGATTCAGCTCCGAGGCCAACGCCCGTACAGACGGGACACGGTCACCGGGCTTCAACTGGCCGGTGGCAATCGCATCCCGGTAGCGTTCGTAAAGCTGGCGGTAAATCGGGGCTGCGCCGTCCTGAGTCGCCTGCATCTTGATCTCCTGAAGTCGGCTCATGGCCCATCCATCGACGTGATTCTTGGCACTATGGCCTACCCCGCTCACACCCTACTCTGAGTGCTCATTCGCTGAGGCCTGAACCGTGACGACTATGCCAGACTTTCGCTACCTGATGAACGCAGCCGAGCTGGGCAGCGCGTTCGAGTTGATGCGCGAACTGCGCCCTCACCTCACCCACCGCACCGCGTTCGTCGATCAGTTGACCCGACAATCCGAACAGCACTATCGCCTGCTCGGGGCCTGGCTTGAAAACGAACTGGTGGGGCTGGCCGGGTTTCGCACCCTTGAAAACCTGCTGTATGGGCCGTTCATCTACGTGGACGACCTGGTGGTCGCGGCGTCGCATCGCGCCCATGGAGTGGGTGCACAGTTGCTCGACGCAGTGCGAAGCCAGGCCAAGGTCCAAGGCTGCGCGCATCTGGTGCTCGACACCGGCCTGCACATGCCCCTGGCGCAGCGGTTTTACTTTCGCGAAGGGCTGCTCGCCAAGGGCATGCATTTCGTACAACCCCTGCACGAGGACACGACCCATGCCTGAGATCCTGCTGATCAACGCAAGCCCACGCCCGGAAACCTCGGCTGGTTACCGCCTGGCAAACGAACTGGTCGAGCAATTGAGCGCGCAACAGTCAGGCTGGGAGGTGACCCGAAGGGACCTGCAACAAACCCCGCTCGCCCCGCTGGACGCAGCTTATGCCAATGCACTGACCCGTCGCACCCCCGAGACCGAGCCGGTGTTCATCACTTCGCAAGCGTTGATCAACGAGGTCGAGCGCAGCGACCTTCTGCTGATCGCCACGCCGATGCACAACTTTACCGTGCCCGCGTCACTCAAGCTGTGGATTGACCATGTGGTGCGGATCGGCCGAACCTTTGCGGTCACGCCCGATGGCAAAGTCGGCCTACTTACCGACCGCCCGGTTTACGTGATTGTCAGCTCAGGCGGCCTGCACCAGGGCCCGCAGGCTGGGCAACCGGACTTTCTGTCGCCGTACCTGCGCCACGTGCTGCATACCATCGGCCTGTCCAAGGTGCGTTTCATCTACCTGCAGGGCCTTGTGGCGGGCCAGGACCGCATCAATGCCGAGTGCGAAACGGCGCGGCGCGAGTTGTTGGCGGACCCGCTGTTTCAAGGGCTTGCCTGACGTATTGCTGTTCGCGGCCTTCGGCAGCTGTCAAAAACGACATAGCTGGTTGAATTTAAATGATTTTATGTGGGAGGACCGGGGTGATCCTAATACTGGCGCAATGTCGTGGGACCGGCTTTAGCCGGGAATAGGCCCACCTATCCCCCGCATCTGTATTGGCAGAACAACCGCTTTCCCGGCTAAGGCCGGTCTCACAGATCTATGTTTGCTGCGCGACAGCGCTGTGTCAGGGACACAGCCGAATCTCCGACAAGCCCCGTGTTATTCGAGGTCTATCGCAGCTTGCCTGACTCACGCTGTTCAGCGGCTCCAGACACTGCGTTTCGTTCTAAGGCAGCAAGGTCCTGAGCTGACCGAGGTTACGAGGGCTGCGAACCTTACAAGCCCAGCTCCGACAACCCTGGATGATCATCTGGACGACGGCCCAGCGGCCAGCGGAATTTGCGCTGCGCCTCGGTAATCGGCAGGTCGTTGATGCAGGCAAACCGGTTGACCATCAAGCCGTTTTCAGCGAACTCCCAGTTCTCGTTGCCATACGAGCGAAACCAGTTGCCGGAGTCGTGGTGCCATTCATAGGCATAGCGTACGGCGATGCGATTGTCGGTGAAGGCCCAGAGTTCTTTGATCAACCGGTAATCCAGCTCTTTGCTCCACTTACGCGCCAGGAAGGCCTCGGCCTCGGCTCGGCCGTTGACGAATTCTGCGCGGTTGCGCCACTGCGTATCGGGGGTATAGGCGAGCGAGACCTTGGCTGCATCGCGGCTGTTCCAACCGTCTTCGGCCAGCCGGACTTTGACGATGGCGCTGTCGTGGGTGAAGGGTGGGATCGGTTGCCGAATTTCGGTAGAAGGCATGTCAGTTGCTCCTTTGTAATGAAGGCCGGATAAGTCAGTGAGCGAAAGCCCCCGGAGTGTCACAGGTTGCTCACAGGCTTGACACGGCGGGACATAGCTTGACCATCTGGCGCCGGGAATCATAGATCCAGCACCAGAGCTTGTGCCGTGCCGCCTGGCTGCGCCGGTATCGCGCAGCAGATCAACACCTTGTCAGCCGCCGGCATTTGCGCGGGCGGGTTCGGGTAATGCACTTCGCCGCTGATCAAGGTGGTGCTGCAGGTTCCGCACGAACCGCCCCGGCAACTGAATTCCGGGTTCAGGCCGCGACGCTCTGCCAACTCCAGCAGGCTACCCTCGCCCGGTTTCCAGCGCGCTTCGGCTGCAGATGCGTTGAAGTACACCGGCACAGGCCCGCTGGCGGCTTGCGGTTGCAGCAAGGTCGGCGGTGGCTGGCTTTGCGAACGGTTCAGCGCCGAGGGTCCGAACGCTTCGGCATGGATACGCTCATCAGGGATATTCACGCCACGCAGGCCGTCATACAGCGTTTGCAGAAAACCGGATGGGCCACAGAGGTAGAAATCGTAGTCATCCAGCGGCAGTCGAGCCTTTACCTCAGCGAAGCTCAAGCGCCCTGCCACCTGGTAGTCACGCGCCAGCACTGAATCTGCACCGGGGCTGCTCAGTGCGCGATGGATATGCAGCAACCCGGCCGAGCGTTTCTCTAGCTCGACGAGTTCCTCCTGGAAGGGGAGCTCTTGCCAGGCCCGCGCGCTTTGGAACAGGTGGATAGGCCGCTGGCGGTGCTCTCGCAGGTTTTGCGCCACCAACTCTCTGGCCATGGAAATCATCGGCGTGATACCCACACCCGCGCCCATCAGGACCACCGGCCTGGTGATTTCATCGGTCAGCGTAAAGCTACCCAGCGGCGGGCGGACTTCAAGCACATCACCAACCTGCACCCGGTCGTGAAGGTGACGCGACGCGGCGCCCAGGCGCTTGATGCTGATACGGATGTGCCCATCCGAGGGTGCGCTGGAAATACTGTAGGTCCTGACCAGAACGCCGTCTTCGCCGGTCGTGATGCGCACCGGTAGATGCTGGCCCGGGGCGAACGCGATGGCGGCGTTGTCGGGCGCCTCCAGGTACAGGGAGCGAATGTCGCTGCTTTCCTGCCGGATACCTGCGACTTTCCACTGCTGCCAGTGCCGCCGCTGTTCGCTTTGACGTAAGCGCTCGTCGGTCTCGGCCCAGGTGCCGGTGGCGAGGCTGGTGGGGGCATAGTCGCAAAACAGCCAGCGGGTTTTGACCGCGCCGGGCCGCACCACCGCGTGCTCCACGTCAAAGGTCCAGAGCCGCTCGGCACCGTCGAAGGCCTTGATCAAAGGGCTGTCCAGCAGCAACTGGGTACGCCCGGTCAGTTGCAGCAGGTCACCGCTGGCGAAATCGATGAACAGCAGGCCAGCAACCGGGTTGGCGTGCAGGTTGCCCAACGTATTGAAGAACAGGTTGCCCGCGTAGTCAGGGATGGTCAGCCGGTTACCTTCCACTTTGACAAACCCGGCACGGCCGCCCCGATGGGAGACATCCACCGAGCGCTGGGCACCCTGATCGACGTAGCTGGCAATGAAGAAGGTATCGGCACTGCGTATCCACGCACGGGTCTGCTCATCCAGGGCGGTGTAGTCCTGACGCAGCGCATTGCCAGCATTTGGCTCAGGCATCCGCGTATAAGCGCGCTCCTGGATGTATTTGGGGCAATTGCCGTAAGACTGCTCGACTGCCACGTCGAAGCCCGTGGCCGAGGCGTGCTGGATCATTCCGTTGACGCGGTTGCGCCGACGGGTATGCAACTCGATGCCCAGCATGCCGATGGCGTGACCGGCCTGCAGGCCCGGCGTGGCGGGGTCTTGTGGATCCAGGGATGTGCTCAGGCGCAGGTAATGCGGGTCAGTGCTGGAGATAAACCCTGGCGGCCCCTCCAGTACAGTGGCCCAAGGTCGGTCATTCGCATCGACCGCGCCGACCACCATGAACGGCAACTGCTGATAAAACTCGCGATGCTGGTCGGGCATGTAATCGCGAATCACGCGATGGCCGAGCTCTTCCAGGCGCTCGGCCACGTGGTAAATGCCTTGCAGCTGTTTTTCACCGGCATGCCAGGGCGACTTCGCAGGGTGGGACAGATGATCCATGGCGGATGCTCCTTGTCGGGCATGTGGGTACACAACCTGTGCTTTTCATTCAGGCAGCTTGCAGACCCGCGGCGGTGCGCTGCATGGGCACGAAACCGGGAAGCGCCTCGACGCGCTGCAACCAGGCTCGCACCTTTGGGTAATCCTGCAGCGACACGTTGCCCTCCGGGGCATGGGCGATGTAGCTGTAGTTGGCCACATCGGCAATGCTGGGCGCGGACCCTGCCAGAAACGCACTGTTTGCCAGTTCGGTCTCCATCACCTTGAGCAGGGTATGGGCGCGACCAATCACCTCATCGGCGTTGAAAGATGCCCCGAACACCGTGATCAGCCGTGCCGCTGCGGGCCCGTAAGCCAATTGGCCTGCAGCCACTGACAACCAGCGCTGAACAGCCGCTTGCGCGAGGGGGTCATTGGGTTGCCAGTTGCCGTTGCCATACTTCTGCGCGAGATACACCAGAATCGAGTTGGAGTCGCTGAGCACAACGCCCTGATCGTCAATGACCGGCACTTGCCCGAAGGCGTTGATGGCCAGAAAAGCAGGCTGTTTATGCTCGCCCTTGGCGAGGTCGACCAGCACCCGTTCAGTGGGCAAGCCGAGCAGCGACAGCATCAACTCGACGCGATGAGAATGGCCGGATAATGGGTGGCGATACAGTTTGATGGCATGGGTCATGAGCATGGCTCCGCATTGGTTTGGGGGAAGCAGCGCAGAGTCAAACCCGATCGGCGGTTAATACGCTGGGAAAGGCATGCTGCGCCCATTCAAGGCAGAGCAGAATCGCCACCCTGAGCAATCCATCATTCCGTTTTTCGAAACGACGTATCCAGGAAGGTCAGGAGAGCGTGCGAATCTGAGGAAAGTGCCGGATGGGCGCGCAGCAACGGAGTGGCAAAATCGACAAAGGTGCGCACGCGAGCATCGGCACGACGGCCATGGCGGTAGATCAACTGCACCGGCACCCCCTCGTCGCTATCATCGACCATCACCGCTTCCAGCACGCCACTGCGCAGTTCATCATGCACCTCGTGGCTCATGCAGCGAACCAGCCCGGCACCGAGGGTGGCGGCATGGATGGCCGCTCGCTGGGTGGTGCAGCTCAGACCCGGCGCGGTTTTGGCTGCGCGGGCAAAGGCGCCGCTGGAAAATCGCCACGGTGCCTCATGGCCCGGCAGGCTTGCCGCGACGGTACGATGCGCCTTGATGTCATCGAGGGTCGCCGGTCGCCCCCATGTGGCGAGGTATCCCGGAGACGCGCAGACAATTGGCCTGACCACGCCCAGCGGCGTGGCGAAATCCCGGGAGTCGGGCAATGGCCCCATGACCACCGCCACATCGATGCCGTCCTTGAGCAACCTGGGCACGGCTTCACTGGCCTGGATATTCAGGCGCACATCGGCAAAGGCGTGCAGATAGGCCAGCGCAATGGGCGTAAAGACCTGCACATCAAACAGCAACGGCAACGCAACGGTCAGCAGCCCCTCGGGGCTGGCATGCAACCCTGCCGCCGAGCGTTCAGCCTGCTCGGTCTGCTCCAGAATATCCCGACAACTTTGCGCAAACTGCTCGCCCGCCGGGCTCAGGTTTACGCCGCGCGGCCCGCGTATGAGCAAGGTGCTGTGCAGGCGTGCCTCGAGTGCGGCAATGGTTCGTATGACGGTCGCGCACGACAGCTCCAGGTGCCGAGCAGCAGCCGCCAGGCTACCGGCCCGCGCCACCGCGTCAAAGGTTTGCATCTCGCTGAAACGGCTCACGCCCTACTCCGGCGCAACGGCTTGAAGCGCCGCATCAGCCAGGAGTCGACTCGCGCAATGGCTAACAAAGGTGCGCACCTTCGCCAGGACTCGGCTGTCCCCCTGATAAAGAATGTGCACTGGCAATGCCGGGGTTTGAAACGCCTCAAGGACGATCTCCAGCTCGCCTTTCTCCACCCAGTGCGCCACCTGATATGACAGTACCCGCGTCAGCCCCCAGCCCAACCGCGCCGCATTGATAGCAGCCTGATTGGAGCTGACCATCAGCCGCGGCTCAGGGTGCAGAGCGATGGCGCTGCCCCCCACCCGGAAGTGCCAGTCCGTGAGCAAGTTACTGGCCGACGACATCACCATCGGCAGCGCCATGACGTCTTCGGGTTTCGTGGGCCGACCCACCCGATCAAGGAAGGCAGGCGCGGCACACACCACCGGGCAAATCTGCCCAACCCGCACAGCGTGCAGATCGGTGTCCGGCAGCGTCCCGATGCGGATCGCCACATCCACGCCCTCGTCCACCATGTTCACCAGCCGATCCACCAGCAATGCGTTGACGGTGACTTGCGAATACTCCTCCAGGTACTGGGTGATCAGCGGAATCAGGAACAACTCACCGAACATCACGGGTGCCGTCACCGTCAGATTGCCGCGAGCACGAATGCGGCTACCGGAGGCCAGTTCTTCGGCTTCCTCCAGATCCAGCAGGATACGTTTGCAGTCCTCCACGTACCGCCGCCCGGCCTCAGTCAGGCGCAACAAACGTGAACTGCGCGCCAACAGCAACGTGCCAAGGCGGCGTTCCAGGCCTGCGATTACACGGGTGACGCTGGGTGGCGACATGCCGAGCAGCCGCGCGCCGCCCGCGAAGCTTTGCGCTTCAACCACCGCCAGCAACACCTTCATTTCCTGAAACCTGTCCAACGTCACCGCCGTCGTAAAGAGTGGGTTGAGTCGCTATCCGCGTAGCGATAGAAAGTAGCCTAAAAAATGAAAACCAGAACCCGATCCTCTGGCTAGCGCACCCGCAGGCACCCGAACGAGGGCACCATTGCCCACTTAAAACCCTCAAAGCAACGGTTCAATGACAGAATCTGTTCACTTGTTTGTTTTGGAGATCACCATGCTTCGCGCGTTTGAACGATGGCTCGACCCCTTCCCGCCCGATGAAGTGCCGCCACCGCCCGATGGCCTGGCGCGTTTTCTGTGGGCCTGCACCCGGGGCGCGCGTGGTTATATCCTCGCGCTGGCGCTGCTCAGCGCCGGGGTGTCGATTTACGAAGCCTGGCTGTTTTCCTTCCTCGGGCAGGTCGTGGATTTGCTGTCGAGCTGGCAGGCTGGCGGCGATACCGGCGCTCAGGAAAGCCGCGTGCTGTGGGGCGTTGGCATCCTGCTGGTGACCAGCATCGGGCTGGTCGCGTTGCGCACGATGGTTCAGCACCAGGTCCTGGCGATCAACCTGCCGTTGCGGCTGCGCTGGGATTTCCATCGGCTGATGCTGCGCCAAAGCCTGTCGTTTTTCTCCGACGAGTTCTCCGGGCGGGTCACCACCAAGGTGATGCAGACCGCACTGTCGGTTCGTGAGGTGCTGTTCACCCTCATCGAGATCGCGCCGGGGATCGGGGTGTACTTCATCGCGATCATTGCACTGGCCGGCGGGTTTGACCTGCGGCTGATGCTGCCCTTCCTGGCCTGGGTGGCGCTGTTCGGCCTGGCCATGATGTACTTCGTGCCGCGTCTGGGCAAAGTCGGGCAAGAACAGGCCAATGCCCGCTCATCAATGACCGGGCGCATCTCCGATGCCTACACCAACATCACCACGGTGAAGCTGTTCTCCCACTCCAAACGTGAAGCGCATTTCGCCCGCGCCGCCATGGAAGACTTCAAGGTCACCGGCTTTCGCCAGATGCGGCTGGTCAGCCAGTTCGAGATCGTCAACCAGGCTTTGGTGGTCGGTTTGATCATGGGTGCAGGTGGTTATGCGCTATGGCTGTGGCACCAGGGTCAGGTCGGCACCGGCGCGGTGGCAGCGATTACCGCCATGGCGCTGCGCATCAATGGCATGTCGCACTGGATCATGTGGCAGATGACGTCTCTGTTCGAGAGCATCGGCACGGTCCAGGACGGCATGGCCACCTTGACCCGCGGCCCCAAGGTGCAGGATGTGCCGGACGCAAGCGCGCTGGTGACAACCGGCGGCGAAGTGACCTTCGACAATGTCAGCTTCAACTACAACGGCGAGCGCCAGGTGCTCGATGGCTTGAGCCTGAGCATCCGCCCCGGAGAAAAGATCGGTCTGGTAGGCCGCTCCGGCGCGGGCAAATCCACGCTCATCAACCTGCTGTTGCGCTTCTATGACGTGGACAAAGGCGAGATTCGCATCGATGGGCAAAACATCGCCCATGTCAGCCAGGACAGTCTGCGCAGTGCTATCGGCATGGTCACCCAGGACACGTCCCTGCTGCACCGCTCCATACGCGACAACATCGCTTATGGCCGGCCCGATGCCACCGATGAGCAAATCCGCAGTGCTGCGGCCAGCGCCCAGGCCGATGGCTTCATCAGCCAGTTGAGCGACAAGCAAGGCCACTCCGGCTACGACACCCTGGTGGGTGAGCGTGGTATCAAGCTGTCCGGAGGTCAGCGTCAACGCGTCGCTATTGCCCGCGTCATGCTCAAGAATGCGCCGATCCTGCTGCTCGACGAGGCCACCAGTGCGCTGGACTCGGAAGTCGAAGTGGCCATTCAGGAAAGCCTCGATCACATGATGAAGGGCAAGACCGTGATCGCCATCGCCCACCGTCTTTCGACGATTGCCGCCATGGACAGGCTGATCGTGATGGACGACGGACGCATCATCGAGCAAGGCACCCACGCCGAGTTGCTGACGAAGAACGGCACCTATGCGCGGCTCTGGCATCACCAGAGCGGTGGTTTCCTGGGTGAAGATCAGGGCGTGGCTGAGGCCGTGGAGTAGACCCGAGCCGGAACGGACTGGATCGGTCTTCTACAACTGGCTACAACCGGCGTGCAAGGCAAAGATGCTCACCAGGCGATGGATGCAAATGCATCGCCTGGAAGCCGCCGGGATGATCCTATTCGCGCACAAACGCCAATACTCGCTCCAGCATCAGGTCACAGGCTTCCAGTTGCTCCACGCTGATGAATTCATCCGGCTTGTGACCCTGCGCCATGCTGCCCGGCCCGCACACCACCGTGGGAATGCCGGCCTGGTCAAACAACCCTCCCTCGGTGCCGAATGCTACGGTGCCGTATTCCCGTGAACCACAGAACTGCGCCACCCACTCAGCCGCCTGGCTCTCGGGGGACGTCGCCAATCCTGGGTAACTGGACAACTCGCTGATGCTGATGGCCGATTGCGCGCTCACCGCCTGCATGGCGGGCAGCAGGCTGTGTTCAGCGTAATGCCGCAGCGCATCAGCCACCTGCCAGGGATCCTGAGCCGGAATCGCCCGTACTTCAAAATCAAAGCTGCAATGCTGCGGCACGATATTGAGTGCCTTGCCGCCGTTGATGACACCGGTCTGCACCGTAGAAAACGGCGGATCAAAACGCGGGTCAAGATGCGCAGGAGACTTGAGCCCTTCGCCGAGCTGCACCAATTCGCTGATCAGACGCGCCGCGTACTCGATGGCATTGACCCCCGAGGGCGCATAGGCCGAATGGCATGCTGCGCCGTGCACATCGCAACGCATGGCCAGTTTACCCTTGTGGCCCAAAACAGGCTTGAGCTCGGTGGGCTCGCCGATCACACACAGCAGCGGCTTGACCGGTTGCGCGTGAAAACGCTCGATCAATGTGCGCACGCCCAGGCAGCCGACCTCTTCGTCATAGGACAGGGCGATATGCACCGGCATGCGCAACGGCGCGTCCACCAGCGCGGGCACCAACGCCAGCACGCAGGCGATATAGCCCTTCATGTCCGCCGTGCCACGGCCATACAACCGGCCGTCTTTTTGCGTCAGGTCGAACGGCGCCACGCTCCAGCGCTGGCCGTCCACCGGCACCACGTCGGTGTGCCCGGACAACACAATGCCCGGCACGTCGGCCGGGCCGATGGTCGCCAGCAGGTTGGCCTTGCTTTTGTCGTCGTTGAACACCAGTTCACAGGTCACGCCGCAGCCCTGCAACCAGGTGCGCACGAAGTCGATCAGGGCCAGGTTGGATTCGCGGCTGGTGGTGTCGAAACGCACCAATTGCGCCAGCAGATCGCGGCTGCTATTCATCGGTCGTCCCCCGGCACCGCATAGCCCGGAGCACTCTGCGGGTTGAGGGCGCGGTCGATGTAGTCCTGCAGTTGCGGGCGATAGGCCTGCCACAGCCGATCGAGTGCCCCGATCGGGGCTTCATCGGCCCAATCCACGCGCAGGTTGACGATAGGCCAGGACACAGCGTCGACCACCAGCAGTGCGGCCGAATGCACCGGCCCGGCCTCACCGCCTGCGGCCACAGCGGCGTGCATCGCGGCCAGCAGACGGTCAGCCAGGTGCCCCGATGCTTGCTCGAAGGCTCGTACCATGGCCTCGATCACGCTCGGATCGGCCAGCATATTCCCCGCTGCCACGCATTGCTCGCCGCTGACCGCTGCGTGAATGCCCAGGGTCTGGGCGCCACTGAAATGCGCGGTTCGGCCCAGATGATCAATCACCGTCACCTGGCGATAGTCACTGTGTTCCTGATCGGCGAATACCGCCGCCAATGCCTCGCCAGGCGCAAGGCCCTGCTCCAGCAGATCAAGAACGCCTGGCCCCAGGCTCGGCAGCGTGATGTTCTGCGACGCCACCGCGCCCACCCCCGCCCGCAACCAGGGGCAACGTGCGCCCACGGCAATGCTCGACGAGCTGATCGCGATGCCCAGCTGCCCGGTTTCGGCACAACGGGCGACAACGGAAAAAGTCATGGGCAGCCCTCAGTCGAGTACCGACGCATCGGCGTCGATCATCATTTGCTTCATCTCTTCAAAATGCCGGCACGAGAAGTCGGTAATCCCTTCCCAGGCCCGCGCGGTTTTCTCCGCCACATCGTCAGACAACACGCGCAGCGGCTGCCCGGTGGACCAGGCCGTGACGAGGATCTGGCACGAACGCTCCAGGGTCCAGATATCGTCGAACGCCTCACCAATGGACCCGGCTGTGACCATCACACCATGGTTGCCCATCAGCAGGCGGCTCTTGCCACCGAGCAAGCCCGCCAGGCGCGCGCCTTCGGCCTCGGTGTCGGCCATGCCGCCGTAGAGTTCGTCCACCGCCACACGGTTGAAATAGCGCGCGGTGTTCTGGTCGATCGGCGGGATATGCGGTTTGGCGAGGCAGGCAACCGCCGTGGTGTACACCGGGTGCAAATGCAGCACGGCGCGGGTTTGCGGCAACAAGCGGTGGATCTGCCCGTGGATCGACCAGGCGGTGGCATCCACATCCGGGTTATCGGCACAGGAAGTATCGTCAGCGTTCAACAGCAGCAGGTCGCTGGCACGGATGCGCGAGAAGTGCTTCCACTTGGGGTTGAGCAAAAACTGTTTGCCATCAGCCGACACGGCAGCGCTGAAGTGATTGGCAACCGCTTCATGCATGCCCAGGTGGGCAATGATGCGAAAGGTCGCCGCCAGATCAATGCGCGCCTGTTCTTCGAGGGATAACGCCATGAAACTTACTCCGCAAGGCGCGGCCGCAGCGGACTGCGGCGCACTCAAATCATGGTGATGGATAACGGCTATTTGGGCATCAGCGCCGCGATATCGGCATCAGTGGGTGCCTGGAAGTTGTACTTTTTGAGCAAGGCTGCGTACTCAGGGGTCGCGCGGTATTTTTCCAGACCGTCGAGCAAGGCTTGCTTGACCGCGTCATTGCCCTTTTTCACGCCGAAGCCGTTGAGCACCGGGTAGATCAGGGTGTCGGAAGAAATCACCACGCGGCTGCCCAGTTTGTCGATGACGCCACGCGCCACGGCGGCGTCGGTGATCTGTGCTTCAACAGCGTGAGCCAGCAACGCCTGGGTGGTTTGCGGGTCGGTGCCGTATTCGCTGATCTGGATCGGCTTGAGGCCTTTGGCCACGCAGTACTCGGTTGACAGCTTGTTCATCTGTGCCAGCCACGAAGTCGCGCCCATGGAGCCGATCTTGTGGCCGCAGAATTCCTCTGGAGTCTTGGGCTGGTAGGCACTGCCTTTAAGGGTCAGGATCGACTCACCGCTTTTGAGGTAAGGGATCATGTCGATGACCTTGACCCGTTCAGCGGTGATGTACATCGACGAGTTGGTGATATCGAAGCGCCCGGCCTGCAGGCCGGTGATCAGATTGGGAAAGCGCGTGTCGAGGGTCTCGACCTTGCGGCCCATGACCTTGCCCAGACCGTCCATGAACTCGATATCAAAACCTGCGGGTTTGTTGTTCTCCATGTATTCATAGGGGAAGAACGTCAGGTCGGAACCGGCGATGATCTTGCCGTCCTGCTGAAACGCCGAGGCCGCCAGGGAAGTCATCGCGACCGCAGCGCCCAGCAGGCACACGGCAAGGGGGCGAACACTTTTACGAAACGCTGTCATGGTGATTACCTGCATGGGTTTAGGGGGTTAGGCAGTCGCTGAATCTTGTCCGGCCTGTTGCACGAAGAACGAGGCGCCACGGGGTTTCTGTGGCAGGCGCAGCTGGTTTTCGGTGGTGCGCACCAAGCCACTTTCTTCACCGGCCACCAAGAGACCGGCATGTGCACTGGGCAAGGGGCTTTCGCCATAGGGCAGCGCGTCTTCAGCGGCATACACGCTGATGAACAAGGTGCGCGGCAATTCGGTCTCGTTAGGGCTGGAGGCATGCAACAGGCGGGTGTGCATAAAGCACACGGAGCCAGCCGGGCCATAACAGGCCACCGGTTGCTGGCAGTGTTGTTCCACCACGTCGTCGTCAACGGCGCCGGTAAAACGCTGGTTCTGCCAGTGCGACCATAGCGGCCCTTTATGGCTGCCGGGGATCACGTTCAGCGGGCCATTTTCCGGCGTGACTTCGCTGACCATCAGCAGCGCGGTGACGAGGTCGTCGTTGCTGTGGGGCGTAAACAGAAAGTCCTGGTGCCACTTCACCTGGGTGGCGGTGTGGGGCAATTTCGAGTTGATCTTGCTGTGATGAAAACGCGTGCCACCGGCGCCGATCAACTGCGCAGAGATCGTCGCCATACGCGAGTGAAACGCTGCACGCTCAAACGCCGGTGAAATTTCGGTGGGCGAACTCACCCGGCGCAACGACGGGTGATCAGGGCGGTGATCGCCTTCCAGATCAAAACGTGCGCGGCCATCTATCGTGGCGCCCCAACCCTGGTCATGGCTGCGGCTTTCCTCCACCCACTGGTCGAAGTCATGTTGCAGCGTGGCCACTTCGTCCATGGACAGCACGCCTTCTACCACCAGGAATCCGTCACGCTGGAATTGCTCGATTTGCGATTGCTCGATCATTTTATTGTTTCCTGAACGGTTAAGAGATCACGCCAGCGAGACGTCCTTGAGGAACGCCTCCACGCGTGGGTTCTGGCCACTGCGCAGGGCGCCCGGCGTGTCGTCGCAGACAACGCGACCCTTCTCCATGAATACGATGCGGTCGGAGACCTTGAAGGCGAAGTTCATCTCGTGAGTGACGATCACCATGGTGATGCCCTCCTCGGCCAGGGCCTCGATCACCTGCAGCACTTCGTTGACTTTTTCCGGGTCCAGCGCCGAGGTGGGCTCGTCGAACAGCATGATTTGCGGGCGCATCATCAAGGCGCGGGCGATGGCCACGCGTTGTTGCTGGCCGCCGGACAATTGGTGCGGGTACTTCCAAGCGTGGTCGAGCATGCCCACCTTGTGCAGCAGCGCGTAGGCCTGTTGCCTGAGTTCGTCGGTACGGCCCAGGCGATGGTATTTGGGCGCCATCAGCAGGTTGTCGAGCACGCTCAAATGCGGGAACAGATTGAAGCTCTGGAACACCATGCCAATGTTCAGGCGATGCTCGGCGTGCTCGATGTACTGCGGTTTCAGCGCGCCAACCTTGTTGAGGTGTATGAATGGCTGGCCGTTGATCCGGATCTCACCGTTGTCCAGCTGCTCCAGGCCGTTGAGCAAGCGGATCAGCGTGGTCTTGCCGGAGCCTGACGGGCCGATCACCGACACCACTTCGCCGGGTTGAACCTGCAGGTTCACCGAGCCGAGCACTTCAATGTCGTTGTAGGCCTTGTGCAAACGCGTGGCTTGCAATGCCGGCTGCCCATTGCTCGCCGGGCGCTGCAGAGCGGTGCGCTGTTGCGTGGCCAATGCCAGCACCGCCGCATCCGGCACGCGGGAAACGTTGCGGTGGTTAACGTCGAGAAAGCGCTCCAGGCGTTTAAGCAGGAAGTCGAACACGGTGACGATAAACACGTAGAAGAACGCCACCGCCGCCATGGTTTCGATCACCAGGAAGTTCTGCGAATACAGGCGCTGGCCGACCATCAGGATTTCAGTGAGCGAGATCACCGACACCAACGAGGTGAGCTTGACGATGGAGATGTATTCGTTGGCCAGCGACGGCAACGCCACGCGCAAGGCCTGGGGGATCACCACGCGCCATTGGGTGCCGAAAAACCGCAGGCCCAATGCCCGCGCCGCTTCGCCCTGCCCTTTGGGAATCGAGAGCAAACCGCCGCGATGAATTTCAGCCACATACGCCGTCTCGCAGATCACCATGGCCAGCAGGCCGGACCAGAACGGGTCCGCCAGCACCACCGAGGTGCTGGGCAGTGCCTGCGGCAGGTTGTAGATGAAGATCAGCAGCACCAGTAGCGGCAGGCTGCGGAACAACCAGATATACCCACGTGCCGGCAGACTGAGCAGGCCATGCCTGGATTGCTTGGCCAGCGCCAGCAGAAAGCCCAGGCCGATGCTCAACACCCACGTCAGCGTACTGAGCTTGATCACCGTCCACGTCGCCCGCCAGAACTCGGCATCGCTCAGCAAACCAAACATGTAATTCCAGTCGAATGTCATCGTCGCGGTGCCTTGCAAAAAGGAAAGGGTTCTGCCTTCGATGGGATGAGAGTCGTGGCGGCGGGGCCTTGGGGTCAATTCGTAAAAGCCGGGGCTTTGGGTAGGCAGAACCTATGCAGCTCAAAAGCGTGCACGCCGGAACTCGCAGCGCATTGCGCGCCACATTTCAGTGCAACCTGCTCGCGATGGACGATTACGCGCAGTGCCTGAACCATCGCGTCGACCGATTCGCGGGCAAGCCTCGCTCCAACGGACTCGATGATCCCTGTAGGAGATCCCCCGTCGTCCAGACGCCGCGCTGTCGCGCAGCAAACATTGATCTGTGGGACCGGCTTTAGCCGGGAAGGCGGCCGTTCTGCCGACACATCTGCAATGGATGTACTGGCCCTTTCCCGGCTAAAGCCGGTCCCACAGAAACCATTTAAATTCAGACAGTTAATTCATGTTTGAGGGCGAGCAAGCTCGCTACCGTCACGCACCGCATGCGGATCAAAAAAGCTCGGCGGGGCCATGCCGGGTATGTACTGGTCGGACACGAACAGGCGGCAGCGTTCAGCAAATGCCGATACCACGCGTGACAACTGAGTGTTGCTGGCGGTGGCATAACCCAGCTTCATCGGTCGATGTGTGCCGGCCAGCCGCAGGCGAATCACCCGTTTACCATCCTGAGACATGTTCGATTTTGGCCGAGCGTTCGCGAAGGAATAGCCAACGCCATTGCCGACCATGGCACGCACCGTTTCCAGGTTGGTGGAGCGCATGATGATGTTCGGCGTGGTGCCTGCCTGGATAAACAGGCTGAGGAAATAGTCACGGCTCCAGGGCGTGTCGAGCAGCACCACCGGGTGCGCCTCCAGCTCTTGCATGCTCACCGCCGGCGAGTTGGCCAACGGGTGATACTCGCCAACCATCACATAAGGGGGCAGGTGCGCCAGCGGCTGGAAGTCGATATCCGGGCTGGTCACCAGGTCGTAGGTGAGGGCGATATCCAGTTCGCCGCTGCGCAGTTTCTCCAGCAGTTCCTCATGGTTGCCCTCGGCCTGCGTCAACCGTACGCCTGGAAATGCGCGGCCGAAACCAAACACCAGTTCCGGGGTAATCATCGGTGCCAGCGACTCCAGGCACCCCACCCGTAACGGCCCGCGCACGGTGTTCAACGACTCCGAAGCAATGGTGTAGAGGTTGTTCATCTGCTCCAGGATCTGCTTGGCCTCCTGCATCACCTGGCGCCCCACCGCCGTCAGGGAAATACCTTGGGCGTGATGGCGGATAAACAACTGGATACCCAGCTCGGCCTCCATATGGGTGATGGCCGCCGAGATAGAAGGCGAGGACACATGGATGCGTTCGGCTGCTGCACTGATGCTGCCCGCCTCGCCGGATGCGACAAAATACTCCAGCTGACGCTGAGTAATTCGACTGAGCATTACGTCTTCACCTCGACAATGACTGTAGCGCCAGCGTTGCAGGGTTCATGCCGGGTCCAGCGCGGATCAATGATCTGCAGGGGCTTCGGTTTTTCCTAAGCACTACCGCGCACAAATGCTGGTTTCGCCAGAGCGGGAGCGGTGTGAAGCTGGAATCACCCCGCTTACGACGAGCTGCCCGTTATGCCTACCCACACCCGCATCCGCATGTTCAATACCAAACAGACCTACCCCAACCAGGCGCTGGACAACGATCTGTGTCAGGCCGTGCGCGCTGGCAACACCGTTTATGTGCGCGGCCAGATCGGTACTGACTTCGACGGCAACCTGATCGGCCTGGGCGACCCGCGTGCACAGGCGGAACAGGCAATGAAAAACGTCAAGCAGCTGCTTGAGGAGGCAGGTTCTGACCTGTCGCACATCGTGAAGACCACCACCTATCTGATCGACCCGCGCTACCGCGAGCCGGTGTACCAGGAAGTGGGCAAATGGCTCAAAGGCGTCTTTCCGATCTCCACTGGCCTGGTCATTTCGGGCCTGGGCCAGCCGGAGTGGCTGATGGAAATCGATGTGATCGCCGTGGTGCCGGACGATTGGACTGCGCCATGACCCGACGCGTGTACTTCCTCAACGGCCCCAACGCCAACCTCTATGGTCTGGACAACAACGGCACCTACGGCAGCGAAAGCTTCGCCAGCATCCAGGCCCGCTGCCAACGCCACGCCGACGAGCTGGGCCTGAGCCTGGACTTTCGCCAGAGCAACCACGAAGGCGTGCTGGTGGACTGGATTCAAGAGGCACGCTTGAACAGCGACGCCATCGTGATCAACGCCGCAGGGCTCAGCTACAGCTCGGTACCGATCCTCGATGCGCTACTGATGTTCGACGGGCCGATCATCGAGGCGCACATGAGCAATCTCTGGAAACGCGAGCGCTTTCGGCATCACTCCTATGTCTCCAAAGCCGCCACCGGCGTGATCGCAGGCTTGGGGGCGCTGGGTTACGAATTGGCCCTGACGGCCGTGGCAGAGTTGCTCAAACCTTGAATATGGACTCGAAAACACAGCAGCTCCCACCTCGGTACTTTTGTATTGCTGGGGTGTTGCTGGCAAACCTCTTACTTTCCAGGAAACGCCCATGTCAGTAGAAACCATTAACACCCTGGTCGTCGGCGCGGGCCAGGCCGGTGTCGCCATGAGCGAACACCTGTCCCTGATGGGCGTGCCACACATCGTGCTCGAACGCCACCGAATCGCCGAACGCTGGCGCTCCGAGCGCTGGGACTCGTTGGTCGCCAATGGCCCGGCCTGGCATGACCGCTTCCCCGGCCTCACATTCGAGGGCATCTCTCCAGAAGCCTTCCCCCCCAAAGAACGCATGGCCGACTACTTCGAAGCTTACGTCGACAAACTCCAGGCGCCGGTGCGATGTGGCGTCGACGTCCAACACGTGGAGCGCCACCTCGGCCGCCCTGGCTTCAAAGTCACCACCTCGGCTGGCGTGATCGAAGCCACCAACGTCGTTGCCGCCACCGGACCGTTCCAACACCCCTCCATTCCGAACATTGTCCCCACCACCGCGCCGATTCATCAGTTGCACTCTTGCACCTATAAAAATCCAGGCCAACTGCCCGAAGGCGCAGTTCTGGTCGTGGGTGCCGGCGCCTCCGGCTCGCAAATCGCGGAAGAGCTGCAAAAGGCTGGCAAAACCGTGTACCTCTCGGTGGGTGAACACTACCGCCCTCCCCGCGCCTACCGTGGCCGCGACTACTGCTGGTGGCTGGGTGCCCTGGGCCTGTGGGACGAAGTCAAAATTCAGCCGAAGAAAAAACACGTGGCCTTTGCAGTAAGTGGTTATGAAGGCGGTAAAACCGTGGATTTCCGCCGCCTTGCGCATCAGGGCATCACCCTGGTGGGCGTGACACAAGGGTGGAACGAAGGCGTCATGACCTTCCAGCCGGGCCTGGCTGAAAACGTGGCCGAGGGCGACCGCGCCTACTTTGATGTATTGCGCGATGCCGATGCTTATATCGAGGCCAATGGCCTGCCGTTTCCGCCGGAGCCCGAAGCCTGGGAACTGCTGCCAGACCCCGAATGTCTGCTTGACCCGATCCTCAGTCTGGACCTGGCTGAAGCCGGCGTGACCACGATCCTTTGGGCCACCGGCTTCAAATTCGACTTCAGTTGGCTGAACGTGGATGCGTTCGACGACAAAGGCGAGCCGTTTCATAAACGCGGCATCTCGGCGCAAAGCGGCATCTACTTTCTGGGCCTGCCGAATCTGGTGAATCGTGCGTCTTCGTTTATCTATGGGGTTTGGCATGATGCGAAATACGTGGCAGATCACATCGTCCTGCAGAATGCGTACATGGACTACAAGAAGCCTTAGGGCGTTTCAGACCAGGGTGGGTCCTCAGCCAGAGGTTCACGCCAATGGTTGAACACTCGAGCAGCTGCGTTGCGCCCCCTGCGCAGGGTCAACGCAGGCTGCCGCCAAATGGCTTTGCACAATCGCCCGGACCCGTTCTGCGTCGGCACTGGACACCGGGTTATAGACGATCATCGAAAGGTCCGGGCGGCCATCGACCGCAAAGCCTGAGTACTCCAACTCGATGACCCCATGGGCTGCATGGCGCAATCGCTTGGTTCCTTCACTCTGCAGGCGCACGTCGTTGTCACGCCATAACGCTGCGAAATCCGCGCTCAGACTGCAAAGCTCATCGGCCAGCTGGATGACTTCGGAAGCAGCACCGGCGCGGGTCGCGTCGGCTCGAAACGCGGCAACGATGAAACGCGCCACCGCCTGCCAGTCGTCCTGTTTGGCCCGAGTGCCGGGGTTGCAAAACATCAGACGCAAAATGTTGCGCTGCTCGACCGGCAGCCGGCTGTAGTCCGTAAACACGGCCGCCGCCGCGTTGTTCCAGGCCAGCACATCCCAGGTCGCGGTTTTGATAAACGCGGGGCTGAATTCCAGGCTGTCCAGAATGCGTTGCAAGCGCGGCGTCACACCGTCGGGCGCAGCGTAGACCACTTCAGGTGGATGACCGAACGCGAGCATGAACAGATGCTCGCGCTCCGGCGCGGTCATCAACAGGCTTTGAGCAATCCGGTTCAGCACCTGCGCCGAGGGTGCGCCGCCACGTCCCTGCTCCAGCCACGTGTACCAGGTGGCACTGATGTTGGCGCGATGGGCGACTTCCTCGCGACGCAAACCCGGAGTGCGTCGACGAGCGCTGGAATAGCCGAAACTTGCCGGGTCCAGACGCGCGCGGCAGTCCTTCAAATAGATGCCCAGCAGATGAGCTGACTGGCTAGCCATGGAGATCCTGTTAGTTTTTATACCCTGATAATGTCACGTCTTTAACCGGATAAACGTTACGCGCAGTCTGTGGACTTCCGCAAAGAGAGATTTCAGACATGCGCGTATTTCTTACTGGTTCAACAGGTTTCGTGGGCACTCAGGTCGCCCGTGAATTGCTCAACGCAGGGCACCAGGTGCTGGGGCTGACACGCTCGGACGCAGGCGCCCGCACATTGCAGGCGCTGGGTGCCGAGGCTCACCTGGGCAATATCGAAGACCTTGCCAGCCTGCAGCGAGGCGCGCAGCTGTGCGACGCCGTCATCCATACCGCGTTCGATCACGACTTCGCCCGCTTCGTGGCCAATTGTCAGAAAGATGCTGGAGTCATCGCCGCCCTGGGCTCAGCGCTGCAAGGCTCGCAGCGGCCTTTGATCATCACCTCTGCCACGCCGATGGACTCGTCAGCGCCAGGCCAGCCCGCCGATGAGGACCACTTCAATCCAGAGCATCCCAACCCTCGAATCGCCTCGGAATTGGCGGGGAATATGCTGTTGCAAGGGGGTGTCAACGTGGTGGTCGTGCGGCTTTCACAGATCCATAACCCGTTGAAACAGGGTCTGGTCACCGAAGTCATCAAGCAGGCAAGGGAAAGCCGAATATCGGCCTACGTCGAGGAGGATCTTAATCAGTGGTCCGCCGCTCACGTGACCGATACCGCGCAGTTGTATCGCCTGGCGCTGGAAAAACACCAACCGGGCGCTCGCTACCATGCGACTGCGGAATCTCGGATACCTTTTCGCCTCATTGCGCAAACCATCGCAGAAGGTCTGGGGATCCCCTCGGTGGCGGTGTCAGCGGATGAAGCAATGCAGCATTTCGGCTGGCTATCGAGCTTTGTGGGCAAGGACATGTCCAGCATGAGCGACAAGACCCAGACGCGACTAGGCTGGAAACCGCGCGGGCCAGGTTTGATCGACGACATGAGAAGTTTTTTCGAGGGCTAGCCCACACGATTGCCGAGCGGGTGATGCAGCGGCCGCTGACTTCAGCCAGCGCCGCCAGAGGGCGTTTACCGGATCAGGTGATTGCCCGACTCAAGCCTTGTCTTCTTGCTCGTCATCGTCATGCTTGAGGGCAGGCTTCAAACCCGGCTGGGGTGCGTGCTCGGCGTTAGGAGCGATTTCTTCGCCGTGGTTCTTCTTCTCTTGCTGGACTTTTTTGTCGTGGGCGACGTTACGTGGATCGGTCATGGGAATTCCTTGAGTGGGCAGATAAATCAAATACCCCTCGACGCTGAATGCTGGTGCTGAGCGCCGGGAGCAAGTTTTGGAGTACACCCGGGATCAAGCGTTCAGTGCATCGACACCTGCACACGCCGAGATGAAATTTCGCCTGGCGCGATCAAGCATGCAGCCCAGCAATGACACAAACCTTTCCAAGCCTGCCCGAGCAGATGATAATGCGTTCGTTTATCACTTACGCCATCCGCAGGATACGGCATGCACCCCTCCGACCACCCCGCAGTCATTGAACAACTCTACCGCGAACACAGTTCGTGGCTGCGCAGTTGGCTGTATACCCGGCTCAGTAACACAGCCGATGCGGCCGATCTGGCGCAGGATACCTTCGTTCGGGTGTTGCAGAAGCGCCGCCTTGAGCGGCTTGCTCGGCCCCGCGCCTATCTGCGCACCGTCGCCAAGGGGCTGGTGATTGACCTGTGGCGGCATCGGGATATCGAGCGCGCCTGGCTGGAGACCTTGGCCGAGTTGCCTTGCGAGCATGTGACGTCGCCTCAGACCGGGCTGCTGGTGATTGAGGCGCTGGTGACGATCGACCGGCTGCTCGACACCTTGCGTCCGGTGGTCCGGCAGGCCTTTCTGCTCGCGCAACTGGATGGCCTGAAGTGCCCGGCCATCGCTCGCGAGTTGGGTGTATCGGTGCCCAGCGTGGAACGCTACATCGCCCAGGCACTGCGTCAGTGCTACGCCGCGACATTTGAAGACGCCAGCCTGTGAGCCGCCCACAGATCAAAGTGTCCTCGACGGTGCTGGACGAGGCGATCAACTGGTCGCTCAAAATCACCTACAACCTGCCGGACGCCGCGACGCGTCGGGCGTTCGAGCAATGGCTGGCGGCCGATGAAATGCACCGCAGTGCCTGGCAACGCCTGCAGAGTCTCAACGGGCAATTTGCCGATCTGCCCGCCAAGGCGGCCCTCGCCGCACTCAATAAACTGCCCGAGGCACGACTGCATCGGCGTCAGTTGCTCAAATTCGCCGTCCTGACGACCGGCGCGGGTTCGGTCAGCTGGGGAGCCGAGCGTTACACCCCCTGGCAGCGGTGGGTCGCCGACTACAGCACCCGAACGGGTGAACACCGGCGCTGGACTCTGCCCGATGGCAGCGTGCTTGACCTGAACACCGACAGTGCAGCGAGTCTGGCCATGGGCACCGAGCGGGGGGTGACGCTGCTGCGCGGTGAACTCGCCCTGGCAACAGGGCCCCAAAGCGCCCTGCCCTTGCGCCTGCACACCCCTCATTGCCAGGTGGATGCGGTTGACGCCCGCTTTGAAGCCCGGCTGCTGCCAGACTTCACCTGCATCACGGTCATCCAGGGTTCGGTAGCGCTCGCGGCCAGCCCCGGGGTTGCGCCATTCAGCATCAAGGCCGGAGAGCAGTGGAAGATCGGCCACTCACAGGCTCGGCTCATGCCAACCTCAGGTGCAGAGGCCGGTACCTGGCGCGACGGGATGTTGATCGTGCGCAGCCAGCCTTTGGCACAGGTACTCACCGAGCTGGCGCGCTACCGGGTGGGCTACCTCGGTTGGGATCCGCACGTCGCCGCCCTGCCGGTCAGTGGTAATTTCAGCACCGTGCGGCCCGAGCAGTCAGTGGCATTGATAGCCCAGGCCCACGGCCTGCAACTGCGTCAACTCACCCGTTACTGGTTACGTGTGAGCGCCGCTTGAGTAAAAAAAGTTTCGGCGCGCTGATGGGATTTCGAATGTGGCCCGGCATAGCTCTATGAATGCCTCACTCAAATCGTTCGAGACCCTTAACGTGACCCAGCGCATCCCCCCTTCGTTTCGCCGCCGCTCACTCAACCGGGCGGTACGTCATGCCCTGCTCTGCTGCAGCCTGACCGGCCTCTTGACCACCCAGGCTCAGGCCGCTGACCCGATGCAGATCGACATCCAGGCCGGCAGTCTGGACAGCGCCCTGACCCAGTTGAGCCGCAGCCTCGGTGTCAATATCGTCTTTGACCAACAGCTGCTGGCAGGCAAACGCAGCGCGGGCCTGCATGGCCGATTCACCGCCGACCAGGCGCTGGACAAACTAATCCAGGCCAGTGGCCTTGACGCGGTCAAGCAGGGTGAGGGCTTTGTTCTGCAACCGATGGCGGCGCGTGGCACCCTCGACCTCGCGCCCACCCAGATCGACAGCAATCAACTGGGCAACATCACCGAAGGCACGGGCTCTTACACGCCGGGCCTGATTGGCACCGCCACCCGCCTGGTGCTCAGCCCGAGGCAAACCCCTCAATCGGTCACCGTGGTGACCCGCCAGCACATGGACGATTTCGCGCTGGACAGCGTCGATGACGTCATGCGGCACACCCCCGGCATCACCGTGTCCGCCTACGACAGTGACCGTTCGAACTATTACGCACGCGGTTTCTCCATCAACAACTTTCAGTACGACGGCATCCCCTCGGCCGTGCGTAACGTCGGATATTCGGCGGGCAACACCCTCAGCGACATGGCGATCTACGACCGGATCGAAGTGCTCAAGGGCTCACCCGGCCTGTTGGTGGGGGCTGGCTCACTGGGCGCGACCATCAACCTTATTCGTAAAAAACCCACGGCGGACTTTCAGGGCCACCTGAGCCTCGGCGCGGGATCCTGGGATAACTACCGCAGCGAGATCGACGTGAGCGGCCCCCTCACACCCACCGGGAATGTCCGTGGCCGTGCCGTCGCGGCCTACCAGGACAAACACTCGTTCATGGATCGCTACAGCAGCAAGGCCGAGGTGTACTACGGCATCCTGGAGTTCGACCTTTCGCCCGACACCCTGCTCACCGTGGGTGGCGACTACCAGGACAACACGCCGAAAGGCTCGACCTGGTCAGGCAGCTTCCCGCTGCTCAATGCCGAGGGCGACCGTAACAGCGTCAAGCGCTCGTTCAGTAACGCTGCCGACTGGAGCAGTTGGCATCAGTACACCCGTACGGTTTTTGCGACGCTGGAACATCAACTTGGCGATGGCTGGGTGAGCAAGCTGCAACTCGATCACAAGCTCAACGGCTATGACGCTCAGATGGGCACGATCCAGGGCGACACGCCAGCGGCTGACGGCACCTCGAAAATCACCCCTGGACGCTATCGCGGCGAAACCACCAGCGACTCGGCCGACGCTTACGTCACCGGCCCCTTCAACCTGCTCGGTCGCGAGCACGAAGTGGTGCTCGGCGGATCCATCAGCAAGGCCCACTGGGAGGGCAAAGGCTTCTGGGACGTTACCTTTCCGAGTGGCAACCAACTGAATTTCTTCAATTGGCATGGCAACGTCGGCAAACCGGACTGGGGCACGGCGCAACAGTTAAGCGACGACGTGATTCGCCAGACCGGCGTCTACCTCGCGACACGACTCAGCGCCACCGATGATTTGCATTTCATCCTGGGCGGGCGGATCGTCAATTACACGCTGACCGGCAACACCGACACCTATCGCGAAAGTGGTCGGCTGATTCCCTACGCCGGGGCCGTTTATGACCTGACGGAAAATCTGTCGGCCTATGCAAGTTACACCGACATCTTCATCCCGCAGGACTATTACAACCTCGACCGCAATCGCAAACTGCTTGACCCTGACGAAGGCCAGAACTACGAAGTGGGCATCAAGGGCGAGTTCTTTGACGGCCGTTTGAACGCCAGCCTGGCCTATTTTCAGGTCAAGGAAAGCAATCGCCCCGTAGCGGACGACGACTACAACAATCAGCGTCCGGAGCCTTCGAACTATGCCTTCAAGGGCACCGACGCCCAGACCAAGGGTTTTGAGCTGGAGGTGTCTGGCGAACTCGCCCAGGGCTGGCAATTGCAGGCGGGCTACACCCATAAAGTCGTGCGTGACGATAACCACGAGAAGATTTCAACGTTCGAACCCGAGGACCAGCTCACGCTGTTTACCACCTACAAACTGCCCGGTGCGCTCGATCAATGGACGGTCGGCGGGGGCGGACGCTGGCAGAGCAAGGCGTGGCAGGATATCTGGAACGCGCCGTATGGGGAGTACGAAGCGTTCAACCAGAAGCAGTATTGGGTCGTGGACCTGATGACCAAATACCAGATCACCCCCGCCCTCTCGGCCACGGTGAACCTCAATAACGTGTTCGATAAGTACTACTACACCAATATCGGTTTCTATAACTCGGCCGTTTACGGCGAACCGAGAAACGTGATGGTGACCACGCGTTGGGACTTCTAGCGCATTGGGGGAGATGCGAAGCAAACGACTATTACCCGATCTGGTTTGGGTGGATGAAGGGGCCACGAAACCGCGGCCCCTTTTTTTGCGGGTGAATAGGCTCCCAGAACTCTGTTCCAGTCGCGGCGCACGTTCATGCCGATGCCTGATGGTCCTGCTTAGCGTTACACGCGTCATCGTGAGCACAACCCCATCAACGACAAATCCGGCTGAACTTTCAAAAGCGCTCTGGCCTCCCATCTTCAACGCAGCGGCTGAATCATCAGCCGCATGCCAGATTTCATGACTTGAGATGGAGTGACACCATGAGCAACACGCTTGCAGGCAAAAAAGTACTTTTCATCACTTCCAATAACGGGATCGAGCGGGACGAGCTGGTCAAACCGCTGGAAGCCCTAAAGGCGCAAGGTGCTGTGGTCACCCACGGTTCAAGCGATGGCGGGACTGTTCAGACCTTCGTCCAGGACACCGAAAAAGATCGCACGCTTGAGTCGCAGGTTGCACTGGCCGGGCTCAAAGCGTCGGATTTCGATGCGCTGGTCATTCCAGGCGGTACGGTCAACGCCGACACCCTGCGACTGGACGAAAACGCTCAGCGCCTGACCAAGGAGTTCGCCGATGCAGGCAAAATCATCGCCGCGATCTGCCATGGCCCGTGGCTGCTGATCAACGCCGGCGTCATCACTGGCAAGACCCTAACTTCCTACCCAAGCGTGCAGCTTGACCTGGAAAATGCCGGTGCTGCCGGTTGGGTCGATGTCGAGGTCAAGCAATGCCAGGCCAATGGCTGGACGTTGATCACTTCGCGCACCCCTGACGACATTCCGGCATTCAACGAGGCTATCGCTGCAGCCCTTACAGCAGCGTAAGGCTCTGAATACGCCAAAGACTCCAGCCGCTTGGGTAGTGACTCAACGGCTGGGTCTCTTTTAAACACCTGCGCTAACCCTGTGGCGCGCTCTCTGCGCCCTCGCCCAGTTCGCGCTGCATGATCACCGTATCGAGCCAGCGTCCATGTTTGAAACCTACTGACTCAAACACCCCAACCCTGCGAAAGCCCAGGCGCTCGTGTAACCGGATCGATGCGACATTTTCGCTGTTGCCGATGATCGCCACCATCTGCCGCCGCCCGCTCTCGATGCAGCGCTGGATCACTGCACTCAGCAGCGCCTGCCCAACACCCAGACCTGACATGCCCTCACGAACATAGACCGAGTCCTCGACCGTAAATCGGTAGGCGGGCCGCGGACGATACAGTGTCGCGTAGCCATAGCCGATCAATTCCCCCTCGCGCTCGGCCACCAGAAAGGGCAAGCCATGGGCAGCGATATCGGCGCGGCGCTGGCACATCTGTTCGAGCGTCGGCGGCTCCAATTCAAAACTGGCCGTGCCGTGAATCACGTGATGGGCATAGATCGCCTGCACCGCTGGCATGTCGTGGTCATTGGCGTCGCGAATGAGCAGGTTGTGAGGCATGGGTCGTTTTCTTCCGAGGTATCTGTGTGTTTGTTCCAGCAGCAGCTGAGCGCTGAACATCCGGGTAAATAATGGCCTCAGGCACTCCCAAAGAAAAGCTATGATTACTCATCTTCAGCATAAGTAAAACCTTGCCATGCAGCGCCTTAACCTCAACCATTTGCACACCTTCGCCCTGGTCATTGAGCATGCGAGCTTCTCCGGCGCGGCCGAGCGTCAAGGCTTGACGCAACCCGCTGTCAGCCTGCAAATCCGTCAGCTGGAAACCCGCCTGAATCTGAAACTGATAGAACGCGTGGGCAAACGGGTAAAACCCACGTCGGCGGGGAATACCTTGCTGGAACACATCGGACGCATCGATGCCGTGGTCGAAGAGGCCCTGCTCGACCTGTCCAGCCATGCCCAGGGCATTGCCGGTCAAGTCGCCATTGGCACCGGCGCCACGGCCTGCATTCATTTGCTGCCGCCCATTCTGCAAAGCCTGCGTCGTCAGTTTCCCGCGCTGGATGTGCGCGTCAGCACAGGCAATACCGAAGGCATCCTGCGCGCTGTAGAGGAAAATCGCCTGGACCTGGCGCTGGTCACCCTGCCCGCTGCCGGGCGCAGTTTGTCCGTCAGCCCATTGCTGAAAGAAGACTTCGTGGCGATCTTCAGCGCCGAGCAGGCGGATTTTCCGGGCTCACTGACGCCGGAATCATTGGCGAGCATGCCACTGGTGGTTTTCGAGGCTGGCAGCAGCACGAGGCTGTTGATTGATGAGTGGTATTTGCAGGCCGGTTTACGCGTCAAACCTGTGATGGAACTGGGCAGCATCGAGGCCATCAAGGAAATGGTCGCGGCCGGGCTGGGTTACAGCATCGTGCCCGCCATGTCCGTGGCAGCGACCCATCATCGGCGAGGCTTGCGGGTCGAGCCGCTGAACCCGTCCTTGAGCCGCACCCTTGGCATTGCGCTGCGCCAGGACAAACCGGTGGGCAAGGCGCTGCGGCAAGTCCTCGATGCCTTGCAAACGCTGTCTTCCTGATCGCGTTCAGACACGGCCGCAATGTCTCGCCTGCCGCCCGGTAACGGTCCCAGTCGGACCGGCGTGAAATTAAAATCCAACGCCGTCGAAAAACACAGGAGCGTTTTCGATATTGACCCCTCTAAGCTCCAGCACCTGAATGCGGACGGATAGCGATGCCCAATAGCGATGGCCTGGAACAGCTGAGTAGAAAAGAGCTTATTGCAGAGGTTCTGCGTCTGCGTGGGCAGGCCATAGGCCGCGGGCACAGCGCTGCGCCGACTGACGAAGCCAGACTTGATCTGACCGAGACGCCTGTTTCAGAGCCTGCGCTGCGCGAGAGACATGAGCTTTTCAGAACCATCCTCCACACCATTGAGGCGGCCTTCGCCATCGTCGAAGTCAAGTTTGATGAAGACGATAACCCGGTGGATTATCGATTCGTTGAAGCCAACCCCGCATTCGAGCGGGAAGCGGGGGTCAATCTGCGAGGCAAATGGGTGACCGAGTTTGCCCCCAACCTCGAGCCTTTCTGGTTTGAGATCTATGGCCACGTTGCGAAAACCCGAGAGCCCAAAACATTCGAGAATTATGCCGAGGCGTTCGACCGCTGGTTTGATGTCAGGGCTGTACCGGTAGGCCATCCAGACGACCGGCGCATTGCAATTTTTTTCGGCGATGTCACCGAGCGGCGCAGGTCCCAGGAGCGTTTGCGAGCCAGTGAAGCCCTCGCCCGAGAAAACATTGAGCGGGTTCAATTGGCGCTGGCGGCAGGGGCAATCATCGGCACGTGGCACTGGGATCTTGCCACCGGTCATTTCACCGTGGATGAGCCCTTTTCGGTGGCTTTTGGTCTGGACCCGGAGATCGGCCGTCAGGGTCTGACGCAGGAACAACTGCTGGTCACCGTGCATCCAGATGACCGGCCTGGAGTGACAGCCTCGATAGATAAGGTGGTCGCAGGCGGCAGCGCCTACGTACACCAGTACCGCGTGCGTCGCGCAGATGGTAATTACTACTGGATCGAGGCCAATGGCCGAGTTGATCGCGCGCAGGACGGGAAAGCGCTCAGCCTGCCGGGCGTGCTGATCGACCTGGGAGAGCGCCGGGCACTGGAAGCTGAGCGCGACCGAGCCATCGCTGACTTGCGCACCCTCAACGAAACACTCGAGCAACGCGTTGCAGAACGCACCAGCGAGCTGATGCACGCCGAGGAAAAACTTCGTCAGGCGCAGAAAATGGAAGCGGTGGGCCAGCTCACAGGGGGCTTGGCGCACGACTTCAACAACCTTCTTGCTGGTATCTCAGGGTCGCTTGAGATGATTACTTCGCGCATGGCACAGGGCAAACTGGCCGACGTTGACAAGTACATGCTGGCTGCGCAAGGGGCAGCCAGACGCGCCGCGTCACTGACCCACCGGTTGCTGGCCTTTTCGCGACGACAGACGCTGGATCCGCGGCCGACAGACATCAACGCATTGATGGATGGCATGACCGAACTGATCCAGCGTACCGTAGGCCCCAGCATCCGGGTTCAGACGGTCGGCGCAGTCGATCTATGGCCTGCACTGGTCGATGCAAGCCAGCTCGAGAACGCGCTTCTGAACCTTTGCATCAATGGTCGCGATGCAATGCCTGATGGCGGGCGCATTACGCTGGAAACGGCAAACAGGTGGATGGATCGAAAAACAGCGGCCGCATATGAGCTGCCGGAGGGCCAATATCTCTCGCTGAGCGTGACCGATACAGGCACAGGTATGTCGCCAGCCGTGATCGCCAAGGCATTCGACCCGTTTTTCACCACCAAGCCTCTAGGACAAGGGACGGGGCTAGGCCTGTCGATGATCTACGGTTTCGCCAAGCAGTCAGGAGGCCAGGTCCGGATTTATTCGGAATTGGGTATCGGCACCACCATCAGCATCTATCTGCCGCGGTTCTACGGTGATATCCAGGTCAATGAAGATCGAGTAGACAGCGGGCCGATTTCAGCCTCTGCAAAGGGTGAGACGGTGTTGGTGGTAGATGATGAGCCCACGGTCAGAATGATGATCGTAGACGCCTTGAGTGAACTCGGTCATACGGTGCTGGAGGCGTCTGACAGCGCCGAGGGTCTGGCAATACTGCGCTCCGGCGTTTGCATCGACTTGCTGATCACCGATGTGGGCTTGCCGGGCGGAATGAACGGCCGACAAATGGCCGATGCCGGGCGGGAATTACGGCCCGGTCTGCCCACCATATTCATTACCGGGTACGCCGAGAACGCCGTCATCAGCCATGGCTACTTGCCGCTGGGTATGCGCGTTCTCACCAAGCCATTCTCAATTGACGGACTACTGCTCCAGGTCCGCGAATTGTTGCAGCCAAATGCTGAGGAGCTTTGAACAGGTGACAGTGCTCCCAACGCCTCGTTAACGCGCTCAGCCAGTCAAAGCGCTGAACACCTCGAACTCACCGCGCAGCGTGGCAACAACCCCTTCAACGCTCGGGCCTTGTACGGGCGGCGGATCGGGCCGCTCGCAGAACTCTCGCCACACAAAGAGCATCAGCTCTGCGCCATCGGTCTGGGGCAGAGGGCTGGCAATCGAGCCGAAGGTTTGCAGCAACCTGTACCGGTCGTCATCCCAGAACATCGCTTCGACCCACGGGTAGATCGGGATGAAATGAAAGTGGATGGAATACCCTGCCTCATGGCCGAAACGGCCGATGTAAAGCCGCGCCGGTTGCAGGCAGGCTTCGATGGACTGCTGAATGCGGGCCTGCAGAACGCCCAGTTCAGCCAACGCCTCGCGCGGGAGCGCCGCCAGGGAGTTCGTCACCTGCTTTGCGCTGAGCATGACGTACCCCGGCAACGCGCTGTCCATACGATGGTTGACGGTCCAATGGAGCGACTCGTGGATCATGAAGCGAGGTGCTATGTCCATGCGCTGGCCATGAGTGAGTGTCCGTTCAACGTGGGCTGATTGCTCCGAGGGGCATCGGTTCAGACGCCAATCTCGGGCTCATGGCTTACCGGGAAGTTAACCGAGCGGGCGATGAAGCACTTCTCGTGGGCCACGTGGTGCAAGGCTTGAGCCTTGGCCAGATCAGAGCCCGCTGCCAGTGTCACCTTGGGCTTCAAGACCACGGAGGTGAACTGCCCCGCCCCATCGCTCTGCTCAACCATCGTGCCTTGCGCCTTGTCTTCATAGGCCAGCACAACGATACCGGCTTCGGCGCACAACCCCAGATACCAGAGCTTGTGACAGGCCGACAAAGAGGCCAGCAACAACTCTTCGGGGTTCCAGCGGCTTGAGTCTCCACGAAAACTCGGATCGGACGACCCTTCAATCGGTGGTTTGCCGTCAGCAGTAATGACGTGCGCCCGGCTGTACGCGCGATAAGAGGAGGTGCCCGTGCCTTGATTGCCCGTCCAACTGACCTGGACCTGATACGCGTGAGTTTTATCTGCCATGTGATGCCTCCCTGAGATATGCCTGAACATGCCGTTATCGGTAAACGAGAACCGGATCTGGATCTAGGAGCGCATCCCCATCCAGATCACGGCCTCAGTCCATGCCGTCACCATCGGCGCCAGAATCCTGAACCAAGGGTCGCGAACATCGATCTGCGCCGCCGAGTGGTCATGATGGTGCTGTTCCTCATCCACAATCGAGGTGATGGCCGCGACGGCGTGAGGGTCAATATCGCCCAGCACGTCCAGTTGATGAGCCAGGTGTTTGAGCACCACGCTTTCAACAGCAACCGTCGTCGCAACAATTGCTTTGCGGCCACAGATACCCGTCACCAGCCCCAACACCAGGCCTCCGATGCCACACAACCAGTAACTGCGGCATCGTGGATAGCCTCGACGTTGCAGCTCCTCCTGAAACACCGCCCGATGACGCCGTTCGTGGGAAAGAAACTCGTTGAGCTCACTCACCATGCCCGGCACGAACAGCCTGGCCATGAACAACTGGCCGCTGTAGATACAGATCGCACCGTGCTCACCCGCATGGTCAACCTTCATCATGCGGTTGCCGATGGAGGGGTCGTGGGCCGTGTCGTCTGCTGAATTCACACTGAGGTTTCTGTTTCGAGGGGCTGTGTCATCGCGCACGTCCTGGATGTGGGCTGACATCCTACCCCCGACAAACGGTCAAGTCAGCCCACTGTCGCTTAATGACCGACAACAGCTTGCCCACTCTGCCTGTCACCCTGAGGGAAACCATGCACCCGTGCCCGGAAGGCAATGGCCAGGCTGATCAGCAACAAGGCAAACAGCACGCCTGGAAAAGCCCCCACTCCCCAGTGCCCCAGCAGCACACCGCCCAGCAATCCGCCGCCTGCGATCGCGCTGTTCCAGACCACGACGTTCATGGAAAGCGCAACGTCAGCGCCCTCACCTGCCGAGTCTGCAAGCGCCGTTTGCAGAAGCGTTGCCGCGCCACCGAAGGTCAGGCCCCAGACGAAAACACCCGCGTAAATTGCCAAGGCAGAGCCGGAGAACACGCCGAGAAAAATCGAAACTGCGGCAAAGGTTGCGAGACTGGCCAACACTGCCGTGCGCAGATGCCGATCAACCAGCCGAGCGGTGACCCAGATGCCCGCCAGCGCGGCGACACCGAAAGCCAGCAACACCAGATCCAGGCGACTGGACAGCCCCGCTCCGGACACAAAGGGGGCGACGTAGGTGTAAAGAATGTTGTGAGCCAGCATCCAGGTGAAGACGACGCCCAGTACCGAGCGCACCCCCGGGGTGAAAAAGACCTGACGCAATGCCATGCGCTGTGCCGAGCTCTGGCCCGGATAGTCAGGCACTTTGACCAGCACCCAGACGATCAACAGCAGTGTCATCGCGGACATCAATCCAAACGCCATGCGCCAGCCCATGATCCCACCCAACCAGGTACCCAACGGCACGCCCAGCGACAACGCCACAGGCGTACCGACCATCGCAATCGCCAAGGCACGGCCCTGCAACTGAGGGGCAACCATGCGTCGTGCATAGCCTGCAATCAGGCTCCAGGCCAGGCCCGCGGACACGCCTGCGAAAAACCTGGCGACCAGGGTCAGCCAGTAATGGGAAGACAATGCGGTGACGGTATTGAAGACCAGAAAGCCCACTATCGTCAGCAGCAGAACCGTTCTACGGCGCCAGCCCTGGGTGGCAATGGTCAGCGGGATTGCCGCCAGCAGCGACCCCAGCGCGTAGACCGTGACCATTTGCCCAGCCAGAGACGGCGAGATGTCCAGGCCTTGGCCAATCTCGGGCAGCAAACCTGCCGGTAAGGTTTCGGTGACGATGCAGATAAAACCCGCCATCGCCAATGCCAGCAATGCCCCAATCGGCAGCTTTGCAGTCTGTTGCTCCTCAATCTTCATATGAATCATCCTCACTAATATACTGATCGGTACAGAAGATAGGGATTGCGGGCCGGGTAGTCAACGACTTATGTATCGACTAGTATCTATCTCTTCGACAGGAGGCTCATATGGCGCAGATGGGACGACCACGCACCTTTGATCGTGACGTGGCGATCACTCAGGCAATGCACGTGTTCTGGGAGCATGGTTTTGACGCGACGTCGCTCAGCCAACTCAAGGCCACGATCGGCGGCGGTATCACCGCGCCCAGCTTTTACGCAGCGTTTGGCTCAAAGCAGGCGCTGTTCGAGGAAGTCATGGAGCGCTATCTCGATACCCATGGGCGGGTAATGGACAGCCTGTTCGACCCTACCCTCTCCCCAAGGCAGGCCATCGAACTCACACTGCGACGCTCGGCGAAAATGCAGTGCGAGCCGGACCACCCCAAAGGTTGCCTGGTGGCGTTGGGGCTGCTGAGTGCCTGCTCGGAAGAAAGCAAAGCCATTTCCGCGCCACTGGCAAAGGCTCGAGCCCAGAACCGAGCAGGAATCGAGGCCTGTATCGAGCGCGCCATCGCGTCCGGTGAGCTGCCCCCAACCGTCGCGGCCGATGCACTGGCCACAACGTTTGATAGCTTTCTTCTGGGTATTTCCGTGTTGGCCAGGGATGAGGTCCCTTTCGAGAAAATCGACCAGGCGATCACACACATCATGGCGTTGTGGGATGCATCGTCGGTCGGCAGCCCGAATTCAGCAGACGCTTCGCGTACTGCCTGAATGGCCGCTATTGATCATTAAAACGAAAACCCATGCCCCAACTCACCCTCCATCCACTCCAGGAAACGCCGTACCCGAGGGAACCCCGAGTGCGCTCTGGGGAAAACCAGGTGGTGAGCCGCGACGGGCGCACTCAGAGACTCTGGCGCGACTTCGACCAAGGCGCCGGTTTGCAGGTACTTCTGCGCGAGTAACGAACTCTCCAGTGCAAACCCGAGGCCGTGACTGGCGGCCTCAAGGCTCATGTATGAGCGATCGAAGCTCAGAGTGTATGTGTCCGGGCGGGCCAGGCCATGCTGAGCGAACCAGGCGGGCCATTTGAGCAGGGTGGCTTCGGACAGAATCAATTCCCGAGACAGCAGATCCAGCGCCGACCTGACCGGCTGTTGCGAGAGAAGCTTGGGCGAAGCCAGTACCGCGTACGTCTCGTTGCGCACAGTGCGCACTTCGTAGCTCGGCCAGTTGGGCACACCATGGCGGATGTCGACGTCGATTTTGTCCCGGCTGAAGTGCAACGACTCATACGAACACGACAGGTTGATCTGGATATCCGGGTGGCTCATGCGAAAGCCTTCCAGGCGTGGCATCAGCCAGAGCAAGCCGAAACTGGGCGCCGAGTGCAGGCGCAGGCAGTCAAGGCTGACATCACTGCTGGCCCGTTCGGTGGCCACTTCAAGGCTGTGCAGCAGTCCGGAAATTTCCTTCAAGTATTGTTCGCCCACAGGGGTGAGCGTCACGCCCCGCGCAGCGCGTACAAACAACTGTCGGCCGATCATGGCCTCCAGTTTGGCTAACTGATGGCTCACCGCTGAGGGCGTCAGATCCAGCACTTCCGCTGCCCGTGCCAGATTGCCGAAGCGGGCAGTCTGCTCGAAGGCCTGAATGGCGCGCAGCGGCGGCAGGTTCGGGTGGGCACTGTCATCGTGCGACATCGGGGCTCCCTTTGATTTTTTTGTTTTTGAATCCGTGGCATTCAAGCATGAGGACTGCACCTTGACGAGAGGTGAATTTTCTTCAGCTACAGGTGATGTTTGCGTTATTGCTCAGGCTTTGGTCGGGGAACAAGCTGCGTCCATCGATTCCAGTTGAGTCGACCCCATAAAAACAAGATCAGAGGAAATCCCCATGCTTCTCCAAGGCAAAATCGCAATCATCACCGGTGCGGCATCGGCACGCGGCATCGGCCGGGCGACCGCCGTGACCTTCGCGCAACAAGGCGCACGGGTCGTGATCATCGACCTGGATGAAGGCGCCGCACGTGACGCCGCCGCTGAGTTGGGCGAAGGGCATCTGGGCCTCTCTGCCAACGTCGCTGACGAATTCCAGGTGCAGGCTGCAGTCGCCAAAGTCATCGAGCACTTCGGCCGCATTGATGTGCTGATCAATAACGCAGGCATTACCCAACCCATCAAGACCCTGGATATACGGCCGTCGGACTACGACAAAGTGCTGGATGTCAGCCTGCGTGGCACGTTGCTGATGTCCCAGGCGGTGATCCCCACCATGCGGGCTCAGTCCTCGGGCAGCATCGTGTGCATGTCGTCAGTATCGGCCCAACGTGGCGGCGGTATTTTCGGCGGCCCCCACTACAGCGCGGCCAAGGCCGGTGTACTCGGCCTGGGCAAGGCCATGGCCCGTGAGTTTGGCCCGAACAACATTCGCATCAACTCCATCGCCCCGGGCTTGATCCACACCGATATCACCGGCGGCCTGATGCAGGACGAACGCCGCCACGCCATCATCGAAGGCATTCCGCTGGGCCGATTGGGCGCCGCGCAGGATGTTGCCAATGCGGCGCTGTTTCTGGCCAGTGACCTGTCTTCATACCTCACCGGCATCACGCTGGATGTAAACGGCGGTATGTTGATTCACTGATAACCACCCGCGGCCTCAGCGTCGCAGCACTGTTCTGGATCGACGATGCGCCGGGTTGCCCCTGGCGGTCTATAAAAACAAGAGATCAGACCATCATGATATCCACCACCATGCCCCTCGATGCGGCTTCGGCCGTGCGCTCCAATGCTTATCGCAAAACTGCCTGGCGGCTCATGCCGTTCCTGATGCTGTGCTACCTGTGCGCTTATCTGGACCGGGTCAATGTCGGCTTCGCCAAGCTGCAGATGATGAATGACCTGGCCCTCAGCGAGGCCGTCTACGGCCTGGGTGCCGGGATGTTCTTCATCGGTTACTTCCTCTGTGAAGTCCCCAGCAATCTGATCCTTCACCGGGTCGGTGCGCGGCGCTGGATCGCTCGCATCATGATCTCGTGGGGCATCATCTCCGCCCTCTTCGCCTTCGTTGAAACCGCCTGGCAGTTCTATGGATTACGGTTTCTGCTGGGCGTTGCCGAAGCCGGTCTAGCTCCTGGCCTGCTGCTCTACCTGACCTATTGGTTCCCGTCCTATCGCCGGGCAAAAATGACCGTGCTGTGGTTCATCGCCATCCCGCTTTCCGGGATGATCGGCGGCCCGCTTTCCGGCTGGATCATGAACGCTTTCGCGGGTTATCACGGCTGGGCCGGGTGGCAATGGATGTTTGTGATTGAAGCCATTCCTACCGTTGTTGTCGGCCTCATGGTGCTGGGCTATCTCAAGGATGGCGTGCATCAGGCGACTTGGCTCACGGAGGAAGAAAAAGCCCTTATCAATAAAGAACTGGCCGAAGACAACAGCCGCAAGGTCACTCACGCTTCGGTTGGGGAGTTCATACGCGACCGTCGCTTGTGGTTGCTGGCCTGTATCTACTTCTGTGTCGTGATGGGCCAGTACGCGATCACCTTCTGGCTGCCGACGCTGATCCGCAACGCTGGCGTGTCCGACGCGCTACACATCGGCCTGATGACCAGCGTGCCGTACATGTGCGCCATCGTTGCCATGCTGTTGATGGGCCGCAGCGGCGATAAACATCGCGAGCGTCGCTGGCACCTGGTCCTGCCCATGATCGCCGGAGCGCTAGGCCTGACCCTGGCGGCGATATTCGGCTCCAACCTGCTGCTCTCGGTGCTGAGCCTGTGCCTCGCAGCCGCAGGCGTTCTCTCGGCGTCTTCGCTGTTCTGGATGTTGCCCACCACCCTGCTGGGCGGTGTGTCTGCTGCCGCAGGCATTGCGGGCATCAACAGCTTCGCCAACCTGGCGGGCTTCTGCTCGCCCTACCTGATCGGCTGGATCACCACCGCGACCGGCTCAAGCGCCATCGGCATGTACCTGATCACCGGCGTGTTGTGCATCGGTGCGTGTCTGGTCCTGCGCATCCCTGCCGACTCGGTCAATCGCTGATCCCAAGGAGTATTCATCATGACTGCCAATGCTTCACGCAACAGCACCACGACACTGGTGCAACGGGCTCACAACATTCGTCGCCATGCCTTGCGCATGGGTCAGGTTCAGGGTCAGGGCTACGTCGGCCAGGCCTTGGGCGCTGCCGACCTGCTGGCGGTTTCCTACTTTCATGCGCTGAACTATCGGCCCGAAGACCCTGAATGGGAACAGCGAGATCGCTTCTATCTTTCCATCGGTCACTACGCCATCGCCCTGTATGCGGCGTTGATCGAAGCCGAAATCATCCCGCTGGAAGAACTGGAAACCTATGGGTCCGATGACAGCCGCTTGCCGATGTCCGGCATGGCCACCTACACGCCGGGCATGGAAATCACCGGCGGCTCGCTGGGTCAGGGCCTCGGGATTGCAGTCGGCGCCTGCCTGGGTCTCAAGCGCAAGCAGTCCGGTTCATTCGTTTACAACCTGTTGTCCGATGGTGAATTGAACGAAGGCTCGACCTGGGAGGCGGTGATGTCGGCCTCGCACTGGAAGCTCGACAACCTGATCGCGATTGTCGACGTCAACAACCAGCAGGCCGACGGGTATTCAAGCGAAGTGCTCGCGTTCGAGCCCATCGTTGATCGCTGGCAGGCGTTTGGCTGGTTCACTCAGCGGGTCGACGGCAACGACCTGGACGCCCTGGTCAAGGCCTTCGATGCCGCTCGCAACCATCCGATCCCTCAACCACGGGTGATCATCTGCGACACCAAAATGGGCAAGGGTGTGCCGTTCCTGGAAACACGGGAAAAGACTCACTTCATCCGCGTGGACGAGCACGAATGGGATGTCGCACTGAACAACCTCGAAGCAGGGAGAACCGCATGAGCACTGCCAAGAACACCACGGCTGCGGCAAGCGGCGAAGTGAAGAAAAAACTCACCACCTCCGCGATGATCGCCTCGATTGCCGCCGAAGGTCAGGCCACCCGATCAGCGCCCTTCGGTCATGCGCTGGCAGCCTTGGCGGAGCAACGTCCGGAGATTGTCGGGCTGTCCGCTGACTTGTCCAAATACACCGACCTGCACATCTTCGCCAAAGCCCATCCGGACCGGTTCTACCAAATGGGCATGGCCGAGCAGTTGCTGATGAGCGCAGCGGCCGGCATGGCCCGGGAAGGTTGCGTACCTTTCGCGACGACCTATGCGGTGTTTGCGTCTCGCCGGGCGTATGACTTCATCTGCATGGCCATTGCCGAAGAAAACCTCAACGTGAAAATCGTCTGTGGTCTGCCAGGCCTCACCACGGGCTACGGCCCCAGCCACCAGGCGACCGACGACCTGGCGATTTTTCGCGCCATGCCCAACCTGATGATTGTCGACCCCTGCGACGCACTGGAAATCGAGCAAGCCGTCCCCGCGATTGCCGCCCACCAGGGCCCGGTGTACATGCGTCTGCTGCGCGGAAACGTGCCGTTGGTGCTGGATGAATACGGCTATCAGTTCGAGATAGGCAAAGCCAAAACCCTGCGCACCGGCAACGACGTGCTGATCATCTCCACCGGGCTGATGACGATGCGCGCACTGGAAGCGGCCAAGCAACTACAGGCTGATGGCGTGGACGTTGCGGTGCTGCATGTGCCCACCATCAAACCCCTGGACGAACAGACGATTCTGGCTGAAGCCCGCAAGTCGGGTCGCCTGGTGGTCACCGCCGAGAACCATTCGATCATCGGTGGTTTGGGTGAAGCTGTCGCAACGGTTTTGTTGCGCAATGGCGTGACGCCGACCTTCAGGCAAATCGCCCTGCCCGATGCCTTCCTTGATGCGGGGGCACTTCCGACGTTGCATGACCGTTATGGGATCTCCACCGCAGCGGTGTGTACGCAAATCAAAAGCTGGTTGTAGATCGGACTGGCTGAGTCGTCACTGAAAGGGCCTTCTGGCCCTTTTTGTTGATCGCTTGGCGAGCCCCTTGTATGCAACAGTTATGCGTCTGGTAGATGATGGCCATCGTAATGGCCAAGACATGATCAATGGGGGACGGAGTGGTGTCTTTTCAAACTGCCAAACGCTGGACGATCCGAGCGTCGCTGGTTTCGGTAGCCTGCCTGGGACTGGTTTTCTGGCTCGACAGCGCATTGGCACCTAATGAATACAGCATGGAAAATATCAGCCCTAATGCATTCAAGGATGGCAAGGTCGAATTCTTCATCCCCTGGACAGGCGGTGACACCGGGATCTGCGACGTAGACTCGGAGCACGCCCGCTCAACGTACCCACCGGGTTCAAATGTGCTGATTAGCCAAACCCCGATTCTGGACAGATGCAAGCTCGCGCCACTGCCCGCTGGATGGAAGCCTCCGCCGATGTGCTGCGATCTGCATTGAATTTCCCAATGGAAATACTGCAAAGCTGGGTGAGTGCTGGCGACGATTTCACCACTCAGCGATTTCAATGGAATTTATTTCCACCCCGGTTCCTCTGAGCTTATATCAAGAAAAATCAGTGGTACCTTTATGACCGTCTTACGCCAGATTGCACTGCACCCTGCCCAGCCCCAGGCGGAATCCGGGGCTGCATCGACCTTGTATCGCGCCCTGATGACGGGCGCTTCGCCCGCTGATCAACCGCAGCTGCGGGCATTCCTTCAAGAGCACTTGCAGCACGTTGATGGCGCTCAGTGCGAGTTGCCCATTCGGGTTGAGGAGTGGCCAGCCTGGGTTGCCGAGCATGCCAGCACCGTCGGTGAGCAGTACGCCGAGTACCTCGCGCAACGCCATGCGGGTGGGCCTCGTCGGTTCTTCACCAGTAAGGCCCATGCGTTGTATTTTCTTCAGCATGTGGCACCGAGCAAACTGGTGGACGGCGCCTGGTTGCACGGTACAACCCGGCACGCTGCCGACTGGCGCTATCACGGCCTTATCCGCACCTACCTTGAGGAGCTGGGGGATGGTGAACCGGCCTTGAACCATGTGGTGCTATACCGAAACCTGCTCACGGAGCACGACTGCGCACCTGATCAAACGCTGCCGGAAGACCGCTATCTGCAAGGCGCCCTGCAACTGGCGCTCGGTGAGTGCGCCGATGAATTCCTGCCGGAAGTCATCGGCTACAACCTGGGCTACGAGCAACTGCCACTGCACTTGCTGATCACTGCATTCGAGCTGAACGAGTTGGGTATCGATCCTTACTATTTCACCTTGCACGTGACCATCGACAACGCCAGTTCAGGCCACGCCAAAAAGGCGGTCGAGACGGTCAGCCAATTCCTGGCAACCGCCGAGGATCCCGATCAATTTCTCGCTCGAGTGCGTAACGGCTACCAGCTCAACGACCTTGGCGCAGGCACCACGGCCGTCATTGGCGCGTTTGATCTGGAGCGCGAAGTGGTGGCCATGCTGGAGAGCAAGCGCTCCTTTGGTCAGCACATGCATTCCGATTACTGCCGCCTTGAAGGCCGTACCATTAACGAGTGGCTGGCCGCGCCGGGGCAATGCCGAGCATTCCTGGCGGCACTTGAAAATAAAAGCTGGATCAAGCGCGGCCAGGACCCGAGCCTCAGCCGGTTCTGGCAGCTCATCGATGGGCCGGGTGCGGTAATGTTCGGGGTGTTCAACGGCTATGAAAAGCAGTTGATCCGCGACTGGATCTGCGCAGACTGGCAACCCGAGAAAACCGACACGCAACCTTTTCGCGCGCGCTTTCGCAAGCGCCCGGTCGTCGTGCCCGCAGTAGCGTCAGAAGCGCCTGCGGTGGGCAATGCCACGCCTGCGCAGCTGGCAGCACTGGTCGATCTGATCTCCCCTGCCCGGCATCACACGCCTGAGGGGCTGACCGCCACCCGCACCTACGCCAGCCAACTCGCCCGAGGACTTTTCCGATGAGCAATCTACAGATCACTCCCCAGGCCTTCGACGAGACTGCGGCCTCGGACCAGTCTCATGACCTGGCGTTGCTGCAACTGGGGCGCAGGCTGCAAGCCGATGAGTACAGCTTCATCACCGTGACGCCCCTGAGCCATCAGCGTAATAACGCGCGGGACGCGAATCGTATCTCCAAAAACCTGCGGGACATCTTCGGCTGGAACCGCCCTTTTGAGCACGACCTGCTACCCGTTGCCGAGCGGCAGGCGCTGCTGGCCGCCGACGTGCTGCGCGCCCATGCAGGGCTGTGGACCAGTAAAGTGCGCTGGTCGAGCCTCGACGATCTGTTGTTCGTCCACTCCGGTTTTCCAACGTTGGCTCACGACTCAGTGTTCTTCGGGCCCGACACCTATCGCTTCGCCCAAGCCATTGAAGAGCACCTGCGCACCTCGATGCACCCGATCAAAAACGCAGTGGATATCGGCTGCGGCAGTGGCGTTGGGGCTATCCTGATCGGCCGGGCACGTCGCGACGCTCAAGTGCTCGCGCTGGACATCAACCCGACTGCGCTGCGATACACCGCCGTCAATGCAGCGCTGGCCGGAACCGAAAACGTCTCGGCCTGGCACAGCGATATCCTTGACGGTGCGTCCGGGGAATTCGATCTGATCGTGGCCAACCCCCCTTACATGCAGGACACCCAGCAGCGCGCCTATCGGCACGGCGGTGAACGGCTGGGGTCAGAGTTGTCAGTGCGTATCGTCCAGCAGGCGGTCAAGCGACTGGCGGTTGGCGGCACCCTGCTGCTGTACACCGGCGCGCCTTCGGTCAATGGCGTGGACCTGTTTCTGGAAAGCGCTCGCCAATGGGTCGATGTGCCCGGCATGGCGTGGAGCTACCGCGAAATGGACCCGGATGTGTTTGGCGAAGAGCTGGAGACCGCCACCTACGCCGAAGCTGAACGGATTGCAGCCGTGGTGCTGACCGTGACGCGCACGCACTGATGCAACCGAAACAAAACAATGCCCCGGCCCCGCTGCTCAACCCCGGCGACAACGTGGTGCTGTTCGACGGCACCTGCAAGCTGTGCAATGGCTGGGCACGGTTCGTGATTGCCCACGATCGGGCCCGGCATATCCAGTTGGCAGCCGTGCAGTCGCCCCAGGGACAGGCGTTGTTGAAGTGGGCCGGATTACCGCAGGATCAGTTCAACACCATCGTCTTTATCTCGAACGGCCAGGTATTTATCCGCTCCCAGGCGATGTTCGAGATCCTCGCCCGCTTGCCCGCCCCCTGGCGCTGGCTGACCGTCGCTCGCGTTGTTCCGCAAGCACTGCGGGACTGGATGTACGACAGGATCGCGTTGAATCGCTATCGGCTGTTCGGCCGATATGACGCCTGCCAGCTCCCGACGGCTGATCACCCGCAGCGTTTTTTGCAACCCCTGCCCCAGTCGTCTGTAGGCGAATAAAAATTTTTGCAGCGCCTCTTGAAAGTGTTTTTCCTGAACCTACATTCGGTTTACGCGATGCCGAAAGCGGGTCGCGTCTTAAATCACTTGGAAAAACTCAGGAGATTTTGCAATGGCTACAACACTTTCGCTGGCCCCACTGTTCCGTCAGTCGGTAGGCTTCGATCGTTTCAACGACCTTTTTGAATCGGCGCTGCGCAGCGAGGCCACGACTGCCTACCCTCCCTACAATGTCGAGAAGCGCGGGGACGACGAATATCGCATTGTCATCGCCGCGGCAGGCTTGAATGAAGAGGACATGGAGATTCAGGTTGAGAAAGGCGTTTTAACGATTGCTGGTGGCAAGCGCGAGACCGAGAAAGAGGTGACGTACCTGCATCAGGGCATTGCGCAGCGTGCATTCAGACTGTCGTTCCGCCTGGCCGATCACATCGAGGTCCAGGAAGCGGCGCTGAACAATGGCCTGTTGAGTATCAACCTGCTCCGGGTAATACCGGAGGAAGCCAAACCAAGGCGCATCACCATCGGTGGCTCTGACAAGCCCGATCTGAAAACGGTGAGTCTGCAGTGATCCAGACAGGAGGCGCTCTACGGAGCGCCTCTTTTTTCATGCGGACCTGGAGAGCCGGTTTTTCTGCTCGGGCCACAGGCAAGCCTTCAGCATGCCTATGCCCGAACACAAAGTGCCTGACCGCCCTTACAGACGGAACCGACCCACTTCCTGCTTGAGCTCTTGCGCCAACTGGCCCAGATCATTGCTGGTGCGCTGAAGATCCTGAACCGACAGATTGTTTTGCTCAGCCATCTGCGCCGATCGTTCGACGCTGCGTGCGACGTCTTGGCTCGCAGCAGATTGCTCACGCAATGCCAGAGAAATCTGTTCGACGACCACCAGCACCTGGCCTGAGCTTTCACTGATTTCAGTGATGGCCTTGCCAGCCGATTCGGCCATTTCCACGCCCTGGCTAACTTCCATCACGCCGCTGCGCATGCTCTCTACCGTCTCGCGCACGCCGATCTGGATCTTGTCGATCATGCTGGCAATTTCCTTGGTGGATTTGCCCGTGTTCTGCGCCAGCAAGCGCACTTCATCGGCTACCACCGCAAAGCCGCGACCCTGCTCACCTGCCCGGGCAGCCTCAATGGCAGCATTGAGCGCCAGAAGGTTGGTTTGATCCGCGATGCCCTGGATGACGCTGATGATGGTCGAAATCTGCTCGGAATGGTGGCCCAACTCCGACACCTTGGTCGACGCATGCTGCACGGTCTTAGCGATACCGTTCATGCTGTCAAGGGTGTTCTGGATAACCGTGGAGCCATCCATTGATTGCTGACCGGAGCGTTGCGCCAGGCCACCGGCCTCGCCTGCGTTATTGGAAACGTGACTGATGCTGACCGTCAGTTCTTCAACAGTCGCCGCCATCGCGGATGCCGAGCTGGATTGTTCATTGACCGCGCTGGAAAGCTGCTGCGACGCCCCGGAGATTTGCTGCACGGACTCAATCAATTGGGTGGCAGCCTGGTTGATCTGCTGAATCATCTGACGCAAGCGCGTCTGCATGCGATCAAACGCCTTGGGCAGTTCATCACTGCTGCTGGTATCAATCACCGAGTCCAGTCGGCCTTCGGCAACTGCTGTCGCCGCATCTATAGCCACTTGCAGGCGGGCCTGGGTGGTGCGGCCCAACGCGTAGGCCATGATGATTGCCAAAAAGGCCGCAATCAAACCACCGACCAGCAGAATCGTAATTGCGCGATCCTTGGCGTCGTTCATCTCTTTAGTCCGGCTTGTCAGCAGCGCTTCTTCCGCCTGGCCCAGTTCAGTAATAACGGCGCGCATGCCATCCATCTTGGCTTTGTCTGCGCCACTGCTGATGCGCTGATCGAGGACATCATCGGCGCTGCCGCTCTGTGTCAGTTGGCGCCGCAGGGCGATGATCGGATGTACGTCTTCGTCCAGCCAACGGGTTTGCAGCTGTGCCAATGTGGCCAGGCGTTTCTGTTGCTCGGCGTTGTCACTGGTCAGTGCTTTGAGTGTCGCCAGGCTGCTGGAAAACTTGCTTTCACCGGCAATCTGAGGCTCAAGGAAGTTGTCCTTGCCGGCAATGACGAAGCCGCGCATGCCCGTCTCGATATTGATCAACTGTTCAAGCGCCATCTGGGACTGACTCAACACCTGATAACTGTGGACGTTGCTGTTGATTGCATTGTCGACCTGCCCAAAGCCACGATATGCGCTGGCCACCAGGACGCCCAGCAGGACCACAATGGCGGCAAAGCTGAGGTAGAGCTTTTGAGTGATGCTGAGTTTACTGAACATGCGTGTGCGCTCGAATAGTTGAGCATCCATGGCTCGGGCTTTTAGCTTTTTTTTGGCAGCGACTGACCGATATCATGTCGACATCACTTCTTATCGACAGATGCGAACTTTGCTTGAGCCTCGCTGTCACGTTTCCTTATTTTTTCAGGAGTACGCTCGGGTAATCGACGCTGAAGGCATTCCACCCCTTGAATGACCGGGCTTTTGGAGTGCGACCGCCGTCTCTTCGCGACTAAAGCCGAACACTGCCCGGCCGTTCCTACGGTTGGGAGGCAAAACTCCGAAGCCGGTGAATAAACTGTGGGAGCGAGCTTGCTCGCGAAGGCGGCCGTACAGCCGATGCATATCTATCGAATGTACCGGCCTCTTCGCGAATGAATTCCACCTTTAAGCTGCGGGGTGTCAGGCAGATCGCATTCGCTGCCCTTCGCAGGTGCCGCTTATGACAAGTCGGGGACTAGCTGCCGGGGGAACCACTGACCTTCAGACGCTCGGACAATCTCACCAGATCCGCCAGCGAATCGGCCTGCATCTTCTTCATCAACGCGCCGCGCCGGACCTTGACGGTGACTTCACTGACCCCAAGCCTGGCCGCGACTTGTTTATTCAACAGCCCGGTCACCACCAGGTCCATGACGCTGCGCTCGCCCTCGGAAAGGCTGGCGTAGCGACGCTGCAGGTCAGCCAGGCCCTGGGCCACTTCACGGCGTTGTCGGTCATGGCTCAAGCCGCGGGCGATGGCGTCGAGCAGGTCCTGCTCGCGAAAGGGCTTGGTGAGAAACTCCAGCGCGCCCGCCTTCATCGCCCTGACCGACATGGGGATGTCGCCGTGGGCGGTGATGAATATCACTGGCAGCGAAATCCCGGCACGCAGCATCTCATCCTGAAAATCCAGCCCGCTCATGCCCGGCATGCGCACGTCCAGAATCAGGCAGCCCGGCGCATCCGCTCGCGGGCTTTCGGCGAACTCGCGGGCGGAAGCGAAGGTCAGGCAGTTGAGTCCCATGGAGGCCAGCAGGTCTTCAAGGGAGGCGCGCACCGAGGCATCGTCATCCACCACATACACCACAGGGTCGGCCGGGGTTTGAATGACAGCTTCTTTCATGGGGTTTCCTTGTGTCCGCCGGGCAAGGTGAAGTGGAAGGTTGCGCCGAGCTCCGGGTTGGCACTGGCCCAGATACGGCCTTCGTGGGCCTCGATGATCGAGCGACTGATGGTCAGTCCAATGCCCATGCCATCGAGCCTTGTTGTGTAGAACGCGTCGAAGACCCGCTCGCAATCGTCAGCCCCCAGGCCCGTGCCCTGATCGCTGACTGAGAAGTGCAGATAATTGCGCGCGTCGCACGCCACCGACAACTCAAGAATACGTCGGTCCGGATCGGTATCACCCATGGCCTGCATGGCGTTCATGACCAGGTTCAATAACACCTGCGGAATCTGCACCCGGTCGGCCAGCATCGGCGGCAAGCCTGCCGGGATGTTCAGGCGCAAGGTCACGCTCTGTTTATCCAGCTCACTGTGCAACAGCTGCACAATACCGTTCACGGTGTCGGCGACATTCAGCCACTCCTTGGTCGGCGGCCGACGCTGGGCCATGCTGCGCACGCGGGCGATGATTTCGCTGGCGCGATGGGCATCGGCGATGATCCGTTCGAATGCCTGGCGTGCCTTGGGCAGGTTGGCAGGTTCGGCGGCCATCCAGCGCAACCCGGCATTGCCACTGGTGGCGATGGCGGCCAGCGGCTGGTTGACCTCATGGGCGATGGAGGCTGTCAGCGCGCCGAGCATGTTGGTCCGGGCACTGTGTTCCAGCAGCTCCCGGGCTTGATGCACGGCGCGGATCGCCGCCGACATGCGCAGCGCCAGGTACGTGGTGCAGGCAATGGCGGCCAGGCTGATCAGGCAATTGATCAACCCCGCCTCGGCCTCGCCAAAACGCGTCAGCCGGTAACTGACCACTGTCAGCAGCATGCAGAAAGCCGCCATGGCGATCACTCCGCGGCGGGGCAAAAAGCTCACGGCGATCAGCACCACCACGATCTGAAACACGCCTGCGGCGATCTCCAGATTGGTCAGGGTGTCCGCCACAGTGATGCCCAGCGCAAGGCCGAGCAGCAAGGTCAGGCGAATGGCCAATTGGGCCCGCTCCAGCCGGTTTTTGTATCGCATCGGTGCTCCTCTGAATGCCCTTTCAGCCTTCATCAAGGGCTCAGGACGGATTCTCCAGGCTGAATAGATCAGCCACTTCGTCGTAGGCATACAACTCGGCGTAACGCCCCCATTGCGTCACGCAGTCCAGGGTCTCCAGCGCATCCTGTTCAGACATGAAGTCTTCCAGCTCGTCACGAAAGCGTCGGGCCGGTGCGGTGCGGCTGGAACGGTCATCCAGCACGCGGCGCACATGCGCCACCAGCGGCACGTAACTGAGCAGGTGCTGGGCAAACAGCTGTTTACGCCCATCCACGTCCGATTGCACGTATCGCCGGGCAGCGGGCAGCAGTTGAATGTCGCCACCCTGCAGCTCGGCAAAGCGCATCAATTGCAGGACTTCTGCGATGGGCAGCAACTCATCGGCGGAGTATTGCAGGGTGCTGGCCAGAGCAGGCAAGTCGGCACGGCCATCGTAAGGCGGCGCGCTCACCGCCACAATCAGCCCGGCCAGTGCATTGGTCGAGACCGGCGGCAACACCATGCCCACGCCCATCCCCGCGAACAAGCCCTGACGCTGTGCCTCGGCCCCGCTGCCCCCGGTCATCTGCACGTAGATCTGCTCGACCAGGGCCTGAAACACCGGGTCCAGACGGTTACGCGGCTGCGGCAGGTCGACTACGATTTCGCTCATCACCCGCCCTGGATTGCTGGAAAGCAACAGAATGCGGTCGCACATCAGCACGGCTTCTTCGATGTTGTGGGTGACCATCAGAATCGACTTGATCGGCATGCGCCCCTCATACCAGAGGTCGAGCAGCTCGGCGCGCAGGGTTTGCGCAGTGAGCACGTCCAGCGCCGAAAACGGCTCGTCCATCAGCAACACATCAGGGTCGACCACCAACGCGCGGGCCAAGCCCACACGCTGACGCATGCCGCCGGACAATTCCTTGGGGTAGGCACTTTCGAAGCCGTCCAGACCGATCAGGTCAATGGCCGCCAGCGCCCGCCGGCGTCGCTCAGGTGCCGGGACCTTGCGCGCCTCCAGGCCAACCTCGACGTTCTGCAGCACGGTCAGCCACGGGAACAGCGCGAAATTCTGGAACACCATGCTCACTGAACTGCGCAGACCTGCCGAGTCCGGCGGAAAATCCACCCCGCCGCAGGTCGGCGAAACCAGACCGGCAATGGAGCGCAATAACGTGGATTTGCCGGAGCCAGAGCGCCCCAGCAGCCCAACGATTTCGCCCTCATTCAGACGCATGTCAACATTGTCCAGCACCAGCCGCTCGGTGCCGCCTGGGGTGCCGTACACATGCCGGACTTCGTGAACATCCACCAGGCAACGCTTGCTCATCACGTTCATAACCTTCACTCCTCAATCAAGACGCAGACGGCGTTCGGCATAGCGATACAAAGGACGCCATAACAGGCGGTTGAAGCCCACCACAAACATCGACATCACCACGATGCCCAACGCCACGCGCGGGAAATCCCCAGCTTCGGTGGCCTGAGCGATGAACGAACCCAAACCGCTGGCCTGCAGATGCTGATCCCCCCAGGACACGGCCTCGGCCACAATGCTGGCGTTCCAGGAGCCACCGGCAGCGGTCAGCGCGCCTGTCACGTAGTAAGGGAAGATCCCCGGCAACGCGACCTGCCGCCACCACTGCCAGCCCCGCACCTGAAAAGTCCTTGCCGCCTCGCGCAGATCAGTGGGAATGGCGCTGGCACCCGCGATGACGTTGAACAGGATGTACCACTGGGTACCCAGCACCATCAGCGGCGACAACCAGATATCGGCGTCCAGTTTCAGGCCGACAATGGCGATCACGGCGAACGGGAACAGCACGTTGGCCGGGAACGCAGCAAGAAATTGCGCCAGAGGTTGCAGGCGCTCGGCCCAGACCGGGTTCAACCCGATCCACACGCCGATGGGCACCCAGATCAGGCTGGCGATCACGATCAGCACAGCGACGCGGGTCATGGTGGTGATTCCCAGCCCGAAGGCTCTCAATACCTCCTCCAGCCCCAGCGTGGCGCCGATAAAATTCGCCAGGTACACGCTGCCGACCAGGCAACCGATCAGCACCAGGCCCAGCCAGACCCTGTCGCTCAACCGAATAAAACGGGCGCTGGCCGTGAGTGTTGGCAACCACTTGAACCTCGGCGCCTTGAATAACGTAATACTCACCAATAGCCTTTTACCCAGTACAAAAAGGTGCTGGATATCGGCCACGACACTGACCAGCACGGGTATCAGCCCGCTGGCCCTGACCAGGTCGTAAACCCAGGAGCGAGGACGCTTCTGCGAGGCGGTCTGCTCGAAGCGAAACTTGTCGGCCCAGGCCACAATCGGGCGAAACAGCAACTGGTCGTAGATCAGGATCACTACCGCCATGGCCGCCACGGCCCAGACGATGGCGGCGATATCCTGCCGGGCAATCGCCAGAGCAAGCCATGAGCCAATGCCGGGCAGATTGACTGTGGTGTCGCCAACGGTAATGGCCTCGGAGGCGACCACGAAAAACCAACCGCCGGACATCGACATCATCATGTTCCAGACCAACCCCGGCATGGCAAACGGCAACTCCAGCCGCACGAAGCGGTGCCAGGGGGAGAACCTGAACTGACGGCTGACGTCCAGCAAATCGTTGGGTACGGTCTTCAGCGACTGATAAAAGCCGAAGGTCATGTTCCACACCTGGCTGGTGAAGATCGCGAAAATCGCGGCGCACTCCACGCCCAGCTGCCCACCGGGGAACAGCCCCATGAAAAAGCTAACGGTGAAGGTCAGAAACCCCAGCACCGGCACCGACTGCAGGATGTCCAGCGCGGGCAGGATAACCAGCTCGGCCTTACGGCTCTTGGCCGCCAGGGTGGCGATCACCAGGGTGAACAGCAGCGAAGCGCCGAGCGCGGCAAACATGCGCAAGGTGGTCCGCAAGGCGTATTCCGGCAGGTGTGCGAGGTCCAGTGACACCGGCGACGAATCGAGCGCCGCCAGGGACTGGCTCATCTGCCCGACGCCGTGAATGAGCAACAACGCCCCTGCCGCCAACAGAACAAAGAAGCCCACTGACGCCCACCCGGAGGAACCGGTACGCGCCACGCTGGCGCCGCTGTTGGATCGAGTCATGGGCGTAACAAAAGGTAGACGCATGATTCACCTCATCAACTCCCCGGCAAAACGCACGCGCAACCTGACCTGCACTTGCAAGCGGAGCGCATCGAACGGGGCAATGAAATTTGAAGGTGCAGACGCTACGAACCAGTCGCAGCCGAACGCGAGGACAGGGCTAGGTTAAGGACTGCCGAGGCTGATCGCCACCAGGCAAAAGGACGGCAAACGATACTTTGGTATAGCGGCTGTGCAGGTCAATGGCGATGCCGCTATGGAACCTGAAACGACAACCTGAATGGAATGCTGTTGAGATAAGAGCAACGTTAACCGCGAAGCACGCGAATACGATTAGGCCGACACCCCGCAGCCCAACGGTGGGAGTGCCCACGTCGCGCAGCAAATATGGGACCTGTGGGAGCGAGCTTGCTCGCGAAAGGGCCGGTACATTCAATAGAGATGCATCGGCTGTACGGCCGCATTCGCGAGCAAGCTCGCTCCCACAGGTTATTCGCCGCGTTGGGATTGTTGAACTGACCAGAGAAGCGGCATTGGCTGCAAAGGTCAGCGAATGCGATCTGCCTGACACTCCGCAGCCCAACAGTGGGAGCCAATTCATTCGCGAAGGGGCCGGTACATTCAGCCGATATGCGTCGCTTGTACATCCGTCTTCGCGAATGAATTCGCTCCCACAGTTTATCCGCCGCCTTCGGATGCATGCTCCGAACCGTAGAGCTTTAGCCGTGAAGAGCAGCGAATGCGATCTGCCTGACACGACGCAGCACAACGGTGGGAGCGAATTCATTCGCGAAGAGGCCGGTACATTCAACCGATATCCATCGTCCGTGCAGCCGCCTTCGGATTTGTGCCCATTCCGGCCTGGAATGGGCCCATGAAAATCATGAATTTTATTTATGCGCAGGAATCTCGTAGCGTGCCTGCACCCACATAAGGAGATGCCGCCATGACTGATGCCCGCTTGCGCTTGTACGTTGACGCCCAGTACACCAGCCCCTACGCCCTGTCAGCTTTTGTCGCGCTGCGCGTCAAAGGTATCGAGTTCGATCTGATCACGGTCGACCTTGAAGCGTCTGACCACCTTTCAACCGACTACACCCAGCTGTCGCAGACCCAGCGGGTCCCAACGCTGGTAGACGACGATTTCGCCTTGTCTGAATCTTCGGCGATCACCGAATACCTGGAAGACGCCTACCCGCAGGTGCCGGTCTATCCCCAGGACCTGAAAAGCCGGGCCAAAGCCCGGCAGGTTCAGGCGTGGCTGCGCAGCGACCTGATGCCGATCCGCCAGGAGCGATCCACGCTGGTGGTGTTTTACGGGCAGAAATCCGGGCTGCTGACGCCTACGGCCGTCGCGGCCACACGCAAGCTGTTCAGTGCCGCACAAGCCTTGCTGGCCGACGGCGGCGAGCATCTGTTTGGCCAATGGTCGATTGCCGATGTCGACCTGGCGTTGATGCTCAATCGCCTGGTGCTCAACGGCGATGCGGTGCCGCCGACGCTGGTGGCGTATGCCCAGCGCCAATGGCAGCACCCCGCCGTGCAAGAGTGGGTCGCCCTGCAACGCCCCGCCCTGTAGGTAAAGGTTGAGCTCCTAACCCAGTTGCTTTTCGATAGGCACGGTTCGGGCGCTCACTTCATCGCCAGTGTGCCGGGTGGTGACGGTTTCAATCAGCACGATGCCGCATTCTTCCAGGGCCACCGGGTTATGCCGGGTGCGCTTGGGGATCACGCAGAACTCGCCGGGCTGCAGCATCACGTCCCGGTCTTCCAGTTCGATCTTGAGCGTGCCGTACACCACCATGAACAGCTCGTCCTCATCTTCATGGGCATGCCACATCAACTCGCCCTTGAGTTTGGCGACCTTGATGTATTGATCATTGACCTGACCAATGACCATCGGTGACCAGTATTCACTGACCCTGGCCAGGGCCGATTCAATATTCGTGCTGTTGCCGCTAAGCATCATGGGTAAGCTCCGTTAAAAAGAAGCCTCAATGTACGTTGGCCCCATGACGGGCCGTATCGAATCTTTATAATGCCGGCATTAGCAATCGTAATGGCCATCCCCATGCGCAAGCCCCAGACCCTTGATCTCGTGTTGCTCCGCAGCTTTGTTGCCGTCGCTCAGACCGGTAGCATCAGCGCCGCCGCACGTCAGCTGCACCTCACCCAGGGCGGCATCAGCCAGCAGGTGAAACGCCTTGAACAGTTTTTCGGATGCCAGTTGCTGGAGCGGGATTCACAAGGCGCTCGACTGACCAATCGGGGCCAGGAATTTCTGCCCAAAGCGCAACGCCTGCTGCTGCTCAATGACAGCGTGTGCGAGGAAATGATCGGGGCGCTGCCACAGGAAACAGTTCGCGTGGGCGTGCCTCACGACATGGCCGGTGCGCACTTTGCGCCAATCCTCAAAGCCTATGCGCAGCGTCACCCCACCGTGGAAGTCCAGGTGGTGTCGGGTTCTTCAGTCGATCTGATGGATGAATTCTCCAGGGGCATGGTGGACCTGACGCTGGCTCAATGCCCGGAGCACGAGGGCGCGGGGGAACGCCTGAACGTCGAACCTCTGGTGTGGATCGCGACGTCCAGCGAGCTGTTCGAGCGCAGGCCCGTGCCATTGTGTTTCATCAGGCCCAACTGCATTTTCCGGCGCACAGTGTTCGCGGCGCTCGCCGAGGTGCAGATCAGTTGGCGCGTGGTGTTCGAGAATGCCTCGGTGGACACCACCCTGGCGACGGTCAGAAGCGGCCTGGCCCTGACGCCATGGCTGCGCTCGCTGGTGCCGGATGATCTGTGTGAATCAGAACCTGATTGCGGCCTGCCCGCCCTGCCCCGGTTCGCCATCGAGCTTCACCTGGCGCAAGGCGCTGGCGACGGGGCACTGGCGATGGCTGACCTGATTCGTAAGCACTACCAGCAAAGGGACGTCATCGCGGCCTGACGCGCCAAGCGCAGACTCGTGCGATGCCGTCACCAGTTTGTTTCAACGCACCTCACAGTCCACTCCACCCGTCACCCTTCCTGAACCTGCCGTGGTTGAGGCTGCGGTGGAGGTGTTGAATACCGGAGGCGGCGTGAACTGAATGCCCGGGTTAGTGGGCACCAACACCGGTGGCTGATTGAAGCTGGGGGTGAAACCAAACTGCCCTGCCGAAAAATTCTGCGTCCCGGCGGGATTGGTCACATGGATCAGGCCGTCAAGCACCTGGACGTACAAGCCTGGCGCCCTGCCCCCTGCGGAAACCGGCGCCGACCCGCCCACCACCGCAGCGAACAGCGAGGCATGGCTTGCAAGCGCCGACTCCAGCCACGCGGCCACATGGGCCAAACGGTAGGAATAGCGCGCGGCAATATGGGTCAGAGCCACGCCATAGGTGCCATCGCTTTGCGCCGCCGACGCCTGTAACTCAGTGCCAAACAATGCCAGGGGCTGAGAAAAACGCCCGATAACGGCGACCTTCCCGGTCTCCGGCATGTACTGCACCAGCGCGGTAGCCGACCGCAGCTCAATGCGCCCGCCCGGGGTCACCAGCGTGACGCGATCAGGGCTGCGCTGCCCAAGCTGACCAACGTCCGAGCGCACGCCGCCCTGCTTCAGGGTAAAGAGCATCTCATCCACGGCAGGCGCCGAGGGGTGAAAGTAATATTTGTCCAGCGTCACCACCGTGTCGGGCTGCAAAGTCAGCTGGCTGTCATCGCTGAACTGGACTTTCGCGTAGCCCCGGCCCTGGGTCGACAAGGTATCGCCCACCTCCACGGCGGACTGAACACCCAGAACCCGCACGCTGCCATCGGCCTTGTTGACGAACAGCGGACCGCTCAAGTGCGTCACGACGCCCACGCCCGTCCCGGCCCCTGAAGCAGCCTGAGCCGATGCCACCATGCCCAGCAGCAGCGTCAACAGCAGCGACTTAATTGCAGTACATCTTTTTGGCAGGTTCATCTTTTGTACTCTGGACGCTGGAGACGAGTGGGCTGGACGCGGCGACTTCTTCAGTCTTGGCGGCTTCGTTTTTCTTCTCGCTGACAAGTGGCGTTTCGTTGAACGGCTTATCCAGCGAGTTATTGACATTGCGGACCACTTGCTCAGTAGCCTGCTGCACAGGCTTGAACGGTTCGGAGGTCGTCGAGGGTGTGGTCACCTGACAGAGAGCCGAAGACGGCGAAACAGTACAAGGGTCCTTGGCGGCATCGGCGGCGGCTTTGGCTGCAGCATCGGCCGCCGCTTTGGCTGCAGCATCAGCCGCCAGCTTGGCTGCAGCATCAGCCGCCGCTTTGGCCGCAGCATCAGCCGCTGCTTTGGCTGCAGCGTCAGCCGCCGCCTTGGCCGCAGCATCAGCCGCTGCTTGGGCTGCAGCATCGGCCGCCGCTTTGGCTGCAGCATCCGCCGCCGCTTTGGCGGCAGCATCGGCCGCTGCTTGGGCTGCAGCATCAGCCGCCGCTTTGGCTGCAGCATCGGCCGCTGCTTGGGCGGCGGCCTGAGCCGCGGCTTCAGCGGCAGCTTTTGCGGCGGCTTCAGCAGCGGCAATCTCGGCGGGAGTCGGGCCGGGAGGCGTCACTGGAGGTGTTACTGGAGGTGTTACTGGAGGGGTCACAGGTGGCGTGACCGGCGGCGGGACGAACGGGTTGGAAACATCGTAAACACTCAGCGTACCGCCCGCTGTGGCAGTACCCTCGCGAATAAACCTTCCTCCGGTTGCCGCTCCTACCCTGCTGTCATTGGCGATCAAGGTGATATCGCCAGCAAAACTGAAATTCGAGTTGACGTAAATATTGTTGCCCGCCTGAGCCGTCAGGCTCACACCGCTGTTGGTGTTGGCGAATCCGGCGAAAAACGTGATGTTGTTGGTGGCCTGCAGCACCACATTGCTGGTTGCGTTGGCCAGCAGGTCGGAATCAATTTCCGTGACTGCGCCAGGGTCGTTCGCAAAAGCTGCGACATCACTCAGCGATTTGTTGCCCTGCGCAGGTTGGGTCACCACGATATCTTCCGGATCGAGCAGCCAGCTGCCGCTTTTGCCGCTTGCTGCGCGTGTGTCGACGCGCGCCCCGGTCACGTCCAGCACCTTGCCGGAAGTCTCCACGAAACCACCGTCGCCGAACGCCGCGCCACCGCGCGCTGACACTTCGCCATAGACCCGCGCCGTCTGCGAGCCCCAGACGATCACCCTGCCCCCTTTGCCGCTGGTCAGCGCATCCGCCGAAATCCGCACATCCTTGCTGACATAAGCTTGCCGGGCGTTCTGCACCGCCGGATTCTTGCCCTGATAGTCGCCGCCCACCAACACCGTGCCGCCGCCAAGCTTGCCGCCGGCATCGACATGCGCATTGCCCATCAGGCCCACTTGCTCGCCCAACACCTGGATTTCACCGCCCTGGCCTGCGCCGGTGGCAGTGGTCGTGCTGCCCGCATCGAGCAAGGTGGTGCGGCTGGCCTTGAGGACGATCTTGCCGTTCTCGCCCACCGTGGCGCTGTTGGCATTGAGCGTGCCGCGCTGATTGACCAGCGCGCCGTAGATGCCGATCGACCCGCCCTGGGCGATGACACTGCCCAGGTTCAACGCCTGATCCTCCGCAGCCGACACCACCACATGCATACCGGGGTTGCTGGAGTCGACCAATTGCACTGAGTGCCCGGCCGCCAGCAGGGTTTCGCCTTGCGGGGTATTGATGATCCCGGTGTTGGTCACGTCCGGCGCAATCAGATAAACCTGCCCGCCTGAAGGCGTGGTGATCGCGCCCTGGTTCGACAGCGCGCCCGCAAACCCGTCGGCGTTGAAACGGTTGATACCCGAGAGGAAGTCACTGTTGGAAATCGCCAACGTCGACGCCACCAGCCCGCCCACGTTGATCTGCGAGTTGGCGCCAAACAGGATGCCGTTCGGGTTGATCAGAAACACCCGGCCATTGGATTGCAGGGTCCCCAGAATCACGCTGGGGTCCTGGCCGGTAATCCGGTTGAGCACGCTGCTGTTGCCGCTCTGCTGGAGGAACCGGACCATTTCGCCCTGGGCCACGGAAAAGCTCGACCAGTTGATGATCGCGTTCGGGCTGTTGGTAATCGTCAGCTGGTTGCCTTGCTGGGCAAAACTGGCCTGCCCGTTCACCACCACCGGGTTGAGGGGGGCTGCCACGCCATTGCCGGCGACCATCAGACACGCGCCGAGAAAGGTAATTTTTATCTTCATGACATCCTCAAAACGACAGGCTCAGGCGGGCGTGCAGGCGATTGTCACCGCGTTCGGTCTCACTGGCCTCGGCATGCAGTACGTGGCCGTAGTCGACCTGTAAATTCAGATAGCGGCGGTACGACACCCGCATGCCAAGCCCGGTGCTGCTCAAGGCCACATGGGTGAACTCACCGGGCAACGCGTGGTTGCGGGTCAGGTAGGCGTTGTCATAGAACGCCAGCGCGCGGCACTGCCAACTGCCACTGCCACACATAGGCGGCGTGTAAGCCTCAAGGTTGCTGCTGATGCCGGAGTCGTTGGAGACTTCCCGCTCGCGGAAACCGCGCACCGACATCGCGCCGCCTGCGCCGAACTGCTCGCCGGGGATCAGCGCGTCGTTGCTGTACTGACCGTTGAGTACACCCCGCAACTGCCAGTCAGCGGGCAACGCCTGGGTGATGTTGGCGGCCAGCCGCAGCGCCGTGTAGTCGTCCCTGGCGTCAGTGCGCGCCAGGTCGAAATCACTTTGCCGCCCGCGTGAACCGCCCGGGATGTTGTGGGCCAGGGTCACGGCGAAATTGGCGTCGCCATCCAGCCGCACCCAAGTGCCCTGGTAACCGACGCTGAGGGGATGCACGGTGATGTCATTGCCCAGCTGAACATCTTCAGCTTCAAGGTTGTTCTTGTAGGCTTTGTAGTCGATGCCATACACCAGCTTGGACTGGTAATTGCCGTCGGTGGCGAGGTTGTGGTTGTAGCGCCCGCCGAAAATGGTGCCTTTGCCGCTCACGGCGAGGTCGAAGATACCCGCTGTGACCAGACCGTTGTCCACGTCCGAGTAACTGGTGAAGAAGTCCAGGGAATCGCCTAGCGCATATAAAGGCAGGTGATAACCCAGGCCGTAGACGCTGACCCGCTCGGGTTTTTCCAGGGTGGTGGTGTATTGCAGGCTCATGACCTGATCGCGACCGAACAGGTTGGCGTTTTGCAACACCGCACCCATGTAGGTCTTGCCGGTTTCTTCAGTGCCGCTGTTGTCCATGTTCAGCGACGCGCTCCACGGCGACTCATCCGTGACCTGCAAATCCGCGTCCACAGCGTCCTGCCCTTCGCTGTTCTTGAGCTTCATCACCGTCTGTTTGGCGGGGTTTTCATTGGCCAGTTTGAGGCTTTTGGAGATCGCCGTAAGGTCGGGGGTCTGCCCCTCCTGCAATCCCGGCAAGGCATTGCGTACGTTTTCATTGCTGAAATGCTGGTTGCCCGTGATTCGCACCTGGCCGATGCGTGCTTCCACGACCTGCAACACCACAACCCCGCCGTTCAACTCCTGCTCGGGCAGGTCAACGCGCACCAGTTGATAGCCGTGCCGGTGATAGGCCGCTTCCAGCGCTTCCTGAGCCTTGACCACATCAGCGAAATCACGCTGGCCGCCGACAAAAGCGGCAACGCTTTGTTGAAGCTCGTTAGACGGGAGCAACGTGTTGCCACGCACTTCAAATTGATTGATATCGAAGCGCGGGGAAGCAGGCGCAACTTCGTTGGCAGCGGCGACACCGGCGCACGTGGCCAGGGAAGCAGGCACCAGAAACAGCAACGAACGCAAAGTCATTGTCAGGCCCTTGGGCAGCAGTAGATACGCAAATACTCAAATACGCACTGCATGCCGAGCCTGCAGGGGGTCTTCTTTTTTCGCAGTCTATCTGCTGTGATATCAAACTGAAATCAAAGAGTTTCTGCACCGACGGTTGGCGCGCGGGACTGTGCGGCAGTTCTCAGAGTCAAAGCATCCGGCGGCGGCCTTGGTAAGCCGCCTCAAAGTGGCTACTCTCTGCGGCCTCATTGCAGTCAATCGATCAGGGCTTGAGATGATTAGAGAGCTGAAGACGTTTATCTGCGTCGCGCAAAAAGGCACCTTCGCGGCGGCCGGTCAGCACGTGGGCCTGACCCAGTCGGCGGTCAGCGCCCAGATCAAAAACCTGGAAGACACGCTCGGCGTAAAGCTGTTCGATCGAACCGGTCGGGCCGCGACACTCAATTCGGCCGGGCAACGGGCGATACCGCTGGCCGAAGAGATCCTGCAAATCTTTGCCCGGATGGGCGCCGCCGACAGCGGCAATGACTTCCACGGCGCCTTGCGTATCGGCGCCATCGGCACGGTTCAGACCGGCATTCTGCCCCAGGCCCTGGTGGCGCTCAGGGCCCAGGCGCCGTTCATTGAAACCAACCTGGTGCCCGGCGTTTCCCTCAACCTGCTCAGCCAGGTGGATGCCGGCGAACTGGATCTGGCGATCATGATCAGACCGCCCTTCGCCCTGCCCAAGGACCTGCACGCTGAAGTCATCGCCCGCGAGGAGTTTGTCTTGATTACCTCAAAGGACATTCAGGGAGATGACCCGCTGGCGATTCTGGCCGAGCAGCCTTTTGTGCGGTATGACCGAGGGTCTTTCGGCGGACGGCTGGTTACTCAGTTTCTGCGTCAGCAAAAAATCCATGTGCAGCAAGCGCTGGAACTGGATGAACTGGATGCCATCGTCAAGATGGTCCGCAGCGGCCTGGGTGTTTCACTGGTGCCCAAGGCAGGCCTGTGGCTGGAACACGTCGGCAACTTGCGAGTGCTTGAGCTGGGCAAGCTGAGCTTCCACCGAGAAATCGTGCTGGTCTCCAGATACAGCCAGAAGCACTCACCGCTGTTCAACCTCTTCCGCAGCTGCGTGCTGGAAGTTTCAGGCACGCCATCGCTTGAAAGCCAACTGTGAACCATGCTGGTGCAACACGAACATTTATGGTGCAAAACCGATTGAAAGGCGCCCGAGCATCGAAATTATTGGCGCTCAGGACACAAAATTTCCGCTTTAACCCGTGAGGCTTCTGGTTAAGAATTGATTCAGATCAAAACAAATCAATAGGAAATCACCGTGAGCCTCTCCCCCTTCCATCTGGCAATTCCCGTTTACGATCTGGCCGCCACCCGGCACTTCTACGGTGAGGTGTTCGGCCTCGCTGAAGGTCGCTCAAGTGAGCAGTGGGTCGACTTCGATTTCTACGGCCACCAACTGGTCATCCACGAACACCCAAAGACCGCTTCGCAAGAAAGCGTTCACAGCAATCCGGTCGACGGTCACGATGTACCGGTGCCGCATTTCGGGATCATCCTGGAGTGGGCGCAGTGGGAAGCCCTGGCTGAACGCCTGAGAGCGCGCGAAACAAAGTTCGTCATCGAACCCTACATTCGCTTCAAAGGCCAGGTCGGCGAGCAAGCCACCATGTTCCTGTTTGACCCGTGCGGCAACGCACTGGAGTTCAAAGCGTTCAAAGACATGAGCCAATTGTTCGCCAAATAAGCCTGTCTCAAGCGACCGTCGCCAGCAGAGCGACGGCGCATCCCAAGCCGTGAAGCCTTGCTGCGTTACGCCAGAACCTGTGAAAGCCGCCGCTTTCCCTGCCGGTTTCTGCGTGCCCGCCTGGCTGATGCTTTTGCCTGCTGCATGAGGATTAAGAACATCATGTCCGACCTCAGTCGCACCCTTTGCGAATCGCTGGCCGCGCCTTTTCGCCCCGGGAGTGGGCAACCTCAATGGCAGTTCGAACCCTGCGGTGATCGCTGCGTGATCCTCGTGTTCGGCAGCATTTTTTCCACCGATCTCAATCGCCAGGCCGCGTCGGTCGGCAGTCGTTTGCGGGCGCTATCGGCAGCGGGCCTGTTGCCGGGTGTCACTGATGTGGTTTCGGCAATGGTCACCGTGGGCGTGCATTATTCGCCTGAGTGGATCGCCAGCGTTTGCCCGGACGCGTCGCCTTATGAGTCGGTCTGCACACTGGTAACGCAAGGGCTCATGGAGCCACAGGACGCTGCCCTGAGCACGGGCAACCAGGTCGAAATACCGGTGTGCTATGAACCGGCCTATGCCCCGGATCTGCAGGACATTGCCCAGACATGCGGCATCACCGTCGACCAGGTCGTCGCGGCCCATACCTCGCACTGGCTGGATGTGCTGATGGTCGGCTTCGCACCGGGCCACCCCTACATTGGCATGCTTGACGCTGCACTGGCGCTGCCCCGCCGCGCCACCCCGCGCAAACTGGTGGTGCAAGGCAGCGTCGGAATCGCCAACCGGCAAAGCGTGATTTACCCCGCCGATCTCCCCGGAGGCTGGAATCTGATCGGCCGCACCCCGTTGCAGATGTTCGGCCCGGCGGGCGATCCGCCGTGCCTGTTGAAGGGCGGCGACAAAGTTCGATTCGTGCCGATTTGCGCGCGTGAGTTCGAGCAACTGGCGCGGGGGAATGCACAGTGACCATCAAGGTAATCAGACCCGGCATGCTGTCCACTTTCCAGGACACCGGGCGCCATGGGTTCCAGCACTGGGGCGTGCCGGTCAGCGGCGTGATGGATGAAGACGCCCACGCGCTGTGCAACCTGCTGGTGGGCAACCCGCAATCATTCACCACCCTGGAAATGACACTACAGGGCCCGACCCTGCAGTTTCAGGCCAGGGCGGTCATTGCCCTGGCCGGTGCGGATCTGGGTGCAGAGCTCGATGCCACTGCGCTCAAGCCCGGCGTCCCCGTGCGGGTATTTCCGGGCAGCGTCTTGAGCTTCGGCAAACGGCTCAGCGGTGCTCGCTGTTATTTGGCCGTGGCAGGTGGCTTTCTCCTGCAGCCCGTAATGAACAGCAACAGCACCTATTCACGAGGCGGCTTTGGCGGGCTGAGAGGCAGACCGTTGCAGGCCGGTGATCTGCTCCCCATCTGCTCATCGTTCGCCAACCCGGCGCGTGTCAGCCCGACCTCCAGACTCGGGGTGCATGACCCCCTCGCCAATGAGCCGATCAGGGTGCTTGCCGGGCGTGAATGGCAGGACTTTTCCACGCAATCGCAGGAAGATTTCCTGAGCCATCGTTACACACTGACCCATGATTCGGATCGCATGGGCTATCGCCTCGATGGCACGCCATTGAACCTGTCTGCTCCCAGAGAGCTGTTGTCCGAAAGCGTCGCGTTCGGCACCGTCCAGGTGCCGCCGAGTGGCAAGCCGCTCATATTGATGGCCGACCGGCAGACCACTGGCGGCTATCCAAGGATTGCCCAGGTGGTGAGCGTGGATTTGCCGCGGCTGGCGCAGCTACTGCCGGGTGATGCAGTCAGCTTTTCTTTAATTGATTTGAACGCTGCCCAGGCGCTGTTGTTGACACGGGCTCGCACGCTCAAAGCCATGGAGGTGTTCAATGCCTGAAATAGATTTCAACAGCGACCTGGGCGAAGGTTTCGGCATCTATCGCGCGGGCGACGATGCGGCGATCCTGCCCCACCTGACCTCCGCCAACATTGCCTGCGGTTTTCATGCCGGGGATGCGCGTTCGATGCGTGCGACCGTCGCGTTGGCCGCCAGGCTGGGTGTGGCAGTGGGTGCTCATCCGGGTTTCGACGATTTGCCGGGCTTTGGCAGACGCCTGATGAGCGTGTCTGAAGATGAAGTTTACGAACTCATTGTTTATCAGGTCGGCGCATTGATGGGTTTCACCAGGGCAGCCAATACTGAACTGCGTCATGTCAAACCCCATGGCGCACTGTACAACTTTGCCGCCACCCATTTACCCACTGCCCAGGCGATCTGCCGAGCCATCAAGGATATTGATGACCAACTTATCCTGTTCGGGTTATCAGGCAGTGCATTGGTCAGCGCAGCCCAAGAGTGTGGTTTGGCCGTCGCTCACGAAGTGTTCGGCGACCGCACTTATCAGGACGATGGAACATTGACACCCAGAGGTCAGCCCGGCGCCATGATCGACACTGTTCATGACGCAGTGGATCAAGTCATGAACATGATTCTTTTGGGCGAAGTGCGTACGCGCCAAGGCATTTGGATACCCGTCAAGGCCGACACCCTGTGCATACACGGCGACCAACCCGGTGCAGCAGCGTTCGCCAGTGCAATCAGCCAGGCGCTGGTCCGTGAGGGCATCACGATAAAAAGTCCTGTTAGCCGCAACACCCTGCAAGTTGCACAGAGCGCCGCCCTGAAATAAAGATCCCAATAATAAAAAGGAACATCAAAATGACACGTGAATTAAACCTCAAGTTTTAACTGCCGAGCTTAAAACCTCGTCTGCAAACGGATTATCCATGGATGGCATTACCTGGGCGATTAGAGGCCCGAACGCGTCGTGGACGATCAGTTTGCAGTACGTAAATCTTTAGGCAGAACCCTCTGCCGCATAACTCTTTTGGCCAGTGGCCAGAGTGGAAGGTATTTATGTCTCGTGTTCTATCTGAAAGTCCAAACGTCTCGGTCATTGATGGTGCGGCTGAAACACCGGCTTCGGCAACTGATTCGACACTGATCGCCAAGCGCGCCGCCATGGCGTCTGCCACGGGCACGGCCGTGGAATATTATGAATTCAGTATCTACGGCTATATGGCGACCATTATTGCGCCGCTGTTTTTCCCCGGTGACAACCCGGCCGCGGCCCTGCTGGCAACCCTGGCAGTGTTCGGCATCGCCTTTGTCATCCGCCCCGTTGGCGGCATAGTGCTCGGCCGCCTGGCTGATCGTATCGGCCGGCGCAAGGTGCTGCTCAGCACGGTCATTGGCATGGGCACCGCAACGGCGTTGATCGGCATCCTACCCACAACGGCACAGATTGGACTGGCCGCACCGATTCTGCTGGTGCTGTTGAGGCTGTCCCAGGGTTTCTTCGCCGGTGGCGAGGTGGTGGGCGCAGCCGCGTTTGTGGCGGAGTCTTCCCCCAATGGCCGCCGCGGTTTTTTCGGCTCGTTCACTCCGCTCGGGGTGGCAGTGGGTGGCGCCACGGGCGCTATCGTTTGCGGGATCACCACCGGGCTGCTCAGTGCCGAACAACTGCAGGCATGGGGCTGGCGCATCCCGTTCTTCCTGTCAATTCCACTGGTGGCTTTCTCGTTTTACATGCGCCACAACGTTGAAGAAACGCCTGAGTTCAAAGCCTTCCTGGCCAAGGACAAACCTCCTGTCGCGCCTGTCCGGGAAGTGTTCAGCAAAAACCTGCCTTCGCTGCTTCGGGTGATCGTGTTCGCCTCCGCGCAGAATGCCGGGTATTTCATCGGCATGGTGTTCATGAACATCTACCTGACGACGTATCTGCACTTCGACAAGTCCAAGGTGTACTGGGTGATTGCAATCATCAGCCTGTGCATGGCGGCGATGATGCCGTTCTGGGGTGGCCTGTCAGACCGCATCGGCCGCAAGAAAGCGTTAAGCATCGGCTTTCTGGGCTACGCCATTCTGGTGGTGCCCATGATGATGATCATGGACAGCGGCAGCCTGTGGATTGCGGCATTGGCGATGTTCGTCGCAACCCTGCCCATGCCGATCGTGCAATCGGTGGGCTACCCCACTTACGCGGAACAGTTTCCCACCCGTGTGCGTTATACCGCGATGGCCATCAGCATTAACCTGGGCGCCATCCTGGGCGGCGGCATCACGCCGTACGTTGTCACTTCGATCATCACCAAAACCGGAAACCTGCTGGTCCCTGGCTACTTCATGGCCGGGGCGGCCGTCTGCGCGCTGCTCGCGATACTGACACTGCGCGAAACCTCCAAAGGCGACCTGCTTCGGTAGGCGCCTGCCGCCCTCTTCCAGCCCTGGCGTTCTCATCGTTCGATCAACCCGAGAACGCCGGCCTCTTACACCGCACATAAGGTCACGTTCGATGGATATCGAAAAAATAAAACAACTGGTCAAGTTGCTTGAAACCTCCAGCCTTGCAGAAGTTGATCTCAAGGAAGGCAGCAATCGCATACGCCTGCGTCGCTCGCCCGAACCGCCAGCCAATCAGAACGCAAACGTTCAGGCGCCCACAGCCAATTCGATAAACGCGCCGCACACCCCGCTCGTGGAACCGAAACTGCCAGGCACCGTTGTGGGCGCTCCCTTGGTCGGCGTCTTTTATCGCAAGGCATCGGCAACGTCGCCTGCGTTTGTCGAGATTGGCCAGCGTGTGGAAAAAGGTGATGTGTTGTGCATCGTTGAAGCCATGAAAATGATGAACAACGTAGAGGCCACCTGCGCCGGTGTGATCGAAGCGGTGATGGTCGAGGACGGTCAGCCCGTTGAATACGACCAGCCGTTATTCACTATTGTTTGAGCCGTGCAGAGGTTGTCATGAGTGAAGAACCCCGATTACTGAAGGTCCTGATCGCCAACCGCGGCGAAATCGCCTTGCGCATCTTGCGTGCCTGTAAAGAACTGGGCATCAAGACCGTCGCGGTCCATTCCACGGCAGACCGTGAGCTGATGCACCTGGGCCTGGCAGACGAAACCGTCTGCATCGGCCCGGCGCCAGCCAACCTGTCGTACCTGAACATTCCGGCCATTATTTCGGCTGCTGAACTGACCGGCGCCACGGCGATTCACCCGGGCTACGGCTTCCTGGCGGAAAACGCCGACTTTGCCGAACAGGTAGAGAAATCCGGCTTCGCCTTCATCGGCCCCAAAGCTGAAACCATCCGCCTGATGGGCGACAAGGTGTCGGCCAAGGACGCCATGAAGCGCGCCAACGTGCCAACGGTTCCAGGTTCTGACGGCCCACTGCCGGAAGATGAAGAAACCGCCCTGCGCATCGGCCGTGAAGTCGGCTACCCGGTGATCATCAAAGCCGCTGGCGGCGGCGGTGGTCGCGGCATGCGCGTTGTGCACAAGGAAGAAGACTTGATCGAAGCGGCCAAGCAGACTCGCGCTGAAGCGGCTGCCTGGTTCAGCAACCCGATGGTCTACCTGGAAAAATACCTGACCAACCCACGTCACGTGGAAGTCCAGGTCATTTCCGACGGCCAGGGCCAGGCGATTCACCTGGGCGACCGCGATTGCTCGCTGCAACGTCGTCACCAGAAAGTGCTGGAAGAAGCGCCAGCACCGTTCATCGACGAACAAGCCCGCAAAGACGTGTTCGCCGCTTGCGTAAAAGCCTGCGTGGACATCGGCTACCGTGGCGCTGGCACGTTCGAGTTCCTGTACGAGAACGGCCGTTTCTACTTCATCGAGATGAACACTCGCGTTCAGGTAGAGCACCCGGTTTCGGAAATGGTCACCGGTATCGACATCGTCAAGGAGATGCTCAGCATCGCCGCCGGCAACAAACTGTCGTTTACCCAGGATGACGTCGTCATTCACGGGCACTCGCTGGAATGCCGGATCAACGCTGAAGACCCGAAAACCTTCATCCCGAGCCCAGGCCTGGTCAAGCACTTCCACGCGCCAGGCGGTAACGGCGTGCGGGTCGACTCGCACCTGTACAGCGGCTACAAGGTTCCGTCCAACTATGACTCGCTGATCGGCAAGCTGATCACCTGGGGCGCGACCCGCGACGAGGCCATGGCCCGTATGCGCAATGCCCTGGACGAAATCGTGGTCGACGGCATCAAGACCAACATCCCGCTGCACCGAGATCTGACGCGAGATGAAGGCTTCTGCGAAGGCGGCGTCAACATCCATTACCTGGAACACAAACTGGCAGGACAGTCGTAGCCCATCACGCCAGCCCAGGTTCAGCACTGCCTCTGTGGGAGCGGTGCTTGCCCGCGATTCAGGCGCATTGGTTGTGCAGGAAAACCGCGTCATCGTTCTTCGCGAGCAAGCTCGGCTCCCACAGGGGCGGGGTAATTCCGGTGGACTCCACCATCGTCTTAAGCGAGCTAATCGGAATGCCGGCCGCTCGCTCCAACAGAAGAGTGCCGAATCTATAGGAGCAGTGGTTGCCCGCAACACCTTCAAAAAATGGCTTGTAGACGACTGGTCGGTTTTACTTTAGAGTGCTCGCCATTATGAAGAAACCAGCTCAAGACATGCGTCAGCACATCATCGATGTGGCTCGCTCGCTAATGACCCATAAAGGCTATACCGCCGTCGGCCTTGCCGAAGTGTTGAATACGGCGGGCGTGCCCAAAGGTTCGTTCTACTACTACTTCAAGTCCAAGGAAGAATTCGGTCAGGCGCTGCTTGAGGAATACTTCAGCGAGTACCTGACCCGCGTGGACGCCTTGATGGCCCGCCCCGGCACGGGTGCCGAACGGCTGTTGGCGTATTTCCGCTACTGGCAGGAGACACAGGGAACTGATCTTCCCGAGGGCAAGTGCCTGGTGGTCAAGCTCGGTGCCGAAGTGTGCGACCTGTCCGAGGATATGCGTGGCGTCATTGAAAGGGGTACGGCAAAAATCATTCAGCGCATCACCGCCTGTGTGGAGAGGGGCGCAGCCGATGGCAGCGTTCACCCCGACGGCAACAACGAGGCGTTTGCGGAGTCGCTCTATCAGCTCTGGCTGGGCGCTTCCCTGATGGTGAAGGTCAACAAGTCCACCGAGTCTTTTGATAAAGCCCTGAACATGACCCAACGCCTGCTTCGGTAGCGGGCGTTTTTTTAAGCATTTTAGTAGACGACCGGTCCACTATTTAGGAATTGCAATGAACGATCTCAATCAAACCACCGACCTGTTTTCCCCCGTGCGAATGGGCGCCATCGCGCTGGCAAACCGCATCGTCATGGCACCCGTCACCCGCAGCCGTTATGACGAAGACGGCGTGCCCAATGCATTGCACGCCACTTATTACGCGCAGCGCGCCAGCGCTGGATTGATTGTCGCCGAGGCCACCAACATTTCGGCTCAAGGCCGTGGCTATGCGGCAACGCCGGGTATCTGGAGCGACGAACAGGTCGCGGGCTGGCGCCAGGTGACGGACGCCGTGCACGCCGCAGGCGGCAAGATTGTCAGCCAGCTGTGGCACGTCGGACGTTTCTCCAGTGTCGATCTGCAACCCAATGGCGAGGCACCGGTTGCGCCATCAGCCCTCCAGGCGCAGGGCAACACCTACACGGTTGATGGCTTCGTACCCGTCTCCATGCCTCGCGCTCTGGAGACCGATGAAATCCCCGGCATCATCGCGCAGTACAAACACGCCGCCGAAAATGCCAAACGGGCGGGTTTTGATGGCGTTGAAGTCCACTCGGCCAACAGCTATCTGCTGGATCAGTTCCTGCGCGACTCCACCAATCAGCGGACCGATCAGTACGGCGGCTCGATTGAAAACCGCGCCCGCCTGACCCTGGAAGTGACGCAGGCCATCGTCGACATCTGGGGCAGCGACCGGGTCGGAATCCGCCTGTCACCGGTGACTCCCGATGCCGGCAACACAGCGCCGGACAGCAACGTCAGGGGCTTGCATGGCTACTTGATCCAGCAACTCAACACACTGTACCTGGCCTACCTGCACTTCGTCGAAGGCGCGACGGCCACCTCTCGCGAGGTGCCAGCGGGTGTCGATCTGGACGCGCTGAGTGCGCAGTTCCAAGGCCCCTTTATCGGCAATAACAACTACGACCTGGACATGGCCATCGAGCGTCGAGCGCAGGGCAGGATCGACGCCGTGGCGTTCGGCCGCCTGTTCATCTCCAACCCCGACCTGGTGGCTCGGTTGCGTCACGGCGCAGAACTGACCATCGCGCCCCGTGAGTCGTACTACGGCGGCGGCGCGAAAGGCTACACCGACTGGCCACTGGGCGACTACTGATCCCCGGCCTGCCCTCTTCCCCTCTCACGCTGGCAGTCAAAGGCTCCAGACAGGAAACCAAGACATGAACTACCTCGACAGCAAAACAGCCATCGTCACCGGCGCTTCTTCAGGCATTGGTGCTGCAACCGCAAGAGCGCTGGCCGCTCAGGGCGTCAACGTCGTCGCCGCGGCTCTGGATCAAGACGCCCTTGATGCACTGGTTGGCGAATTACGCGCTGCAGGTCATCAAGCTTCGGCCTGTGTGACGGATGTCACCCAACCGGATCAGACACTGGCCCTCGCGCAGTTTGCCAAGCGCACCTATGGCTCAGTGGACATCCTGGTCAACAACGCCGGTCTGATGCTGTTCTCCAACTGGGTCGATGTTGCGACTCAGGACTGGAATGCGATGATCGACGTCAACATCAAGGGCTACCTCAATGCCATCGCCGCCGTTCTTCCCTTTATGGTCGAGCAGAAATCCGGGCAGATCCTGAACATGGACTCGGTCGCAGGCCATCAGGTCGGGCCAGCAGCCGGTGTTTACAGTGCCACCAAATTCTTTGTGCAGGCGATGACCGAATCGATGCGCAAAGAACTGGGCGTGCAGCACGGGATTCGGGTCAATACCGTGAGCCCCGGAGTGATCAACACCGGTTGGGCCGACAAGGTTACCGACCCCGAAGGCCGCAAGGCAGCCAAGGCACTGAACGAAATCGCCATCGCGCCTGAGGACATCAGCCGCGCCGTGATCTATTCGCTCAATCAGCCGGCCAACGTCACCGTCAACGACCTGATCATTTCCCCAACCCGTCAGGATTGGTGACAGGTCACGCCAGTCTGGTCCGCTTTGGATCAGCCTCCCCCTCCAAGGAGCACTACTCATGAGCAAGAACATCAAAGCCGTCCCGACCCGCGATTACAACGCCGTCATCGCGACCGCCAGCCAATACGTCGAGGGCCTGCGTACCGGTCACGTCGCCAGCCTTGAGCAAGCCTTCCACAAGGACGCGGTGATGTATGGCTTCACCAATGGTCAACTGCTGGGTGGCCCGATCAGCAACCTCTACACCTTCGTCGACACAAACGGCAGCGCCCCGGACATTGAAACGCGTCTGGACGTCCTGGCCATTACCCCGACCACTGCCGTGGTGCGCGTCGACATGGAAAAGGATGCCATCGGTGCCGATTACAACGACTACCTGACGCTGATCAAAATCGACGGCGCCTGGAAAGTCATCGCCAAGGTCTACCACCAGTTCGAAGGTTGACCTGTGCCCGCATGCCGACCAGCAAGGTCGGCATGCCTTTACCAAAGGAGCTTCCCATGTCCAACGTATTCGTCATCGGCGCTGCTGGCAAAGTAGGCCAGCGCCTCATCAAGATCCTCAGCGACAACGGGCACGGTGTGGTTGCCCTGCATCGCAAGCCAGAGCAGTCACAGCTGATCAGTGCGACCGGGGCCACACCGCTGCTGGATAACCTCACCGAGCTGGACGCTTCTGAACTCGCGACCGCCATGGCGGGTAGCGACGTGGTGGTGTTCACCGCCGGAGCGGGCGGCGCCGGTATCGAGTTGACCAACGCCATTGATGGCCAAGGGTTGCAAACCTCGGTCGCCGCCGCTGAGTTGGCCGGTGTGCATCGCTTCCTGTTGGTCTCAGCCTTTCCGGAAGCACTGCGCGGCACCGACACCAGCGAGGGCTTCGAGAACTACATGCGCGTGAAGAAAGCCGCCGATGTGCACCTGGCATCGTCTGGACTGGACTGGGTGATCCTCAGGCCCGGCACCCTGGTCGACAGCCCTGGCACGTCGGCAGTTCGAGCGGGGCTGGCGATTCCTTACGGCGAAATCCCTCGTGATGATGTAGCTGCCTTGCTGGCGGCACTAGTGGAACGCCCGGCTATCACCCGCCAGATCATTGAAGTGGTCCAGGGCGACACCCCTATCGATGAGGCATTGGATACATTCGACCGCTCATCAACAACGAGGCCTTTATAAATGGCAACCGTTGAATACAACGAGCTGATTGATAACCCCGCAGATCAGGCGTGGAAGGTGCTCAGACAATTCGGCGGCATCGCCCAATGGCACCCGGGAATCACCCGAAGCCAGATCGAAGGTGAACTGGCTGACGATACAGTCGGTGCAATCCGGCGGCTTGAGCTTGCCGACGGTGGCATTATTCGTGAGCGACTCTTGTCTTTGAGCGACAGCGGCCGGACGCTCTCGTACACATTTGAGCAATCCCCTCTGCCCCTCGATAACTATCAGGCGCAGGTCAAGGTGGTCCAGACCGCCACAGCGTCACAGTGCGCGGTGCACTGGAGCGCGACCTTCGATGTTCGGGACCCAGGCGCCGACGCTCATTACGAAACGCTCATCACAGGGCTGATTGTCGACGGGCACTTGGGCTTGGTCCGCATGCTCCAACAGTGAGCGACGCGCGACCGGCAATTTGACCAATGGCCGCACCCGACCTTGGAATCAGCTGGCGCGCCCTCATAACTTGGCTACACCAACGTTCCTTACGTTCCTTAGAGGGAAAGACAGAACATGACCAGCCAAACCGAAACCGCCATTCTTGCCGGCGGATGCTTCTGGGGCATGCAGGACCTGTTGCGCCGCTACCCGGGCGTGCTGAGCACCCGAGTCGGTTACACCGGTGGCGAGGTGCCTAATGCCACTTACCGTAACCACGGCAACCATGCCGAAGCCATCGAAATCACCTTCGACCCTGCCGTGATCAGCTACCGGCAGATCCTCGAGTTCTTTTTCCAGATCCACGACCCGAGCACGGCCAATCGCCAGGGCAATGACCTGGGCCCCAGCTATCGTTCGGCCATCTATTACCTCAGCGAACAGCAGCGTGATGTGGCCGAAGACACGGCCGCCGATGTCGACGCCTCAGGTTTGTGGCCAGGCCGCGTGGTGACGGAAATCGAACCCGCCGGGCCGTTCTGGGAGGCTGAACCGGAACATCAGGACTACCTGGAACGCATTCCCAACGGCTACACGTGCCACTTCATTCGCCCGAACTGGAAGTTGCCGAAGCGCGCTTGATAAATACAGCCCCTGCTGATGCGCAACGCTGCCTGAACGGCGTTGCGCAAGGCATCTTTCTCGCACCATTACGCCACTGATTCATCCCTTCCCCCGCAGCCCAGAGCTGTCGCTTCAACATTTTGACCATAAGCTCATGCGTAAAAGATATTTAGAAATAGTTTTTTAGAACCATATGCTTGCAGCCTAAAGCTTTTGATGCCAAGGACGCCGACATTCAGAAGCCTTCCAGCACAGCGCCTGTGATTCGTCCCTATTTCTGACCTCTGAGCATCCCTGATGAAAGCCCTGAACCCGTTGTCGTTGTCCGCTGCACTTGGATCCGCCGTGCTGTTGAGCGCGGTCTGTTCGTTCTCCGCCGTGGCCGGGCTTCTGGAAAAAGGTCGCGCCGACGGCCTGACGGCAGGCATCGCCAATGAACAGCCTTACGCTTACATCGGCACCGATGGCAAAGCGACTGGCGCCAACGTCGAAGTCCTGAAAGCCGTTCTAGGCCCGCTGGGCATCAACAAGATTGAAACCCCGATCACCGACTTCGGCTCTCTGGTACCGGGGCTGGCGGCCGGGCGCTTCGATCTGATCGGCGCCGGTCTGTTCATCAACCCGGCGCGCTGCAAGGTCATCGGCTACTCAAACCCGGTCACTCGCTCCGGCGGCGCATTTCTGGTCAAGGCCGGTAACCCGCTGAAGCTGCACAGCCTCAAGGACGTCGCCACACACGGCAAGGCACGCCTGGCCACACAACCTGGCAGTAATCAGGTCCAGGAAGCCAAGGACAGCGGCGTCGCCACCGCCAACGTCGTGCTGTTCGATAAAGACACCGAAGCCCTCGCCGCACTGCAGGCCGGCCGGGTTGACGTGGTGTACTTCCCCGACGCCGAGATCATCAGCCTGGTGAAAAAGGTCAATGACCCGGCCATCGAGCGAGCATTGCCCTTCGAGCAGATCCCAGACGCGCAAGGCAAACCGACCTGGAATTACCACGCTTATGGGCTGCCGAAAAACGACCCGGTCTTCATCGCCGCCTTCAACGAACAACTGGCCAAATTGCGTGCTTCCGGTGAGCTGCTCAAGATCCTGCAAAAGTACGGCTACACCGAAAATGAACTGGCACCCGCCGACGTGACTGCCGAGCAGCGCTGCAGCCTTTGATCGCAGCCGGCTCACCCGCCGCGCACCGTTGCACGCCAGCCTTCTGAACATCACACCCTGATCGTTAGCGCCGCCAGCCAAGGGCGGCGTTGAAACCTGAGCGGCAAACGGCCTCAACCCACACGAGTACAGGCCATGTTTTTTGATCCTGCTACGGTCGACACCGCGGGCTTCATCGCCCGCCAGTTAGCCTCCGGCGCCCTGTTGACGCTGCAAATCACCCTGCTCGCGCAAGTCGTGGTGGTAGTGATGTCGTTCGTCATTGCCTTGATGCGCCTGTCGCCCTGGCGCGCACTGCGCTGGATTGCCACGGTGTACGTCGAAATCCTGCGCGGCATCTCGGCGCTGGTCCTGCTGTTTTATCTGTTTTTCATCCTGCCGCTGTTCGGCATCAGCCTGTCGCCCATGACCACCGGCGTGCTTGGCCTGGGCCTGACCTTCTCGGCCTACGGTTCGGAAATCGTGCGTTCGGCGCTGGTCAACGTCAGCAGTGGCCAGCGCGATGCCGTCAAGGCGCTGGACTTTGATTCGCTCACCGCCCTGCGCCGGATTATCTTGCCGCAAGCCCTGCCCTTGATGCTGCCGCCCATGGGCAATCAACTGGTGGAACTGCTCAAGACCACCTCGCTGGTTTCACTGATCAGCCTCAGCGACCTCACGTTTTCGGGCGCGCAGGTGATCACCACCCTGGGCCAGCAAACGCTGATCTGGTGCATCGTGCTGGTGTGTTATTTCCTCATGGCCTGGCCCTTGAGCTGGCTGGTGCGCCGCTATGAGCGCCACGTCACGGCCTGGCGCCAGGAGACGTCGTCATGAATTTCGATTACGCCTTCGCCTGGTCCATCCTGCCGGAGCTGTTCATGGGCCTGCTGGTCACCCTGCAAGTGGTGGTGCTGGGCTTTCTGCTGGCCGTGCTGGTCGGGCTGGTGTTGGCCATTGCCCAGCGCTCCAGCCACCGATGGCTTTACCGGCTGAGTGCGGGTTACCTGAGCTTCTTTCGCCACACGCCCCTGATGGTGCAGCTGTACGTACTGTTTTTCGCCCTGCCCCTGGCGGGCATCACCCTGCCCGCCATTTCAACCGGCGTGATCGGCCTGGGCCTTTACTACGGCGCCTACATTGCCGAGGCCTATCGCGGCGCCATCAAAGGTGTGCCGAGAGGCCAATGGGAAGCGGCGCGCGCGCTGGACTTCGACACGATGACGACCTGGCAGCGCATCGTGCTGCCCCAGGCGCTCAAGCCCATGCTGCCGATTCTGGGCAACTACCTGATCGGCATGTTCAAAGAGACGCCGCTGCTGGCGGTGATCACCATTCCTGAGCTGTTCCAGGCCGCCAAACAGATCGCCGGCATGAGCTATCGCTATACCGAGCCGTACACGGTGATGGCGCTGATGTTCCTGGCGATCAGCGTGCCGACTTCCCTGCTCTTCAAATTTCTCGAAAGGCGCCGTCATGTCTAATCTCACACAGCCTCCAGCAAGCGCCGCGCCGCAAATACGCCTGAGCCAAGTGGTCAAGGATTTTGGCAGCACGCGGATCATCGACCACCTGGACCTGAGCATTCCCCAAGGCCAGAAAGTCGCATTGATCGGCCCGAGCGGGTCCGGCAAGTCCACGGTCCTGCGGCTGATCAAAGGGCTGGAAACCTACCAGCACGGCAGCATTGAGGTGGCGGGCGCCCCGGTCCCTGGCAAACACGCCGGGTGGCGTTGGCCAGGTTCGAAAAAGCCACCGGTGGTGCATCGGGTCGGCATGGTGTTCCAGCAATTCAATCTGTTCCCACACCTGAGCGTGCTGGAAAACGTCACCGAAGCGCCGTTGCGGGTTTTGAAACTCAGCCGCGACGAAGCCCAGGAGCGTGCCCGCGAATACCTCGGGCTGGTGGGCATGAGCCATAAAACCGCGGCCTATCCGGGGCAGCTTTCCGGCGGACAGCAGCAACGCGTGGCCATTGCCCGGGCCCTGGCCATGCGTCCTCAGGTAATGCTGTTCGACGAAGTGACCTCCGCACTGGACCCGGAACTGGTCGGCGAAGTGCTGGCAGTGATCCGCAGCATCGCTCATGAGCAGCAGATGACCATGTTGCTGGTCACCCACGAAATGAAGTTCGCCCAGGACATTGCCGACCGGGTGCTATTCATGGAAGCCGGAAAAATCGTCGCCGACGGTAGCGCCAAGCAGATACTGCTTGAACCTGAAAACCCGCGAACCCGGCGGTTTTTGAATCTGGTGGAGCAGCGCTAAACAAACGGAGTAAGAACAAGCTGACTCGCCGTCGGCAGGCCGAACACCGTAAGGCGGGTGAGCCTCTCGATGTCGGGTGAGCCGGGCGTGACGTGCTGAAGCTTGTCCACCGGCAACGCTTTACGGCATTCAACCGCAGACCTGAAGACAGCCTCGCAAAAAAGCGGCTTCACTTCCTTTCACGGCAAAACATTCGACGGTACTCCGAAGGTGAAGCCCCCAAGTGCGCAGCGAACTGTTGCCTCAATGACAACGCCGTTCCAAAGCCTGACTCACCGGCAATGCATTCAATCGGTAGATCAGTGGTCTCCAGCAACTGCTGCGCCCTGACCACCCGCTCGGCGTTCAACCATTGGGTCACCGTACTTCCCGTGGCCTTTCTGAAACGTCGGGTGAACGTGCGCCTGCTCATCCTGGCCACGTCGGCTAAAGAGTCGAGAGACAGATCGCGAGTGAGGTTGGCCTGCGCCCACGTCAATACCGCCGCCAGATGGATATCGCTGGCGAGCTTCGGAACGGTTTGCTCAACATATTGCGCCTGGCCGCCCGGCCGATGCGGCGGTGTCACCAGCAGCTTTGCCGTGCGATTGGCCGCGTCGGCACCGTGGCGCTGTCGAACCAGATGCAGGCAGCAATCAATCGCTGCCACGGTGCCTGCCGAAGTCATGATGTTGCCAGCGCTGACGTAAAGCACCTCCGGTCGAAAGCGTGCGGCTGGAAAACGCTGGGTAAATACATCCCGCGCGATCCAGTGAGTCGTGGCTTCCTTATCATCCAGCAAGCCAGCATCGCCCAACACGAACGCTCCCAGACACAGGCCGACGATCAGCTTGCCTTGCCGGTTGGCCAGCTGCAGCGCGGCCACCAACTGCGCTGATGCAGCAACAGAGGGGTCACTCCAGGCCGGAATGATGATCATGTCGCACGCCTGCATGAGTTCAAGCCCATGGCTGATCTGAACACCGACGCCCTGGTCGCAACTGACCATGCCCGGGTTCTCGGCACAGTATTGAACGTCGTACTGCGGCGCCTCGGCGTCCGCTTCAACCGTCCCCAAGACCATGCCGGGAACAGACAGGTGGAACAGGCTCATGCCCTCGAATGCAAGAACCGCAACACGTAGCAATGGCATGATCATCCTCTGAACGTCTAGGCTATTGGCCCGATTCTATCGAAGTCTGTCTTTCAGGCCACTGTTTAAAAGGTTAGCCATTATGCAACATCGATGCATACCCCTTGAACGCAAATCCGGCCCCGGAGAACACCCATGAAACGCGCACTCATTGTCGTTGACCTGCAAAATGAATACCTGCCGACCGGCAAACTCCCGCTGACAGGCATAGAGGATGCCGCGCGCCAGGCGAGGCGCGTCATGGATCACGCGCGTGAGGCCGGTATCGCGGTTATCCATATTCGCCATGAATCCAGCTCCGCAGACGCCCCTTTGTTTGTAAAAAACTCCAGCGGCGCGGAAATTCAAGCCCAGACAACTCCCGTAGGCGACGAGCCAGTCGTCGTCAAGCACCATATCAATGCGTTCCGCGATACAGACCTCAAGCAACAATTGGAAGCCTCGGGTGCCGAAGAGCTGGTGGTCGTTGGCGCGATGAGCCATATGTGCATTGACGCCGTGGTCCGGGCCGCCGTGGACATGGGCTACCCGGTGACGGTGCTGCATGATGCCTGCGCGACACGGGACCTGACCTTCAACGGTGTCACTGCCCCCGCTGCCCACGTGCATGCGGCCATGATGGCCGCCCTGGAATTCGGCTACGCGAAGGTTGAATCGGTGGACCACTACTTGTCGGCTTGAGACTGCAACACTTCACAGTCCGCGATAAATACGCCAGGTCCTGCCGCTGAGCCACGACAACACCATCGCTGGAATCGACAGAGTCGCGGCGATAACGCCCCCTGCGGCCAGCAAGGGGCCGATACCCGAAACCGCCAAGACGACCGGAACCTGGGCGAAGATGACTACCGCGCCCACCGCCCATTGGAACCTTCTCGGTAGCAGCGCCAGGACTGCCGATAACACGAGCGCTGCAGGATAAAAAATCGTCCAGTAACCAGCGGCGTCCCACGGCTCAGCGACCCCGGCGATCATCGAAACGGCCGTCCAGAAACCCAGGCTCACGGCCAGGATAAAACCCCACACAACAACCCACGGCATGCTCACGTTCCTGTTTTCAATGCTGCGTTAAACAAAGCCCTGCTGCACGTCTCAGAGGGAATATCCCACCCCGACAGGCCTCACACGGCTTGCAAAGTTTGCCCAGATAGCGGTAGATCGCATGCAGCCGTCAATCATTACTTGCCCGCACTCAGGTCTGTCCATGCCGCTGAGCTTTCATAAAATGCATGCCAACGGCGATGATTTCGTCATCGTCGACTCGCGAAACGCGCCGAACCCGATCACCCGTACGGTTGCACTGCGTATGGGGGATCGCAACCGAGGCGTGGGTTTTAATCAGCTCGCGGTACTGCTCGATTGCGAAGAGGCAGATGGGCGCTTGCTGTTCTGGAATGCCGATGGCTCTTCACTGGACGCGTGCGGCAGTGCAACGCGGGGCGCCGCGGACAGGCTGATGCGCGAGTCGGGTAAGCCTTCGGTTACCCTGCGCACCCCGCGTGGTGTACTGACGTGCGAGCGCACGGCTACGGGCAGCATTTGCGTGAACATGGGTAACCCGCTTTTCGGCTGGTCGGATATTCCACTGGCCATGGAAATGGAGACGTCGGTATTGCCCATATCAGCAGGCCCCGCTGCCTGCAGCATGGGCAACCCGCACTGCACTTACTTTGTTGAAGACCTGAACGCTATCGACATCGCGGCGCTTGGACCCACCCTGGAAACCAGTGCCTTGTTCCCGCTCAAGACCAACGTTCATTTTGTGCAAATCATTGACCGACACCATATCCGTTTGCGCATCTGGGAACGCGGGGGTGGCATTCCCCTGGGTTCCGGTTCCTGCTCGTGCGGGGCTGCGGTGAACGGTATTCGGCGAGGCTTGCTGGACGAGTCCGTCGAGGTCCAGTGTGATGGCGGCAGCGTAACGGTTCAGTGGGACGGCGCGGGTCCGGTCTTCCTCACCGGGCCGGTGGAAACCGTTTTTTCAGGCGTGATGGCTGATGCGCTGTTGAGCGCCTGATTCAGTCGGGTCCAGGGAGTATGTGAGCATGGAATGGATACCTGAGTGGCGGGCCTATGTCGGGTGGCTAGTGCCCCTCGCGCTGATGGTAGGCGTCGGCTACCTGACTCATCGGCTATCGCAAAAAGACAGGGCCCGCCAATTGCGCGAGCGCGACGCGTACCTCAGGCAAACCCTGACGCACCATGGGATCACCCAGGTGCAGACGCTCAAGGACAGAAGCATCCACGGCTCGAACACCACAGACGGGCACACGCCTTACCAAGTCCACCTCATCCTGCACAGCCCGCCCAATCGCTGGTTTGTGTATATCCATATCGAGGGTTCGGCACCGGTGCTGTCCCCCCTGACGGAGCATCGCGCGCGGCTGGCCGTCAATGCGTGAGCCGCTGTGCGGTCGGTCCTGAGTTCGCACAACTTGGCTCGCTGACCTTGCGCACCCGCAGGCTTGAAAAACGCGCAAATTGACACCCCGCGGCGAGGCTTCTACTCTGGCTTACCAATAACAATAATTGGTCTGACCAATTTACAATCCGTTGTCAGACTACCCTTTCCTGGACTCCCAGAAGAGAACGACGCTCATGATCATCTCTGCCTCTACTGATTACCGTGCCGCCGCTCAACGCAAGCTTCCGCCCTTCCTGTTCCACTACATCGACGGGGGCGCGTACGCCGAGCACACCTTGCGCCGCAACGTCGACGACCTGGCTGACATTGCTTTGCGTCAGCGGGTGTTGCGCAACATGTCCGAGTTGAGCCTGCAAACCCAGCTGTTTGGCGAGACCCTGGCCATGCCGGTGGCCCTGGCACCTGTAGGTTTGACCGGCATGTTCGCCCGGCGCGGCGAAGTACAGGCCGCCAAGGCCGCCGACGCCAGTGGCATCCCGTTCATCCTGTCGACGGTTTCGGTGTGCCCGATTGAAGAAGTGGCGCCGGCCATCAGTCGGCCGATGTGGTTTCAGCTGTATGTGCTGCGCGATCGCGGCTTCATGAAAAACGCACTGGAACGCGCCAAGGCTGCGGGCGTCACGACGCTGATCTTTACCGTGGACATGCCGGTACCCGGCGCCCGCTACCGGGATGCCCACTCCGGCATGAGTGGCACCAACGCCGCCTTTCGCCGCATGCTGCAAGCCTTCACTCACCCTAGCTGGGCGTGGGATGTGGGCCTCAACGGGCGCCCTCACGACCTGGGCAATATCTCCGCTTATCGTGGCAGCCCCACCGGTCTGGCGGACTACATCGGCTGGCTGGGCAGCAACTTCGATCCGTCGATTTCCTGGAAAGACCTGGAGTGGATCCGCGACTTCTGGGAAGGGCCGATGGTCATCAAGGGCATCCTCGACCCCGAAGACGCACGGGACGCGGTGAGCTTTGGCGCGGACGGGATCGTCGTCTCCAACCACGGCGGGCGGCAGCTGGATGGCGTGCTGTCCAGTGCCCGGGCGTTGCCCGCGATCGCCGACGCGGTCAAAGGAGAGCTGGCGATTCTGGCCGACTCCGGCATTCGCAGCGGTCTGGACGTGGTGCGAATGATCGCCCTGGGCGCCGACAGCGTCCTGCTCGGCCGGGCCTTCATCTACGCATTGGCGGCGGCCGGTGGTGCCGGGGTCAGCAATCTGTTGGGCCTGATCGAGAAGGAAATGCGCGTTGCCATGGTCCTGACCGGAGCCAAGACCATTGCCGACATCAGCGCCGAATCCCTGGTGCAGAATCTGCGAGGTTGATCGAGTAACAAGTCGTTACTAGCCTGCTAGCATGCGCCTCTGCGACGCCTGCCTCCCGGCGATTGATCTCGACTGCTTGACGCTAAGGACCTCGATTGACTACCGACACCCTGCCCCGCCGCCCCGGCAACGCAAAGATCGTGCTGCTGGGGCTCTTGCAAATCCTGTCCTGGGGTGGCTCGTTTTACCTGTTGGGCGTACTGGCTGACCCTATTGCGGCCGACACCGGTTGGCCGCACCAATGGGTGCTGGGCGCTGCGTCCATCGGCTTGCTGGTGGCCAGTCTGTTATCGCCCCTGTGCGGTCGACTCATTGCTCGGCTCGGCGGGCGCAAGGTGTTGGGCGCCCACGGTTTGATCCTGGCGGCGGGGCTTGGCCTGATGGCGGTTGCGCCCTCGTTGCCGATGTTCCTGCTGGCCTGGGTGATCATCGGCATCGCCATGGCCACCGGGCTTTACGACGCGCTGTTCACCTCCCTGGGCTCGACCTACGGCCTGAAGGCCCGACCGATCATTGTCGGGATCACTCTGATTTCCGGGTTTTGCACCACCGTCATCTGGCCGCTGCTGGCGGTGATGGAGCACCTCATGGGCTGGCGGCTGACCTGCGCGGTGTTTGGCGGTGTCGTGCTGGTCACGCTGTTTCCGCTGTACCGCTACGCCCTGGATGCTCACGTGCCTGCGCCCACTGCGGGACGTGCCGTTTCCGGCAGCGGCACAGTCCTGGAGCCGTCGATCTACTGGTCCATGACCGCCCTGTTCGCCATCGCTGCCGCCTTGATGACCTGCATTTCGATTGTGCTGCTTACAGTGTTGCAGGCGCGCGGGCATAACCTGGCTTCGGCCATCGGGCTGGCGGCGTTGATCGGTCCGGCATCCGTCTTGTGCCGGGTCATCGATTTGCTGTTCAAGCGCAACACCCCGATGTTTACCGCGCTGCTGTCCAGCGGCATGACGGCGCTCGGGCTACTGCTGGTGGACTTCACCCCCAGCGTGGTGGCCTGGGGGCTGGTGTTTTACGGGGCGGGCAACGGCTTGCGCGCCATCGTCAAAAGCACCTTGCCGTTGGCGGTGGTTCATCAGGCCGATTACGCGGTGGTCTCGGGGCGCATGGCCAGGCCTGCGCTGTTGGCCCAGGCGGCGGCGCCCGTGGCGTGCGGTTATCTGATCTCGGAATGGGGCAGCAACGCGATGATCCATGCCCTCACCGCCATGGCGCTGATCGCCTTCGCTTTGTCATTGTGGCTTGCCCATTTAGTGGCACACAGACAGCCTCGCACGTGACGAATCCGGGACTATGTCAAACCTGATACGTAATGAGTCTGTTTCTCATTAGCGATATGCGTCAGAATGTTACAAACATTCATGCATTTCAGGAACTTACCCCTTGATCCCTCGCCTTTCTGCCAGCCTGCTCCTGGCGGGTGCCTGCGGCACCCTGAATCCGGCCTACGCCGCTGACCCGATCACCCTCCCGGAGACCGCCATCCAGAGCAACAGCGCCCAAGGCGATACTCAAAGCCTGGGTTATCAAGGCAAAGCGGCCGCCAGCACCACGCGCCTGGGCCTGTCGAACAAGGAAACGCCCCAGGCGGTGACCACCATCACCCGCGCCCAGATCGACGACTTCAAGCTGGACGGCATCAGAGACGCCTTGCGCGCAGCACCGTCAGTGACCGTGGAGCAGATCGAAACCGACCGTACGGAGTTCACCTCACGCGGCTTCACCATCGACACCTTCGAGTACGACGGCATGGGCATGCCCTTCGCGGCGACCACTCTGGTGGGTGAGCAGGACCTGGCCGAGTACGAGCAGATCGATGTGCTGCACGGCGCGAACGGTTTGATGAGCGGCACGGGCAACCCCTCCGCCACGGTCAACTTCGTGCGCAAGCGCCCAACCGACACCTTCCAGGCCAAAATCGGCGCCAGCGCGGGTTCCTGGGATAACCGCCGGGTGGAAGCGGATGTTTCCGGCCCTCTGACACCCACCGGCAACGTGCGCGGGCGCTTTATCTATGCCCATGACAAGGGCAACTCTTACCTGGACCGCTACAGCCATGAAGTCAATGTCGCGGCAGGTTTGCTGGCGTTCGACCTGTCCGACGCCGATACCCTGACCGTGGGCTTTTCCCAGCACAACAGTGATTCCAACGGCAGTAGCTGGGGCAATCTGCCGCTGATCGACACCGACGGCAATCGCATCCATTACAGCAGCCGCAGCGCCAACATCGGCCAGCCGTGGACGTACTGGAACCTGCATACCCAGCGCGCCTTTGCCGAGCTCAACCATGATTTCGGCAATGGCTGGAACGGCAAGGTCACAGTCACCGGCGTCACCCAGTACCAGGACACGGATATGTACTACATATCCAGCGTGACCGGCGACGCGGGCGCAAGCTACGCGACCGACACCTCAAGCAAGGAACACCAGTTGATCGGTGAGGCGCAACTGTCCGGGCCCTTTACCCTGTTCGGTCGGGACCACGAGTTGACCGTCGGCGCCAACTATGGCCGCACCCATCACAAGGAAACGGCCTACAACATTGACTCCAATGGCTACTTCCCGTCCAACCTGGCCGATGCCCTGACGGGCGGTGTGCCGCGTCCTGGCCTGGATTACACCGACGCCGATAACATGGGCAACTTCAGCGACACCCAGAAAAGCCTGTATGCCGGTGCGCGTTTCAGCCTGCTCGACGACCTGCACTGGATCGTCGGCGCCCGCATGCTCAGCGCTGACGGCAAGGGTGAAAACTACGGCACCGCCCACGACACCCGCGAGCACGGCAAGATCACGCCCTATACCGGCCTGGTCTACGACCTGACGGACCAGTGGAGCGTCTATGGCAGCTGGACCCAGATCTACAGCCCGCAATATGTGTTGGGTACCGACGGCAACCTGATCGACCCACTGGAAGGCACCAGCTTTGAAGTCGGCGTCAAAGGCAGCCTGCTCGACGACCGCCTGGACCTGACAGCCGCGGTGTTCAAGACCAGGCAACAGAACGTGTCTGAATACGCGGGCATGCTGGGCAATCAGTACATCTACGATGGTGTGGACTTCAAGAGCCATGGTGTTGAGCTGCAGGCTTCTGGGGAAATCCTGCCGGGGCTGGACCTGCTCGCGGGCTACACCTACGTCCATATCGAGGACGCCAATGGCGACCAGGCTCGCCAATATGTGCCGGCTCACACCTTGCGCAGCATGGCGACTTACCGTTTGCCGTTCATGCCCAAAGCCAAAGTCGGTGGTCGCCTGAGTTGGCAGAGCAGCACCGAAGACGATACCTACAGCCAGGTCAACCAACACGCCTTTGCGCTGGTGGACCTGATGACCAGCTACGACATTGATCAGCACTGGAGCACGTCGCTGAACCTCAATAACCTCACTGATCGCAAATACCTGATGTCACTGAAGAGCGGCACCAGCGCCAACTACGGCGCGCCGCGCAACCTGACGGCGTCGGTGACGTGGAAGTATTGAGGTGCTGAGCTTTTACCCTTTTGTCTGACCCGCCGCTGTTCGCAGCCTTCGGCAGCCCCTACAGGTTCTGCGTTAATTCAGACACCACGGTCCTGGAGCTGACCGAGGTTACGAGGGCTGCGAAGGCGGTTTTCCTGACACACCGCTGTTCGCAGCCTTCGGCAGCTCCTACAGGTTTTGCGGTAATTCATACACACCACAGTCCTGGAGCTGACCGAGGTTACGAGGGCTGCGAAAAGCGGTTTGCCTGACACGCCACGATTCGCGCCACTCTGCGCTCCATGCATCAAATCTCCCCAGCCGGATCTGGCGTGAGCTTCTCCAACTGCGGGCAGACCCAGTCCACGAAGGTCCGGACCCTTGGCGATAGCTGCAGGGAATGCGGGTAAACCAGTTGAATCGGTAAATCCATCGGTTCGTATTCGCGCAGGATCCTCACCAGACGCCCTTCGGCCAACTCCTGCGCGACCTGGTAATGCATCAACCGCACAATGCCCACGCCCTGCACGCACGCCAGACTGGCTGCTCGGATCTGGTTACACACCAGCCTTGGCGCGATCTGTTGAGCACGTTCTTTGTCACCGTGCCGGAAGTACCATTGCCGACCCTGGGCGCTCAGGCTGATGCACGCGTGATGCTGCAGCGAATCCGGGCTGTCGATGGCTGGCGCCTGACGCAAATAATCCGGGCTGGCGCACGTCACCAGCCGCGTGGCGCCGACCTGTCGCGCCACCATGGCAGAATCCGGCAGATGTCCCACTCGCAGGGCCAGGTCCAGGCGTTCGTCCAGCAATGCGACCACATGATCGTCAAAGCTCAGCTCGACCGTTATCGCGCTGTGCTCTCGGAGGAAGGCGTTGACCAGTGGCGCCAGATAACGCTGCCCGAACTCGACGGGTGCCGTCATGCGCAGCAGGCCGCGAGTAATACCATCGCGCGATTCCAGACGCTGCTCCATGGCGTCGAAATCAGCCAGCGTGCGCCGACTCCAGTCCAGGTATTCGCCCCCCTCCTCGGTCAATGCCATGCGCCGGGTGCTACGGTTCAACAGCCGCACGCCCAGATAACGTTCCAGTGCCGCCAGTGAACGCACCAGCGAGGCCACCGACTGGCCCGTCTCCTGGGCAGCCGAACTTAGGCTACCGCTGTCGACAATCCGCACGAAATTGGCCATCGCCTTGAGCCTGTCCATCGCCACTTGTGAACCACCTTTTGTGTCATCTCTGGATTAGTGCAGTGCGTGCACAGGTCTTGTCAGGTTCACACCATAGGTGAAAAGCCCACTCAGGTTGAAACTGCTCAGCATTCTCAACGATTAGGAGCCTGCTCCATGAGCCTGCCACCCAACCCCGCGCGGATTCTCGCTTACGACCACATCGGCATCCGGGTCAGCGACGTCAACCGAGCCATGACGTTTTATCAAGCCCTGGGGTTTGTCGAGAGCGCTCGATTCCCCCGCTTCGAAGCCAATGAAATGCTCAGCGCCGATGGCGTGCGTATCAACCTGATCTTCAACGGCACCCGTTTACCCGACGCTCACAATGCACTGCTGGATGCGCCAGTGAAACTGCCGGGCATTACTCACCCGGCGTTCATCACCGACGACCTGCAGGCGCTGCAACACTGGCTGGAACAGCAAGGCATCGTCATCACCGAAGGACCACATCCTATCGGCCCGCGACGTATCGCGCTGTTTATTCGCGACCCCGATGGCAATGTTCTTGAATTCAATCAACTCGTTAATGGAGACGCGACATGAAACTTTACGATCTGGATGCCTCAGGTAATTGCTACAAAGTCCGACTGTTCGCCTCGCTGGCCAACATCGAACTGGAGATCGTGGCCGTGGACTTCCTGAACGGAGCCCATAAACAGGCGCCGGTGTCCGACCTCAATCCCCTGTGTCAGCTGCCCGTGCTGGAAGACGCAGGCTATGTGCTGCGCGATTCCCAGGCGATTCTGGTGTACCTCGCCGGTCAATATGGCGGGCTGGCGTGGTGGCCGAGCAATCCTCATGGCCAGGCGGACATCATGCAATGGCTGTCATTTGCCGCCAACGAGGTGCAGCACAGCGTCAATGCTGCAAGGTTGGTGCAAAAGTTCGGCGAGCCGCTGGACAAGCCTCAGGCGCTGGCCAACTCAGCAGTGGCGCTGTCGATACTGGACAAGCATCTGGAGCTCAACGACTGGCTGGCGATCAACCGTCCCTCCATTGCGGACTGCGCGGTTTACCCCTACGTGGTGCTGGCCCCCGAGGGTGGCGTAGACCTGACCCCGTTCCCGCACATCGCACGCTGGTTGCAACGCATCGAGAACCTGCCGGGTTATCTGCCCAAGCCTTGACGCGCCCCGGCATCGAAAAGCCTGAACAGACATGACTCGCAAAACTGCCATGTGCTTCCTTGGTTCTTCAAGGCGTCGCAGTTCTCATTGTCTGTTTCATGCCTGGAGCGTTTTCGATGCCGTCACCCCATTCCTTTCCTGTGGCCCTGTTGGGCCTGGCGCTTGTCTGTCCGGCCGTCGAGGCGGCGGGCATCGAGCTGGGGCAAGTGCTGATTCGGGAGCAAGAACTGAGCGGCGAGGAGCAGACGCTGGAGGACGCAAAAGCCCAGCTGGCGAAAGTACCGGGCGGGACCAATGTCGTCGACATGCGCCGCCCGCTGCAGGGCCGCGTAGCCTCCAATCAGGATGTGCTCGCCTATCAGCCTGGGGTCTACGCTCAGTCAGCGGGCAACGAAGGGGTAAAAATCTCGATCCGGGGTTCAGGCATCAACCGTGCGCCTGGTGCTCACGCCTCGGGGCTGTACACCCTGCTCGACGGCCTGCCACTCACCGGCCCAGGCGGTACGCCTTACGAATTGCTCGAGCCGCTGTGGGTCGATCATGTGCAAGTGCTGCGCGGCGCCAATGGTTTTGATCGCGGCGCGCTGGCCCTGGGCGGCGCCATTGATTACGTCAGCCATACCGGTTACGACGCGCCGTTGCTGCAAGTGCGGTATGCCATGGGCAGCCATGGCTATCAGCAGCGCCAGGTCAGCTCCGGCCAGGTGTTGGGCGACTTCGACTATTACCTGTCGGTGACCGACGCAAAATCGGACGGCTATCAGGACCACACGTCCAGCCAGAGCCAGGGCGTGATCGCCAACTTCGGCTATCGGTTCAGCCCCAACCTGGAAACCCGCTTCTATATCCGCCACCGGGAAACCGACAACGAGCTGGCAGGACGCGTCACCAAACAGTCAATCGAACACGATCCGAAAGCCGCCAACCCCACCTACGTGGCGCGGGACTACAACCGCGATCAGCCGGGTAGCACCTTCATTGGTAACAAAACCACTTGGTACATCGACGACGATTCCAGCCTGCAGACCGGCCTGGTCTATCACGACTACCCGATGGACCTGCGCGAAGGGCCGAACCGCCTGCGGGTGGCGTACACCGATGTGAGCGGCACGTTTGATTACAAACGACGCGACACCCTGTGGGGCCTCGAAAGCAACAGCACCCTGGGCTTGCGCGTCACCAAGCACTTGCCCAACGCGGGTGCCAGCGAATTTGTGCGCATCCCCACCGGCAACACCGCCGGTTATGCGTCGGGCACGCGAATCCGTGATTTCACCTATCAGGGTTCGGACACCGTCCTGCATGTCGGCAATGACCTGCAAATCGCCGACGACCTGTGGCTGACCACCGGCCTGGCCGCTATTTACACCCGCCGGGAAAGTGCCGTGACTTATCCCGACGATGGCGGCAAGGTCAGCATGGGCGATTGGGATTACGCGCCGCGCCTGGGCATGCGCTATCAGCTCACGCCTGACGTACAGCTGTTCGGCAACCTGAGCCGGTCGGTGGAAGGGCCACACCCGTGGTCGCTGATTTACAGCTCCAACCAGTTCTTCCCGGCGGGCAGTGGCGTGGCAACTGGCGCCCAGCGCGTGCCGATCAAGCTGCAGAACCAGACCGCGACTACCCTGGAAATCGGCGGCCGAGGCGACAGTACGCTGGGCCAATGGAGCCTGGCCTGGTACTACGCGCAGGTGCGTCACGAGTTGCTGTCGGTATTGCCGGACGCCAGCGCCACCACTCCTTTTGAACTCAATGCAAGCCCAACGGTGCATCAGGGCGTGGAAGCCAGCCTGCAAAGCAAACTGTGGTCCCATCAGGGCGGTGAACTGAGCCTGCGTCAGGCGTACACCTTCAGCGATTTCCATTACCGCGACGACGACCGCTTCGGTGACAACCGTCTGCCGGGATTGCCGATGCACTATTACCAGGGCGAACTGCGCTATGACTGGCCTCAGGGCTTCTTCGCGGCGGTGGATACGCAACTGGTGTCCAGGGCGGCGGTGGATTACGCCAACAGCTATTACGCTGACCCTTACGCGTTACTGGGCGCAACGATTGGCTACAACGCCCCCAAGGATGATTGGCAGACCTGGCTGAACATGCGCAATCTAACCAACAAACACTACGCGGCCACGGTCACGCCGGGCTACGACGATAAAGGTATCGATGCGCCGCGCTCTACGCCGGGTGAAGGAATTGGGCTGTACGTGGGTGTTTCCTGGGCTTTGCGCTGATGCATTGATGCGTTGAAGCGCTGAGCGGTTTGCAGCGAATGGGCCTGTCCAATACCAGGTAATGGACAGGCCCCCAGACTGTACTCAATCTCAGCGCGCGGGCGGCTCCTGCCCCAACGGCACAACGGCAACGGTCAGTCGGGAAATACAAGTGGCTTTTCCGTCCTCGCTGGTCAGACGGATATCCCAGACATGGGTCGTGCGGCCGATATGCACCGCGTGCGCCACCGCCGTGACTCGCCCGCTGCGCAGGCCACGCAGGTGGTTGGCGTTGACCTCAATACCGACGCAAAAAAACTTGCTGGGGTCGATGCACAGGTAGCTGGCCGAAGACCCCACGGACTCGGCCAATACCACCGACGCCCCGCCATGCAACAGGCCGTAGGGCTGATGAGTCCGGTGATCGACCACCATACTGGCGGTGAGGGAATCCTCGGTAAAAGACTCGAAGCGGATGTCGAGCAGTTCAAGAATGGTGTTTTTGCTGATGCCGTTCAGTTGTTCCAGATTCGGCGTTGTGTGCCACAGGCTCATATTCAATCCTTGTCATGAAGCGCTCGCGGGCTGAGCGCTGGAAATGCGTCGACTTACTCCTGCCACGGTACCGCTTCGGATCGCTCGCTCCATGCATGAAGGCGTGCGCCATACACGGACTCGATCACACTGCGTTTGATCTTCAAGGTCGGGGTCAGGAAACCGTTTTCGACCGTCCAACTATCTTTCACCACCACCAGCTGATGCAAGCGCTGATGTTTGTCCAGACCCCCATTGACTTGAGCCAGTAGCACCTCAAGGCTTTCCTGCAGGCCATGCTCGTCGCGGTGCGAACCCGACTGGCCCTGACCCGACAACACGCACAGGCCCAGCGGTGCGGTCAGGCCGCCACCCACCACGCACACCTGTTCAATGCGCGCATGCACCGCCAACAGGTTTTTCGATAGGCGCCGATGCTAGGTACCTGCCTTTGCAGGTCTTGAAGATGTCCTTAGGCGGCCGGTGATGCGCAGATTGCCCTCATCATCCAGCTCTCCCTGATCACCCGTGCGCAAAAAACCATCGTGGGTCACGACTTCGGCGGTTTTCAGCGGCTCCTTGAAATAGCCGAGCATGGTGGCCCCACTGCGCACCAGCACCTCCCGATTTTCAGCGATGCGCACCTGGACCTGCGGACACCGCTGACCGATCCAGCCGTCCTTTTGCTGGCCCGGCCGACAGACGTGGGAGTAGCCACAGTTTTCGGTCAGGCCGTAAACCTCAAGCACGTCCAGGCCCAGGCGTCGATACCAGAGCAGCAAGGCATGCGGCACAGGCGCTTCCCCGGACAGCGCGACCTTCAACGCATCCAGGCCCAGCCCGCGTAGCACTTTGCGCCCAGTGTATTTGCCAATCACTGGCAGGTTCAGCAGCAAGTCCAGCCGTTCAGGCGACAGCTTGCTGTACACGCCCACCTGGAACCTGGTCCAGATCCCTGGCCCCCCGAACAACGCCGTGGGGCGAGCGCGCTTCAAGTCCTCCAGAAAGGTGTCCAGGCTCTGCGCGAAAAACACCGTTTGCCCGCTGTAGATCGAAGCCATCTCCACGAACATGCGCTCCGCGACGTGGCACAGCGGCAGGTAGGAAAACAGCCGGTCCTTCTCGCCAAGGCCAAAAATACTTCTGCCATGGGTGGCGGCGAAACCCAGCGTGCCGAAACTGTGCATCACGCCCTTGGGCACGCCGGTGGTGCCCGAGGTATAGATGATCGTGGCCAGTTGATCAGGCTGCCCGCAGGGGTTGTCCTGAATGGGCGTCCAGCTTTGCAGCTCGTTCCAGTCGAAATCGAACTGCCAATCCTCCGGGCAGATCGGCAGGCCAATGGTGGGGATGCCGACCTGGACACCACGACTCATGGCAGGCCAGTCATCCAGCTTGCCGACGAACACCAGGGCCGCGTCGGAATGATCGAGAATCTGCGCCACCGATTCGGGCGTCAGATTCGGGTGCAACGGCACGGACACATGCCCGGCCATCCAGATCGCCAGATCAGCGATGATCCAGTGCGCGCAGTTCTTGGAAATGATCGCGACGCGGCTGCCTTGAGGCAGACCGCAACGCCGCAACCAATGCGCCGCCCGACGTGCCTGGTCGGCGACATCAGCCCAACTCAACGACCACACCTTCCCGCCTGCCAGCGGCTGGACCATATAACACTTGTCAGGATGACGAGCCTCACGGTCATAGAAGCGGCTCAAAGGCAAAGCTACGGCGATAGTCATTGCGACTCACTCCTTATTGTTTTTATTTGGAGCAAGCGTAGTTGACCAAGCAACTGCTTGGTTGCCGGTTATCTGAAAGGGAAACGTGGTGTTCAGGCCTGTGTGGGCGCGGCAGGTCTTTTGCGTGGGGTCATGGAGACATTGGGGCGAGTCGGTTTGTCTGACACACAGCTGTTCGCAGCCTTCGGCAGTTCCTACATGTTTTGCGTTATTTCAGCTACACCGCGGCCCTTTAGGAGCTGACCGAGGTTACGAGGGCTGCGAAAGCGGTGTCTCTGACCCGCCGCTGTTCGCGTTATTGCAAGTACATCCGGCCCTGTAGATACTCTGTTGAGAGATTCCTAATACCATGTATATCCAGCAGCGGAGTTGACGCTGATTCACCTTTGCGCCCTTACGGCGCCTCACTTTTGAACAGCCGGAATGCCGGCCCAGTCAAAAGTAAGCAAAACGCTCCCGCTCCTTTGGCCGGCCACAAGTCGCAATTTTTGTGTCGGCCATACGTTTTGCGCACGGCTCCAGAATCAAAAGCAAGGTGTGAATCAGGGATAAGCGATCCTGAGAAATCTGCAAAGCAGATTTGCTTTGGCTTTTGCTTTTCCTGTCACGATTTCACAGACGACGCAAAATGCGCGTCGGGAGGGTGAGCGCAGGTGTCGTGGGGTGGGTCGCTCGGCATGGATGCCGAGCGAGCGCCGCTGGGCCATGGATGGCCCGTCGGCGCGTGCCCACCCCACGGCACCGGAGCGAACGTACCGCCGCGAAGCGGGGGCCGGACGCCAGCGCAGAGGTTTTGGTTACTTTTGGCACCAAAAGTGACCCGGCCGTCAGGACGGAACCTGACTCAGCAGCACCCGGATGCTGTTGGTGCTACTCGATTCAAGGCGCAATGCTTTGGCTTGTTGAGGCATCAGGCAAACTAGGGAGCTACCGAGGTTACGAGGGCTGCGAAGGCGGTGTCTCTGCACCGCCGCTGTTCACAGCCTTCAGACGTGCCGCACGCTCAACAACTGCATCCCGCCCGCCAGCGGCAACTCGGCCTCAAGCTCGGCGAGGCTGGCGGTGCTCATCGGTTGTGGCTGCTGCAGATTGCCATGCACTGCCAGTCCGATCAGGGCGCCCACCAAAGGCTGGTGGCTGACCAACAGAATGTCATCACTGCCGTAGGCATCAAGCCGGGACAGCACCTGGCCGGGGTTGCTCTCGGGGGTCAGCCATGGGGCTATGGCGATCGGCTCGCTGAACCCCAGCGCCTGACGAACCAGCTCAGCAGTCTGTCGAGCGCGCACATAAGGGCTGGCGATAATCCGGGTCAGCGGCTTGCCCAACAGGTGTGCGGCGCTTTTGAGGACCTCTTCGCGGCCGTGAGCTGTCAGCTCCCGTTCGGCGTCGCTGCGTGCGTGAGCCTGCGCTTCGCCATGCCGCAGGATCCAGACCTTCACAGCTTGGGCTCTTCGTCGCGAACCGGGTGCGCTGCCGGTGGCACGCTGTGCGGCGCTTCGCCTTCGGGAGCGCGCGGCGTTGGCCAGTCGGCGAATGGCCAAGGCTTCTGGTCGCTGTGAAAGGTGCCGAAGCGGCCAATCTGCGCCAGAAACTGGCTAAGGCTGTCGCCGAAGTTCATCAGGCTGGCGCTAGGTGCGCCGTAAATCAGGCGATAGCCCAGTTGCACCAGCACCACGCCCGCCAGGACCAATTCAGCCAGCTGCCAGACCAGCACGAACAGCACCATCCAGAGGATGCGCAGCAGGATGGAATCGTTATGTTTGAGGTTCGATTCGTTCAAGACCTTCTCCCTGTGGGGTTGTACTCAGCTGAAGTCCGTGGTGGAAATGAAATCGACATCGGTTTTCGGCTCTGCGCGCATCAGTTGCCCGATCACCTGCTCAAGGGTACGGCCCTCGAAAAGAATCGCATGCAGGCCCGCGACCAGCGGCATGTACACCTGCAACTCCTGGGCTTTGACCTTGAGCACCTTCAGGGTGTTCACCCCTTCGGCCACTTCACCCAGGCGGTTGACCGCTTCTTCAAGGCTCAGGCCCTGACCAAGGGCAAAGCCCACCTGGTAATTGCGGCTCTTGGGCGAAGAGCAGGTGACGATCAGGTCGCCCACGCCAGCCAGACCCAGAAAGGTCATGGGGTTGGCGCCCTGACTGACCGCAAAGCGGGTCATCTCCGCCAATGCCCGGGTGATCAGCATGCTTTTGGTGTTTTCGCCCATGCCCAGCGCAACCGCCATACCGGCAATGATCGCGTAAACGTTTTTCAGGGCACCGCCCAGTTCGACGCCGAAACGGTCGGCGCTTGCATATACCCGGAAGGTCTTGCCGTGCAGCACCTCCTGGACCTGCTGGCACAGCGCCTCGTCTTCACTGGCGACCACCGTGGCGGTCAGCGCATGCTCGGCGATTTCCCGCGCAAGGTTCGGCCCGGACAACACACCAATGCGTGCCTGCGGGGCGATTTCCTCAATGATCTGACTCATCAGCTTGAAGGTATCGGCCTCGATACCTTTGGTCAGGCTGACCAGCATCTTGCCGGACAGAAGCTGGACCTGAGGCACCAGCACATGACGCAAGGCGCTCGACGGCAAGGCAACGAACACCAGCGAACAGGCTTCAAGCGTCGCTGCCAGGTCAGTCACCGGTTCCACGTGCGGCAGCACCTTGATGCCTTTGAGGTAGCGTGGGTTTTCGCGGTTGACCCGGATCGCCTCGGCCTGGGCGGGATCACGCATCCACTGGTGCACCCGATGACCGTTTTCCGCCAGCAGGTTCGCCACGGCAGTACCGAAGCTGCCGCCACCAAGAACCGCAACAGGTTGCTGTGTGGTCATAAACACATCCATCTAGAGCCATCTGATCTGGCGATGTCGGCATTATACGGAGCGTGACGGCATCGGCCAGCGACAAACCGCGTGCGAAAGCGACTCGTTCAGCCACAGGCCTGCGGCGCCGCCCTACAACAACCGCTGTAGTAAGCCTGCAAGGAGCATGGAAATAACCTGCACCTCGGTTAACATGCTCCACCTCTGCATGAAGTAACGCGAAGACGGGCGAATGAATAAGGACATGGCTGCAGGCATCCCGGCCACGGGGGCGGCAGTAGCACAGGGGTATTTTTGTTGATTGCAACCTGCACAAATGATTTGGCCGCAGCGTTATTGCCCGACGTGAGCGCAACCGAGCGTTGCCCATGAAGATCAGACGCCATTGGGATATCAACACCCGCACACAGATGATCAGCCTCGGCCCGGCCCTGTTGCTGACCTTGCTGCTGATCAGCTTTTTTACCTTTGTGCGTATCCAGGACCTGCGCCAGGAACTCAACCACACCGGTCAACTCATCGCCAATCAGCTGGCCCCGGCCTCGGAGTACGGGGTCATTGTCGGCAATGACGAGGCCCTCAAGAGTCTGATGCGGGCGACGTTGTCGACGCCCCATGTGCGATTCATCGAAGTTCAGGACAGCCTTAATAAAGTGCTGGTCTACGTCGAGCAGCCTGGGGAAATTGGCTCGCACCCCAAACAGGTGGAGATCTTCCAGGCGCCCATCCGATCGCAGCGGGTCAAGCTGGGCAAGGGTTTCCCGGGTAACAGTGAAGAGACTGTCAGTACTGCGGAAGATTATCTGGGGCGAGTGCTGGTGGGCATGTCCAACGATGCCTTCAGCGAGCGCCAACAGGAAATCCTGCTAAAGGCCGGAGTTCTGGCGCTGTTTGCCCTGCTGTTCACCTTTATTCTGGCCCGGCGCCTGGCGTCGAGTCTGTCACGGCCGATCAGTGCCATGGGTGACGCGGTGAAAGCCATTCAGGCTGGCGACTATCAAACCCCGCTGCCCGTGCACGATGACGCGGAACTGGGTGATCTGGCGCGGCACATCAATAACCTGGCGTCCAATCTGGAAAACGCCAGCCGCGAGCAGCAGCGCTCCATTGATGAGCTGATCCAGGCGCGCGAAGAAGCCGAACGGGCCAACCGGGCCAAGTCCGATTTCCTGGCCATGATGAGCCATGAATTGCGTACGCCGATGAACGGTGTTCTGGGCATGCTGCAGTTGCTGGAAACCACGCCTATGACCGAGGAGCAGACTGAATATTCAGCTTTGGCCACGGAGTCCACCGAACACTTGTTGCGGGTGATCAATGACATTCTCGATTTCTCGCGCTTCGAACGGCATGCGCTGGAAATGGAAAGCATCCCGTTCAATCTGGCCGAGCTGGTGGCGACGTCAAGCCAGGCCTTCAACCACGATGCCCAGCAGCGCAACCTGTCGCTGCAGCTGACCCTGCAGCCTGGGCTGGATGGCTTCCGGGTCAAGGGCGACCCGACCCGCACCCGGCAAATCCTGGTCAACCTGATCGGCAATGCGTTGAAGTTCACCGAAACCGGCAGCGTGAGCATCGAAGCAGGCTGGGCCGAGCAGGAACCGGGGCAGATTCGCTTCATCTGCAGCGTGCAGGACAGCGGCATTGGCATTTCTGCCGACCATCTGGAATCAATGTTCGATGCCTTTCAGCAGGCCGACAGCTCAATCTCCCGGCGCTATGGCGGCACTGGCCTGGGCCTGCCGATTGCCCGCACGCTGGCCGAACGCATGGGCGGTACCTTGAAGGCGCAAAGCAGTGAAGGCAGCGGCTCGATATTTACCCTGGAAATCCCGCTGACCGTCGTTTGCGAGGCGCCGCCCGAAACCGCTGACGCCCTGGCGCAGGGCCATGATCAAGGTGAAGGCCGGAGTGTCCTGCTGGTGGAGGACAACGAAGTGAACTGCACCGTCATCCGCGCGCTGTTGCAGAATCTGGGCTTTGAAGTCAGCGTCGCGACCGATGGCGCACAAGCGGTGAGCATGGCGGGCAGCGCCAGTTACGATGCTATTTTCATGGATTGCCGCCTGCCCCTGATGGACGGTTACGAGGCCACGCGGCTGATCCGCAAATTGCCAGGTCTGGATCAGGTGCCGATCATCGCCTTGACCGCCAATGCCCTACAGGGTGATCGCGACGCCTGTTTACAGGCGGGCATGACCGATTACCTCGCCAAGCCCTTCAAACGTGCTGATTTGCAGCAGGTTTTACAGCGATGGCTACCCTTTCGGACATCTGCGACTGGCGATAAATGATAAATTGCGGCAGTCTTGTCCGCTAAATCGTCCACTGGCCTCTGCTGGGTGGAAAATTTCAGTGCACAAGTGTACTTTCATTTCCCTTGTGCTGTGACTTTCACTACAACGCAATAGTCTATGGGTAGGCTGCCGGTCAGAACACTGGCGAGTCAGCCGGCCAGGACTGGCTTCCGGGGCAAGCACCGCCCCACCCTGCCGCACAAGATTATTGAGGAGCTCGCATGACCAAACAAAACGCCTTTACCCGGGAAGACTTGCTGCGCTGCAGTCGCGGCGAGCTGTTCGGCCCAGGTAACGCGCAACTGCCCGCCCCTAACATGCTGATGGTCGATCGGATCACTCATATCAGCGAAGAGGGTGGCAAGTACGGCAAGGGTGAATTGGTCGCTGAGCTGGATATCAATCCAGACCTGTGGTTCTTCGCTTGTCACTTCGAAGGCGACCCGGTCATGCCTGGCTGCCTGGGTCTGGATGCCATGTGGCAACTGGTCGGTTTCTTCCTGGGCTGGCAAGGTCTGCCAGGCCGTGGCCGTGCTCTGGGCTCGGGCGAAGTGAAGTTCTTCGGTCAGGTTCTTCCGACTGCAAAGAAAGTCACCTATAACATTCAGATCAAACGCGTCCTCAAAGGCAAACTGAACCTGGCCATTGCCGATGGTTCGGTGACTGTCGACGGTCGCGAGATCTACACCGCCGAGGGCCTTCGGGTCGGCGTTTTTACCTCCACTGACAACTTCTAAGGGTTATCCGCATGCGCCGCGTCGTTATCACTGGTCTGGGCATCGTTTCGTGCTTGGGCAATGACAAAGAGACCGTCTCCGCCAACCTGCGTGCAAGCCGCCCTGGTATCCGATTCAACCCGGAATATGCCGAAATGGGTCTGCGTAGCCAGGTTTCCGGCTCCATTGACCTCAACCTCGAAGAGCTGATTGATCGCAAGATCTATCGCTTCGTTGGCCACGCGGCAGCTTATGCCTACCTGGCCATGAAAGACGCCATCACTGATTCGGGCCTGACCGAGGAGCAAGTCTCCAACCCGCGCACCGGCCTGATCGCTGGCAGCGGCGGCGCGTCGACCCTGAACCAGATGGAAGCGCTGGATATCCTGCGCGAAAAAGGCGTCAAGCGCGTTGGCCCGTACCGCGTTACACGGACCATGAGCAGCACCGTTTCTGCCTGCCTGGCCACCCCCTTCAAGATCAAGGGCCTGAACTACTCCATCGCTTCTGCCTGCGCCACCAGTGCTCACTGCATCGGTACCGCCATGGAACAGATCCAGATGGGCAAGCAGGACATCGTTTTCGCCGGTGGCGGTGAAGAAGAGCACTGGAGCCAGTCGTTCCTGTTCGACGCCATGGGCGCACTGTCCAGCAAGCGCAACGAAACCCCGGAACAGGCCTCCCGCGCCTACGACGCAGACCGCGATGGTTTCGTGATTGCTGGCGGCGGCGGCATGGTGGTCGTTGAAGAGCTGGAACACGCTCTGGCCCGTGGCGCCAAGATCTACGCCGAAATCGTTGGCTACGGCGCAACGTCAGACGGCTACGACATGGTTGCGCCGAGCGGCGAAGGCGCCATCCGCTGCATGCAGATGGCCCTGTCCACCGTTGAAGGCCCGATCGACTACCTCAACACTCATGGCACCTCGACTCCAGTCGGTGATGTCAAAGAGATGGAAGGCGTTCGCGAAGTCTTCGCTGGCAAGGCTCCGGCCATCAGCTCCACCAAGAGCCTGTCGGGTCACTCCCTGGGCGCCGCAGGCGTTCATGAGGCGATCTACTGCATGCTGATGATGGAAGGCAACTTCATTGCAGGTTCCGCCAACATCGACGAACTGGATCCAGTTGTCGCTGACATGCCGATCCTGCTCAAGACCCAGGAAAATGCAAAAATCGACCAGGTCATGAGCAATAGCTTCGGCTTCGGCGGCACCAACGCTACGCTGGTGATGAAACGCTGGCAGGGCAAGTAATCTGCCCGGCTGATAGTGGGTATTGAAAAAGGCGCCTTTCGAGGCGCCTTTTTTGTGGCTAGGCTGTTGTTTTCAATCTGGCACCCGAGGCCCTCATGTCCGTCATCGTCAGCAGCCTGGCACCTCAAGGCTTTCGCCACACAGTCAGCATCAACGCCGAGCATGAGTTGTTCACCGATCTGCCGGTCTCACTGGGCGGCGAGAATTCCGCGCCCTCCCCTCACGATTATTTCGATGCTGCGCTGGCCTCGTGCAAGACGCTGACGGTCAAGCTGTATGCCCAGCAACATGACATCCCCCTGACGGGTATAACCGTGAGCGTCTCTCACGACGACAGCGAAGAGCGCCAGGGCCAATACCGCCTCAACGTACAGCTGAGCCTTGAAGGCGACCTCAGCGACCAGCAGCGCACCTTGTTGCATCGCATCGCTGATCGTTGCCCGGTGCACAAGCTGATGACCAGCGCCGAGATCAGTATCGAAACGACCCTGGCCTGAGCCATTCAGAACAGCGAGATATACCAGATGCTCATCATCAAACCCCGAGCCGAAGATGTGGAAGGCCAGCCAATCCTGCGCCCGCTGCCTTCGGCCAAATGCCGCAGTGTCGGCCCCTTCGTGTTCTTCGATCACATGCTGGAAACCGACTACGCGCCGGGCAATGGCATCGACATCCGCCAGCATCCACATATTGGCCTGTCGACCCTGACTTATCTTTTTGAAGGCCGGCTATTGCACCGCGACAGCCTGGGCAGCGACCAATTGGTGAGCCCTGGCGAAGTGAGCTGGATGACCTCCGGCGCCGCCATCGCGCATATCGAGCGCACCCCTGAAGACCTGATGAGCAGCGGTTCGCGCATGCACGGCTTGCAGGTCTGGCTGGCTTCGCCCATGAGTCATGAACGGGGTGAAGGCCATTACAGCCACCACCCGGCGCAAAGCCTGCCGTCAAGCGACCTCCTGGGCATTCATATCCGGATGATTGCGGGCAACGGCTTCTGCCTGACGTCGCCAGTGCCGGTCCTGTCGCCGACGATCTACGCCGAACTGCGCCTGCAGACGGCCACCACCCTGCTCATCCCCGACGAACATCAGGAACGCGCGTTGTACGTACTGGAAGGTGAGGCCTCGATAGAGGGCGAGCCCGTTGAGCCTCGCACGCTGGTGGTGCTGGAGCCGGGTCAGGAAGTGAGTCTTTGCGCCGAAAGCGAGTGCCATGCGGTTCTGATCGGCGGCGCGCCACTGGATGGCCCAAGGCGCATGAACTGGAATTTCGTCGCCAGCGATCCGGCGCTGATCGAACAAGCCAGAACCCGCTGGGCAGCAGGAGATTGGCCGACCGTGCCAGGGGAAATTGGCAGGATTGAATTGCCTTGAAAGACCAGACAGCCTCGAATCCGTGGGAGATCCCCCGTCATCCAGACGCCGCGCTGTCGCGCAGCAAACACAGGACCTGTGGGAGCGAGCTTGCTCGCGAAGGCATCCTTGAGACCAACACCTGTGTCAGGTCAGTAACATGGCTTTCGCAAGCAAGCTTGCTCCCACAGAGATCAACGAAGTCTGCGCGAACGCATTAACCCTTGAACACTTCATCCAGCAAGTTATGCATCGAAGCAAAGGCGCGTTTAGCGGTCTTTTCGTCGTACTGCATCATGCCTGGAGTCTGCGCGTGCGGGTCGGTGAACGAGTGCACTGCCCCGCCGTAGCTCAGCAATTGCCAATCCACACCCGCAGCGTTCATTTCCGCTTCGAACGCAGGCAGCTGCTCTTTTGGCACCAGCGGGTCGGATGCGCCGTGCAGGACCAGAACCGAACCTTTGATGTTTTTTGCATCAGCCGGGTTTGGCGTGTCCAGGGTGCCATGGAACGACACCGCAGCTTTGAGATTTGCACCGGTGCGCGCCAGCTCCAGAGAGCAGCAACCGCCGAAGCAGAAGCCAAACGTCGCGACTTTATCGGCATCAACCGGCGCATCGGTCTGCGCCAGCAACTGATCGAGCGCGGCCTGCATACGCTTGCGCAACAGGGCGCGATCATCCTTGAGGGGCATCATGGCTGCGCCTGCCTCGTCGTTATTCTGCGGCCGGGTACCCTGCCCATAGAGGTCAGCCAGAAACACCACGTAGCCTTGCTCGGCGACAGCCTGTGCGATCTTTTCCGCACCCTCGGTGACACCCATCCAGTTCGGCGCCATCAACAGGCCCGGACGCGATGAAGCGTCGCCGGAGTCAAACACCAGACGGCTCTCATAGGGCTGGCCGTCAATCTGGTAAACCACTGAACGCACGGAAACGTTGCTGCTCATCGCTGACTCCTCAAACAGGGAAAGAAAAACAGGGGGTGCACAATCAGAAAACCCGCCGAAGCGGGTTTTTTGTCACTCAGGTCATTAAACCGACAGCTCGACCAACAGCTTGTTCAGTCGACGCACATAAGCCGCCGGGTCCTTCAAGCTATCGCCCGCTGCCAGTGCAGCCTGATCGAACAGGATGTGCGACAGGTCGCCGAAGCGTTCTTCGCTCTGCTCAGCGTCCAGCTTGCCAATCAGCGGGTGGGCCGGGTTGAATTCGAAGATCGGCTTGGAGTCCGGCACCTTCTGCCCGCTGGCCTCGAGGATCTGACGCATCTGCAGGCCCATATCAGCCTCGCCGATGGCCAGGATCGCTGGCGAGTCGGTCAGACGATGGGAAACCCGTACTTCACTGACAGATTCACCCAGCGCAGCTTTCAGGCGCTCGATAAGACCTTCTTTGTCCTTGGCGATTTCTTCCTGAGCTTTCTTGTCCTCTTCGGAATCAAGCTTGCCCAGATCCAGATCACCACGGGCCACATCGACAAAACCCTTGCCGTCGAAATCGCTGAGGTAGCTCATCAGCCACTCGTCGATGCGGTCGGTCAGCAGCAGCACTTCGATGCCCTTCTTGCGGAAGACTTCCAGGTGCGGGCTGTTCTTGACTTGTGCGTAGGTTTCGCCAGTCAGGTAGTAAATCTTGTCCTGGCCTTCCTTGGCGCGTGCCAGGTACTCAGCCAGAGAAACGATCTGCTCGCCGCCGTCCTCGTGAGTCGAGGCAAAGCGCAGCAGGCCGGCGATTTTTTCCTTGTTGGCGAAATCTTCTGCCGGGCCTTCTTTCATGACCTGACCGAAGTTCTTCCAGAAACCTTTGTATTGCTCAGGCTCGTTCTTCGCCAGTTTTTCCAGCATGTCCAGGACACGCTTGGTCAGCGCCGACTTCATCGAATCGATGATCGGGTCTTTCTGCAGAATTTCACGGGAGACGTTCAGGGACAGGTCGTTGGAATCGACCACACCCTTGACGAAGCGCATGTACAACGGCAGGAAGGACTCGGCCTGATCCATGACGAAAACGCGCTGCACATACAGCTTGAGGCCGCGTGGCGCTTCGCGCTGGTACAGATCGAACGGCGCACGAGCAGGCACGTACAGCAGCGAGGTGTATTCCAGCTTGCCTTCGACCTTGTTGTGGCTCCAGCTCAGCGGGTTCTCGTAATCGTGGGCAACGTGCTTGTAGAACTCCTGGTATTCCTCGTCCTTCACCTCAGTGCGAGGACGGGTCCACAGCGCGCTGGCGCGGTTGACGGTTTCCCATTCAACGGCAGGTACTTCTTCGCCTTCGGCAGCGGCCGACTCTTTTGGCAGCTCGATCGGCAAAGCAATGTGATCGGAGTATTTCTTGATGATGTTGCGCAGACGGTAGCCGTCGGCAAACTCGTCTTCACCGCTTTTAAGGTGCAGGACGATGCGCGTACCGCGCTCGGCTTTCTCGACGGTGGCAACTTCAAACTCGCCCTCGCCTTTGGAAGACCAGTGCACGCCTTCGCTGGCAGGCGTGCCTGCGCGACGGCTGAACACTTCAACCTGATCGGCAACGATAAAGGCTGAGTAGAAGCCCACGCCGAACTGGCCAATCAGGTGTGAATCTTTTTTCTGATCGCCGGACAGGTTTTTCATGAAATCGGCTGTGCCGGACTTGGCGATGGTACCCAGGTGGGTGATCACATCTTCACGGCTCATGCCGATGCCGTTGTCTTCCAGCGTGACGGTTTTCGCTTCCTTGTCGAAGCTCACGCGGATTTTCAGCTCAGCGCCGCCTTCGAGCAGGTCCGGTTTGGACAGTGCTTCGAAACGCAGTTTATCGACAGCGTCAGAGGCGTTAGAGATCAACTCGCGAAGGAAAATTTCCTTGTTGGAATACAGCGAGTGGATCATGAGGTGCAGCAGCTGCTTTACCTCGGTCTGGAAGCCCAGGGTTTCCTTTTGAGTTTCCACACTCATGGTCATCAAACTCCAATCAGATGGTATTGGCTGTCAGATTCAGGCTTGAGCCTGTGCCTGACGGCGGGTTGTCATCAAAGTGGGGGCTGGGTGAGGGATTTCAAGGCCTTGCCTGCAAATGCGTCAGGGCGGTGCCCTGCCAATCTCCCGAGGCGACCCAACACCGGCCATAACCCTCCAGGCGCCAACGATTTTATTGATATAAGCGCTGCGGCGCGTAATGCCATTTGCTGAAGTGCTGACACCCGGCCGACCAGCGCCGGGAAAACCCTGCTGGCGCCGCCCTACAACTCGCAAGGCTCAAAACCAAGGCCTGCAACGCCTCGGGAGCAGCCTCGCTGTTTAAAAATAAGCGCGGGTATTCAGTGCGCGAGTTGATGAGCACCGCGGAGGAGCGAATAAAGAAATTCGTCAACCGGATGATTTGCTGGAACTTATTGAAAACGCCAATGCTCTTAGGCTCGTAGATAATCAATAAGGAGCAACACCCCATGCGTAATACTTTTGCTTATGCCTTGATGCTTGCCGCCACTCTGGGTCTTGCCGCCTGCGACAAGAAATCCGAGAACACCCAACAAGACGCCAACAAGGCTGCGGAACAATCCCAGCAGTCCATGGAAAAGGCTCAGGATAAAGTGAACGACGCTGCCAAAGAGAGCCAGGAAGCCGCTCAGAAAAACGCGGAAGCCGCTCAGCAGCGCGCACAGGAAGCTAACAAAGAAGCTCCAGCGCCGACCACCACCAAATAAGCTGAGAAGTCTTCAGACAATAAAGCCCGCTATAAGCGGGCTTTATTAGTTTCAACTTTTTGTTTTGACGCTTCAGCTTTTTATCGCAAAGCATTCGCTTTCAAACATCTTTTTATTGATATCAGGCCAGCGCCTCGCTGCGCTTACCTAATATCCGATCGCAGACAAACGCAACCGCCAGAACAATCACCGCGGGCACCAGCCAGGCCAACCCCTGTTCACTCAGCGGCAAGTTTGCCAACGCGTGCGGCATGTACTCGGTAAAACCGGCACCTTTAAGGGCGTCGATCAGACCGAAGATAAACGCCACCAACATCACCGGGGCAACAATGCGGCGCTGGGAATACCAGAAGTCCTTGCAGAAGCTCAGCGCCACCAGAACGATGCATGGCGGGTAAATCGCAGTCAGTACCGGGATCGAGAACAGGATCAGCTTGGTCAGCCCCAGATTCGACACCAACAGCGAAAACCCGGCCAGCATGATCACCAGGGTTTTGTAGGACAGCGGCAACACCTTGGCGAAGTACTCGGCGCAGGCGCAGGTCAGGCCCACGGCCGTCACCAGACACGCCAGGGAAATCAATACAGCCAGGAAACCACTGCCCAGCGAGCCGAAGGTGTGCTGAACGTACGCATGCAGCACGGCCGCGCCATTGCTCGCGCCGGCGGCCACCGCATGGCTGCCTGAACCCAGACGGAACAGGCTGATGTACACCAGCGCCAGGCCTACCCCGGCAATCAACCCGGCGATGATCGCGTAGCGCGTGATCAAGCGCGGTGACTCAACGCCGCGAGAGCGAATGGCGTTGACGATGACAATGCCGAACACCAAAGCCCCCAGCGTATCCATGGTCAGGTAGCCATTGATGAAACCCTGCGAAAACGGCGCAGCCGCATAAGCAGGTTCGGCAACACCAATTTCGCCAGCAGGCAGTGCAAACGCAGCAATGCCAAGCACCGCCAGGGCAATGATCTTCAGCGGCGCCAGGATACGCCCTACCGTATCCAGCAGACGGCCTGGGTAGAGTGAAACCCAGAACACCACCAGGAAGTACACCAGACTATAGAGGAACAGCGCCAACGGGCTGTCGCCGGTCAACGGAGCAAGCCCCACCTCGAACGAGACGGTCGCGGTGCGCGGGGTGGCAAACAGCGGACCGACCGCCAGATAACACACTGCCGCGAGAATCCCGCCCGCCACCTTGCCAATGGGGCTGCTTAGCGCATCCATCGCGCCGCCGACCTTCGCCAGGGCGATGACGGTGATCACCGGCAAACCTACCGCCGTAACCAGAAAACCCAGCGCAGCGATCCACACATGGGGCCCGGCCTGCAAGCCCACGATGGGCGGGAAGATGATATTGCCAGCCCCGACGAACAGGGCAAACGTCATGAAACCCAGTGCCAGGATGTCCTGACCTTTCAACACTTTCATCGAGAAAACCACACTTCAGAATCGGAAAAGGAGAGCGATTCCCCGGTGGATTCGGGAAATCCAGGCACGTCCTTTTAGAAGGTGCCCGGTTGCGCGACGGTTCCTTGTGAGACCCGCGATGCACAAAATGGCGGCTAGCCTACCGAAACTGCGCGCTTATTGCACTTATTGAGGGCGAGGCGGCCGATGAACGCACTGTTTGTGGGCCATCTGAACGTGACTTCTCTATGGCGCATACCCTGTCGAGCCCAATTAGGCACAAAGGTTTGTCGGGCGTCGACAAGAATCGTCCGTAGATGACTACGAACTGTAGGAGCTGCCGAAGGCTGCGAAAGCGGTGTTTCAGGCATATTCCCTTCGCAGCCTGCGGCAGCTCCTAAAGAATTTGTTTAATCCCCAAACGCACAAAGGCCACCCGAAGGTGGCCTTTGCAGGTCAATCAAATAAGCATTCGCTTATTTTTTGACTTCCCAGCCAGTCAGCTCAGCCAAAGCTTTGCCGATGTCAGCCAGGGAACGCACGGTTTTAACGCCTGCGTCTTGCAGAGCAGCGAATTTCTCGTCTGCAGTGCCTTTGCCGCCAGAGATGATTGCGCCAGCATGGCCCATGCGCTTGCCCGGAGGAGCAGTCACACCAGCGATGTAGGAAACAACTGGCTTGGTCACGTGTGCCTTGATGTAGGCAGCCGCTTCTTCTTCAGCCGAACCGCCGATCTCGCCGATCATGACGATCGCTTCGGTCTTCGGGTCTTCCTGGAACAGTTTCAGGATGTCGATGAAGTTGGAGCCAGGGATCGGGTCACCACCGATACCTACACAGGTCGACTGACCGAAACCGGCGTCAGTGGTCTGCTTCACAGCTTCATAAGTCAGGGTGCCGGAACGCGACACGATGCCTACTTTGCCCGGCAAGTGAATGTGACCTGGCATGATGCCGATCTTGCATTCGCCTGGAGTGATAACGCCTGGGCAGTTAGGACCGATCAGGACCACACCCAGTTCGTCGCACTTGACCTTGGCTTCCAGCATGTCGATGGTCGGGATGCCTTCGGTGATGCAGACGATCAGCTTGATGCCGCCGAACGCCGCTTCAAGGATGGAGTCCTTGCAGAACGGAGCTGGAACGTAGATCACGCTGGCGGTAGCGCCAGTTTTGTCTACTGCTTCTTGCACAGTGTTGAACACTGGCAGGTTCAGGTGCGTGGTGCCGCCTTTACCTGGAGTCACGCCGCCAACCATTTTGGTGCCGTAGGCAATGGCTTGCTCGGAGTGGAAAGTACCCTGCGAACCGGTGAAACCCTGGCAGATTACTTTGGTGTCTTTATTGATCAGGACGCTCATTACTTGCCCTCCGCAGCTTTGACAACTTGTTGAGCAGCGTCGGTCAGGCTGGTAGCAGCGATGATGTTCAAACCGCTTTCTGCCAGTACTTTAGCGCCCAGTTCAGCGTTGTTACCTTCAAGGCGAACAACAACCGGGATTTTCACGCCGACTTCTTTCACTGCACCGATGATGCCTTCGGCAATCATGTCGCAACGAACGATGCCGCCGAAGATGTTGACCAGTACTGCTGCGACGTTAGTGTCGGACAGAATGATCTTGAACGCTTCGGTAACGCGTTCCTTGGTTGCACCACCACCTACGTCGAGGAAGTTGGCTGGCTTGCCGCCATGCAGGTTGACGATGTCCATGGTACCCATGGCCAGGCCAGCACCGTTGACCATGCAACCGATGTTGCCTTCCAGTGCCACGTAGTTCAGTTCGAACTTGGCAGCGTGGGCTTCGCGCGGATCATCTTGCGATGGATCGTGGAAAGCCTTCAGCTTTGGCTGACGGTACATGGCGTTGGCGTCGATGTTGATCTTGGCGTCCAGGCAATGCAGATCGCCGTCAGCCTTGATCACCAGCGGGTTCACTTCCAGCAGAGCCAGGTCGTGGTCCTGGAACAGCTTGGCCAGACCGGTGAAGATCTTGGCGAACTGGGAAACCTGCTTGCCTTCCAGACCCAGCTGGAAAGCCAGATCGCGACCCTGGAATGGCTGAGCGCCAACCAGCGGATCGATCGTGGCCTTGAGGATTTTCTCAGGAGTGTCGTGAGCGATTTTCTCGATGTCCACGCCACCTTCGGTGGAAGCCATGAACACGATACGACGGCTCGAACGATCCACTACGGCGCCGAGATACAGCTCTTTAGCGATGTCGGTGCAGGACTCAACCAGGATCTTGGTCACTGGCTGACCGTTGGCGTCGGTCTGGTAAGTTACCAGACGCTTGCCCAACCACTGCTGGGCGAACGCTGCAGCGTCTTCTTTGCTGCGAACCAGCTTGACGCCGCCCGCTTTACCGCGACCACCAGCGTGAACCTGGACTTTGACAACCCACTCGGTCCCGCCAATCTTGTCGCAAGCTTCTGCTGCTGCTTCCGGGGTGTCTACTGCGTAGCCTTTGGATACTGGCAGGCCGTACTCAGCGAACAGCTGCTTACCCTGATACTCGTGAAGATTCATGCTTATTACCGTCTTCGTTAGGTACTGCGCATTCGGTGCTGCACGTCTTGCGTGCCGCACCACCTGTGACCGCTACTTCGGGCAATCCCGTCAGGAAAAGCCCGTAGGTCGAGTCCGGCGGACATTCCGCGGTGAGTCTTGCTCGCAAGGCTCACGACGGGCAGTCCGTCGTGGTTTCTCTTGTTGTCTTAACGCTTTTTACGGTTCTGGATGTGGATGGCGCCGCCATTCACAGCCAGAGCGGCTTCATGCAATGCTTCGGACAGGGTCGGATGGGAGAAGACCATCATGCCGATGTCTTCGGCACTGCTGCCGAATTCCATCGCGATTGCACCCTGCTGTACCAATTCTGCAGCGCTAGGACCGATGACGTGAACGCCCAATACGCGATCGGTCTTGGCATCAGCGATGATTTTCACAAAACCGCCGGTATCGTTTGCTGCCATTGCGCGGCCGCTGGCTGCGAATGGGAAGGTGCCGACGTTAACCTCAACGCCCTCAGCCTTCAAGGTCTGTTCGGTTTTACCGACCCAGGCGATTTCCGGGTGGGTGTAGATAACCGAAGGAATCAGGTTGTAGTTCATCTGAGCCTTGTGGCCCTTGATGCGCTCGACAACCATGATGCCCTCTTCCGACGCCTTGTGGGCCAGCATCAGACCACGAACCACGTCGCCGATGGCGTAAACGCCCGGTACGCTGGTGGTGCAGAAGTCATCAACATAGATGAAGCCGCGCTCATCCAGGTCCACGCCGCTGTCTGATGCCAGCAGATCAGTCGTTACAGGACGACGACCCACAGCAACGATCAGACGATCAAACGTAATCGACTGTTCGCCGGCTGCGTCGGTGTAGCTGACCACAACTTCTTCGCCTTCGACTTTGGAGCCGGTGACGCGAGCGCCCAGCTTGATGTCCAGGCCTTGCTTGGTGAAAGTTTTCAGCGCTTCTTTGGATACAGCTTCGTCAGCGGCAGGGATAAATTTATCCAGCGCTTCCAGAACCGTAACCTGAGCACCCAGACGAGCCCATACCGAACCCAGTTCCAGGCCGATAACGCCAGCGCCGATAACGCCCAGACGTTGTGGAACCTGTTGGAATTCCAGAGCACCGGTGGAATCAACGATGACTTTCTGGTCAACCGGAGCTGGCGGAATGTCGATCGGACGCGAACCCGAAGCCAGGATCACGTGGTCCGCTTCGATGATTTCTACAGTGCCGTCAGCAGCGGTCAGCTCGACCTTCTTGCCAGCCAGCAGTTTGCCGTGGCCTTGCAGAGTGGTCACGCCGTTGGCTTTGAACAGGCTGGCAACGCCGCCGGTCAGGCCTTTGACGATATTAGCCTTGCGACCGACCATGGCCGGTACGTCCATGCTGACTTCAGAAGTCGAAATACCATGGATGGCGAAGCCGTTCTTGGCTTCGTAGAATTTCCAGGAGCTGTCCAGCAGAGCCTTGGAAGGAATGCAGCCCACGTTCAGGCAAGTACCACCGAGGGCCAGCTTGCCCTCCTTGTCCTGATACTTCTCGATGCAGGCAGTCTTGAGACCAAGTTGCGCAGCCTTGATGGCGGCAACATAACCGCCAGGGCCTGCGCCAATCACTACCACGTCGAATTTCTGGGACATAAAAAAGAGTTCCTCTTTAGCTGCGAGCTTTAAGCTGCAAGCTGCAAGTCGGTCTGCGGTGTACTGCAGAGCCGACTTGCGACCTATTGATTAGATGCTACATACAGGCCTCAAACTGCACGCCGACCCGCTTCTATCTTGAAGCTTGCGGCTTGCAGCTTGTGGCTGCCTCATCAGATATCCAGCAGCAGACGAGCTGGATCTTCCAGCAGGTTCTTGATGGTCACCAGGAAAGTCACAGCTTCTTTACCATCGATCAGACGGTGATCGTAGGACAGAGCCAGGTACATCATCGGACGGATAACCACCTGACCGTTGACCGCCATCGGGCGCTGGATGATGTTGTGCATACCCAGGATGGCTGCTTGTGGCGGGTTAACGATCGGCGTCGACATCATCGAACCGAAGGTACCACCGTTCGTGATGGTGAAGGTACCACCAGTCATCTCGTCAATGGACAGCTTGCCGTCACGGGCTTTCTTGCCGAAAGCAGCGATGCCGCCTTCGATTTCAGCCAGGCTCATCTGCTCTGCGTTACGCAGAACCGGAACCACCAGACCACGATCGCTGGAAACCGCAACGCCCACGTCAGCGTAGCCGTGGTAAACGATGTCAGAACCGTCGATCGAGGCGTTGACAGCCGGGAAGCGTTTCAGCGCTTCGGTGGTTGCCTTGACGAAGAACGACATGAAGCCCAGGCGTACGCCGTTGTTGGACTTCTCGAACAGGTCCTTGTACTTCGAGCGCAGGGCCATGACTTCGGTCATGTCCACTTCGTTGAACGTGGTCAGCATCGCCATGTTCGACTGAGCTTCAACCAGACGCTTGGCCACGGTGGCACGTACACGAGTCATCGGTACGCGCTTCTCGGTGCGATCGCCTGCGGCGATAACAGGAGCGGCGGCAGCGGCAGGCTTGGCAGCAGGTGCAGCGGCTGGAGCGGATTTCTTCGCTTCAACGGCAGCAACCACGTCTTCCTTGGTCACGCGGCCATCTTTACCAGTGCCTTTGACGCTGGCCAGGTTGATGCCGTTTTCTTCAGCCAGCTTGCGAGCAGCAGGCGCAGCAACCGAATCTTCGTCGCCAGCGGCGGCAGGAGCAGCTGCCTGAGCCGGTGCCGCAGCAGGTGCCGAAGCGGCAGCCGCTGGAGCAGCAGATGCGGTAGCACCTGCATCCAGAGTTGCGATCAGTTCGTTGGACAGGACGATTTCGCCCTCGCCCTTCACGATCGATGCCAGCACGCCGTCAGCTTCGGCCAGTACTTCGAGGACGACTTTGTCGGTCTCGATGTCGACCAGCAGCTCGTCACGTTTTACCGCCTCGCCCGGCTGTTTGTGCCACTTGGAAATGGTGCCGTCGGCAACTGATTCCGGGAAAGAGGGGGCTTTGATCTCGATAGCCATTATCTGAAATTCCTTAATTCGGTTTCTAATGCGCGAAGGCGTTAAACAGTGAAGGCATCTTGCAGCAGTTTTTCCTGCTGTTCAGCGTGCATCGAAGCGTAGCCACAAGCAGGCGCTGCAGAAGCATCACGGCCGGCATACTCGAGAACGAGGTTGCGGTTGTGATTGCCTACGCTGCGACGCAAGTGATGCTGACTGCTGTACCAGGCACCCTGATTCATCGGCTCTTCCTGACACCACACTACATTCTGCAGGTTGGTGTAAGGCGCGATCGCCTCCATCAGGTCGTCTTCCGGGAACGGGTACAGCTGCTCGATACGCACGATGGCAATATCTTCACGGCCTTCGGCACGGCGTTTTTCCAGCAGGTCGTAGTAAACCTTGCCGCTGCACAGCACCAGACGCGTCACCTTGGCGGCATCGAGGGTATCGATTTCCGGGATAACGGTCTGGAACGAACCTTCAGCGAGGTCTTCCAGGGTCGAAACGGCCAGCTTGTGACGCAACAGCGACTTGGGTGTCAGCACGATCAGCGGCTTGCGCAGCGGACGGATAACCTGACGACGCAGCAAGTGGTAGATCTGCGCCGGCGTAGTCGGTACGCACACCTGAATGTTGTGCTCGGCACAACCCTGCAGGTAACGCTCAAGACGTGCGGACGAGTGCTCAGGCCCCTGCCCTTCATAACCGTGCGGCAACAGCATGGTCAGACCGCAAAGACGGCCCCACTTGTGCTCGCCACTGGTGATGAACTGGTCGATGACCACTTGCGCTCCGTTGGCGAAGTCGCCGAACTGGGCTTCCCAGATAACCAGCGCATCCGGCTGGGTGGTCGAGTAGCCGTATTCGAATGCCAGCACGGCTTCTTCCGACAGGAAGGAGTCATACAGATCGAAACGAGGCTGACCGGCGTACAGGTTCTGCAGCGGGATGTAAGTCCCGGCGTCTTTCTGGTTGTGCAGCACAGCGTGACGGTGCGAGAACGTACCGCGACCAATGTCCTGACCGGTCATGCGAATCGGGTGACCTTCGAACGCCAGGGTCGCGTACGCCATGGTTTCAGCGTAACCCCAGTTGATCGGCAGGCCGCCGGCTTGCATTTTCTGACGGTCTTCGTAGATCTTCTGCACCTGACGCTGAACCACGAAGCCTTCTGGCAGCTCCATGAGCTTGGCGGACAGTTCCTGCAGAGTCTTCAGGTCGAAGCGGGTGTCATGACGCGCAGTCCAGGCGTGGCCCAGATACGGACGCCAGTCCACGAACAACTCTTTGTTCGGCTCTTTGACCAGGCTTTTCACAACATGCAGACCGTTGTCCAGCGCATTGCGATAGTCGTCGATCTTGGCCTGTACGCGCGAGTCATCCAGCACACCGGCCTTGGTCAGGTTCTCGGCGTACAGCTCACGGGTCGTGCGCTGCTTGGTGATCTGCTGATACATCAACGGCTGGGTGCCACTTGGCTCGTCAGCTTCGTTGTGGCCGCGGCGACGGTAGCAGACCAGGTCGATGACCACGTCACGCTTGAACTGCATGCGGTAATCGATAGCCAGCTGAGTCACGAACAGCACTGCTTCAGGGTCATCGCCATTAACATGGAGAATCGGCGCCTGAATCATCTTCGCAACGTCAGTTGCGTATTCCGTAGAACGCGAATCTTCCGGGTTGCTGATAGTGAAGCCAACCTGGTTGTTGATAACGATATGGACCGTGCCGCCTGTCTTGAAGCCGCGGGTCTGCGACATCTGGAAGGTTTCCATGACCACGCCCTGCCCTGCGAAAGCAGCATCACCGTGGAGGGAAATTGGCAGGACCTTGTCGCCATTTGGATCGTTACGACGATCCTGACGAGCACGAACGGAACCTTCTACCACTGGAGAAACGATTTCCAGGTGGGACGGGTTGAATGCCATGGCCAGGTGAACTTCACCGCCGGCAGTCATCACGTTTGACGAGAAACCCTGGTGGTACTTGACGTCACCGGAGCCCAGTTCGACTTTTTTCTTGCCTTCGAACTCATCAAACAGATCGCGAGGGTTTTTGCCGAAGGTGTTGACCAATACGTTCAGACGACCACGGTGGGCCATGCCGATAACGACTTCCTTGGTGCCGTAGGAACCGGAACGCTGGATCAGCTCGTCGAGCATAGGGATCAGGCTTTCACCGCCTTCCAGACCGAAACGCTTGGTGCCCGGGTACTTGGTGCCCAGGTACTTTTCCAGGCCCTCGGCCGCAGTTACGCGCTCAAGCAAGTGGCTCTGGATTTCGGCGGAGAACGCAGGACGCCCACGAACGCTTTCCAGACGCTGCATGAACCAGTTGCGCTGCTCGGAATCCACGATGTGCGTGAATTCGGCGCCAATGGTGCGGCAATATGTCTGCTGTAAGGTCTCGTGGATTTCACGTAGGCTCGCTTCCTCTTTGCCAATGAACAAGTCACCGGCGCGGAAGGTGGTATCGAGGTCAGCGTTGGTCAGCCCATAGTGGTTGATCGACAGGTCAGCTGGCGCAGGACGCTGCCACAAACCCAGCGGATCGAGCTGTGCTGCCTGATGGCCGCGCATACGATAAGCCTGGATGAGCCGCAGCACTTCGACTTGCTTCTTCTCATGCTCGCTGCTCACGCTCCCGGCGGACACCGGTTGAGCGCGGCGCTGGTTTTTGGCCAGCAGCACGAAATGATCGCGAATCGTCGAATGCGATACATCGGTGGCAGTGTTGCCGTCAGCGGGCAACTTCTGAAAGTAGGTGCGCCATTCCTCTGGCACAGCGTTAGGGTCGTGCAGGTAGAGCTCATAGAGCTCTTCCACATAGGCAGCGTTACCACCGGAAAGGTGGGCACTGTTCCACATGCGCTGCATCACGCTTTCTTGCATGCTTGGTCACCCTCGGTAAGGGGACACCACCGGCGAAGACACCACAGCAAACCTGAGATAGTCATGTGCAGCGACTGTATCAAGCCACTAAGGATCACGCAGATAGTCCGGGTACCAGCCCGGATGCCCCTGCTGGTCTCATTTCTTCAAAATAAGAGCCGCAGCCATTGAGCTGCTGCTCAGGTTAAAACTACGGCGCCGGTTGAAGCCTGCGCCGCAGCGGTTACTACGGCATTACGGTGTAACAGTCAAATCAGACGCCGTTTTGCAGGAGCATGTTGCGCACGTGACCGATAGCCTTGGTTGGGTTAAGGCCCTTCGGACAAACGTTTACGCAGTTCATGATCCCGCGGCAGCGGAATACGCTGAACGGATCATCAAGGGAAGCCAGACGCTCGGCGGTCTTGTTGTCACGGCTGTCAGCCAGGAAACGGTAGGCTTGCAGCAATGCAGCTGGACCCAGGAACTTGTCCGGATTCCACCAGAAGGACGGGCAGGAAGTCGAGCAGCAAGCGCACAGGATGCACTCGTACAGACCGTCCAGCTTTTCACGTTCTTCAGGCGTTTGCAGACGCTCGATGGCCGGAGCCGGAGTGTCGTTGAGCAGATAAGGCTTAACCTTCTCGTACTGCTTGTAGAAGATGCTCATATCGACGACCAGGTCACGTATGACCGGCAAACCAGGCAGCGGACGTACCACCAGCTTGTTGCCCTTGACCACAGCGGACAGCGGCGTAATGCACGCCAGGCCGTTCTTGCCGTTGATATTCATACCGTCGGAGCCGCAAACACCTTCGCGGCACGAACGACGGTACGAAAAACCTTCATCCTGTTCTTTGATCAGGGCCAGCACGTCCAGGACCATGATGTCCTTGCCGTCTGTATTGACCTGGAACTCCTGCATGAACGGCGCAGCGTCCTGATCAGGGTTGTAGCGATAAACACTGACTTGCAACATATCGGCCACCCTTAATAAGTCCGAATCTTAGGTTCAAAAGTCGGGACGGTTTTCGGCGAGAAGTTCACGGCACGCTTGGTTACGCGCTTGTCACCCGGGAAGTAAAGGGTGTGGCACAACCAGTTTTCGTCGTCGCGATCTTCAAAGTCTTCACGGGCGTGGGCGCCGCGGGACTCTTTACGATGTTCTGCGGCAATCGCTGTTGCTTCGGCGACTTCCAGCAGGTTTTGCAATTCAAGCGCTTCGATACGGGCGGTGTTGAACGCCTGGCTCTTGTCGTTGATCTTGACGTTGGCGATGCGCTCGCGCAGACCGGCCAACTGAGCAATACCCTTCTGCATGTATTCGCCAGTACGGAATACACCGAAGTAGTTCTGCATGCAGCTTTGCAGCTCTTTACGCAGCGTGGCGACGTCTTCGCCTTCAGTACGCTCGTTCAGACCGCTCAGACGTGCCAGAGCAGCGTCGATATCGGTTTCCGAAGCGCGACGGTAGTCGACACCCTCGTTGAGTGCCTGCTCCAGGTGCAGACCCGCAGCACGACCAAATACCACGAGGTCGAGCAGAGAGTTGCCGCCCAGACGGTTGGCACCGTGAACCGATACGCAAGCCACCTCGCCTACCGCAAACAGGCCAGGGATGATCTGGTCAACGCCAGCGGCGTCCTGAGTGATCGCCTGACCATGAATGTTGGTGGCAACGCCGCCCATCATGTAGTGGCAGGTTGGAACAACCGGAATCGGCGCAACAGCCGGATCAACGTGAGCAAAGGTCTTGGACAGTTCCATGATCCCTGGCAGACGGCTGTGCAGCACCTCTTCACCAAGGTGATCGAGCTTCAGCATCACGTGGTCGCCATCAGGACCACAGCCGTTACCGGCGATGATTTCCTTGACCATGGAGCGCGCAACAACGTCACGACCTGCAAGGTCCTTGGCGTTCGGAGCATAACGCTCCATGAAACGCTCGCCGTGCTTGTTGATCAGGTAACCGCCTTCGCCACGGCAACCTTCTGTCACCAGTACACCTGCACCGGCAATACCGGTCGGGTGGAACTGCCACATCTCGATGTCCTGAACCGGAACACCGGCACGCAGGGCCATGCCCACGCCGTCGCCGGTGTTGATCAGGGCATTGGTGGTGGAGGAATAGATACGGCCCGCGCCGCCGGTAGCCAGCACAGTCGCGTTGGAGCGAATGTAGGAGGTTTCACCGGTTTCAATGCAGATCGCGATGATGCCGACAAACGCGCCATCCTGGTTCTTCACCAGATCAACTGCATAGTATTCGTTGAGGAATACAGTGCCAGCCTTGAGGTTGGCTTGATACAGGGTATGCAGCAAGGCGTGACCGGTACGGTCGGCAGCGGCGCAAGTACGAGCAGCCTGCCCACCTTTACCGAAGTCCTTGGACTGACCACCGAATGGACGCTGGTAGATACGGCCCTGCTCGGTACGCGAGAACGGCAGCCCCATGTGCTCCAGCTCGAAAACAGCCTCGGGACCCACGGAACACATGTATTCGATAGCGTCCTGGTCACCGATGTAGTCGGAGCCCTTGACGGTGTCGTACATGTGCCAGCGCCAGTCATCGTTAGGATCGGCAGAAGCAATGGCGCAGGTAATGCCACCCTGAGCGGAAACGGTGTGGGAACGCGTCGGGAAAACCTTGGTGACTACGGCGGTCTTGTGGCCGCCCTGAGCCAGCTGCAAGGCAGCGCGCATGCCTGCACCGCCGCCACCAATGATGATGGCGTCGAATGAAAGTGTATTTATGTTAGCCATGAATCAGATACCCCAAAGAATCTGCACACCCCAGACGAAGTAAGCGAACATCGCAACGCCGCAGACTGCCTGGAAAAGGAAACGCACAGTCGTCGCCGACTTGCCCAGCGCCATCGGCGTCAGGTAGTCAGTCGCGATGGTCCACATGCCAACCCAGGCGTGAGCGCCAAGGGCCACCAGAGCCAACAGACTGAAGATACGCATCCCGTTGTGCGAGAACAGCGCATGCCAACTGGCATAGTCGAGGCCCGGATGGGCGACGAGGTATCCGATCAGGAAAATGAAATAAGCCGCGAGCACGACCGCAGATACGCGCTGCGCCATCCAGTCATAGAGGCCCGAACGCGACAGGTTAGTGACGTTGGTTACCATATCCATACTCCTGCCAGAACGATTATCACCACGGACACGGCGATAACGATTTTGGAGCCCCGCTTGCCGCCTTCCAGCGTCTCGCCGATGCCCGCATCCATGATCAGGTGACGGATGCCCGCCACGAGGTGATAAAGCAGGGCGGACAGCAGGGCCCAGATCACAAGCTTGGCCAGCGGACTGGTCAGATACGCTTTAACTTCACCGAACCCTTCCTCGGAACTCAGCGACTTGTCCAATGCATAAAGCATGATGACAAGGCCGACAAAGAGGATGACACCGGACACGCGGTGAAGAATGGACGTGTAAGCAGTGACTGGGAGTTTGATGGTCCTTAGGTCTAGGTTTACAGGTCGTTGGCTTTTCACGGCTTTTTTCACACTGAAGAGCCCCTAACAATCAGGGCAAATTATTGGGAAGTGCACTGGTCAGGTACCCACCACCCAGGGAGTGACGACCTCCGGTAAAACAGGCCCTAAAGCCCCTGGCGGTCGGACGCCGAGTATAGACAGTTAGGTCGCTAATGACAACGCGGATACTCTCGCAAAATGGTGGATTGCGCTGGCCTTTAAAAAAGCGTAAGTGGACAAAATGTCGCACCCCGAAATGGGTACCAAAGCCTTCTGGAACACGACTTTAGGCAAATTGACTTTAGAATTTATCTATCTATAGTGGTGCGGGCCCTGCGTGGGGGGCCTGTCTGATGATTTGAAGCATAAATAGGAGGCCACATGGCTGACAATAAAGCGCAGTTGATCATCGAGGGCGCAGCCCCCGTCGAGCTGCCCATTCTGACCGGAACAGTAGGCCCGGACGTCATTGACGTACGCGGTCTCACAGCCACCGGCCGCTTCACATTCGACCCAGGCTTCATGTCGACCGCCTCTTGCGAGTCGAAGATCACCTACATTGACGGTGACAACGGGATCCTGCTGCATCGGGGCTATCCAATCGAGCAACTGGCCGAGCAATCGGACTACCTCGAGACCTGCTATCTGCTGCTCAACGGTGAACTGCCCACCGCTGAACAGAAAGCCCAGTTCGTGGTTGTGGTGAAAAACCACACGATGGTCCACGAACAGCTGAAAACCTTTTTCAACGGCTTCCGCCGTGACGCTCACCCGATGGCGGTGATGTGCGGCGTGGTCGGTGCCCTGTCGGCGTTCTACCACGACTCCCTGGATATCAATAATCCACAGCACCGTGAAATCTCGGCCATTCGCCTTGTTGCCAAAATGCCAACCCTGGCGGCCATGGTTTACAAGTACTCCATGGGCCAGCCCATGATGTACCCGCGTAATGACCTGAGCTACGCCGAGAACTTCCTGCACATGATGTTCAACACACCGTGCGAGATCAAACCGATCAGCCCGGTATTGGCCAAGGCGATGGACAAGATTTTCATCCTCCACGCCGACCATGAACAGAATGCCTCGACCTCCACCGTCCGGATGGCTGGCTCTTCAGGCGCCAACCCGTTCGCGTGCATCGCGGCCGGTATCGCAGCCCTCTGGGGCCCTGCCCACGGCGGCGCGAACGAAGCAGTATTGTCCATGCTTGATGAAATCGGCGATGTGTCGAACATCGACAAATTCATCGCCAAGGCCAAGGACAAGAACGATCCGTTCAAGCTCATGGGCTTCGGTCACCGGGTCTACAAGAACCGAGACCCACGCGCCACCGTGATGAAGCAGACCTGCGACGAAGTACTCAAGGAACTGGGCATTACCAATGACCCACAACTGGAGCTGGCCATGCGCCTGGAAGAGATCGCCCTGACCGATCCGTATTTCATCGAGCGCTCGCTGTACCCGAACGTGGACTTCTACTCGGGGATCATCCTCAAGGCGATCGGCATTCCAACCAGCATGTTCACCGTGATCTTCGCCCTTGCGCGGACCGTCGGCTGGATTTCCCACTGGAAAGAAATGCTCTCCAGCCCGTACAAGATTGGCCGTCCGCGCCAGCTGTACACCGGCTATGTGGCACGCGACATCGTCCCACTGGAAGACCGCAAGTAAGCGTTACGCGACAAACAAAAAGGGCTGCCATTGGCAGCCCTTTTTAGTGGCGAGACCTGTAGGAGCTGCCGAAGGCTGCGAGCGGCGGCGTGCCAGCGGAATCGCCTTCGCAGCCTTCGGCAGCTCCTGCAGGGTACCCCAGGCTTACTTCTCAGCCTTTTCCTTCAACGCTTTCAACGTATTGAACGGCGCGTCGACCACAAATTTGTTCGCCAGCCATGAAGGCACGCTACCGCCTGGCTCGGTGTGCACCTGGTAGGTCACCTGAGTCTTGTTGGCACCCTGGGGCACGAACTTCCAGTAGCCGTCCACCTGCGCGACCCGAACGAACCCCTGCTCTTCAGGAATGAACTTGGGCTGACCCTGCAGCTTACGTGTCAGGCTACCGTCTGAACCTTCCTGGGTGGTCACCAGCAGCACCGAATCGCGAGGCGTCACCGGCCACGGGGTATTGAACTGGGTGTAGGTCCAGACGTTACCGCCTTCGTGCTTGAGCAGCTTCTGCGACTTGCACTCATGAATCCACGCACAAGCACCGGCTACGTCTTCCTGCAGCGCACGCAGCTTGCCAATACTGGCATTGATCACGGTCTCGCCCCGGTAAGCCTTGTACTTGGAGCCTGCGACCTCACTCAGCGAAACTTTGATACCGCCCTCTTCCTTGGCAACCTGCCAGTCATCAGCATGCGCCGCAGCGGACATCAGCACGGCGACGCCGCAAATTACTGCCATTCGATGCAACGAACTCATTGTCTTATTCCTTATTGTTTGAAGTTCCGGTCAATCAATTCGGGCCACGGGCCACAATCACGCAACTGCTGTGGCTTTTTCCCACCAGGTGATCAGGCGAATCGCATCAGCCTGGTCCGCGCCACAAACATCTGGCTCAGCCTTGAACCGGCTGCACACCGCGGGCCGCTCGGGCTTGCCGAACAGCGCGCACAGTGATTCGACGGACAGATGCAGGCAGCGTTCACCCGCAGGCTTGCCTTGGGGCATCCCGGGGATTGGCGACGTGATGGAGGGCGCGATGCAACAAGCACCACAACCTGAGCGGCAGTCCATGACCAGCACCCTTGAAAGCGAATTGAGGAAGGAATGATAACGGCTGAAACGACCGTTTGAAATGCTTCAATGCTATTGCTTTACGGTGTTATTGCTTGAACTTGAAATCCAGTGCGGCGCCTTCCACATCACGTCGATTGTCGTTGCGCATCTGCAGTTGCATCTCGTTGCTCAGCAAGCGACCGTTCAACTCAAAGGGGCCCTGATCAGGCGATCCACCTTTGTCGCCGAACATTTGCGGGAGGATGGGCTTGCGCTTGTTGGCTTTCGCAGCAGTCGTCGCGGCGGGCGCGAGCTCTTTGGCCAGCTCCGGCGGCAAACTCAGGTCGAGCTTGGCGTTGTTCAGGCTGGTTTCCTTGACCACTTTTTTACTGGCCGCTACGGATTTCTTCGACGCCGCCTGCTTTTTATCAGCCGCTGACTTGGCAGCGGGCTTGACCTGGGTGGTCGTCTGATTAACGTTCGGGACAGCCGAAGCCTTGCCAGGTGCAGCGTCACCCTTGGCGATCACCGGCACGACAGGCATGTTAGGCGCAAAGTCATGCACAGGTGGTTTGACAGGCTCTGAGGCCGGGCTCTTGGCCGCAGCCACCGAGGCTTCAACGGCAGGAACGGCAGGCGTGGGGACACCAGGCTTCGCACTGGATTGTTGCACAGCCTCTGCGGCCACCTTGGGCTTGGGCGCAGGCGGGTCCTGAGCGTCACAGGCACTCAGTAAAACAACAACCAAAAGTCCAAGACAACGGAGAGCTTTCATGGGCACGAGCGACAGCGGCAGAAAGCTCTATGCTGGCCTGTTGCAAGCGCAATGACAAGGCGATAGCACCAAGCTGCTGACAAATAACAGTATTTGCACGACTGACGGCGCCGAACCGAGCGAATTAATAGCCCCCAACTGCCTCCTGACACAGCTGTTTTGCCAGCATTCCCAATGTCATTAGTGCCCGCTCAGCCTCGCGATTCCACGGAATGCCACAGTTGAGCCGAATACAGTGATTGAACTGTTCTGTATTGCTGAAGATCAAGCCTGGCGCGATGCTGATGCCCTGTTCCAGTGCTCGAATATGCAGATCTTGAGTATTGACCCGGCCCGGTAGGCTCACCCAGAGAATGAATCCGCCCAGAGGCCGACTCATCTGAGTGCCCTCAGGAAAAAACTGCTGAACAGCCAATTGAAATGCGCTGAGGTTTTTTCGGTATTCCAGGCGAATAAATCGCAGATGCCGGTCATACCCGCCGTTTTCCAGATAAGCGGCCACACCCATCTGCGTGACACTGCACGCCGAATGAGTGCTAAACGTCTGCAAGCGCTGAATTTCAGCCTGATATTTGCCCGCAATCATCCAGCCAATCCGCACACCAGGCGACAGAGTTTTGGAAAAACTTGAGCAATAGATAACCCGCCCCAAACGATCAAATGCCTTGAGCGCCTTGGTGCGTCCCTGCTCGAACATCAGCTCACCATAGATATCGTCTTCGACAATCTGAATATCGAAGTCCGAAGCCATGCGCAGGAGGTGCTTCTGTCGGTCTTCAGGGATGGTGCCGCCCAAGGGATTGCTGAGCCGCGAGGTGAGCACCAACGCCTTGATCGACCACTGATTGGCGGCCAGTTGCAGGGCTTCCAGGCTAATGCCCGTGGCTGGATCACTGGGAATCTCGATAACCTTGAGCCCCAGCAAATCAGCCAATTGCAGCAAGCCGTAGTATGCCGGAGACTCAGCGGCAATCAGGTCGCCCGGGCGCGTCAGCACCCGAAGCGACATCTGCAACGCATCGACGCACCCATGGGTAATGACAATTTCCGAAGGATCGACCACAACACCCGCGTCGCGCATGCGGATGGCCACCTGACGACGCAGGGGCTCAAAGCCAGGGCTGAACATGTAGCTGAAAGCGCGCGGGCTGTGAAAGCGCGTGACCTTGGCGATCTGCTGGTGCAGCGCCCGCACCGGGAGGTAATCCACGTGGGGTACGGCAGCGCCCAGGGGAAAAACGCCATCACGACGAGACTCAACCAAAACCTGCTGGATGATGCTACTGCGCGTGACCAGGCTAGGCCGTTCGACTCGCGCGATATCCGGCGTCGAGGCAGTCAGTGCGGGGGTCTGATGCACGTAATAGCCAGACTGGGGCCGGGCACGAATCAGGCCCTGGTCTTCGAGGTTGGCGTAAGCCTGCAATACCGTCGCATGACTGACGTTGAGCTGCGAGCTCATTTTGCGCACCGAAGGCACACGCTCACCGGGCTGATAAACACCACGACGAATATCTTCAGCCAGTTGCTGAGCGATTTTTTGATAGAGAAGAAGATTGGTCATCGCAGCGCCTCGATATGACCGGCGACCTGTTTTTATGGATTCGTCACCAGAACAGTTACGAAGTGTACTGGGACAGTTTCCCCACTCGCCAGCAGAAAGTGCATGTGAATTATTTTTCTATCAGGCGAAAATGCCAAGCACTGTGGCATTTCTGCCAAAAAAAGGGGCATCGGAAAAACCGGTGCCCACTTTTTTCAATTTTTTTAACGATCTGGACCTAAACGCCCTTCTGCGTCGGAGAAAACGATCTCCACACGGCGGTTCTGGGCACGACCACGCTCGGCCGCGTTGGCGCTGACCGGAAACTGGTCGCCGTAGCCCTGAACCTGAATGCGTTTATCGTCGATGCCAAGGTCAGTCAGCACGTCCGCCACCGACTGGGCGCGGTCCTTGGACAGCTGCAGGTTTTCCTGCTTGTCACCGACGTTGTCGGTATAGCCCTCAATGCGCACTACACGCTTGGGGTTGAGCTGCAAGAACTGCACTACTTTCAGGACGGTTCGATTGGCCGAACTTTTGAGCTCCGTGTGCCCGGTATCGAACAGCACGTCGCCCAGGGTCATGACCAGGCCCCGCTCGGTCTGGGTAGTGGCGAGGCTGACAATCTGGTCCTCCAGCCATTTGCCATGCTCCTGCGCGCTAGCCAGCTTGGACTCACGCAGCGCCAGCTGCAGACGCTGGCGGTCCATTTCCATTTTTGCCAGACGCTCGGTATTGAGCAGCAGATTACTGTGTTCCCGAGCAATCTCACTGTAGCGGCGGCTCAGGTAAGCGTAATGGGTGACATCGTTGCCGGTGCCCAGATAACTCGACAGACGCTCGGCCTTGCCCAGCAACTCACCCGCGCGGATCACATCCTTGGGCGCGCTGCGCAGCACATCGGTGTCTTCTTTGACTTTCTGAAAGTCGGCACTGGCCTGCTGTAAAGCCTGATCGTTGCTCTGCTGGCCTGCACAGCCATACAGACCTGCCGAACCCAGCAGCAGGCAAACGCTCAACGCACGAGGGAAGCGATTCATTGGGCTTCTCCCAGTTGCTTGCGCAGACGGTTGAGGCGCGTATTGAGCTGGGTGATCTGCTCTTCGCTTTTGGCCGTCAGTACCTGAGCTTCTGCCAGGCGGGCATCCAATTCGGCCTGCTCTGCGTTCATCCGGGCAGACTTGAACGACTCGCTGGTCATGTCGGAGCGAGCCTGAGCGAATTTGGCCTGCGCGGCCTGCAGCTCGGCCTGGTCCTCGCCAGCACCCACCGCCTTGGCTTGCTCAAGCGCTTTTTCGGTCAGTTTCATTTGCTCGACGGGAGCAGGATCGTTGGCACAACCGGCTAATGTGGCAAGAACCACGGCGGCAAATAAACAGCGGTTATTTAAAAAAGAACTCACAAAAAACATTCCTACTTGTTTGGGCCGCTGGCATTGGCTGGCTGCAGCAATTGCGCCTTCCAGATATCCAGATTGCGTTTGACTGCATCGTCCGACAGGCCGGAGGCGGCCGATTCTGTCATCTTTTTCGCCAGCTGTCCGCGTAACCAAGGGTCGTTACAGGCTGAGTTGAAAGAAAGCGCCAGATACAACCCCGGCCTGTCCACCGGCTCTGGCCGCGCGATCAAATCCTTGGAAAAGCCCAAGGTCTGGACCATCGCCGTGCCCGGATAGCGACTGGCGAGCACATAATCCACCTGACCGAGCATGAGCTTCTGAAACGTTTCGGTCAGGTTTGGCAGACGTTGCACGGCCAACCGTGCCTTGGCGACCGATTCAAATTCCGGCGTCAGTCGAATTCTTTCGGATGCTGCTCCGGCGTGGCCTTCGAGCTCTGTCGCGCTTGAAAGCGGCAACGGCTGATCATGGCGGGTCCAGACCATGATTTCATTCTGGATCAGCGGTGGATGAATGTAGTCCAGCGCCTCAAGCTGAGCCTGATTCATGGACGCATCAATCAGCATGTCCATGCGCCCACTGCGCACTTCTTCCAGCGCCTGGCTGCGCTTGCCAGCGTAAAGCACTTCGACTTTGATACCCGAGTCAGTCGCAACCTGCTTGATCAGGTCGGCACTGGCGCCAATCAGGTGCCTGGGGTCTTGCGGGTCACGCCACAGATACGGCGGCGCATCGGGGCTGCCCGTAACGATCAGACGCTCGCACTTGGCTGCCGCGAAAGCCAGGTCTGGCGCAAGAAAAGGCCCGACCGCAAGCCCGAAAACCAGCGCTGGAAACAGCCGCTTTGGCTGAAACATGGTGTGCCCTCCGTTTTTTAAAACGGCCAATAAAAAACCCGTTCGACCTGACCGACGGAACATGCAGCAAGCTGCACTATCACGCCGACCCATCGAACGGGTTTGTTTATAAGTGAAGAATCCGGTTTAAACCAGCTTCTCCAGCTCAGGTATTGCTTCAAACAGATCAGCCACCAGGCCGTAGTCGGCCACCTGGAAGATGGGTGCTTCTTCGTCCTTGTTGATCGCAACGATCACTTTGGAGTCTTTCATGCCGGCCAGATGCTGAATCGCACCGGAAATACCTACGGCGATGTACAGCTGTGGCGCGACGATCTTGCCGGTCTGGCCAACCTGCATGTCGTTGGGAACAAAGCCTGCGTCCACGGCTGCGCGGGAAGCGCCGACTGCTGCGCCCAGCTTGTCAGCCAGGGCGTACAGGTGCTTGAAGTTGTCGCCATTCTGCATGCCACGGCCGCCGGACACGACGATCTTGGCAGCCGTCAGTTCAGGCCGATCGGACTTGGCAAGCTCTTCGCCAACGAAGCTCGATTTACCTGCATCGTGAGCTGCCGAAACAGCCTCGATGGCAGCCGAACCACCTTCAGCGGCAACCGGATCAAAACCAGTGGCACGCACGGTGATGACTTTGACCGACGCCGACGATTGCACGGTGGCAATAGCATTACCGGCGTAGATAGGACGCTTGAAGGTGTCAGCCGATTCAACCGAGATGATCTCGGAGATCTGGTCAACGTCCAGCTGCGCCGCAACGCGAGGCAGGATGTTTTTACCGTTGGAGGTGGCAGCGGCCAGGATGTGGCTGTAGCCCGAAGCCAGCTCGACCACCAGTGGCGCGATGTTTTCCGGCAACTGGTGGGCGTAGGCGGCATTGTCAGCAGCCAGAACCTTGCTCACACCGGCGATTTTCGCGGCGGCTTCAGCCACGGCGCCAGCGCCTTGACCGGCAACCAGCACGTGAATGTCACCGCCGATTTTTGCAGCGGCCGCTACGGTGTTCAAAGTGGCCGGAGACAGTGTCGCGTTGTCGTGTTCAGCGATTACCAGGATAGTCATTTAGATTACCTTCGCCTCGTTCTTCAGTTTCTCGACCAGTTCAGCCACCGACTTGACCTTGATGCCCGCGCTGCGTGCAGCCGGTGCTTCGACCTTGAGGGTCTTGGTCGTGGAAGCAGTGGACACACCCAAAGCGTCAGGCGTCAGTACTTCAAGCGGCTTCTTCTTGGCCTTCATGATGTTGGGCAGCGACGCATAGCGTGGCTCGTTCAGACGCAGGTCGGTGGTGACGATGGCGGGCAGTTTGAGGGAGACCGTCTGGGCGCCGCCGTCGATTTCACGGGTGACGGCAACGCTGTCGCCGCTCACTTCGACTTTCGAGGCAAAGGTGCCCTGGCCGTAACCGCTCAGTGCCGCCAGCATCTGGCCAGTCTGATTGTTGTCGCTGTCAATCGCCTGCTTGCCGAGGATGACCAGCTGTGGCTGCTCCTTGGCCACTACTGCATTGAGCAGCTTGGCGACCGCAAGGGAATTGAGCTCATCAGCGGACTCAACGAGGATGGCGCGATCAGCCCCCAGCGCCAGCGCCGTGCGCAGTTGTTCCTGGGCGTTGGTCGGACCGATGGAAACGACGACGATCTCGGTAGCGACGCCTTTTTCTTTCAGGCGTACAGCTTCTTCCACAGCGATTTCGCAGAAGGGATTCATCGACATTTTGACGTTAGCGAGATCGACGCCGGAGTTGTCCGCTTTGACGCGAACCTTGACGTTGTAGTCGACCACTCGTTTGACAGCTACAAGAACCTTCATGGATTCCTCGTTTCTCTCCGGTGAAAAGAAGTCGCCGGGCAGGCCAGGCGATGGATAAAGCGGTGCAGCAAAAATCTTCAAGGCCAGCATTCGTACTGAACGAACAGTGGCTTCAATAAACAAAGCCGCCAAAACAGGGATAAACGCCAGTTGCCGTACATCTGGCGCACACGGGTGTGTAAACTTCGCCCCGCGCAATCTGCAACCTGATCTGTCTGTAGCGCGCTCGTGACGCATCAGAAATGAGGGCCAGGCAAAGCCTGGCCTGCGACGAGTGCAAAACCGCCCGTATCTTGACCGCAACGACTGGGTCGGTCAATACGACAAAAACGCCAGTCATGAGCCGCGCCACTATGTTTTATCTGGCCTGCGGCCATTTCAAACGAACGTTTGTATTGGACCTGCCAAGTGGTGTAGATATAATGCGCCCCATTTGAACGCGCGCAGGTAATGAATGCCCCGCACGTCGGTTTGTACGCGACATATAAAAAAATACTGTGAGCCTTGAGTAGGAGATAGCCTGTGGAACGCGAATTTATGGAATTCGACGTGGTCATCGTCGGTGCCGGCCCCGCCGGGCTTTCTGCCGCGTGCCGCCTTAAACAAAAGGCTGCTGAAGCCGGTCAGGAAATCAGCGTCTGCGTGGTGGAGAAAGGCTCCGAAGTGGGTGCACACATCCTGTCAGGCGCCGTGTTCGAGCCGCGCGCACTGAACGAATTGTTCCCGGACTGGAAAGAACTCGGCGCACCGCTGAATACCCCGGTCAAACGCGACGACATTTATGTACTGCGCAGCGCCGAGAAATCGGTAAAAGTGCCGAACCTGTTTGTGCCCAAGACCATGCACAACGACGGCAACTATATTATTTCCCTGGGTAACCTGTGCCGCTGGCTCGCCCAGCAGGCCGAGAACCTGGGTGTGGAAATCTACCCAGGCTTCGCCGCCCAGGAAGCGCTGATCGACGAGAACGGCGTAGTGCGCGGCATTGTTACGGGTGACCTGGGCGTTGATCGCGAAGGCCAGCCAAAAGACGGCCTGTACACCCCGGGCATGGAATTGCGCGGCAAATACACGCTGTTCGCCGAAGGCTGCCGTGGCCATATCGGCAAACAACTGATCAAGCGCTTCAAACTGGACACCGAAGCCGACGCCCAGCACTACGGCATCGGCCTGAAGGAAATCTGGGAAGTCGACCCCGCCAAGCACGAGCAAGGCCTGGTGGTGCATACCGCTGGCTGGCCGCTGGACGATGACAACATGGGCGGCTCCTTCCTTTATCACCTGGAAAACAACCAGGTGGTGGTCGGCCTGATCATCGACCTGTCCTACAGCAACCCGTATCTGTCGCCCTTCGACGAATTCCAGCGCTACAAACACCACCCGGTGGTTGCGCAGTACCTGGAAGGCGGCAAGCGCATCAGCTACGGCGCGCGGGCGATCTGCAAAGGCGGTCTGAATTCCCTGCCGAAGATGGTTTTCCCCGGCGGCGCGCTGATCGGTTGCGACCTCGGCACCCTGAACTTCGCCAAGATCAAGGGCAGCCACACCGCCATGAAATCCGGCATGCTGGCCGCTGACGCAGTGGCTCAAGCGCTGCTGGCAGGCAAGGAAGGCGGCGACGAGCTGCACACTTATGTCACTGCCTTCAAAGGCAGCTGGCTGCATGACGAGCTGTTCGCCAGCCGTAACTTTGGCCCGGCGCTGCACAAGTACGGCGCAATCATGGGTGGTGCGTTCAACTTCGTTGACCAGAACATCTTCGGCGGCAAACTGCCATTCACCCTGCACGACACGAAGCCAGACTACGCCTGCCTCAAGCTGGCGGCGGATTCGACGAAAATCGATTACCCCAAGCCCGACGGCAAACTCAGCTTCGACAAACTCAGCTCGGTGTTCATCTCCGGTACCAACCATGAAGAAGAGCAGCCTTGCCACCTGAAGCTGACCGACCCGAGCATCCCGATTGGCACCAACCTGCCGCTATATGACGAACCGGCCCAGCGCTACTGCCCGGCAGGTGTGTACGAGGTGGTGACTCAAGAGGATGGCGAGAAGCGCTTCCAGATCAACGCCCAGAACTGCGTGCACTGCAAGACATGCGACATCAAGGACCCGTCGCAGAACATCACGTGGGTGGCGCCGGAAGGCAGCGGCGGGCCGACGTATCCAAATATGTGATGGAGCAGCTGCAAGCCTTTAGCGGCAAGCTGTAAGAGAAAAGCCCCTGACGGGGCTTTTTTTGTGTGCGTTGATCAGGCCGGAATCCTAAGCTGCATGCCCTCCTCGCCCGGATTCCGGTCGAAATACCGTTTGTACTCGCGGCTGAACTGCGACGTGCTCTGGTAACCGACACAGTGAGCAGCCTGCGCCACCCCCATGCCTTCAGCGATCAACATCTGTTGCGCCTTGAGCAAGCGCAGGCGTTTCAGGTACTGGACCGGCGACAACAATGTGCTGCGCTTGAAATGCTCATGGAAAGTCGAAGCGCTCATGTTCGCCTGGCGCGCCAGGGTGTCCACGTTCAGCGGTTCCGCGAAATGACTGTGCAGGTAAGCCAGCGACGCGGCGATCCGGGAGAAATTACTCTGCTGGGCAACCAGCGCTCGCAAAACGCCAGCCTGTGGTCCGCGTAACGCCGCGTACAGCACCTCGCGCAACCGTGACGGCCCCATGACCTGGCAATCCAGCGGGTCATGCAGGCAACGCAGCAACCGTTCCACGGCTTCGCGCATGGGCGCGTCGAGCACTGCGGAGGTCATGGATTCCGGGGTTTGCGCTTCGACAACCTGATTGGGCATCGGCCCCATGGTCTGCACCAACTCCCCTAACATGACACGATCAATGGCCACCGATACGCCGAACAGAGGTGCCTCTGCCGTGGCGAAGGTCTCGCACATGAACGGCACCGAAAGCGCCTGCACCAGATAATGCCCAGCGCCGTAATCCAGGGTCCGCGCCCCGAGGCTTGCCAGCTTGCCGCCCTGGGCAATGATCATCAGGCTCGGCTCGTAAATCTGCGGGCTGCTGGCCACGTAGGTCGAAAGCGAGACGACATTGACCTCAGGCAACCTGGTCGGCACAAAGCCAGGCCGAGTCGCCAGCGGCTTGATCAGCGCAACCAGCGTGGCATTGGCATCGGAATGATGAGGTAACGACATGAGGCACCAAACGGAGGATTAGACACCGGCATCATCGCAGATATGCCTGACGGAGCAATATCGGGCTTATGAAAGTCGGAGGATTAGGCATGACTCGCGGAGGAATGTTCATGGCCTTGAGCCAGTGAGTCCCGGAGAATAAGCGACCTCACTTTGTTATCACCTTGCGAGGTTCATCATGTACTCAGCTATCGGTTACGCGGCCCAATCATCGACCGCCCCCCTCGCCCCCATGAAATTCGATCGTCGCGACCCTCGGCCGGACGACGTGGCCATCGACATCATGTTCTGCGGCGTTTGCCACTCTGACATTCACCAGGCACGTAACGAATGGGGTGTTGCAGCCTATCCACTGATGCCTGGCCACGAGATCGTCGGTAAAGTCACCGCCGTGGGCGCCAGCGTTTCCAAATACAAAGTCGGCGACATCGTCGGTGTTGGCTGCATGGTCGACTCCTGCCGCAGCTGCGATGCCTGCAAGGCTGATCTCGAGCAGTATTGCCTGGACGGCATGACGCCGACCTATGCAGGCAAAGATCGTATCGACGGCAGCCTGACCATGGGCGGCTACTCCAACAGCATCGTGGTCAGCGAACGCTTCGTGCTGCGGATGCCCGCCAAACTGGATCTTGCCAGCGCCGCGCCGATCCTGTGTGCAGGCATCACCACGTATTCGCCGCTCAAGCACTTCGGCGTGAAGGCAGGCCATAAGGTGGGCGTACTGGGCATGGGTGGCCTTGGTCACATGGGCATCAAGTTTGCCAAGGCCATGGGCGCTGAAGTGACTCTGTTCACCCGCTCGGCCAGCAAAGCCGAAGAAGGCCGCCGCCAGGGCGCCGATCACGTGATTGTCTCGACGAACGACGCGCAGATGCAGGCCGCTGCGGGCCACTTTGACTTCCTGCTCGACACCATTCCTGTTCAGCACGACCTCAACCCGTACCTGGAAACCCTTCGCTTTGACGGCGTGCACATTCTGGTAGGCCTGATCGAGCCGATCAATCCACCGGTACATGGCGCCAATCTGGTCATGAAGCGCCGGGTGTTGGCCGGGTCGTTGATCGGTGGTTTGGCTGAAACTCAGGAAGTCCTGGATTTCTGCGCCGAACACGGCATCACCTGCGATATCGAAATGCTCGACATCCGTAACATCAACGAGGCGTTTGAGCGTGTAGTGAAAGGCGACGTCAAGTATCGCTTCGTGATCGATATGGCGACGTTGAAGCCGTAATGGGCCGACTATCCCTGCAGGTGTGATTCCTGTGGGGATGACGCCGTGGGACCGGCTTTAGCCGGGAAGAGGCCGGTACATCCCTACCCTTTCAGTTGTCTGAAATGCCGCCTTCCCGGCTGAAGCCGGTCCCACGGAATCACGCCAACTGGCTTACCCTCCCAGCTCTGCCGACAACCTGGCCGCCGTCTGCTTGATCAACGGCACCAGCTCCGCCATCTTCTCCAGTGGCATGTACGGCACGGTGCTGGCAATGCTGATTCCGGCAATGATCTGCTTGCTGGCATCCCGGATTGGCGCCGCTACACAGCGAATCGATGGTTCGTTGTCTTCCAGATCGAATGCATACCCACCCTGAACATACTCATGCATGCGCTGACAGACTTGCTCCCAGGATTGCTCCTGATGTGCGGGCCACAGCGGATTGGGTGTCGCCAGCGGCAGGCTGATGTCGTACAAACGCTGCCACTCTCTCTCAGGGCTGTCCAACAGCAGCGCCTTGCCGATCCCTGTGCGCGCCAGGGGCATGCGGTGGCCGACGCGCGAGCGCATTTCCGGCCCGTTGCGACCCGGGTTCTTGTGGAGATAGAGGACTTCGTCGCCATCACGGATTGCCAGATGCACCGTGTCCCCAGTCAACTGCGACAGCTCATCCAGGTAAGGGCGAGCCAGCATCGCCAAGGGCACTTCTTCGCGCGCCTGAAAACCCAGTTCAATCAGCTTGGGCCCCAGCAGATAGCCAACTTGCGGCAACACCCGCAGGTAGCGCTCATCCACCAGGCAGCTGACCAGTCGGTGCGTAGTGCTGCGCGTCGTGCCGATCCGCAGGGCAATTTCCTTGAGATCACGGGCTCCGCTTGCCACAGCCTGCACCACGCCAAGGCCGCGCAGCAGTGTCTGGGTGCCAGTCGGTGCCGCCTCTTTGGCGGCAATGCCTGGGGTATCGTCGGGAGCTTGCGACATATCAGGCCTTATCAATCAAAAATGCTGGCGGCATTATCGCCGCCAGCCAGTCCGCATGCCAGCCACTAGAGCTCGATGCGCTCGACCTTGCCCACCAGCAGGATGTAGGACAGTGCGCCGATCAACGCCAGAACGGCGATGTAGGTGATGGCGGGCGCGAACGAATCCCCGGTGGCGAGGAAGCCAATGACGATCGGCGTGGCAATCGCCGACAGATTGCCGATGAAATTGAAGGTGCCGCCCGTCAGACCCAGCAAACGTGCAGGCGCCAGGGTCGAGACCAGTGACCAGGTGATGGACGCCAGGCCATTGCCGAAGAACGCCAATGCCAGGAATGCGATCACCAGCGGCGTGGAATCAACGAAGTTGGCGCCAATGATTGACGTCGAAATCAATAGCCCGGCAATGATCGGCAACTTGCGGGCAAAGCCGACCGTGTGGCCGCGACGGATCAACCAGTCCGAGAAGAACCCGGAACACAGCACACCGACGAAGGCCGCCAGAAACGGCAGCGAAGCGAGCAGTCCGGACTTGATGAAGTCCATGCCGCGATATTTCACCAGGTAAGTCGGGAACCAGGTCAGGAAGAACCACAGCGTCGAGTTCAGGCAGAACTGGCCCAGGTAGATGCCCCACAGTTTGCGCTTGGTCAGCACAATGCCCAGATCGAGCCAGCTGAAACCACGTTTTTCCTTGGCGACATCAGTCTGAATGTCCACCAGCCCGCCACCGTCGCGGATCAACTGGATTTCAGCTTCGTTGACGCCTTTGAAATCCCGCGGCTCGCGATAGACCATGTACCAAATTGCTGCCCAAACGACGCCCACCGCGCCGGTGCTGACGAATACCATGTGCCAGCCGTAATGGGCTTGCAGCCAGGCCAGTACCGGAGTGAGAAAGGCCAGGCCGACAAATTGCCCCGAGGTGTAGAAACCAATCGCCGTCGCCCGCTCGCGCTCAGGGAACCATGTGGTCACCACGCGGCTATTGATCGGGTACGCAGGCGCTTCGAGCGCACCCACGGCCATACGCAATACGAACAGCGCGATGAAGCTGGCAGCAAAGCCGAGCATGATGGTTGCGATAGACCAGAGCAGCAACGCTGCGGTGTACAGAATGCGCGGCGGCACCCGATCCACCAGCCAGCCGCCCGGCAGTTGCATGGCGGCGTAGGTCCAGCCGAACGCCGAGAAAATCAGACCAACATGGATCGGATCGATGCCCAGTTCAGTCGTCAGCGCCGGGGCGGCAATCGACAGGTTGCTGCGGTCCAGGTAATTAATCACCACGGTGATGAACAGCAGGACCATGATGAAAAAACGCTTGCGCGTGGGCGTCGCTACAGACGCCGCAGCTTCGAGGGTGCGGGTTTGCATGAGGGGTGCCTCTTTTTATGTTTATTGAGGTCGAGTCGTTGGAGTGCAGCTTCTGTAGGAGCTGCCGCAGGCTGCGAAAGCGATTTATCTGACACACCGCATCGCAGCCTTCGGCAGCTCCTACAGAGATCGAGCAATCACCACTCCGCAAAACTGCCGTCGGCATGGCGCCAGATCGGGTTGCGCCAGCGGTGGCCGATAGCCGCGCGTTCCTTGACGTATTCCTCGTTGATCTCGATGCCCAGGCCTGGGCCGTTGGGGATTTTCACCATGCCCTTGTCGTAGTCGAAGACCTCGGGGTTCTTGATGTAATCCAGCAGATCGTTGCTCTCGTTGTAGTGGATGCCCAGGCTTTGCTCCTGAATGAACGCGTTGTAGCAGACCGCATCCAGCTGCAGACAAGCGGCCAGCGCAATCGGCCCCAGCGGGCAATGCAGCGCCAGCGCCACGTCGTAGGCTTCGGCCATGTTCGCAATCTTGCGGGTCTCGGTGATGCCGCCCGCGTGAGAGGCATCGGGCTGGATGATGTCGACATAGCCTTCGCTCAACACCCGCTTGAAGTCCCAACGGGAGAACAAGCGTTCGCCCAGAGCAATCGGCGTACTGGTCAGCGGCGCCAGCTCCTTGAGCGCTTCGTAGTTCTCGCTGAGCACCGGTTCCTCAATGAACATCAGCTTGTACGGATCCAGCTCTTTCATCAGCACCTTGGCCATGGGCTTATGCACCCGGCCATGGAAGTCGACGCCGATGCCGACATTCGGGCCAACCGCATCGCGCACGGCGGCGACATTGGCCAGCGCCAGATCAACCTTGTCGAAGGTGTCGAGAAACTGCAGCTCTTCAGTGCCGTTCATTTTGACGGCCGTGAAGCCCCGCTCTACTGCCTCTTTCGCAGCGCGGGCGGTATCGGCCGGGCGGTCGCCGCCGATCCAGGAATACACTCGGATCTTGTCCCGCACCTGCCCGCCCAGCAGGTCACTGACCGAGACCCCAAGGTGCTTGCCCTTGATGTCCCACAGCGCCTGATCGATCCCGGCCAGGGCACTCATGTGCACTGCGCCACCGCGATAGAAGCCGCCACGATAGAGCACAGTCCAGATATCTTCGATGTTGCGCGGGTCTTTACCGATCAGATAATCGGACAGCTCTTCCACGGCTGCAGCAACGGTATGGGCCCGACCTTCGACCACGGGTTCGCCCCAGCCGGTGATGCCCTGATCGGTTTCTACCTTGAGGAAGCACCAGCGCGGCGGAACGATGAATGTCGTGAGTTTGGTGATTTTCATGTGTGCGATTCTCTTGTTAGAAGTGGCGCCTTGGGCGCTCTGGTGTCTCGAACTGGCTGTCTTAAAAACGCTCGGTGAGCTGCTTCCAGGCACTGACATAAGCGTTGGCACGTTCGGCAACATCCGGGGCGCTCATGCCTGGTTTGAAAAGCCCAGAGCCCAGGCCGAAACCTTTCACACCGGCTTCCAGGAACACGCCCATGTTGTCCGGGCTGATGCCGCCCACGGGGATCAACACGGTGCCCACCGGCAGCACGGCCAGCCAGGCCTTGACCACCGCCGGGCTCATCTGCTCGGCAGGAAACAGCTTGAGCACGTCCGCGCCTTCAGCCAATGCCGCAAAGGCCTCGGTGGGCGTTGCGACGCCAGGGGACAGGAACAAGCCCGCCTCCTTGGCCGCACGCAACACCTTGGCATCGCTGTGGGGCATGACAATCACCTGACCGCCCGCCTCCTTGACCAGGTTCACTTGCTGAGCAGTCAGCACCGTTCCCGCGCCAATCAGGCAATCGGCGGGCAGGCTCTGACGCAGCAGACGAATGCTGTCATAGGGTTGTGGCGAGTTGAGTGGCACTTCGATGACCCGAAAGCCTGCCTTGTACAACACGTCGCCAATGGCGGGTGCTTCTTCCGGGCGCAGCCCCCGCAAAATAGCGATCAAACCGTTTTCAACCAACGCTTGCTTGAGCATGTTCAAACCTCTCTTCCAGTGGATGCGAGCAAGCCGGCATTGCTTGCCACTTGCCATAGACCGCGCTCGGTCGCCTGTTCGGCCACCGTCACCTGAGTAAAGCCACACGCCTTGAGCCCACGTGAATAACGCAGGCACAACTGTTCGCCCCCCAGAAGAATCACGGCGGGCAGTGGCGAATGAAGGGAACGTTGCAACGCTGCAAGGCTTGCCAGCTCATGGCCGATCAGCAGGCCGGACAAATAGTCGGGCTGAGCGCTGGCAGACAGTTGACCGGTAAGGCCCAGGGTACGGCAGCTGAATATAGTTGACAGCGGCCCCGCTGCGCCTTGGGCGGACAGGGCAACCGCGACCCCGCGATCAAACGCCGCTTCGTCGAAGCTGTCGCTGCGCGCCATGGTCCGGCCGAGAATCGTGTGGTTGCTGAGCGCGGCGAATACTTCGCCGGTCATGAAGGTATCGAAATGAACGATGCAGCCATCAGCGGCCTGCACCCATTTCGAGTGGCTGCCGGGCAAGCCGATCAGCACCGACTTCAGCGCATCGGCAGCAGGCAGGCCAGCAAGTACGCCCAGCACCTGGGTTTCTTCGCCGCGCATGACATTGGGCAGCGCCGAACGCTGCAGTACGCCGGGGATAATATGGACGTCGACGCCACGCTGACTGCGGACCACCTGAAGCGCTGCGCCAAGGCCTGCAACACTGGCCGGGGTTTCGCGGTACGCCGCCTCGCGCCAACCCTGGGCGCTGCCAACCATGCCACAGGCGATGACCGGCAAATCGGGATGGGCGTCGAGCCAGTCGCCACACGCCTCGTCGAAGGCGAGCTCAAAACCGTCGCTGCACAGGGCACCGCCGATCACCCTGGGCGTCGTGGGCAGTTGCATGATGCCCGCGCTCAGCGAGCGTTGTTCCAGGACCCGGCCGTTTTCGCCGAGTCGATAAGCCCGAAGTGAGGTGGTCCCCCAATCGAGCGCAATCAATTGCGCCTGCATCGCTTCACCTATTATTTTTTGAGCAGTGAGTGCGAGGCGGACTATAAGCCCAACAATTGATAAATCTCAATATGTAATTTTACATCCCATATATAGGGATTAAGTTGATGGACATACCTGCCGTCACAGAGGCCCACGCACGGCGCTTGAAAGCCCTGAACCGTGCGCTCGATGCCCGAGGAGATTCAGAAATAACTGATTGCGGTGTGCCAGTCCCTGCGCGTATCAATGCCAACGTCGTAAATAGCCTGCCCCGGTCCGGATTCAAAGCGAATGCCCATCGCATTACCAATCGGGCCGGTGACCAATCGGTGACCCTTTCGCTGAAGCTCAGACACCACCACGTCAGCAATACCACTCTCGATGCGCAATACGTCTTTGTCCTCAAGGTAAGCAATCTTCGGTGCGTCAATTGCCGCCTGCATGGGCATGTTCCTGTCGATGAGATTCAGCGCAATCTGTGCAGCGTTCTGAGGGATCGTATGACCGCCCGGCGTTCCAAGAGCCGCCCACGGTCGCCCATCCTTGAGAATGATCATGGGGGAGTTGCTGCTTAACTTGTACTGCCCTGCGACCGGGTCCATGGGGTTGCCTTTCGGCTCGAAGGTCGAGAACGCCATTGAGTTGTTCAGCCATATCCCCGTGTCCTCAACAAGGATCTTGCTGCCGAAACCATTGCCCAGGGTCTGGGTCGCGCTCACCACATTCCCCCACCGGTCAGCGACAACAAAGTGGGTGGTGTTCTCATGCTCGGCCCCAGGGTTAAGCAAGAACGGCGAACTGCGCTCGGGATCTACACTGGCTGCAACCTTGCGAAAGTTTGCCGCCGTGAGTACCTCGTTGTGGATCCGAGAGGCAGCTTCTGGCGTGCCGGGGGTTGTCAGCCGCACCGCGACGGACTTTTTCAACACCTCTGCAAGAAGATGGTACGACGTCGCAGACCCATAGTCGGCCCTGCCCGGATCGACGTGTTCCATGACCCCCAATGCGAACAGCGAAGTAAAGCCATTGCCTGGCGTGCCCATTGTGTAGACGTCATGCCCTTTGAAGCTTATGACGGAGGGATCCCACCATTGCGCCTTATCCCCCTGCAGATCCTCAAGGGAAAGAAAGCCCCCTGCCACACGCATCTGGCGGTCGATCTTCGCGGCAATTTCACCTTGGTAAAATGCGTCTGGCCCATATTGAGCGATGCTTTTCAACGTCCTGCCCAGATCAGCCTGACGAAGGACCTCGCCTGAGGTGAGCGGCTTGCCGTGGTTCCCGTAGATTGTTTTGGCGTAGTCCGGAAATTGATCGAAAGCACCCGCGATCAGCCCGGCGGCGTAAGTACTGATCTCATATCCCTGTTCGGCATGCCTGATGGCATCGTCAAAAAGGCCGTTCCAGCGAAGCTTTCCAAGGGCGTGAAGTTCGTACCAGGAATTGACATTGCCCGGCACCGAGACTGATTTTGCTCCCAGACGATTGCCGAGATAATTTTCAATGGGTGGCCTCATGAAGTTCGTGTCGGTGGCCTTGGGAAACTTACCCGCGCCATTGAGATAACGGACCTGTCGTGTATTGGCGTTATAGATCACGATACTGCCATACCCGCCGACACCGGACATCATCGGTTCAACCACGTTCAGTGTCGCTGCGATAGCAACAACGGCATCAAATGCATTGCCGCCACGTTTCAGAACATTCATACCTGCATTAACTGCCAGGGGATGACCCGCCGCTACGGCGCCAACTTCCGATGGTTGAACGCCAAAAGCAGACGCTGCAAATAGCAGACACAGGCTTGACAACCAGGTTGAACATTTAAAGCCAGACATCTCGACTCCTTGAATTTCAGCACCAATAGAGGACGCGAAATCAGCATTATTTAAAACAATGCCAACTTCGTTAGTTTTTGTGACCTGAACAGTTTTGAGTGCTATGCGTGAGCCGTTGACTTTCCAGCGTCGCGGCACACTCTCGATTCACTCACTGGGGCAACGCAGTCATGGCCGGATGGCGGTCACTTCTATCTCGACCAGAGATTGCGACACGGGTAGCCCTGCAACCTGAACTACCGTACGAGACGGCAGATCAGCCTGGCCTGGACTTCCGAAAAACTGCTGGTAGCTTTCCATGAACCCGCTGTAATCCATTGCTCCACCCTTGGCAGGATCACCCACAAGAAACACTTGCATCTTCACAACGTCGCCCATGCCAAGACCGAGGTTATTGAGTTTTTTTTCTATTGACCTCAGCACCGACAAGGTCTGGATTTCGGTAGCACTCTGGGTGGCAGAGGCATCCAATTCAGCCCTGGAGGGCAATGTACCACTGAGGTAAACAATCGTTTGGCCGGGAGGAACTTCTACAGACACTGCGACAGGCATGTTCGAGACGACAGAAGGATGACGCACAACACCCGCCAATACCGCGCAAGCGCCTGCCAGCAGGCAAGTTACAACCAGAACTATAAGATTTTTCATAATGAAACTTCTGCCCCCCCTTACTGAACCTGCATAGCCCCGAAAACAACAATCTTTAAACATATGTTTGCGCCACACGAGCAGGCAGCCATTAATGCTCGCATTTAAGGATGGATTATTTTTATTAACACTTATTACCGAACGTTGACACGCGACGAAAATTAGACCCCCGACAGACATCATGCAAGCCTTCAAATAAAAACCAGAACCTTCCTACTTGGCAGAGTAATGTGTCTTACGTATTGCGTTTACTTTTCCACCTAACAAAGTCCACTATGAAAGACTTCATCACGGCGAGAGTTTTATATATCGCCTTTTAAACACCCGCCTGATCGAAGCTGAGACCTGCCCAGCTTCACAGAGGCCCTTTTCAACCGCGCCCTAACGAAAAAAATGCCCCGTACCTTTCGATACGGGGCATTTTTTAATGCCTACGGCGCGCTATGAGGCTGCCAAACAGCCCTCAGCGATCAACGCTCCAGCAGGATCCGCAGCATGCGACGCAACGGCTCGGCCGCACCCCACAGCAACTGGTCACCCACGGTGAAAGCGCCCAGGTATTGCGAACCCATGTTCAGCTTGCGCAGACGGCCCACCGGAATGCTCATGGTGCCGGTCACAGCCGTCGGGCTCAGCTCCTGGATACTGGCTTCGCGGTGATTTGGCACCAGCTTGACCCAAGGGTTGTGCTGGCTGATGATCGCTTCGATATCAGCGATTGGCACATCTTTGTTTAGCTTGATGGTCAGTGCCTGGCTGTGGCAACGCATCGAACCGATACGTACGCAAATGCCATCCACCGGAATCGGGCTCTTGAAGCGACCCAGAATCTTGTTGGTCTCGGCCTGGCCTTTCCACTCTTCACGGCTCTGGCCGTTCGGCAGCTCTTTGTCGATCCATGGGATCAGGCTGCCTGCCAATGGCACGCCGAAGTTTTCCGTCGGGAAAGCATCGCCGCGCATGGCTTCGGCGACCTTGCGGTCAATGTCCAGAATCGCGCTGGCAGGGTTGGCCAGTTCATCAGCCACGGCTGCGTGAGTCGCGCCCATCTGCTTGATCAGTTCACGCATGTTCTGCGCGCCAGCACCGGATGCCGCCTGATAGGTCATGGCGTTCATCCACTCCACCAGACCGGCTTCGAACAGGCCACCCAGGCCCATCAGCATCAGACTGACGGTGCAGTTGCCGCCGACGTAGTTCTTGGTGCCCGCGTCCAGTTGCTGGTCGATGACCTTGCGGTTTACCGGGTCCAGAACGATGACAGCGTCATCCTGCATGCGCAGGCTGGAAGCGGCGTCGATCCAGTAACCCTGCCATCCGGCTTCGCGCAGCTTCGGGAACACCTCATTGGTGTAGTCGCCGCCCTGGCAGGTCAGAATCACGTCGAGGGTTTTCAGCTCGTCGATGCTGTAGGCATCCTTGAGCGCAGCCACGTCCTTGCCCACGGCGGGGCCTTGGCCACCGACATTGGAGGTGGTGAAAAACACCGGCTCGATCAGATCAAAATCCTGCTCTTCCAGCATCCGCTGCATGAGCACGGAACCGACCATTCCACGCCAACCGATCAGACCTACACGTTTCATCGCAACTACACCTTGTTTAAAAAGTGGGCCGCTGCGTTCGGGTTCGAATTCGCAGCGGGCCGCAGATATTACAGATTGCGCAGCGCGGCGACTACAGCGTCACCCATTTCCTGCGTCCCGACCTTCGCGTTGCCTGCCGACCAGATGTCGCCGGTGCGCAAACCCTGATCCAGAACCAGACTGACCGCCTTTTCAATGGCGTCGGCAGCATCGGTCAGGTTGAAGCTGTAACGCAGCATCATCGACACCGACAGAATGGTCGCCAACGGGTTGGCAATGCCCTTGCCTGCGATGTCTGGCGCGGAACCGTGGCACGGCTCGTACATGCCTTTGTTGTTGGCATCCAGGGAAGCCGACGGCAGCATGCCGATGGAACCGGTGAGCATCGACGCTTCGTCGGACAGGATGTCGCCAAACATGTTGTCGGTGACGATCACGTCAAACTGCTTGGGCGCGCGGACCAGCTGCATGGCGGCGTTGTCGACGTACATATGGCTCAGTTCGACGTCCGGGTAATCCTTGGCCACTTCTTCGACCACTTCACGCCACAGCTGGCTGGAGGCCAGAACGTTGGCTTTGTCGACCGAGCAAAGCTTTTTGCCACGCACGCGGGCCATGTCGAAGCCGACGCGGGCGATACGGCGGATTTCGCTTTCGCTGTACGGCAGGGTGTCGTAAGCCTGACGTTCGCCATTTTCCAGGGTCTGGCTGCCACGCGGGGCGCCGAAGTAGATGCCGCCGGTCAGTTCGCGAACGATCAGGATGTCCAGACCCGCGACGATTTCCGGCTTGAGGCTCGAAGCGTCTACCAGTTGCGGATACAGAATGGCCGGACGCAGGTTGCCGAACAGGCCCAGCTGCGCGCGGATTTTCAGCAGGCCGCGCTCAGGACGAATGTCACGCTCGATAGCGTCCCACTTCGGCCCGCCAACGGCGCCCAGCAACACGGCGTCGGCCGCACGGGCACGCTCCAGGGTTTCATCGGCCAACGGCACGCCATGCTTGTCGATAGCGGCACCGCCGATCACGTCGTGGCTCAGTTCGAAGCCCAGTTGATACTTCTCGTTGGCCAATTCCAGAACCTTGACCGCTTCGGTCATGATTTCCGGACCAATACCATCACCTGGAAGAATCAGAATCTGCTTGCTCATAACATCCTCAATTTTGTTGTAGCGGCGCTGTTGCCCTGTTGCTCAGCGCCGATCTGGAATCTAGCGTTCAGCCCACAGCACCAGAACATCGGTGCTGAATGAGCCGTCAGCGGTAATCTCGAAATACTCGCGCACTTCTGCGCCCATGGCTTGCTGCAAATCGCGAATCGCTACCCGCAACGCTTGCGGGGTACGCATGCGTTCCACCCACGAACTGTATTCAAGGTGCAGACGCTGGCGGCTGTGGCTGCGAGTGAACAAACCGGCCTCGCTGACCTGGCGCAGCCATTCGCCAGCGGAGTAATCGCGCACATGGCTGGTGTCACGCAGCACTTCCACGCTTTGCAGGTAGGTATCGAGCAGCGGACTGCCCGGCGACATCACGTCAATGAAGGCCGCTACACCGCCCGGTTTCAACACCCGGCGCACTTCGCGCAAGGCCAGGCCCAGATCGCTCCAGTGATGAGCCGAATAGCGGCTGAACACGAAATCGAATTCGCCATCCTCGAACGGCAAACGCTCCGCCGGGCCACACACGGTGCGCACATTGCTCAACCCGCGCTCCGTTGCGGCAGCAGCGACCACATCGAGCATTTGCTGTGAAAGGTCGTACGCTACCACTTCAGCCACGGCCGGGGCGACATGGAAACTCACATGCCCCGCGCCACAGCCCAAGTCCAGCACCCGCGCCTCGCTGCGCCCCGCCACCTCGGCCTGGAGCAGCGCAAACTCAGTGCCCTGTGCGTGCACGGCACTGCTCAGATAGGCCGCAGCCTGTTCACCGAATTGACGTTGTACGACTTGAGTGTGGGCAGAGTGGGTCATGGGATTTTTCCTGATTGCACAAAACTTGCAGGAGCTGCCGAAGGCTGCGAAGGGGTTTCTGTCTGGAAAACCGATTCGCAGCCTGCGGCAGCTCCTACAAGAGGACCGAGATCAACCGCGAAATAACCACGGCTGGCTGGCACGATGCTTGGTTTCGAACGCAGCAATCGCTACGTCGTCCTTGAGCGTCAGGCCGATGTCGTCAAGACCTTCCAGCAGGCAGTGCTTGCGGAACGCATCGACTTCAAAGCTCAAGACCTTGCCGTCAGGACGAGTCACGGTCTGCGCCGCCAAATCAATGGTCAGTTGATAACCTTCGTTGGCTTCAACCTGCTTGAACAGCTCGTCCACTTCCGATTCCGCCAGAATGATCGGCAACAGGCCGTTCTTGAAGCTGTTGTTGAAGAAAATGTCGGCATAGCTGGACGCGATGATCGCGCAGAAACCGTATTCTTCAAGCGCCCATGGGGCGTGCTCGCGGCTTGAGCCGCAGCCGAAGTTTTCCCGGGCAAGTAATACGCTGGCGCCTTGATAACGAGCGTCGTTAAGCACGAAATCCGGGTTCAGCGGGCGCTTGGAGTTGTCCTGATACGGCTGGCCGATATCCAGATAACGCCACTCATCGAACAAGTTCGGGCCAAAGCCGGTGCGCTTGATCGACTTGAGAAACTGCTTGGGAATGATCTGGTCGGTGTCGACGTTGGCACGATCCAGAGGAGCCACAAGGCCGGTGTGCTGTGTAAAGGCTTTCATGCTGGGCTCCTTAGTGCTGAATCAATTCGCGAACATCGATGAACCGGCCGTTGACCGCTGCCGCCGCTGCCATGGCCGGACTGACCAGGTGGGTGCGACCACCGGCACCCTGACGGCCTTCGAAGTTGCGGTTGGACGTCGACGCGCAATGCTCGCCGCTTTCCAGGCGGTCCGGGTTCATCGCCAGGCACATGGAGCACCCTGGCTCACGCCACTCAAAACCCGCTTCCAGGAAGATCTTGTCCAGCCCTTCGCTTTCGGCTTGGGCTTTAACCAGGCCCGAGCCTGGCACGACGATGGCTTGTTTGATGGTTGAGGCCACCTTGCGGCCCTTGGCGATTTCAGCCGCGGCGCGCAGGTCTTCGATCCGCGAGTTGGTGCAGGAACCGATAAACACCCGATCCAGCTGAATGTCGGTGATCGCCTGATTGGCTTTAAGGCCCATGTATTTCAGAGCGCGTTCGATAGAGCCACGTTTGACCAGATCCATTTCCTGCGCCGGATCAGGAACATTCTGATCAACGGCGAGGACCATTTCCGGAGACGTGCCCCAACTGACCTGCGGTTTGATCTGCGTGGCATCGAGTTCGACAACGGTATCGAAATGCGCATCGGCGTCTGAAACCAGGTCTTTCCAGGCTTCGACAGCCAAATCCCATTGCTCGCCTTTAGGGGCGAAAGGACGACCTTCCACGTAGGCAATGGTCTTCTCGTCAGTCGCCACCAGACCGACGCGAGCGCCCGCCTCGATGGACATGTTGCAGATGGTCATGCGGCCTTCAACCGACAGATCGCGGATCGCGCTGCCAGCGAACTCCATCGCGTGACCATTACCGCCTGCGGTGCCGATCTTGCCGATCACCGCCAGGACGATGTCTTTGGCCGTAACGCCGACGGGCAATTTGCCTTCGACCGACACCAGCATGTTTTTCATCTTTTTGGCGACCAGGCACTGAGTGGCGAGCACGTGCTCAACCTCGGAAGTGCCGATGCCGTGCGCCAACGCGCCAAATGCACCGTGGGTCGAAGTGTGGGAGTCGCCACACACCACGGTCATGCCCGGCAAGGTCGCGCCCTGCTCCGGGCTGATCACGTGAACGATGCCCTGACGCACGTCGTTCATCTTGAATTCGGTGATGCCGTATTCGTCGCAGTTGTCATCGAGGGTCTGAACCTGCAAACGCGACACCTGGTCAGCGATGGCTTCAATACCACCCTTGCGCTCAGGCGTGGTCGGCACGTTGTGGTCCGGGGTCGCGATGTTGGCGTCGATGCGCCAAGGCTTGCGATTGGCCAGACGCAGGCCTTCGAAGGCTTGAGGCGAAGTCACTTCATGGATGATATGACGGTCGATGTAAATCAGCGACGAACCATCGTCGCGCTTCTTCACTTCGTGAGCGTCCCAGAGCTTGTCGTACAACGTTTTGCCGGCCATTAGACTATTTCCTCATCAGCTTTCTATGCCTTACAGGTGCTCGTGAAGATCGTTTCCACAGCCACCTGCCGGGGCGATCATAAGTAACCAGATGACCCTTTGGCTTGTGCGGACATGCTACGAAATGTGCTTAAATAACTCAAATTCATAATTTTCATGCTTTGGATAACCAACTGGAATCTGAAATGGATCTGGCCAACCTCAACGCCTTTATTGCCATCGCCGAAACAGGCAGCTTTTCCGGCGCTGGCGAGCATCTGCACCTGACCCAGCCTGCCATCAGCAAACGCATCGCCGGGCTTGAGCAACAATTGAACGTGCGCTTGTTCGACCGTCTGGGCCGGGAGGTCAGCCTGACCGAGGCTGGCCGCGCTTTGCTGCCCAGGGCTTACCAGATTCTCAACGTGCTGGATGACACGCGTCGGGCCTTGACCAACCTGACCGGGGAAGTCACCGGACGCCTGACTCTGGCAACCAGCCATCACATCGGCCTGCATCGCCTGCCGCCGCTGCTCCGAGAGTTCACGCGTCGCTTTCCCGACGTCGCGCTGGACATCCAGTTTCTCGACTCGGAGGTGGCCTACGAGGAAATTCTCCATGGCCGCGCCGAGCTTGCCGTGATTACCCTGGCCCCGGACCCGCACACTCTGGTCAAGGCCGTGCCGGTCTGGGATGACCCACTGGATTTCGTCGCGGCACCGGAGCACCCACTGGCCAATAGCGGGCCATTGACGCTGGAAGACGTCGTGCGTTACCCCGCCGTTTTCCCCGGCAACAATACGTTTACCCACCATATCGTCAGCGGCCTGTGTGACGCACAAGGCCTCAAGCCCGACATCGCTATGAGCACCAACTACCTGGAAACCATCAAAATGATGGTCTCCATCGGCCTGGCCTGGAGTGTATTGCCTCGTACGATGCTGGACGAACAGGTGGCGCCCATCCCTTTACCGGGCATACAGCTCAGTCGTCAGCTAGGCTACATCCTGCACACCGAACGCACGCTGTCGAATGCCGCACGGGCATTCATGGCGTTGCTCGATGCACAGGTCATCAAGCCCTGAAACCGTGGTTTAAAGAGCTGAAGATCGTATTACTGCCTTAATGGATTCCAGGCGAGTGATCCTATGCCCATTTACGTTGAACACCCTGCTTTGCAGCTCGTTGTCAGGGCAGGAGACTCAGAAAAACGTTTCGCAACACTCTATAACCTGAGCCCCAACGTGGTAATTCTGTCGCGGCTGGACGATGGCACCCTGTGCGAGGTCAACCGCCAGTTCGAATTGTTGCTTGGTTGGTCTGCTGCCGAAGCAATCGGACGAACGGGCTTCGAGCTGGGTCTCTGGATTGATCCCGTGCGCCGTCAGGAACTGGTCGCCAGGGTGTTGGCCTGCCATGAGCCGGTGCGCTTCGACGTGCAATTGCGAGCTCGGGATGGCCATCTGATCGAGGGCACCTTCAGTGCGTTGAAGATCGAGCTTGAACAATGCCTGTATATCCTGAGCACCTTCATGGACAACAGCGCCCACCTGCGAGCCGAACGCGCCCTCAAGGCCAGCGAAGAGAAGTTCGCCAAGGCGTTTCACTCAAGCCCCGATGCAATCACCATCACTGAGCGCGACACGGGGCGCTACCTGGAGATCAACAGCGGCTTTTGTCGCCTGACCGGATTTACACAGGAGGAAGTCATCGGCCACACCGCGTATGAACTGGGCATGTGGACCGACCTGGAACAGCGGCGCCAGCTCATCGAGGACCTGGAAGCCCATGGCCGCGTACTTCACCGGGAACTGACCGGCCGACACAAGTCCGGCGCGCACATCACCCTGGATGTATCAGTTGAGGCCATCACCCTCAATGAGGTCGACTGCCTGCTGATGAACGCCCGAGACATCAGTGAGCTCAAAAGCGCACAGAAGCAGGTTCAACACCTGGCCTATCACGATTCGCTGACCAACCTGCCCAACCGGGCCCTGCTCATGGATCGCCTCAGCCAGCAGATTGCCCTGCTGCAGCGGCACGATCTGCGCGGCGCGTTGTTGTTTATGGATCTGGATCACTTCAAACACATCAACGACTCGCTGGGCCATCCGGTGGGCGACAGCGTGCTGAAAATGGTCACTGCTCGCCTGGAGGCCAGCGTTCGCCTGGAAGACACCGTCGCGCGGCTGGGTGGCGACGAATTCGTGGTGCTGATCAGCGGCCTTGAAGGCAGCCGCCAGGAAGTCATCGACCAGGTAATGGAACTGTCCGACATGCTGCGCGCGCTGCTGGCGCAGCCAATGTTTCTCGACGGTCAGCGCCTGCAAATCACGCCCAGCATCGGCATTGCGCTGATTCCTGACCACGGCGCCACCAGCGCAGACCTGCTCAAGCGCGCCGACATTGCGCTGTACCGAGCCAAGGATTCGGGCCGCAACACCACACAACTGTTCCACGACTCCATGCAGAAGGCCGCCAGCGAACGCTTGCGCCTGGAAAATGACCTGCGACTGGCCCTGGCCCGTGGCGAGTTCAGCCTGTGCTACCAGCCGCAAGTGAACGCGTGCGGCAATCGCATCATCGGCGCCGAAGCGCTGTTACGCTGGGAACACCCGGAAACCGGCAATCTCCCCCCTGGCCAGTTCATTCAGGTGTTGGAAGAAACCGGGATGATCCTGGAAGTGGGCACCTGGATCCTGGAAGAAGCCTGCCGAGCCGCAGGCAAGCTACTGCGTGACAGACTGATCAACCCGCAGCACTTCAGCCTCTGCGTCAACATCAGCCCACGCCAGTTCCGCCAGAACGATTTCGTCGAGCGGGTCAAACAAAACCTGCAGCTCAACAGCCTGCCCAGCAACGTCCTCAAGCTGGAGATTACCGAGGGCATCGTCATTCAAAATCTGGACGACACCATCGCCAAGATGACCGGCCTCAAACAACTCGGTGTCAGCTTCGCGATGGACGACTTCGGCACCGGATATTCGTCCCTGACGTACCTCAAACGCTTGCCGGTGGACACGCTGAAAATCGATCAATCCTTCATCCGCGATGCCACTACCGACCCCAACGACGCTGAGATCATCCGCGCGATTGTGGCGATGGCGCAGAGTTTGAATTTGATGGTGATCGCCGAAGGCGTTGAAACCGAGCAGCAATTGGAGTTTCTGCAGCAGATCGGCTGCCACTTGTATCAGGGGTATCTGTTCAGTGAGCCGCGGGAATTAAAGGCGTTTGAGGCGTTGTTGGCTACAGAGTGAGGCAGCTCCTACGGGGTCATCACCCCTTCATTCAAGCTTCCGTGCCCAGCACCTTACCAATCCGCTCACAATCAGTCTCACGGCGCAGGGTATCGAACAGCAGGACGGCTTCCGGATAGCTTTTGGTCAGCAGAGCCAGCCACTGCTTGAGGCGGCCCGGGGCCTGGATCAGGGTCATCTTGACCAGGCATTGCTGCCAGAAGGCGCGCAGGATCGGTTGCAGTTCGGCCCAGGTCATGGGCACCACCTCCTCGCCCTTCTGTGCGGCGGCAATCTGTCGGGCCAGGTCGGGCCGTGCGACGAGTCCGCGGCCGATCATGATGTCCCGTGCGCCGCAGATTTCCCGGCAACGCCGCCAGTCGTCTACGGTCCAGATCTCGCCATTGGCGACCACGGGAATCTTGACCACTTCCTGGATGCGCGCAATCCATTCCCAATGAGCTGGCGGTTTGTAGCCATCGACCTTGGTCCGGGCGTGGACCACAATTTGCTCGGCGCCGCCGTCGGCCAGTGCCCGTGCGCAATCCAGGGCGCCGTCGGTGTTTTCGTAGCCCAGACGCATTTTCGCCGTGACCGGAATGTGTTTGGGCACCGCCCTGCGCACCTGGCTGAGGATGGAATGCAGCAACTCCGGCTCTTTGAGCAGAATCGCGCCGCCACGGGAGCGATTGACGGTCTTGGCCGGGCAACCGAAGTTGAGATCCAGCACCGGCGCGCCCAGCTCACAGGCATAGGCGGCGTTTTCCGCGAGGCACACCGGATCAGAACCCAGCAGTTGCAGGCGCAGCGGCGTGCCAGCGTCGGTCTTGGCGCCCTTGTGGAACTCGGACGCGTACTTATAGAAGTAATGCGCCGGCATCAAACGCTCAGACACACGGATGAATTCGGTCACGCACCAGTCAATACCACCGACTTTTGTCAGGGCATCGCGCAGGATGTCGTCAACCAGACCCTCCATGGGCGCCAGAGCAATTTGCATGGGTCACACTCGAAAAAAGTCCGGCAGTTTACGGGGTGATGGCCGGATTGGAAACCAGAGGATGGAGCATCGCAGCGCCGTAACCTTCGACGAACTCCGCTGGCATGCGCTTGGGCTTGCCGCTGGACAGTTCGATGCAGACAAAGGTGGTTTGTGCACGCAGCAACGTCATGCCATCGCTGGGGCGCTTGAGCTGAAAGCGCCGAGTCATTTTCAGGCGCCGATCCCAGTCGACGATCCAGGTTGCCAGTTGCAATTGATCGTCTTCATAGGCGCTGGCGAGGTAATCGATTTCATGACGCACCACCGCCATGGCCCGGTCCAGGCGCCGGTATTCGGTGAGGTCCAGGCCCAACTGTTGCGAGTGTCGCCACGCGCAGCGCTCCAGCCAGGTGACGTAGACAGCGTTGTTGGCGTGACCCAGGCCGTCAATGTCGTCTGCGCAGACATTGAGGTCGATTACAAACGGCGTAGCCAGATCCCAGACCATGTTCGTTCCCTTGAGGCTCAATCGTTCAGGCGAGGCAGTGTAGCTAACCTTGTCGGCAATCTGTAGGAGTTGCCGAAGGCTGCGAATCGGTTGTCTCAGGCACACCGCTTTCGCAGCCTTCGGCAACGCCTACGGGATCAGCGTCGATTTAGATCACTGCTGACTTGGCCGCGCGCAGCACGCGATCAGACAGGTCACTGTTGCCCAGCGCCCTTGCCAGGGTCAGGCCACCGACCATCAAGGCGAAATCGGCCAGCACTTTGTCTGCATCTTCGGGGCAGGCGGAAAGCTGCGCCACCATCAATTCAAGATGTTCCTCCAGAACCTTCTGAAAACTCCCCGGCAAGCGCGCCATGTCGCCAACGGTCGAGGGCAACGGGCAAGCCTGCTCGGTGGCGTCCCGATGCTTGCGCGACAGATAGAACGCGGCCACCAGGGCACGACGCTCTTGTGCGGGCAACTGCTCATCGAGCTGTATAACCGACGCCCTTCTCTGGCTCAGCAGTGTCTCGAACGCCTCCAGCATCAGCGCCTCCTTGCTCTCGAAATGGGCATAGAAGCCTCCCACAGTCAGGCCTGCGGCGCCCATGATCTCGTTGACACTGGGCTGCTCAGGCCCACGGCTGATCAATGCGGCGCTGGCAGCACCGAGGATGCGTTCGCGGGTTCTGGATTTTTTGTCTTGCATGACCACCTCCGGATGACGCAGAGAATATTATCCTCATCATCTGGAATGGCAAGTACAGACCCGCCCCGCTTGTCGCGGACGAAGAATCAAGAGAGGGTGAGTTTGAAAGCGGCGATTTTGTAAACGCCAGAAAAACAAAAGGGCCATTCAATAATCGAATGACCCTTGGTCTCGCAGAGCGAGAAATCGTGGCGTCCCCTAGGGGACTCGAACCCCTGTTACCGCCGTGAAAGGGCGGTGTCCTAGGCCACTAGACGAAGGGGACGCAAACCTTCGAGCAGATTCGTCATCGACGAAACCTGGCAAATTGGTGGAGCTTAGCGGGATCGAACCGCTGACCTCCTGCATGCCATGCAGGCGCTCTCCCAGCTGAGCTAAAGCCCCAGATTTATCGCCTCGCGGCTCACAACACCTTGCGGCGCTGCATTTTAAATTGGCGTCCCCTAGGGGACTCGAACCCCTGTTACCGCCGTGAAAGGGCGGTGTCCTAGGCCACTAGACGAAGGGGACAAAACCTTCTTCATGCAGATGATCGGTCGCTGGATCCGGTCATCGCATCGTTTCAAGGCAGTGAAGCTTTGACCTTGAAACGCTAAATTTGGTGGAGCTTAGCGGGATCGAACCGCTGACCTCCTGCATGCCATGCAGGCGCTCTCCCAGCTGAGCTAAAGCCCCACATCAGTGGACGGGGCGCATGTTAAGCGTGAGTGGCAGAGCTGTCAAATTTATTTTTAACAATTTCTAAAGTTTTTTGTCGGTATTACAACCACTTACCGTTCAGCCCCGCAAAACAGGGCCCAACGGTAAGGGCTCAGTCAGTTGCTCAGGCGATGGCGCCCAGCAGCTTTTCCCATTCCTTGTTTTCTTTCTTGGACACGCCGCCCAGCAGATCAATCGCCTGGCGCAGACGGAAACGGGTCAGGTCCGGTCCAAGGATTTCCATCGCATCCGTCACCGACACCGAATTGGCCTGGCCGGTAATCGCCGCAAACATCAATGGCATGGCATCGCGCAGCTTGAGCTCAAGATGCTCGACCACCGCCTGAATGCTGCCCATGATCCGGTCTTTTTCCCACTGCCGCAGGGTTTCCAGCTTCCACAGGATCAGTTGCATGACCTGACGCACTTGATCAGGCGACAGCTTCTTGTGCTCGAACAGCTTCGCATCAGGCGTCACGCCACCTGCGAAGAAGAACCCTGCCAGCGGTGCAACCTGGCTGAAGGTCTCTACCCTGCCCTGCACATGGGGCGCGATCTTCATCATGTATTCAGGATTGAGCGCCCAGGTCTGCAGGCGCGTGGCGAACTCTTCCACCGGCAGCTCACGCAGCCACTGACCATTGAGCCACGACAATTTCTCGATATCGAAGATCGGCCCGCCCAGGGAAACCCGGGACAGGTCGAAATGCTCGACCATCTCGGCCAGGGAAAACTTCTCGCGCTCGTCGGGCATCGACCAGCCCATGCGACCCAGATAGTTGAGCATCGCCTCAGGCATGAAGCCCATGCGCTCGTAAAAGGTCACCGAGGTCGGGTTCTTGCGCTTGGACAGCTTGCTCTTGTCCGGGTTACGCAACAGCGGCATGTAGCACAGCTGCGGCTTGTCCCAGCCGAAGTATTCGTAGAGCAGGATCAGTTTGGGTGCCGACGGCAGCCATTCTTCGCCGCGCAGAACGTGGGTGATGCCCATGAGGTGATCGTCGACCACGTTGGCCAGGAAGTAAGTCGGCAAGCCGTCGGTCTTCATCAGCACTTGCATGTCCATGCGATCCCACGGGATCTCCACCTCGCCACGCAGCATGTCGGGGACCACACAGACGCCTTCGCTCGGCACTTTCATACGGATAACGTGGGGCTCGCCAGCCGCGAGACGACGGGCGACTTCTTCCTTGGAGAGCAACAGGGCGCGGCCGTCGTAGCGCGGGGTTTCGCCCTTGGCCGCTTGCTCGGCACGCATCTGGTCCAGTTCTTCAGCGGTGCAGAAGCACGGGAACGCATGCCCCAGCTCAACCAGTTGCTGAGCGTATTTCTGATAGATATCGCCCCGCTCGCTCTGCCGATAAGGACCGTGCGGGCCACCCACATCCGGACCTTCGCTCCATTCGATGCCCAACCAGCGCAACGCGTCGAAAATCTGCTGTTCCGACTCACGGGTCGAGCGCAGTTGATCGGTGTCTTCAATGCGCAGGATGAACTCACCGCCGTGCTGCTTGGCGAAGCAGTAGTTGAAGAGTGCGATGTAAGCCGTGCCAACGTGAGGGTCGCCAGTAGGCGATGGCGCGATGCGGGTACGAACGGTGGTCATGAAAAATCCCGAAATAGGTCAAACAAGCCGCGAATGTTAACAGGCGTGGGGGTTGATGTGGGAGGAGTGGGTTCCAGAGACGGGTTTTGTGTGCATATCCATTGCTGCGGTAACGGCCACTTAGGGTTGCGCTTTTACAGCGCCTCACTTTTGCGCTGTTCAAAAGTGAGGCGCCGTAAGGGCGCAACCCTAAGTGGCCGTTACCTAGCGAATGGATATGTACACAAAATACAAATAGATACCCACACCTATCGCGGCAAGCCACGCTCACACAGGAAATCGCATCAAACCGCCAACAACCGCTCCCGCAACTTGCCAATCTCGTCTCGCATCTGCGCTGCCGCCTCGAACTCCAGATCCCGAGCCAGCTGGTACATCTTCTCTTCAAGCTGCCGAATCCGCTTGGTGATTTCGCTAGGCGAGCGCAGTTCGTTCTCGTACTTGGCGTTTTCTTCGGCAGCCTTGGCCATGCCCTTGCGCTTCTTGCTGCGCGAACCCGGTACCGTGGCGCCTTCCATGATGTCGGCGACATCCTTGAACACACCTTGCGGGGTGATGCCGTGCTCCAGATTATGGGCAATCTGCTTGTCGCGGCGCCGCTCAGTCTCGCCGATAGCGCGCTCCATGGAGCCGGTGATCCGGTCGGCATAAAGGATCGCACGGCCATTGAGGTTACGCGCCGCCCGGCCAATGGTCTGGATCAGCGAGCGCTCGGAGCGCAGGAAGCCTTCCTTGTCGGCATCAAGAATCGCCACCAGCGAGACTTCCGGCATGTCCAGGCCTTCGCGCAGCAGGTTGATCCCCACCAGCACATCAAAAGTGCCGAGACGCAGGTCGCGGATGATTTCAACCCGCTCGACCGTGTCGATGTCCGAGTGCAGGTAACGCACCCGCACGCCGTGGTCAGCCAGGTAGTCGGTCAAGTCCTCGGACATGCGCTTGGTCAGGGTGGTCACCAGCACTCGCTCTTCCAGCGCCACACGCTTGGTGATTTCCGAGAGCAAGTCATCGACCTGAGTCAGCGCCGGACGAATCTCGATCTGCGGATCCACCAGCCCGGTCGGGCGCACCACCTGTTCGATGATGCGACCGGCATGCTCGGCCTCGTAGTTGCCAGGGGTGGCCGACACAAAAATGGTCTGCGGGCTGACCGCCTCCCACTCGTCGAAACGCATCGGCCGGTTATCCAGCGCCGACGGCAGGCGGAAACCGTATTCCACCAGCGTTTCCTTGCGTGAACGGTCGCCTTTATACATCGCGCCGACCTGGGGCACGCTGACGTGGGACTCGTCGATCACCAGCAAGGCATCGGCGGGCAAGTAGTCATACAAGGTTGGAGGCGGCGCGCCGGATGGACGACCGGACAAGTAGCGCGAGTAGTTTTCGATGCCGTTGCAGTAGCCGAGCTCCAGAATCATCTCCAGATCGAAACGGGTCCGCTGCTCCAGGCGCTGGGCTTCCACCAGCTTATTGTTGTTGCGCAGGTATTCCAGGCGCTCTTGCAACTCGACCTTGATACCTTCCATCGCTTCGACCAGGGTTTCCCGTGGCGTCACGTAGTGGCTCTTGGGGTAGAAGGTGAAGCGCGGCAGCTTGCGGATGACCTCGCCAGTCAATGGATCGAAGGCCGACAGGCTTTCCACTTCATCGTCGAACAACTCGATGCGGATCGCTTCCAGGTCAGACTCGGCCGGATAGATGTCGATCACGTCGCCGCGGACCCGGAAAGTCGCGCGGGCAAAGTCCATGTCGTTGCGGGTGTATTGCAGGTCCGCCAGGCGGCGCAACAAGGCGCGCTGATCGAGTTTGTCGCCGCGATCCACATGCAACACCATGCGCAGATAAGTTTCCGGGCTGCCGAGGCCATAGATGCACGACACCGTGGTGACGATGATCGCGTCCTTGCGCTCCAGCAGCGCCTTGGTCGCGGAGAGTCGCATCTGCTCGATGTGGTCGTTGATAGACGCGTCCTTCTCGATAAAAGTGTCGGACGACGGAACGTAAGCTTCGGGCTGGTAGTAGTCGTAATAAGAGACGAAGTACTCAACGGCGTTGTTCGGGAAGAACGCCTTGAACTCGCCATACAACTGCGCCGCCAGGGTTTTGTTCGGCGCCAGTACCAGCGTCGGACGCTTAACCTGGGCGATCACATTGGCGATGCTGAAGGTCTTGCCGGAGCCGGTCACCCCGAGCAGGGTCTGGTGCGCCAGCCCGGCTTCAATCCCTTCGACCATCAGGCGAATGGCCTCGGGCTGATCACCAGCAGGCTCAAAACGGGTTACGAGCTGAAACTCGGACATAACGGACCTCTTTTGACGTTTTCACCCGAACGTGTGCGAAAACATACTCTAATGCTGCAGAAATGCTGGCGCCCACACCGCGAAGGGAATGGTCGTACAGAATAAGAAGTGATGGGACTACAAATGGAGTCGACATCGCTGGCTTTCAACCCGCCAAGCGGCAGGCATTACAGAATGCGGGGTGTAATCTGACCAACGTCTGGCCATTACCCGAAAAAACCTCAAAAAAACGCCCGTGGGCCTGTCGCCCCCAGCCACGATGGCCTCTATACTGACTCCCCGTTTGTGCACCGCTCTGGCGCATCCGGATCAGAGCGGGTTTCCCCTCACCTCTCACACAGAGCCGCCACAACAATGAGCCTGTTCTCCGCTGTCGAAATGGCACCACGCGATCCAATCCTGGGCCTCAACGAAGCATTCAACGCCGATACACGCACCACCAAGGTCAACCTTGGCGTGGGCGTCTACTGCAACGAAGAAGGACGCATACCCCTCCTGCGCGCGGTGGCCGAAGCCGAACGTATCCGCGTGGCTCAACACGCTCCTCGCGGCTATCTGCCGATTGACGGCATTGTGGCGTACGACCTGGCCGTGCAAAAACTGCTGTTCGGTGCCGAATCGCCGCTGATCGCGTCCGGTCGCGTGCTGACCACCCAGGCCGTTGGCGGTACCGGCGCGCTGAAAATCGGCGCCGACTTCCTCAAGCAACTGCGCCCTGACGCCGTCGTGGCCATCAGCGACCCAAGCTGGGAAAACCACCGGGCTCTGTTCGAAACCGCCGGCTTCCCGGTACAGAACTATCGCTACTATGATGCGACCAGCCATGACGTGAACCGTTCCGGCATGCTTGAGGACCTGCAGAACCTGCCTGCCGGTTCGATCGTCGTGCTGCACGCCTGCTGCCACAACCCGACGGGTGTGGACCTGACACTCGAAGACTGGAAGAAAGTCCTCGAAGTGGTTAAAGCCAAAGGCCACGTACCGTTCCTGGACATGGCGTATCAGGGCTTTGGCGCCGGGATTGACGAAGATGCCGTCGCGGTTCGTCTGTTTGCCGAATCCGGCCTGACCTTCTTTGCCTCCAGCTCGTTCTCCAAATCCTTTTCGCTGTACGGCGAACGTGTCGGCGCGCTGTCCATCGTCACGGAATCCAAAGAAGAGACCGCTCGCGTCCTGTCCCAGGTCAAGCGCGTGATCCGCACCAACTACTCCAACCCGCCGACTCACGGCGCAACCATCGTTGCTGCAGTACTCAACAGCCCTGAACTGCGCGCCCAGTGGGAAGAAGAGCTGGCTGAAATGCGCGTGCGCATCAAAGGCATGCGCCAGCAAATGGTCGAGCGTCTGGCCAACAACCCTGCGGGTCAGGATTTCAGTTTCGTAGGCCGTCAGAGCGGCATGTTCTCCTACTCCGGCCTGACCACTGAACAAGTGCATCGTCTGCGTAACGAGTTCGGCATCTATGCCCTGGACACCGGCCGTATCTGCGTTGCCGCACTGAACCAGAACAACATCGAGACCGTGTGCAAGGCGATTGAACAGGTGATCTGAAGTCACTGCGCTGATCAAAGGGGAAGTCAGGCCGATGGTCTGACTTCCTTTTTTTTGCCTTGGAAAACTCTGTAGGAGCTGCCGAAGGCTGCGAACAGCGGTGTATCAGGATTAATGTCTTCGCAGCCTTCGGCAGCTCCTACAGGGCCTAGAAACATATTTTTACATCTGAAATGAGAATTAAAGCTGCAGGTATTTCATTCTCATTCGTCTTAGTTAGGATGCAGCAGTCGCGTCAGCACTCATCACGCCTGCTTTCCGTGGACATAACAAGCCCAAGCGATCATTGGGTTGCTCCAAATCGTGAGTCGAGACCGTTACCCCATGTCAAAGAAATCCCGTTCAAAAATCTGGTTTCTGGTCCATAGCTGGCTGGCACTGCCGATCTGGTTTTTCGTGCTGATCGTCTGCTTTACCGGCACGCTGGCCGTGGTCAGCAAGGAAATCATGTGGCTGGTCAACCCGGAGATGCGCGCCAACCAGCCGAGCCCCGATGCGCCGCGCCTGAGCTTCGAGCAGGTCAAGACCAGGATCCTTAAGGACGACTCGCACGTGATCGTCAACCGGATTTCCGAACCGGACGGTGACTACTTTGCCCTCAATGTGCGTGTCACCTACCCAGGTGGGCGCACCGTCACGGCCTATGCCAACCCCTACACCGGGGCGGTTCAGGGCATTGCACCCTCTTTCGACTTCCCCGCCTTCACCCGCGCCCTGCACGGCTGGTGGCTGGTGCCGTTCACCAATGGTTTCTCCTGGGGCTGGTACATGGTCTCGATGCTGAGTATTCCATTGCTGGCTTCATTGGTGACGGGGCTGGTGGTGTACAAAAAGTTCTGGAAAGGCTTTTTCAAGCCCACCTTGCGCTTCAACCATGGCGCCCGAATTTTCTGGGGGGATTTCCACCGTCTCAGCGGCATCTGGTCGATCTGGTTCATCGCGGTCATTTCCATCACCGGCATGTGGTTCCTGATCCAGGCGATTCTGTTTGATAACCAGATCACGATATCCAGCCAGTCGCCCATTGCTTCGGTCATCCCCCACGCCAGCGTGCCCCTGACGGCAGACGGCAGCCCGGCGCCGATGATCAGCCTGGATCAGGCCGCGGCCATCGCGCGGGAGAAAATCCCCGGCCTTGAGCCGAGCATCATCACGGCGCCGCTCAATGCCTACAGCAACATCAGCGTACTGGGCCGCAGTTGGTACCCACTGATGTTCCAGACCGCAGAGATCAATCCCTACAGTGGTGAAATCGCCACCTCGCACCTGCTGTCGGATCGCACGCCGCTGGAGTTCGTGACGGAATCCATGCGCCCGCTGCATACCGGCGACTTCGGCGGCATCTGGATCAAGCTGATCTGGACGTTCTTCGCACTGATCCTGAGCATGATGGTGCTCAGCGGTTTGCTGATCTGGACCAAACGCACTGCCCAGGCGACCGTCAATGCACTCAAGCGCAACCATAAGGCCGACGCCACACACCGCGAGCGCCAGACTGCACACCTGCCCACCGAAACTGCGGAGACCACCCTGTGAACAAGGCCGCCACAGTGACACCGCCATCGAAGCCCACGCCTTCAAAATTGAGCCGCTTCTGGTACAAATGGCGCTTCCACATCAACATCCTGCTGTTGCTGATTCCGCTGGGCTTCATGCCCAAGTACTTTTCCGACATGGCGCTGTTTCGCGGCGACAGCGGCCTGGGTCAGCGCGACATAGGCGAAGTTCAGGTCGGGCCGTGGAGCATCCACCTGGCTGAGTTCCGCAGCAACGCGCCCATGCTGGACGGCGCCTCCGGCTACATGAAGACCTTCAACGCCGCGCTGTGTACCGAATGCGCGGACCGGGTCAAGGCGACGTACCTGCGCATTGGCAAGCCACGCAGCCTGCGCGCCGCCGGGGTGATCTTCTTCGGCTCGCCGTATCGCATGGGCGCCTTCATGCAGATCCCTGAACGTACCGACCCTGACGCCGACCTGTGGATCACCATGGAAGGCTGGGACGGCTCCATGCATCAGGCGTCCATCCCTTTGTCTCAGGCCTCCCCCGCCACGGTCGCCTGGCTGAAAACCCAAGGAGTCAAACCATGACCCGCAGACTTTCCCTACGTCAGCTGGGCACCACTGCGCTGTTGCTGCTCGGTGCAGGCTTGAGCACTGTTGCCCTGGCACACAACCCGATGTGCGAATGCAAAGAGATCGACAACGGACAGATCCGCTGCACGGGTGGTTTTTCCGATGGCAGCGGCGCCCCTGGCGTCACCCTGGACGTGATCGGCTACGACGAAACCATTCTGGTCCCTGGCAAACTGGGTGAAGACTCGACAGTGACCTTCAAGAAACCCGCCTCTGAATTCTATGTGCTGTTCGACGCAGGCCCAGGCCACGTGGTCGAAATCGACCAAGCGGATATCCAGGCCCCATGAGTACGCCCACCGTTCAGATCGTCCGTCCTGCCGGTGCCGGACATGAAACGCTTTACGTGCTGCTGCTCTGCGCATTGATCCTGCTGGTCGCCGGGACCGTGGTCGGCTTGCATGGCGAGAGCCAGGACGTGCACAGCGTGGCCACCCACCAACTGGATGCCCGCCGCGACCTGACCGCCTCCGAACAGGGCATCTACGCAGACCTGCGGGTGACCCTGGATGAAATCCACTTACTCGTACCGGAACAGCAGACACCCGTGACCCCGCAGCAGCTGGGCGACGAAGGTTTCGCGCCGTTCGCCGAAGACGCCAGTTCGGTCAGCCGTGGCGGACACGCCTGGCAAATGGTCGATGCGTCCTACCTTGGCCTGAGCCAGAACCCGACAGTGGCAGGCTCTTTCCTGCTGCGCGTTGAAGCCAGCAAAGGTCCGGATGCGGACATCTGGATCAATCGCGACGCCTCACTGACCGCCAGCGCTGCCGCCGACCTCAGCGACGCCGCCCTCATCAAGGCGGGCTGGAAACAGGTCGTTGCCCAGTTCGACGCGGGCGTTACGCGCCAGCACAAACACTGAACCCACGCTTTTATTTTTAAGAAGACTGCCTGCCCATGCCCATTTTTCTGAAACGCCGACCGTTGCTGCGCGTTGTGCTGGTCGGCTTGCTGGCCACCCTGCTCGCCCCTCTGGCCAGTGCTGACGCCAAGCGTCTGCGGATTGGCATCACCCTGCACCCTTATTACAGCTATGTGGCCAATATCGTCGGCGACAAGGCCGAGGTGGTGCCGCTGATTCCGGCCGGTTTCAACCCCCACGCGTACGAGCCTCGCGCCGATGACATCAAGCGCATCGGCTCGCTGGACGTGGTGGTGCTCAATGGCGTGGGCCACGATGACTTCGCCGACCGGATGATCCAGGCCAGCGAAAAACCTGACATCGCGGTCATCGAAGCCAATCAGGACGTGCCGTTGCTGGCCGCCACCGGCGTGGCTGCACGTGGCGCTGGCAAGGTCGTCAACCCGCACACTTTCCTGTCCATCAGCGCCTCCATTGCCCAGGTCAACAACATCGCCCGAGAACTGGGCAAGCTCGACCCGGACAACGCCAAGACCTACACCGCCAATGCCCGCGCCTATGGCAAACGCCTGCGCCAACTGCGCGCCGATGCACTGGCGAAACTGACCAAGGCGCCCAATGCCGACCTGCGCGTGGCGACGGTGCACGCCGCCTACGATTATCTGCTGCGTGAATTCGGCCTGGAAGTCACCGCTGTGGTTGAACCTGCGCACGGTATCGAGCCAAGCCCTAGCCAGTTGAAGAAAACCATCGATCAACTGCGCGAACTGGACGTGAAAGTGATTTTCTCGGAGATGGACTTCCCATCGACCTACGTCGAGACCATCCAGCGCGAGTCCGGGGTCAAGCTTTATCCCCTGTCGCATATTTCCTACGGCGAATACAGCGCCGACAAGTATGAAAAGGAAATGGCCGGCAACCTCGACACGGTCGTTCGGGCGATTCAGGAGGCCGGTGCATGACCCTCTTGGAAAAGATCGCCATGACGGGTAACGGCCCTGCGCTGGAGTTTGCCGACGTCAGCCTGACCCTGGGGCGTACCGGGATTCTGGATCACGTCAACTTCAAGGTCCGGGCCGGTAGCGTCCATGCGCTGGTGGGGCCGAACGGCGGTGGCAAGAGTTCGCTGATCAAGACCATGCTCGGGCAAATGCCGCATCAGGGTCAGCTCAGCCTGCAGTGGCCGGATGCACCGGGGGTCATCGGCTATGTGCCGCAGGCGCTGGAATTCGACCGTGGCTTGCCCATGACTGTGGATGATTTCATGGCCGCCATGTGCCAACGCCGCCCGGCGTTCCTTGGCCTGTCACGGCATTACGCCGGGGCCATTGGCGATGCGCTGGAACGGGTTGGCATGCAGGGCAAACGCAAACGCCGCATGGGGGCGCTGTCGGGCGGCGAGCGCCAGCGGGTGTTGCTGGCGCAAGGCCTGATCCCTGCCCCGCAATTGCTGGTGCTCGACGAACCCATGTCGGCCCTCGATGAGGCGGGCATTCAGGTCTTCGAGCGCTTGCTGGGGGACTGGCGTCAGGCTGGCATCACCGTGCTGTGGATCGAGCACGATCTGGAAGCGGTAAAGCGCCTGGCTGATCATGTCACCGGCCTCAATCGCCGCGTGCTGTTCGATGAGCCCGCCGCCACGGCACTGACCCCTGACAGACTGCTGACCCTGTTTTCGGCCCATCCCCGCGTTGCCAACACCACAACAGGGAGCGCCGCATAATGGACTACGAACAGTTTCGACTTTTCATACAGGGCCTGGCGTCTTCAGGCTATTTGCCCGAGGCGCTGGCTTATGGCTTTGTGGTCAACGCCTTGCTGGCCGGGCTGCTGATTGGCCCGGTGCTGGGGGGCCTCGGTACTCTGGTGGTGGTCAAGCGCTTCGCTTTTTTTTCCGAAGCAGTCGGTCATGCGGCATTGACCGGCGTCGCCATCGGCATCCTGCTGGGTGAGCCCTATACCGGGCCTTATGGCGCGTTGTTCGGCTATTGCCTGCTGTTTGGCATTGTTTTGAATTACCTGCGCAACCGTACCGGCCTCGCTCCCGACACCTTGATCGGCGTGTTTTTGTCGGTGTCCCTGGCGTTGGGCGCGAGCCTGCTGCTGGTGCTGGCGGGCAAGATCAATGTGCACATTCTGGAAAACGTGCTGTTCGGCTCGGTGCTCACCGTCAACGGCAACGATCTGCTGGTGCTCGCCGTAGTGGGTGCGATGGTGATGGGCCTGAGCCTGCCGTTGTACAACCGCATCATGCTCGCTAGCTTCAACCCGCAACTGGCGGCCGTGCGTGGCGTGGCAGTCAAGACCCTGGACTACCTGTTCGTGATCCTGGTGACACTGATCACCGTGGCGGCGGTCAAGGTGATTGGCGCGATTCTGGTTGGCGCCTTGCTGGTGATTCCTGCGGCCGCTGCGCGTCTGCTCAGTCAGTCGCTCAAGGGCTTCTTCTGGATTTCAGTCGCCATCGCCACCGTCAGCACCTTGTGCGGCATTCTGCTGCCCATCGTCTTCGACCTGCCCGTGCCGTCTGGTGCGGCGATCATTCTGGTGGCCGGCATGGCCTTCGCCCTGGCGGCGATTGCCCGTGGCACGGTGCCAAGCCTCAAAGGGAATATTGGATAAATGCTGCGTTCACTGACTGTCGCACTGGCCCTTACCGGCCTGTTTGCCACCGCTGCCCAGGCAGCGCCCGCCTCCAGCGACGCCAACACTCCGGTACGGGTGCTGGCCAGCCTGCCTGTGACCTACGGCCTGGGACAACTGCTGCTCAAGGACTCAGGCGTAGTGCTCGAACGCGCTGCTGCTGCCAACCTGCCCGGTTCGCGCCAGACCGCGTACTTCACCGGTCGCGGCGCCGACGCGTTGCGCAAGCTGGCAGTGGAGGCAGACGCCGTGATCGGCCTGCGCTCGATCTGGCCTGATGATCCGCTCTACCCCAACGCCCGGCGCAGCAACATTCGCATCGTCGAGATCGACGCCGCGCGCCCGGTGGATGGCAGCTTGCCCGGTATTGCCGTGCAACCCGGCCAGGGCATTGACGGCTTGAACAGCCAGCCGTGGTTGTCCAGCAGCAACATGGGACGCATGGCCGATGTCATGGCTGCCGATCTGGTGCGTCTGGCGCCATCTGCCAAACCGCGCATCGAAAGCAACCTGGCAAGCCTCAAGCAGCAACTGCTCAAACTCACCGCAGACAGCGAGGCGAGTCTGGCCAGCGCCGATAACCTGAGCGTGGTCAGCCTGTCTGACCGCCTGGGCTATCTGATCGGCGGCCTGAATCTGGAGCTGATCGACACTCAGTTGCTGACCGACGAACAGTGGACGCCCGAAGCCATTGAGAAGCTGACCCGGACCCTCAAGGACAACGACGTTGCCCTGGTTCTAGACCATCGCCAGCCGCCTGAGCCGGTCAAAGTGGCCATCACGGCTGCGGGGAGTCAGTTGCTGGTCGTGACCGAGGATGGCGAGGACCCTGTCGCTGAGTTGCAGAGCAATATCGGGCGAGTGATCAAGGCGTTGGCTGCAAAAAAGTGATCCGCCAAATGGCGGTTCGTTACCTGGCCTGAGGTGCGGTGGCGCTATATCGCCCGCACCTTGCCATCAGCCAGAGGATGCCCACTGTTTTCTAGCCGCTAATTGAAGTATCCGTTTATTGACGTCAAATCATAATTATGCCTGCCACTATCCAGTGACCTGTTTACCCGCCGATACCTGATCAAGATGTCTCTGTTTGACGGTCACGGTGAGGGTCTAGCATGTTCAATAAATCACTCAAAGATGAACTGGCGGCCAGGAAGGCCGAAGTATCGGAGTTCAAAGGATTGATTGATTCGCTTGGCCGATCCATGGCTGTGGTCGAGTTTGATCTGGATGGCAAGGTATTAAGAGCCAATGACAACTTCCTCGCCACCATGGGTTACCGCGCAGAACAATTGGCCGGCAAAACACATCGGGACTTTTGCTCACCCGCGCTGAGTCGCAGCACTGATTACAGCCAGTTCTGGACGCAATTGCGCGCCGGAAAATTCGTCTCCGGGACGTTCCAGCGCATCAACGCGCTCGGAAAAAGTGTCTGGCTTGAGGCCAGTTATAACCCGGTTATCGACGAGCGCGGCCAAGTGCTGAAGGTCGTCAAGTACGCGCTGGATGTGACTGAAAAAGTCGCTCTGGAAGCGTTGACGCGAGGCAAGGTCGCCGCACTGAATCGCGCCATGGCGGTCATTGAGTTTGATCTCGCGGGTAACATTCTGTTTGCCAACGACAACTTTCTGCACACCATGGGCTATGGCCTGAGTGACCTGAAGGGCAAGCACCACCGGCTCTTCTGCGAGCCAAGCCTGGTCAACAGCAGCGAGTACAGCGATTTCTGGCGTCGACTGAATGCCGGCGAGTTTTTCAGTGGCCAGTTCAAACGCATCGGCAAGAACGGGCGAGTGGTCTGGCTGGAAGCGACCTATAACCCGGTGTATGACGCTGACGGCAAATTGTCGAAGGTCATCAAGTTCGCCAGTAACATCACTGAGCGTGTCGAACGCTTCGAAGAAGACTCGCGCGGTGCTTCCCGGGCGTACCATATTTCTGCGGAAACCGAGAAAGTCGCGGAACAAGGCGCGCAGGTCATTCAGGATACGGCAAAAGAAATGCGTCAGATTGCCGACAACATTGGCACGTCGGCACGGCTGGTCGGCCAGTTGGGCGACCGCTCTGAACAGATCACCACCATCGTCAACACCATTCGCGGGATTGCCGAGCAGACCAACCTGCTTGCCCTCAACGCAGCCATTGAAGCGGCACGCGCGGGCGATCAGGGAAGGGGCTTTGCGGTAGTGGCCGACGAAGTCCGGCAGTTGGCGGGACGAACCAGCCGTTCCACGGCGGAAATCGCCGACATGATCGGTAAGATCCTTTCGGAAACCCGTGATGCGGTCGCCAGCATGAACGCCACTCAAGAGGGAGCGCAGCGCGGCGTCAGTCTGGCCGATCAGGCAGGCCTGGTGATCCTGCAGATTCGCAGTGGCACCAGCGATGCAGTCGAGGCAGTGAGCATGTTCGCCTCCAAGCTTGACGAATCAGAGGTCATTCCCAAATCCGCCGTCAGTTGGGTTGGGTAAAGCAGGCAGATAATCGCTGCTGCATCTCCACCTGTTGCGGGCGCGAAATCCGGCGCCGCTAAGGCATGGTGTTAACGGGAAATTTCGCCGACAGCGGCAGGATTTCCCGAAACACTGCGTTTCCCCATGCCCCAACATCGCGCACCGGGTAGGCCACCGGTGCAACTTTCGGTGACAGCTTTTCCATCACCGTGATCCAATCCCCTTTGCAGATCCCTTAAATCCGGGCAATTAATGGCCTGGCCCGGCTTTTGCTATACCTGTATATACAGGATGATATGACCCCTGCCATTCACCCATTTGGCAGGCTCATATTGCCGTTAGACTTTTCAACGACTCCAAGCAGGAATTGCGCTATGCCTTCACCACTTCGCCTCACGCCCGGTCAATTCGACATCGATCAGTTGCGCGCCATTTATCAGCAGCAAAGCCCCTTCGAGTTAGATCCTGGCGCCCGGGAAGTGGTGGATGCGAGCACCCGCACCGTCAATGAAATCATCGCCAACCAACGCACCGTGTACGGCATCAATACCGGTTTTGGTCTGTTGGCACGCACGTCGATCCCGACCGAATCGCTGGCCAGGCTGCAGCGTAACCTGCTGCTGTCGCACTGCACCGGCACCGGCCCTCTGCTGGACGACGCCAGCGTCGCGCTGATCATGGCGTTGAAAGTCGGATCGCTGGCCCGTGGTTTCTCCGGCATCCGCTGGGAAGTGATCCAGGCGCTGAGCGCGTTGTACGCCGCTAAAGTCTATCCATGCATCCCCTCTCAGGGCTCGGTCGGCGCCTCGGGCGATCTGGCGCCCTTGGCGCACATGTCGGCGGTGTTGATCGGCGTGGGTCGCGTGCGTCATCAGGGCCGGGAAATGGACGCAGTCGAGGGCCTTGCCCTGGCCGGGCTTGAACCCATGGTGCTGGGCCCGAAAGAAGGCCTGGCGCTGATCAACGGTACCCAGGTCTCGACTGCGCTGGCCCTGCGCGGCCTGTTCGCCACCGAGAAGCTGTTCACCGCCGCCGTGGTCGCGGGCAGCCTCAGCGTGGAAGCCCTCAAAGGCTCGGACGTGCCCTTCGATCCCCGTATTCAGGCGGTGCGCGGCCAGCCTGGGCAGATTGACGTGGCCCTGTTTTATCGTGAATTGCTGGCAACCAGCGAGATCCGCAGGTCACATGCCGACTGCGGCCGCGTTCAAGACCCTTACTCGCTGCGCTGCCAACCGCAGGTGATGGGCGCCTGCCTGGATCACATGCGCTTTGCCGCTGGCGTGTTCATGCGCGAAGCCAACGCCGTGTCGGACAACCCTCTAGTGTTCAGCGCCGATGGCGACGTGCTGTCCGGCGGCAACTTCCACGCAGAACCGGTGGCCATGGCTTCGGACGTGCTGGCCTTGGCGATTTCCGAAATCGGCGCCCTGTCGGAACGCCGCATCGCGCAACTGGTGGACCCGGCGCTGTCGGGGCTGCCAGCGTTTCTGGTCAAGGAAGGCGGTCTCAATTCGGGGTTCATGATTGCGCAGGTCACTGCCGCCGCGCTGGCCTCGGAAAACAAGACCCTGGCTCACCCCGCATCGGTGGACAGCCTGCCCACCTCGGCCAATCAGGAAGACCACGTCTCCATGGCGACCTTCGCCGCGCGGCGTCTGCTCGACATGGCCGGTAACAGCAGCGCGGTAGTGGCCATCGAGCTGCTCGGCGCTGCCCAGGGTGTTGATCTACACGCGCCACTGCGCACGTCTGAAAAACTCAGCGAAGTGCTGGCGATGATCCGCAGCGAAGTCCCTCATTACGACGAAGACCGGTACTTCGCCCCGGACATCGCCGCCGCCCGCGCCTGGGTTGAAGGTGGCGCATTTGAACGCTGGCTGCCGTTTGCGCGGCTCTACGACTGATTACCCCGGATCGGTGACGACAGCTGATCGACCAGCGGTTGTCGCACCGATCGAACGACGGCCATCCACGAGCCTCGAAATCCTGTAAGCCTTATCAGCTGTACATGAATAAGAGGTGACAAAAATGACCGATCAGAGCCAGAAAACCCTCGACCGAAATGACCCGGCTATCGACCCGGACGCCCCGGATGCCGAGTCCGGGCAAGCTCAGCAGCATCAGGGCGGCACGACTCAAAGCCAAAACAGCGAGCCGCCACGTCCCCCGCAAGGTCAGCCAGACACTCAGTTCGAGCAGAATCAACAATCGGGTGGCAACACTTTCACTCCGGATTTCGAACCGGAGGAAAAGCCCAACATGCCGCGCAGCAACCCGCATCCGGTTCAGGGTGAGGACGCTGATGTGGATACCGATGGGGGATAAAGTTTCCCGCCTGCTTACATGACATCCCTGTAGGACACGCCGCGCTGTCGCGCAGCAAACACAGGACCTGTGGGAGCGAGCTTGCTCGCGAAGGCGATGTTCCAGCCGTGAGATATCCGCTGATGTCCCGGCCTCTTCGCGAGCAAGCTCGCTCCCACTTCGATACAGTTATTGCGTTTCAAGCGAGCCTTTTCACCTGTTACTTGTCTAAAGCTCCCCTCGCAACATTTCTAAACACTTCTGAAAACCTCCCATGTTGTACGACGTCTGATGTTGTGTTCGACTGGCACCGTCTCACTAAAAATAACAACGGAGATTCACCTATGGCGAGCACCAGCTCCGTCGATAAGAAACCTCTTGCTGCGCGCGAAACATTCTTCGGGAAGCTCACCAAGCTACTGGGCCCCGGCATTATCGCGGTGTTGTCATGGCTGGGCGCTGGCGACCTGATCACCTCCTCGGTGGCAGGGGCCAACTACGGTTACGCCATGATGTGGGTACTGGCAGTTTCGCTGCTGCTGCGATTCCTGATCGTCAACATCATCGCGCGCTTCCAGCTCTGCAATAACCAGGGCATGAGCATCCTCCAGGGCTACGCCCAACTCCATCCACTGTTCGCCTGGTTCATGCTCGGCTACGCCTTGCTGATGGGCCATTTGATCAACGCTTACATGATCAAGGGCGCTGGCGAAGCGCTGGCCATGTTGCTGCACATCAACCAGCCGTTATTGTGTTCGTTTGCGGTGGTGATTGCGGTCTGGCTGCTGGTGGGGCGCAACATTTACACCATGATCGAAGGTGTGATGAAAGGCCTGCTGGCGCTGATGACCCTGGCGTTTCTGGCGCTGGCGATCATGTCCAAGCCGGACGTGGTGGGCATTCTCAAAGGCACCATCGGGTTCAGCATTCCGCCGGATGAAGGCGTGCATGGCGCGCTGCTGGTGGCGGTATCGGTGATCGGTGCGGTGGCGGGTTCCATCGCCAACTTCGTGCACCCCTACGTGATGCGCGAGAAAGGCTGGATCGGCCCGGAACACAAACGCATGCAGCGTAATGACCTGCTGTTCGCAGTATTGGTCGGGATCATCATCAACCTGGCGATCTGGGTGGTCGGTGCCGAAATTCTGCGTCCGAACGGTCTGCAGGTCAGCACCTTGCAGGACCTGGGCAAGGCGCTGGAAATGTTCTTCGGCCCGGCGGGCTGGTACATCTTCTTCGTCGGCGTGTTCGCCACCCTCTTCGCCAGTATCGCGGGCAAGACCACGGCGTTCCCGATGCTGATCACCGATGCGTTCCAGCACATCGTGCCCAAGCGCCGCGAGAAGTATGGCAAGGAGTTCCACAAGGACCCGATGCACAAGTGGTTCATGCTGTTCATCCTGGTCACCCCACTGGTCTGGTCGCTGCCGGGCATGCCTGACTTCGTGACCCTGACCATTGGCGTGAACGCCCTGAACATCATTGGCCTGCCGATCATCTCCCTGGGTCTGCTGTTCATGTCCAACCAGAAATCCCTGTTGGACAAGCAATACCGCAACAACCTGTTCGAGAACATCGCACTGCTGTTCGCGACCGGGCTGGCACTGTGGGTCGCCTTCCAGCTGGGGGCTGATTTGTTGAGTTAACACGTGCACTTTGTCTGCGGGAGCGCCACCTTGATCGCTCCTTTGCGCAGATTCTGTGGGACCGGATTCATCCGGGAAGAGGCCAGTACATCTGACACATTCTCGTCGTTTGGAATACCGCCTTCCCGGATGAATCCGGTCCCACAGGTTTTGCGTGTGCCGCGAGACAGCGTGGTGCCATACACAAGGGAGACACAGACAGATTAACAGCCGCTCTATAAAATCATTTGCAACAAAGCATTGCACAAGCACCGCGTGAGACAGCAGGATCACTGTCCCTGCCCAATCCAGCGGAGCATTTCTGGCAATGGACCACGCCTCACCCCAACCTGCCACACGGCTCACCTCCCGGGAATTTCGCGGGATGGTGGCCATCCTGATTTCAATCGCCCTCGCCACCCTCGATACCGCGATCGCCAACACGGCGTTGCCCAGTATCGCCGCAGACCTGAATGCTTCGCCCGCCGCTTCGGTGTGGGTGATCAACGCCTATCAACTGGCGGCGGTGGCCACCCTGCTGCCCTTTGCCGCATTGGGTGGAGTTGTCGGACATCGTAAGGTCTACCTCGGCGGCCTCATTCTCTTCGTGGTCTCGTCGGCACTGTGCAGCTTTGCCTGGTCGTTACCGAGCCTGACCATCGCGCGGGTCATCCAGGGCCTGGGCGCCAGCGCGATCATGGCGGTCAACGCGGCGCTGATCGGCTCTATTTTCCCGCCCGAGCGGCTGGGTCGCGGGTTGGGCATGAATGCCCTGGTGGTGGGCACCTCCTTCGCCGCAGGGCCGACCATTGCTTCACTGGTGTTGTCGGTGGCGAACTGGCCGTGGTTGTTCGCGATCAACCTGCCCATCGGCATCTTCGCGCTGGTGTTTGCCTGGCACTCGCTGCCTGCCAGCAAACCATCGGCCACAGGTTTTGACCGACTGACCGCGCTGCTCAATGTCGTCACCTTCGGTGCGTTGATTTATGCCCTTGGCGAAGCCGCGCAACTGGGTTCGATGAACAGCGTGCTGATCGCCTTGGCCGTGTTCCTGATCGCCGGCGCATTAATGCTGCGCCGCGAAGCCGGTCACCGTGCACCGATGTTCCCTCTGGACCTGCTCAAGCGCCCGATGTTTGCGCTGTCTGCGCTGACGGCCTTCTGTTCGTTTGCCACGCAAGGCGTGGCGTTTGTGTCATTGCCGTTTTTCTTCGAGACCGTGCTCGGTCGTGATCCGATCCAGACCGGCTTTTTGATGACGCCCTGGTCGGTGGTGGTGGCGATGATTGCGCCCTTTGCCGGGCGCCTGTCCGACCGTTATGCGCCTGGGTTGCTGGGCGGCATCGGCCTGGCGATTCTGTGCGCGGGGATGATCTCGCTGACACTCATGCCTGCTGACGCATCCGTCTGGGAGATCGGCCTGCGCATGATCATCTGCGGCATAGGCTTCGGTTTCTTCCAGGCGCCCAACCAGAAAGCCCTGATGACCAGCGCGCCACGAGAGAGAGCCAGCGGCGCCAGCGGGACCATCGCCACGGCGCGGCTGATTGGCCAGGCGACCGGCGCGGCCCTGGTGGCGTTGAGTTTTGGCATCAGCGGAGAGCACGGTCCGGTGCTGGCATTGGCCATTGGGGCGGGTTTTGCCGCCGTGGGCAGTGTCGCCAGCGGGCTGCGTCTGGTTGCGGCAAATCCGCGCGCTTGAGCCGTTTATGACACCGTTCGTAGGAAATCCTCGGCAGCCTTCCGCATCCCAGCTATGATGGCACAAGGCCTTTTTCAGGCCTTCATTCGGCTGACTTCGGAACCATTTTCAATGAACCTAGCCTCACACGCCGAAACACAACGCCTGTCTGCCGTGCGCGCCGTCCAGTGGCTGGAGACCGCCGCCAGCGAAAATTTCGATCGGATCTGCAGGCTCGCCGCGGCCTATTTCGACGTGCCCACGGTCCTGGTATCGCTGGTCGATAAAGACCGCCAATGGTTCGCCGGTCGAATCGGCTTTGGCCCCAGTCAGACGCCGATCAACCAATCGTTCTGCGCCCATACCATCCAGCAGGACGGCGTAATGCAAGTGGTGGACGCTTGTATCGACCCACGCTTCATGGACAACGAACTGGTCACCGCACCCGACGGCATTCGTTTTTACGCGGGTGCACCGCTAGTGACCCGCGACGGACACGCCATCGGCAGCCTGTGCATCATCGACAAGTGGCCTCATCAGCTCAGCCATGCCGAAACCCAGGTGCTGCAAGATCTGGCCGAGATGGTCATCGCGCAGATTGAACAGCGCCAGCAAACCCGAACTTCACATCCGGCCAGCGGCCTGCCTAATATGCGTCAGTTTCTGGCTGACAATCCCGGCCCCTGGGTTAATCCCGAGTTGCCGGTCAGATTGCTGGCGGTGGTTGAAGTGGTGGGTAGCCCCTGGGCTTCAGATCCGACACTGGATGACGGCTGCAATCTGGTCGGCATCAAGGCCGGTAGCATCACCGCCCGACTGAAAACGGCGCTGGACGCAAACGTCACGGCGTATCACATCAGCGAGCGGCATTTCAGCCTGCTGCTGCCTGTCCAGGCAGACCTCAAAGCACAGCTGATCCAGACCCTGAGTGAACTGATTTGCGAGCCCTGTGGCGAAGATTCGATCTCGACCCTGCCCGGCGTGCGCATGGGCATCGCCTCCTGCGAAGACGGTAATCAGTCGGTGGGCGAGTTGTTGCGCAAGGCCCGCAGCGCCGCGGACCTGGCCGCTCGGGACGGCCTGGACTGGGCGATCTGGGATGAAAATCCCAACTGCGCCTCACATCGCGCCTTGCCCCTGACGCAGGAAGTCGCCGGAGCGCTGGTCAGCGGTGAGATCTCACTGGTGTTCCAACCGCGTTTCAGGCTCGAAGACGGTCGCCAGGTCAGCGCCGAAGCGCTGTTGCGCTGGAATCACCCGGTTTATGGCCCGGTCTCGCCTGCCGAGTTCATTCCCTTGATCGAACGCTCCGGGCAGATCAGCCTGGTGACGCGCTGGGTGATTGATAACGCCCTGGCAGCAGCTGCCGAATGGGAAGACCCCCTGGCAAAAGTGTCGCTGAACCTGTCTGCGCTGGATTTTCAGCACCTGGATATCGCGGCAGCGCTGAAGACGGCATGCGAGGCGCACGGCATCAGCCCCGAGCGTGTCGAGGTGGAAATCACTGAAGGTGAGTGGATCAGGGCCAGCGCCACGGTGCTGACGCAGCTTTCAGAGATTCGCGCACTGGGTGTTGATGTGGCGATCGATGATTTCGGCACCGGCTACAGTAACTTCGCTTACTTGCACGAAATTCCAGCCAACGTGATCAAGCTTGATAAATCGATCATCACTGACCTGGAAAACAAACCACGCAATTGCATCATCGCGCAGTCGATTTTCCAACTCGCCCACAGCCTGGGTTATCGCACAGTGGCTGAGGGCATCGAGACGTTCAAGTGCCTGGATCTGGTCAGAAGCTACGGCTGCCACGAAGCGCAAGGCTTCTTCCTCAGCCGCCCGCTAACTGCCGCGCAGATCAAGCAGACCACGCTGGGCAGCAGCTTTCTGCTCAACGCCTGATCAGGCTTTATTCGTCGGTTTTGTAAGGCGGATATTGCTCATCATCGACGCGCTTGTCGGCGTCGACGTTCTGGTCATCCGCCGGCGCTTTGGGCGGATGCGGTGGATCGATCTGCGGGTCGGCGAGATCGGGGGAATCCGGATCGAAGCCTGGTTCCTGGTCATGATTAGCCATGTTCACCTCTCGTCAGCTGCCCAGCGTGTCTGGGCTACCTGATTGAGAGGGCACGTGGCTGGTGAAGTGCGGCGCGGGTGACGAGTGGCGGTGTAAAGCGGCGATGGAGTGTCAGATATGCCGCCTTCGGGACCGTCGTGATCTCCGATCTTGCATGTCTGATGCCTCAACTAATTAAGCGCTGCGCCTCGAATCGAGTATCAACAACAGCATCCGGGTGCTGCTGAGTCAGGTTCCGTCCTGACGGCCGGGTCACTTTTGGTGCCAAAAGTAACCAAAACCTCTGCGCTGGCGTACGGCCCCCGCTTCGCGGCGGTTCCTTCGCTCCGGCACCGTGGGGCGGGCACGCGCCGACGGGCCATCCATGGCCCAGCGGCGCTCGCTCGGCATCCATGCCGAGCGACCCACCCCACGGCACCTCCACTCAGCCTCCCGACGCGCATTTTGCGTCGTCTGTGAAATCGTGGCAGGAAAAGCAAAAGCAAATCTGCTCTGCAGATTTTTCCAGAATGATTTCCTTCCTGACTCGCACTCTGCTTTTGATTCTGGAGGCGTGCGCAAAACGTATGGCCGACACAAATTGCGACTTGTGGCCGGCCGAGCGCAGGTATTGCGCAGTGGGCAACCCGGCATGGATGCCGGGTTAGCCGCACCGGGCCATGGATGGCCCATTGCGGCGGCCCACGGAGCAATGCCGGAGTGAGGGAAGTCTGAGCCTTGGCGAAGACCCGGACAAAGGAGCGGGAGCGTTTTGCTTACTTTTGACTGGGCCGGCATTCCGGCTTTTCAAAAGTGAGGCGCCGTAAGGGCGCAAAGGTGAATCAGCGTCGCCGGCGCTGCTGGATATGCATGGTCTTAGGGCTACCCCAGCAGAGTATCTACAAGTTTGGGGCGTGCCAGGTCCAAGTCGTCGTTAAACCACCCTGCTCGCTATCTCATTGCGCAACAGTCGGGCCAGCGCTTCCACGGAATACGGTTTTTGCAGAAAAGTGAAGCCCTGGGAATTGCCCTGGGCGAGTGCCGGGCTGTAGCCGCTGGTGAGGACGATGGGCATTTGCGGGTAGAGGCGTTTGATCTCCAGCGCCAGTTCCACGCCATTCATGCCGGGCATCACCACATCGGAAAACACGGCCTGGAACTCATCGGGACGCTCAGCCAGGACTGCCAGCGCTTCTGCTCCGTTCTTGGCCCAATGGATGCGGTAGCCCAGTTCCCTGAGGGTCTGAGTGGAAAACTCACCGATTTCCAGGTTGTCCTCTACCACGAGCAAGTTCGCGCCTTCGCCGTCGCTCTGCTGATTCTGATCCAGCGCAGGTGGCTCGACCGCTTCCACTGGCACCGCTTGAGGCAGATACAAGGTGAATGTGCTGCCCTCCCCCGGCCGGCTCTGGACCAACACTTCGCCGCCTGACTGCTTGGCAAAACCAAACACTTGGGAAAGACCCAGGCCGGTGCCTTTGCCGACTTCCTTGGTGGTGAAGAATGGATCGAAAATCCGGTGCAGTTGATCGGGGGCAATGCCCGAACCGGTATCGATCAGCGACACCGCCACGTAATCGCCCTCGGCGGCCGGATGAGCGCGACGCGGGGGTAGATGATGCACCGGCTCGACGCAGATCCTCAGCACCCCTTCCCCGTTCATGGCATCACGGGCGTTGACTGCCATGTTGATCAAAGCGGTGTCGAACTGGCCCGCATCGGCGTTGATAAAGCAGGCTTCTTCAGGAAGCTCGATTAGCACCTTGATCCGCGCACCGGTCAGCGAACCAATCATGTCACCGATGGTGCGCACGCTCTTGCCGACTTCGAAGACTTCCGGGCGCAGGGTTTGCTGGCGCGAAAACGCGAGCAGTTGGCCGGTCAGTTTGCTGGCACGGTCCACCGCATCGGAGATGGCGTCGATGTAGCGGCGCCGACGCTTCTCATCGAGGCTGCGCTTGAGCAAATCAGTCGAGGCCTTGACCACGGTCAACAGGTTGTTGAAGTCGTGAGCCACGCCCCCGGTCAACTGCCCGACCGCTTCCATCTTCTGCGACTGACGCAAGGCTTCTTCGGTCCTGCGCAACGCTTCTGCGGCTTCGCGCTCCACCTGAATATCCCGGCCCACGGCGTGGATGTACGACTGGTCCGGCACCGCCGTCCAGGAGATCCAGCGATAAGAGCCGTCCTTGTGCAGGTAGCGGTTTTCAAAGCTGGGGAAGCTCACGCCTTGGGAAAGATCCTTCGCGGCAGCAGCGGTCAATTGATCATCTTCGGGGTGCAGGAAGTCCAGAAACGACTTGCCCTGCAGCTCGCTCTTGCTCCAGCCCAGCACCTGAGTCCAGGCCGGGTTGACCGCGACGATTTCCCCATTGAATTCCGCGATCAGCATCAGGTCCGTGGACAAACGCCAGATCCGGTCGCGGTCCTGGGTGCGGGCCGCAACACGTTCTTCAAGTGTGGCGTTGAGACGGCGCAGGTCTTCTTCGGCCTCGCGCGTGGCGGTGATGTCCCTGGAAATGCAGAGGATTTTCTCGACCCGGCCCTGAGCGTCGCGGATCGGTGTGACTTGTACATCCCACCACTTGGGGTTACCCAGGAAAGTGTTGGCGAAGCCCTGGAAGCGCCCGGAGATACCCGCCTTGGCCTGCTCAATCGCGGCCTTGGCATCCAGGTGCCCCTGGTCCTGCCAGAAGTCGGGCCATGGGCAGCCCTTTACTGCATTGAAATCACTGATCTCCATGACGTTCATGCCGCCTTCGCTCATGAACGCCAGCTTGCCGTCCATGTCGATGACCTTGATGCAATCATTGCTGCTGGCCAACACCCGGCTGTTGAATTCCTGGGTCTCGCGCAACACGGACTCGGTGCGCTTGGCAGCGGTGACGTCCTTGAACAGCACCGCCACCCGGTTCTGCTCGCGACCATCGACCTTGTAGGCATAAACCTCATACCAATGCCCGGCCAGCGCGATGGCGGGGGCGTCGAAACCAACGGAGACGCCGGTCAGCGCCACCCGTGCGTAAGGGTCGAACCAGGGCTGTGGCTGGCCCTGGGCAATGTCGCGCATGCTCTGGCTGATCAACTGCTTGAGGTGGGTCATGCCCTCAAAAGCCGGGTTTATCTCGACAAAATGGCATTCCACCAACTGACCGTCGACGAAGCTGACATCGACCACACAGAAGCCGATATCGATGCCACGAAACAATTCGCGGTAACGCTCGTCCCGTGACTGCATCTGCTGGGCCAGTTGCACCGAATGAGTGGTTTCGACGGTATGGACCAACACGCCCATGACCGTTTCCTCGCGCTCGTCGTACAAAGGCGAAACCGAGTACGTCCACCACGTCTGCTCTGGAACGCCGTAACGCGCCATGTCGATGGGCTGGTTTTCAAAGCGGCTGGCTTGCCCGGCGAACGCCTGCTCGAACATCGGCCGCACCTGCTCCCACGCATCGGCCCATAACGTAGTGATGCTTTGCCCAAGCGCACCGGCCAGTCGCGGGCCAAGAATCGGGCGATAAGCGTCGTTGAAGAAAAACATCAACTCCGGTCCCCAGACCAGGTACAGGCTTTCAGGCGAGTTGAGCATCATGCTCAGTGCCGACCTGAGGGACGCTGGCCATTGCTCCATCGCGCCGAGGGAGGAATCCGACCAGTCTCGAGCTCTGATTGCGGCTCCGGTCTCTCCACCAGGGAGGCTCTTCGGAACAGGGTTGGGTACGGAGCTAATGGTCATTTACCAAATAATGAAGCGTCAGATGACGATAATCAGCCGCCTTGGCGGGCGAAGGTCGCTAAGTTTGGAGTGCTGGCCAATAAGTGGCAACCACCTCATGGCGGTTTGTGCAGCGAATCGCTCAGCAGCACCAGATTGACCGCCCAGCGGTCGTAACGTTCGCGGCGCCAGCGAGATACCAGAATTGACCTGACCGTTCATCGGTGGTCAGATGCGCGCCAGTTTCAGGTGTCCCATGCCGCCGAGCATGGGATTAAACGGGAAGCCGGTGCGTCACTTCGATGACCAGTCCGGCGCTGCCCCCGCAACGGTAAGCGAGCGAACCCTTCAATACACCACTGTGCTCAGGCATGGGAAGGTGAAGGATTCATGACCCTCGCAAGCCCGGAGACCGGCCTGCAACTTCGTTTTGGCAAACCCGCGGTGGGCGGGCGCAGGCCGGTTTCCGTGGGCTTTTGCGCCCGCGATTCCTCATGCGTTATTCCCCCGGGATCCATTCATTCCTTTTGGTTGGAATCGTATGTCCCGCAAATCCCTGCTTCAAACCCTGGCGACCCGGTCGCTGCTGCCCTGTCTGGCCTTTTCGACGACCGCCTTTGCGGCTGACGAAACGCTGATCGCCCTGCCCTCAACGGCCATTACCGAGCGTGCTGACTCGGCCGAGCTCAGCCTTGATCGCCCTCTGCCCGCAGGCTCAAGGCTCAACGTGAGCGCGCTGGAAAACCCGGCGAGCATCAGCAGCCTTGGCGCTGAAGCCATCGGCAATCGCAATAACCTGACCGTCCAGGATGCGGTGACGCGTTCGCCGGGCATCACCAGCATGGCGGCGCCGGGCAACGGCAACACGGCGCTGTCGGCACGAGGATTTACCGGGCATTCCTCGGTCATGACCCTGTTCGACGGCGCACGGCTGTACACCGGCTTCGGCACCCAGACCTTTCCCGTGGACCCGTGGATGGTCGAGCGCATCGATGTGATTCGCGGTCCGGCGTCGGTGCTCTATGGCGAAGGCGCGACGGGTGCGGTGATCAATGTGATCCCCAAGAAGCCATTCGAAGGTGAAATCCACAACCGGCTGCGCCTGGGCTACGGCTCCGATGATCGCCAGCAACTGGGCCTGGACAGCGGCGGCTCCCTGAGCGACACCCTGAGTTATCGCCTGACCCTCAATCAGGAGCAGAGCAACGGCTGGGTCGACAATGGCAACTCCCGAAGCCTGGCCCTGAGTGCTGCCTTGCGCTGGCAGGCCACGGATGACCTGGCGTTCACCTTCGCCCATGAACGCGGCGACAGTGAACCCATGAGCTATTTCGGCACCCCGCTGATCGACGGCAATTATCGCGACAGCGTGCGGGACAAGAACTACAACCTGCACAACGCCGTGCAGCGCTACAACGATGAATGGACCCGCTTCAACACCGACTGGGCGATCAACGAAAGCGTCAGCGCCAGCAACCAGCTGTACTACATCAAGAGCCGTCGCCATTGGCGCAACGCCGAAGCCTACAACTGGAGCAGCGCCCAGGGGCAACTGTTGCGCGGTGATTACCTGGAGATTAAACACGACCAGGAACAGATCGGCGACCGTCAGAGCTTCACCTTCAACCATTCGCTGCTGGGCCTGGACAGCCGAACCGTGGTGGGCGCCGAGTACAACCGGATTCGTTTCGGGGTGGTCAACAACTCGCCGTACAACGATGTGGGTGGCGACTTTATTGACCCGTGGAACCCGGCTGATGGCTACTTCCAGAGCCAGTCGCCGTTGCTGCCGCTGGCCGACAGCACCACGCGTACCTTTGCGCTGTTTGCGGAAAACCGTCTGCAGCTGTCCGAGCGCTGGTCGCTGGTCACGGGTATTCGCCGCGATCAGAACCACATCGACCGCAACGATTTGCGCGCCGACAGCCGCAGCGACCGCAGCCTGACCGGCGGCAACTGGCGCGCCGGGCTGGTATTCGCGGTAACCGACCAGCTGTCGCTGTATGGCCAGTACTCCACCAGCGAAGACGGGGTCAGCAACCTGATCAGCCTCAACCCCACTCAGCAGCAGATGGACCTGACCGAAGCGAAGCAGACCGAGTTCGGCCTCAAGCAGCAGTTCTGGGACGGGCGCGGTGAATGGACGCTGGCGGCCTACCACATCGTGAAAAAGAAATTGCTTACCACCGACCCGCTGACCCGCCTCACCCAGCAGGTCGGCCAGCAATCCTCCGATGGTCTGGAAGCATCTCTGGAACTGGCGTTGAGTCAGGGTTGGCATGTCTCGGCCAACGCCTCGCTGGTGCGCGCCGGATACGACAGGTTCTATGAAAACGTCGCGGGGCAATCGGTCTCCCGGGCGGGCAATCGTCCCACCGACGTGCCGCGACGCAGCGCCAATCTGTGGCTGAGCAAGGCATTGACTCAGGACCTGGATGCCGGCGTGGGCTTGCGCTATGTCGACGCCCGTTATGCCAACGCCGCCAATACGGCCGACGTGCCCGGCTACACCGTGCTCGACGCCAACCTGGGCTGGAACGCCTTGCCTGACGTGCGCCTGGGCCTGCAACTGAACAACCTGTTCGACCGCCGCTATGCGGTCGCTGGGCAGAACAGCGGCCAGCAATGGCTGATGGGGCAACCGCGATCGCTATTTGTGACTGCGGATTACAGTTTCTGAGTTTAGGCCGCAGCTGCAGGGAGATCGGCGCTGGCCGGTCTCTCCCTCGTTGATCCACTTCACCTGGAGAAGCATCGGCAAGGTTCACGTCTGCCGTATACTGCCGGGCCGCACTGCACTTAAGGAATGAATGCCTATGCGCGCCCCCTCTTCGCCCATCACCCTCGAACGCTTCACGCCCGACCACGTCGAGGGTGTAGCCGCGCTGTACAACGCACCCGCCGTCGCCCGGCAAGTCCTGCAAATGCCCTATCAATCGGCTGACATGTGGCGCAAGCGCCTGGATATCAGTAACGAGCGGATGGTCAGCCTGGTGGCCCTGAGTGAAGGCAAAGTGGTTGCGCAAGGTTCACTGGAGCAGTTCTCGCGTATTCGGCGCAGCCATTGCGGCGGCATCGGCATGGCAGTGGCGCAGGACTGGCAGGGCCAGGGGATTGGCAGGCAGTTGCTGACAGCGTTGCTGGACGTGGCCGATAACTGGATGAAGCTGCACAGAGTGGAGTTGACGGTGTATGCCGATAACAGTGCGGCGGTGATCCTTTACGAAAAACTGGGTTTCGAGACCGAGGGTTTGCTCAGGGATTACGCGATTCGAGATGGCCGGTTTACCGACACGCTGACGATGGCGCGGATCACACGGGCTCAGGTTTGAGGTTGAGCCTGCAGCCCCGCGCTATCGCGAAGTAAACACAGGGCCTGTGGAAGCGACCGGGGTGGCGCACCACCTTGCGCGCGATAGGGTTTATCAGGCAATAAATGATTGCCTGACCTGACGCTTTCGCGAGCAAGCTCGCTCTCATCAAACATGAAATAACTATCTGAATTGAATGATTTTCTGTGGGAGCGAGCTTGCTCGCGAAGAGGCCGGTATACCCGATATATCTCTGTGGGCAGGAACATTGCTTTCGCGAGCAAGGTGGAGCCACCCCGGTCGTCCCACAGGTCCTGTGTTTGCTGCGCGACAGCGCGGCGTCTGGACGACGGGGGATCTCCCACAGAAAAGCATTTCAATCAGTGCCCCGTCGCGCCGCAAACACCTGCAATCCACGCCCCTTACTTGACGACGCCCTGCAACCACACATTCAAATCTGCAACCTCAGCCTGGCTGATGCTGTGCCCCACGCCTGCATAGGCATGCAGCTGCGGCTTCAACCCAAGCGTGGTGAGGTAGGACTGGGCTTGCGTCGCGCCGCTGTAGGGCACGCGCATGTCGGCGTTGCCGTGGCCGATGAAGACGTTAAGGTCCTTCAATGCAGGATCAGGTTTGAGCTCGGTTTTCAGCACCGGCAGCACCTTGCCGCTCAAGGCTGCGATGCCGCCGACCAGTTTCGGGTCTCTGAGCGCCACTTCGTACGTCATCATCGCGCCCTGGCTGAAGCCTACCAGATACACCTTCGAGGCCTGGGTGTGGTACTTGACCGTCGCCTGCTCAATGAACTGACGCAGCACTTGCCCGCTTCGCTTGAGGTCAACCGTCACGCCATCGTAGTCAGGGCTGTTCGGCTTCTGGGTGAACCACTGATAACGACCTTCCTGCAACGTCACCGGTGCGCGCACCGACAGGTAGTTGTAGTCCTTGGGCAGCGCGAAATTGATCCCGAACAGGTCCAGTTCATTACTGCCATACCCGTGCATGAAGATCACCAGTGGCCGGTCCTCGGTATCGGCGTGGGTCTGGGCGACGTATTTGAGCGGCAGATCGGTCTGCAACGGCAGAGCGGCCTGGGCAAACCCGGTGACTGCAAACAGCAGCGCGGCGAACATTTTCAGCATCGGTCATGACCTCTAAAGTGCGTTATCCGCTCAATCGGACAACGCATAGTCCCTGTCATTCGCCGCGCCGTTTGCAGGGCTGTTAAAAATCACCGATCGGCTGGTTCGCTCGGCCGGGCTTCAACAGCTGCATCTGCTGGCGATAGTCATCGGTCACCTGTCGCGACTGGCTGCTGCTGGTGATGACCCGTGGGGTAATCAACACGATCAGCTCGGTGCGAGCCTTGGATTTGCTGGTGGTGCCGAACAACCAGCGCAAGCCGGGGATTTTGCCCAGGTACGGCACCGACGAACCGTTTTCGGCGTTGTCCTGTTTGATCAAGCCACCGAGCAACACGGTCTGCCCGCTTTGCACCGCGACCTGAGTGGAAACGGAACGGGTCGAGATATTCGGGTTGGTCTGGTTGCCGGAGATCGACGTCAAATCGGCGTTGCTGACCTGCTGCTGAATGTCCATGTACACCAGGCCACCCGGATTGATCCGTGGCACCACATCCAGGATTACCCCGGTCTGCACGTATTCCACGCTGCTCAACGTAGTGTTGGAGACGTTGGTGTTGACTGTGGTCTGGCTGATCGGGATGTTGTCGCCGACCTGAATCTGTGCCTGCTGGTTGTTCATGACCACCAGCGACGGTGCCGATAGCACTTGGGTGCGGCCGTTGGTTTCCAGCGCTTTGAGTGCAACTTGCAAGTTGCTGCTGACGAATGAATAGAACAGCGACGAACTCCCCAGCGCCGCGCCGCCCGCACCTAACGCGCCCTGACTGCCAGGGGTGTTTTCAATATTGGTGGTGCTGGAGTTTCCGGCCAGTCGGCCCAGGTACCACTGCACGCCCAGATCCAGTTCGCCGCTGAGGTTGACCTCAAGAATCCGGGTTTCGATCTGCACTTGCAGCGGCACGTTGTCCAGGCGCTTGATGGCTGATTCTATTTCTTTCCACTGCGCCGGACGGGTGCGCACCAGCAACTGGTTGCTGCTCTTCTGCGCGGTGATACGGGTGCTGGCGTCGATACCTTTGGACGCGTTTGGCGAGCCACCCTGCTCTGCACCGCCGTCGGCTTCGCTGTCCATGCCTTCATCGCTGCCTTCGGCCTCGGCGTCCTGCTCTTCATCGACCGACGCATTCTGATTGCCGCCCATGCCCATGCCGCCGGCGCTGTTCATCCCGCCGCCCATGCCGCCGCCCATGCCATTGCTGAGCCCGCCATTACCGCCCATGCCGCCTGAACTGCTGTTGGAACTGAGCGACGACAGCGAACGTGTGCGCAGGCCGGGGGCAACCTTAGCCGCTGAATCATCTTTGATAGCGCCGGTACCGTAGATCTGGCGCAAGTATTTGGCCAGGTCCGTGGCCTTCATGTTGCGCACGTCGTACACGTACATCTGCGGCTCGTTACCACCGCCCTCGTCAATGGTGTGGATCCACTCGCCGACTTCGCGCAGGTATTCGGGCTGCGAAGAAATCGCCACCACCGAGTTGGTCCGCTCGATCGGCAGGAAACGCACCATGCCTGCCAACGGCATGCCGCTGTCCGGGCCGAACATTTTCTGCAGCTCGGGCATCAGTTCACCGACCGATGCACGTTGCAGACCGAACACCCCGACCGACATGCCTTTGAGCCAGTCAACGTCGAAGGTGTCGATGGTGTCCTGATAGTTGGCCAGCTCATCCGGCGTACCGGACATGCTCAAGACGTTGCGGGCCGGGTCCACCAGCAGGAAGGCGTTTTCCCGGGCGAACGGCTTGAGCAGTTTCTGCATCTCTGTGGCCGAGATATAGCGCAGCGGGAACAGCCGTGCCGACATGCCTGCCGCAGGCTGGGACACTGTCATTTCAGGCACCAGCTTGCCTGCCACGGCCTGATTGGCGGGCAGGATCACATAGCGGTCGCCCTGCTTGATCATCGCGTTGTCCGTCCAGGACAGCAGGGTTTCAAGGATCGACATCGCCTGTTGCTTGTTGACCGGCTTGGAGGTCGAGAAGCTCACGTCACCCTTAACGCCCTGGGCGATGCTGTAATTCTCGTGCAGCAGGTCGCCCATGATGCTGTTGATCACCGCTTCGATGGGCTGGTTGGTGAAGTTGAAGACGATATCGCCCTGCTCTTTATTACCGGCAGGCGTGGCTCCCCGGGCAGCAGGCGTCGGCGCAGGTTTGCGGATGAACTGCTGGCTGCCACGTATCAACTGCCGCGTTGGCGCACTGGCGGCCTGGGGCTGCTGGGCGTCTACAGGGGGCAGTTCGCTGCGCGGGTCAACCGGAGGGCGCTGTGAGCCGGTGCCATTGAGTGCCTCGCGCAGCATGTCGGTGTCTTGATCGTAGGTGTTGGGCGTGGCCGCACAGCCGCCGAGAGCGACGGCGGTGGCCAGGCACAACATGGGCGTGCGCAAGGTGGCTATTTTACGAACTCCTGAAAAATTAGCGTTCACTGAGTGGACTCACGAGGAAGAGAAATCGGTGGGGTATTGGAAGGCGGTGGCAGGCGCAGCGCGCGCAGGTTCAAGCTTTGCGTGCGCCCCTCAGACGTAAAATCGGCCTGGGTCGGGGTCAGCTTTTCCAGCTTCCAGCCGTTGGGCAATGCCTGGCCTTGATGAACTTTGAGCGGCGGCCCGTCGGCGCGTTTGATCAACGCCACGCGCAGCTCGCCGTCGAGCAGGACCCCGGTCAGGGTCAGGCCGGCCAGATTCGAAGCTTGAGCCTGCTGCGTGGAGCGATCCGCGCTGCGGTCAGTACTGAACAATGGCGCTTGCCAGGTTCCAGAAAGGCTTTCAAGGGTCGCGGTCGGCGCAACGTGTGCTTTGGCGCCCGCGTCCTGCGGGGTACGCGGCGGCTGTTCCGGCAACCAGTCCGGCGAGTTGGCAACTCCGCCGAGAATCCCGGCAATCGCCAGCACCAGCATGCCCGCCAGGCCCAGCAGCGCCCATTCGGTGGAACGTAAAGAGCCGATCATGGCGCAGCCTCCGCAACGGCAGCCGGTTGCAGATACCCGCGCACCAACAGGTGGGCGACGAGCTTGCCCGCACCGCCTTTGAGGGGGGCGTCCGCAGCGCGCCGGATGCTCATTTCATCCACGAACAGGAACGGGCGTTGATACTCCAGCTCATGGAGGATAGCGGTCAGCGGCTCGATGGCGCATTCCAGGGTCAGGCTGACTTTCACCTGACGATACGGCTCGGCGCCGTCTTGCTCGGGGGTGATCGGCATGCGCTGGGTCAACGCGCAACCGCCACCGGTGGTGGCGTGGCTGCTGATCAGGTCGGCCACCCGCTGCATCAGGTCGGCGGCTACGGCACTGGGGTCCTCGCCGGGCAACAGGCTGGTGCTGCTGGCGGGATCATTTTTAGCCTGTTCCAGCTGCTGCTTCAGCGCATCGCCCTGGCTCAACAAGCCTGCGTAGCGTTGCTGCTGCTCACGCAGTTGTTCAGCCTGGGCATTGATGTCACGCAAAGGCCCGGCAAACCAGCTGTCGATCAACAGCCAGTAACCGGCGCAGAGCACCAACGCCAGCACCAGCAAAGCGGCACCGCGACGTTCACGGCTGGTCAGTGGTCGGCGCATCGGCAGCCTCCTGATGCAAGTGAGCGCGCAGGGAAAAACGATCCTTGCCAGTCTGTGGGTCAGGCTGGATCACCCCCTGAAACTGGGCGTTCTCCAGGCTGTGGCAGTCCTTGATCCGGCCGATCAAGGCGCTGGCCTTGGCGCTTTGCCCGGAAAACGAAACTTCGGCGCTGTCATTGATTTCCAGCTGATCAATCCAGGTGTCCTTGGGCAGGCAGGCGGTCAGCTCGTTGAGCAAGGCCACCAGCGTGGGTTGTGCCGCCTTGCGCTGGATCAGGTACGTAGCCGCGCCACGGGTGTTGGTCAGTTGCTGGCGGATTTTCTGGATCTGCGCGACCTCGGCCTTTTGCGCCTTGACGCTGGCCTGCATGTCTTCGAGCAGGCGCTGGCGGTCGTTGAGCCACAACAGCATCGCGACAATCAACAAGCCGCCGCACAGCCACACGAGTTTGCGCTGCAGGCCCAGACCACTGCGTTGCTGGCGGGCGCGCAACGGTACAGGAAGCAAATCGATACCCAGGCGTGACTGATCGTCGCAGCCGACGTCCACGGCATGCGGTTGAAAGCCAAGCGCTGCACATTCGGCGAGGATCGCATCCAGACGCTCGCGTAGAATCGCCACCAGTGTCACGTCGATGAACGCACCGACGCGCTTGTCCTGACGGGCGACAAAGTACAGCTGCGTGGCATCGAACGGCGTGAAACGGTCCAGTTCAAAACCCACCACGGTGTGCAGATCCCGGGCAGCCGCCAGCGGCAGTTGCAGGGTTTGCACCATGACCGCCGAGGGGGGCAGCAGCAAAATTTGCTGCGCCTGGGCCGACAGCACCGGCAATGGTGCGCTCAAGGGCCAGGTGTGCGACTGCTCAGGCGTGTCGTGGATCAACAGCCGCTGCAGTTTTTCCGGCATGCACGCGCGCAACTCTATCAGCCACAGCTGCCAGCCACGTTGCATCAGGCTGCCGCGCCACTGCTGCGCGACGCGTTCAAGCAAAGCCACAAGCGGGGCCGGCAACGACATCAGCCGCAGGGAAAATAATCGATTCATTCTTGCCAACGCAGCACCCGATATGGCTGTGCGCTTCCCTCCGATGGGCTCAATAAAACAGTGGTTTGCAGCTCGGCATGAAAACCGCCGGGCCGTTGTGCATGAATATCGATCACCAGCACTTCGCCGGGATCAGCCCCCACAGCGCTCTGATTCGGCAGGTTCAGGGCTCGCCGCAACAACGCCGAAGCAAACGCCGGATCCGGTCGATCAAGACCGCTCCACAGCGTCACTTGCGGCACCAGCTGGCTGTACAACGCCTGACTCATGCCAGGCAACTGACGGACTTCTTCAATGACCCGCAACGGCGCCGAGTTCTCGCCGCGCCGTGCCTCAATCAACTGGGCCAGAGTGGTGGCCTGATCCCGGGTTGCGCCGCACGCCTGAGCCAGCCGCGCAATGTCGCTGGCCGGTGCGCTGTTCAAATCCAGCTTGCCGCGCTCACTGCGCACGCTGATGCGCAACTGCGCATCATCAAAGCGCAACGCCACCGCGCGCCCATCGGCAACCCAGCGTTTGCGCTGCTGCGGATCGGTCAGGCCCTGCACCGCCAGGTTCAAACCGGCTTCAGCGGCCAGCAATGCCTGGGTGTGTTGCCGCTGCCACAAGGCCTGGCGACTTTCCAGTTGCACCCATGCGGCCAGCCCGCCCAGCAACACGCTAAGCAAGGCCAGCGCCCACAGCACCAACAACAGCGCGACACCGCGCTGCCGTTGGTGAAAAGGCTTTACACCCGAAAGCGCCATCAGCCCCCTGCCCCACCGGACAGATCCAGACGCAGCGCCACCACTTCGGGCAGCCACTGCACCGCGCCTTTGACCTTGGCGTCGATACGCACCGCCTTCGGCAGCCGGGTCGGCCATGGCCAGTCACTGAGCCAGCCGGTAGGCTGACCTTTGGGTGTCATGCCCTGGTAACTGAAGTTCAATTGCTCGACATCCTTGAGCAACACCTGCGGCTCACCCCAGGGTTTGAGCACCGTGCCGTTGGCGTCGGTCAGGATTTGCTCGAAAGCGACCTGCAGTTGCCGCCTGCCTTCAGGGCCACTCAGTTGCAGCGTATGGCGCTGAATACCGCCACCCAGTTCGCCGGGCAACGTCGATACAAACTGCAAACGCTGGGCCGAACCTTCAAAAAAGCCGCTGGTTTCGCTGTCGTCTTCCGAAGTGTCCAACGGCAGCGCCTGGGCGATGGAGCTGCGCAGGAATTTCTGCGCCGCACGCATTTCGTCCAGGCTCACGGTATAACGCTGGGCCTTGAGCACCGCTCGATTGGCCCCCAGCAACGCGCCGCCCACCAGGGTCAGCAGTACGCCCAGCAAACTGAGCACCAGCATGATTTCCAGCAGCGTGAAGCCGCGCTGGTGTCCGCTGCTGCGCCTCAAGAGCCAGCCTTATCGGTGGCGCCACGTAACTTCAAGGTGCTGAAGTGCGCCTTGCGCTTGTCCTCACTCACCGTCAGGTCCAGACGAAACATGCGCGGCTGACCAAGCTGAGTCGCTTGCTGCTGAACGTCCAGCCGCCAGTCAATATCGCCGGCCAACACGCCCTGCCGCGAACCACTTTGCAAGGGGCCTGACGCTTCCTGATCCATGATGGTGCGCGCCGCGTGAGTCAATCGGTCGGTGCGCGACACTTGTTGCAGCGACCGCGCGCTCTGCCCGAACGCCACCAGCAGGACGCTGCTGCACACCGCCATGACCGTCAGGGCGGCGAGCATTTCCAGCAAGGTAAAACCCGATTGGCCAGAGGCAGTCATTGCAGCGCCTTTGATTGCACGCTGCCGGTCAGCCAGCCGATATCGATACGCCAGCGGCGGTCACCGTTGACCAGCATCAGGTTGCCGCCCGTGGAGCCGCCGTCCGGGTAGAACTCCACCGTGGAGCCCATCTCGGCGGCGGTCTGCATCGTCACCTTGAGCTCCGACGGCCAATGGTGGATGCGCTGCCCCGGTGCCTGGAAGGCCTGTTTGCGCAGATCAAACACAGTACGTGCCGGTTGACCGGTGACAATCGCCTTGACCCGGGTGGCGCGCAACGCGTTGACCATCTGCCCCACCGCCTGGCGTTCCTTGGCGGCGCTGAGCCCTTGTTGCAGGCCGAACCCCACCAGGCCAATGGCGATGCTCATCAAGACGATGACCACCAACATTTCCATCAGGGTGAAACCACGGCTGGCAGCAGGCATTTTCATGACGATGGGTTATTCCCAGTTGCCCAGGTCGGCGCTGTAGCCTTCGCCGCCGGCCTGACCGTCCTGACCAAAGAAAATCAGATCGAACGTACCGTGCTGACCGGGGAAGCGATAACCGAAGGCATGACCGAACGGATCTTTAAGGTCCGAAGGCTTGGCATAAGGGCCTGCCCAACCGCCTGCGTTGCCGGATTTTTCAACCAGTTGCTGCAGGGTTTTCGGTGGCGCGCCGACGTCCAGTGCGTAGCTTTCGATTTTCATGCTCAGGCTGGCCAGTTGCGCCTTGCCCGCGCCGTATTTGCCTTTGTCGACGTTACCGCCCACCTGCCGCACCACGATGGTGGCGACGATGCCCAGCAGCACGATGACGGCGAGCATTTCCAGCAGGGTGAAACCGTTCTGGCGGCGCGCAGGTTTGAAGCGATTACGGCTAAAACTCATCAGGGTGGTTCCTCTTTGGAGAATTCAGATATTGCTGGTCAGGCTCATCAGCGGCAGCATGATCGCCAGCATGATCACCGCCACCATGGCTGCCATGACCACGGTCAGCGCGGGCACCAGGGCCGCCAGCATGCGGTCGATGCCACGCTTGGCCTCGACGTCGAACACATCGGCCACTTTGAGCAGCATGCTGTCCAGTTCACCGGCCTGTTCGCCGACTTCAATCATTTGCAGGGCCAGATCCGGCAGCAGCGGCTGGGCGCCAAAGGCGCTGGCCAGTGTGCCGCCGCCCTTGACCGACTCGGCCGCCTGGGCGACCTGCGCCTGCAACGCGCGGTTGGTGCAAACCTGACGGGCGATGACCAGTGCCTGCAACAGCGCCACGCCGTTATTGAGCAACGTGCCCAGGGTGCGAGCCAGGCGCGCGGCTTCGATGCGTTGCAGCAGCGGGCCGATAATGCGGATGCCCAGCAGGCGCCGGTCATGGCGCTCGCGGCGCTGGGGGTCGCGTCTGCGCAGGGCCAGGCCCCAGATCAAAGCAATCAGGCCGACCAACACCGCCAGGCCATAAGCGCTGAGAAACTCGCCCAGGTTGAGAATCACCTCGGTGATCAGCGGGATCGGCACGCCCAGGTCCTTGAAGATCGGCACAAACTGCGGCACCACATAAGCCAGCAGCAGCGCCAGGGATCCAAGCACGCCCACCACCAGAAACGCGGGATAGATCAGCGCGTTGATCACTTCGCCGCGCAGCAGTTGGCTGCGCTCCAGGTAATCGCTGAGCTGACGCAAGGTGCTTTCCAGCGCGCCACCCGCTTCGCCCGCGCGGACCATGCTTATATAAAGAGAAGAAAACTGGCTGCCCTCTTCTTCCAAGGCTGCCGAGAGCGGTTTACCCGCCTTCACCTGTTCGCGGATGCGCTCGATCAACGCTCGGGTCTGAGGCTGGCCGGGCTGCTTGAGCAAAATCCCCAGGGAGCGCTCCAACGGCTGACCGGCGCCCAGCAAGGTCGCCAGTTGTTGCGTGAAACTGACCAGCGCCGCGCCATTGAGCATGCCGCGCCCCAGCGCATTGCGCAGCCCGCCCAGGCCCGCCGCATCAATATGCAAGACCAGCAAGCCGCGCTTTTGCAGGACCGCCACGGCGGTGTCCTGATCCTTGGCCTCAAGGGTGCCGTTCTGGGCGAGGCCCTGGCTGTCCAGGGCGCGATATTTGAACAGGCTCACGCGCCGTCCCCGCGAGTCACGCGCAACACTTCTTCAAGGGACGTCACACCGGCCACCGCCTGACGCAAGCCTTCTTCATGCAGGGTGCGCAGGCCACCGCGACGGGCCGCCTGTTCCAGTGTCGACGCATCGGCATGGCGCATCAGCAGGCTGCGCAGTTCTTCGTTCATCACCAGCAATTCGGTGATTGCACTGCGGCCACGATAGCCGCCGCCAGGCGCATCGGCGCGGGGGCGATAGAGCATGATCGGGCGCTGCTCGGTGAAGCGATCCAGCCCGTGCTCTGCAATCAATTCCGGGGGTGCTTCGAAGGCTTCGCGGGTCTCGGGGTCCAGACGCCGCACCAGTCGCTGGGCCAGAATGCCGTTGACGGTCGAGGCGATCAGGTAACTTTCGACGCCCATGTCCAGCAGGCGGGTAATACTCGCCGCCGCGCTGTTGGTGTGCAGGGTCGAGAGCACCAGGTGACCGGTCAGAGAGGACTGAATCGCGATGCGGCAGGTTTCCAGATCGCGCATCTCACCGATCATGATCACGTCCGGGTCCTGACGCACGATGGAGCGCAGCGCCCCGGCGAAGTCCAGACCGATGGAGGGTTTGACCTGAATCTGGTTGATACCTTCTAGTTGGTACTCCACCGGATCTTCAACGGTGATGATCTTGCGTTCGGCCGTGTTGAGCCGCGACAGCGCTGTATAAAGGGTGGTGGTTTTACCCGAGCCGGTCGGTCCGGTAACCAGCAGAATGCCGTGGGGACGTTCCAGTACTTCGAGAAATTCGTCCAGGCGCTCGCCGTCGAAACCCAGGCTCGGGAAGTCGAAGTTGATGGTCTGCCGATCCAGCAAACGCATCACCACCGACTCGCCAAAACTGGTGGGCACGGTGGACACCCGCAAGTCCAGCTCCTTGCCCTGAATCCGCAGCATGATCCGCCCATCCTGGGGCAGGCGGCGCTCGGCGATGTCCAGCCTGGCCATGATCTTGACCCGGGAAATCACCGCCGCGGATGAACTGGAGGGCGGCGCTTCGGCTTCGTGCAGCACACCATCGATGCGGTAGCGCACCTTGAGCTGGCTTTCAAAGGGCTCGATATGAATGTCCGACGCGCGATGCTCGACCGCCCGCTGCAGGATCAGGTTGACCAGGCGAATGACCGGGGCCTCGGAGGCCATGTCTTTGAGGTGCTCGATGTCCTCCAGCGCGCCGCCCTCTTCGTCCAGGTTCTCGATCAGGGTGCCCATGGCTGAACGACCCTGGCCGTAGTAACGCTCGATCAGGGTTTCAACTTCATTGCGCGGCCCAATCGACAGCCATACCGGTACGCCACAGGCATAAGCCACGGCTTGAAAGGGATAAAGCAGGTTCGGGTTGGCGGCCAAGACTCGCAAGCCACCATGGCTCCAGCCCAGCGGGACAATCTGGTACTGGCGCATGAAGCGCTCGGTCAACGCAGGCAGCGGATCGAGCAACGGAGGCGCGGATTCAGCCAGGACCAGCGGCGCATTCAGCAATGCCGACCAGGCCCGGGCCAATTCGAATTCAGAGACCAGCCCCAGGCGCGTCAGCAAACCCAGCAGCTCAGTGTCTTGCGACTGGCTGGCGGACTCTTGCGACAAACGGCGCGCTCGTTCCAGATCGACGGTCTTCAAACCGGCATTTTCCATGAGCCAGGCACAGACCTGCTCGGCATCTGGAATCTGCAAACGGGCGGTATCGACGGGGGCTGACTGCATGGTGATAGACATCTGTACAGATCGAAGGGGCAAGGCTCACAGGGCAGTCAGGGAGGTTTGAGCTCCTGGACTGCCCGCGCCGCAAAAAGCGTTAGACCCTCAGTTCGAGGTTTTCTGCGAATTTTTTTGCGCGTCGGTCAGCGGACGACCGCCCTTGGTGTTCTCGGCAGCCTTCTGCGCTTGCTGCTTTTTCACGACTTTGGCATCGGTGGTCTGGGTCAAGACTTCGGAGTCATTGACGCCGGACGTGGCGTCGGCATCTGTTGCTTCAGCGGCGAAAGCGGAACCGCAAAGAGCAAAACCCAACACCAGACCTGCACCCATCAAAGGCAACTTCATAAAAAACTCCAACCAGTAAGAAAGTGAATAGCCACAAAAAAAGCCTTGAATAAATCTCAAGGCCATCCTGGCAACTAGGGGAAATTTTAGCCAGACGAATGAGACAAAAGAATGTCAGGCTGAAAATTCTTAAACCAATCGACCAGTAGGTTTAGCGAGAGTTCCAGTTTGTAAGCAAAAAAGTCAAAAAACACTCAAAAGCAACGTTTTGTTTGACTTATCGTATCAAGAATTGCCTTAATTAGTCCGCCAACGCGATTCAAAGTGCCATCACATAATGGCAAATTGATCTCAGTTCAGTGTATAGAAAACCATAATTTTTATAATATAAAACACCTTGTAAACACCAACTATTGCAATGAGCCATCCGCTCGAAAGTTGCGAAGCAGGCAAACTTTTGCCTGATGAAAGTTAATGGCTCTACTCCTTAACTTAGCAACGCATGACTCTTTAATGACAGTTGTCGGAGATACAGATGAACCCACAGAAAATGATCGGTGCCAAGTCGGCCCTTGCCTTGCTGGCACTGGCGGTATCACAGGTTTACGCCGCCACCAGCCCGGCGCTGGATGAAGGCATGGTGAGCCGCGCCGAAAAAGCTGCGGAAAAAACCCTGGCCAAAATGACCATGGAAGAAAAGCTGGCCTACATCGGCGGCAAGGGTGGCTGGGACGTCAAGCCGCTGACCCAGTACGGCATTCCGCAAATTCATGGTACCGACGGCGGTATCGGCGTGCGTTACACCAGTGAAGGCAACGCGCAGGGCGTGGTCTATCCGTCCGGGCCTAACCTGGCCGCTACCTGGAACCCGCGTCGCGCCATCGACCTGGGTCGTGCGCTGGGCTATGACACCGCCACCGGTGGCTATCAGTTCGTGACCGGCCCCGGCATCACTCTGTACCGCATGCCGTACGGCGGCCGTGCGTTCGAATACCTCTCCGGTGAAGATCCGTTCCTGGGTGCCAGCCTGGCACCGGGCGTGATCAACGGTATCCAGTCGCGTGGCGTCTGGGCCAACGCCAAGCACTACGCCGCCAATGATCAGGAAAGCAGCCGCTTCAAGCTGAACCAGACCATGAGCGAGCGCGTCTTGCGCGAGATGTCGCTGCCTGCCTACGAGTCGGCGTCGAAGAACAGTAAAGTCGCGATGATGATGTGCTCGTTCCAGAAGATCAACGGCGAATACGCCTGCGAAAACAAGCACTTGCTTACCGACATCCTGAAAGGTGAGTGGGGCTTCCAGGGCTTCATCCAGAGCGACTACAACGCCATCGTTCATGGTTTGCCAGCGGCACAGGCCGGTGCCGACCTGGACATGATGGGCTACCAGATGAACAGCAGCGTGCTCAAGCCGCATCTGGACAGCGGTGAGCTGAGCGCAGCCACCATCGACGAGAAAGTCCGTCGCATCCTCAAGCAGATCTACCTGTACAAGTTCGACAGCAAGACCCCGTCGACCGTACACAACATGAACAGCTCGACCAGCAACAAGACCGCGCTGAACACTGCCCGTGAAGGCATCGTGCTGCTCAAGAACCAGGACAACCTGCTGCCTCTGGACCGTCAGAAGGTCAAGAAGATCGCTGTGGTCGGTAGCCTGGCCAAATACGCACCGCCGACCGGTTTCGGTAGCGCCAACGTTGAAGCCGCGCACTACATCAGTGAGCTGAGCGGCTTGCAGCAACTGGCGCCGGGCGCCAAGGTCGAGTTCATCGACGGCCTGTCCCTGGACCCTACCACCACCGTGTGGTCCAGCACCAACACCAAGGGCAACGAAGTTCAGGGCCTGACCGCCGAATACTTCAGCAACGCCGACTGGTCCGGTGAAGCTGCCGTAACCCGCACCGAAAAACAGATCGACCTGGACTGGGCAAACGGCAGCGACCTGCCGTTCGAAAGCAACACCGGCAGCTCCGATCCGTACACCAACAAGGGCTCGACCTCTGGCCAGCTGAACGGCGACACCTCGTCGACGTCGGTTCGCTACAGCGGCAAGATCACCCCGACCATCAGCGGCGAACAGGTGTTCAAGGTTCGTGCCGACGGCGCTATCCGCCTGTGGGTCAATGGCAAGAAAGTCATCGACAACGGTGAAGGCAAGCCAATCCCTGGCAACAGCATTCCGCCAACCATCCCGGAATACGCCAAGGTCAACCTGGAAGCAGGCAAGGCTTACGACATCAAGCTTGAGTACTCGCGTCGTGCCGGTTACCTGTCCACCATGGGTGGCCTGGTCGGCGTGCAGATGAGCTGGGCATCGCTCAACGCGCCACAGGATCTGTCGGCTTACGACGCGGTCGTGGTTGCAGTGGGTAACAGCGCTGAGTACGAAGGTGAAGGCTTCGACCACATGTTCGAATTGCCGGAATACCAGAGCCAGCTGATCCAGAGCATAGCCAAGGTCAACCCCAAGACCGTGGTGACCATGTTCGGCGGTACGGGCCTGAAGATGAGCGACTGGATCGAACAGGTTCCGGTTGCAGTGCACGCCTTCTACCCAGGTCAGAACGGCGGTCAGGCACTGGCCGAGATTCTGTACGGCAAGGTCAACCCGTCGGGCAAGCTGCCGATCAGTATCGAACGCAACATCGAAGACAACCCGGTTTTCGAGTCCTTCCCGAAATTCGCCAACGACAACTCGCTCGAAGAGATGAGCTACAAGGACGATCTGCTCCTGGGCTATCGCGGTTACGAGAAGAAAGGCATCAAGCCGCTCTACCCGTTCGGTTACGGCCTGTCGTACACCACCTTCGGCTACAGCAACATCAAGGTCACGCCGGGCGTTGCCGTGGGCAATACGCCAATCAAGGTCTCGTTTGACCTGACCAACACCGGCAAGGTGGGTGGTTCGGAAGTGGCGCAGCTGTATGTGGGCCAGCAGAACCCGAAAGTGGAACGCGCACTCAAGGAGCTCAAGGGCTACAAGAAAGTGTTCCTCAACCCGGGCGAAAGCAAGCGCGTGACCATCGAGCTCAACGATCGCTCACTGGCTTACTTCGACGAGAAGAGCAAGCAGTGGATCGTCGACGCGGACAGCTTCAACCTGTCGGTGGGCTCGTCGTCTCAGGACATCCGCCTGAACGCCAAGTTGACCAACTCGTTCCGTCAGGAACTGTCGACTACCACCAGCAACCCGCTGCCACGTTCGGCGCTGAACTCAACCCTGCGTGAGTTGCCAGCGATCAAAACCGGTGGCGTGTTGAATCAGAATGCTGAAACCGCCGAGTAAGTGATCGGTTGAATCAGGCTTCGCTGTAAGGCGTGCGAAGGGGCTCAGCAATGAGCCCCTTTTTTTTGCGTTATCGCTGGCGTATCGCGGCGTCGACCCGCGCCATGTAGCTATCAAAACGCGCCACCAGATCGACCGTCTCCGGGAAGCGCAGCCACTGAATCTGCAGCCCGTCCATCATCGCCAGGATCTCCTGGACCAGGCCGGGTAGATCGACATCGGCCCGCACTTCACCCATCTCCACCAGCTCAGAAAACTGACCGATCAGTCTGGCGTGGATCCTCTCGTACCGCTCCTGAAACCAGGACCAGGCCGGATGCCCTTCGACCATGCTTTCGGTATTGAGGATGGTAAAGGCGCGCACCACACCCGGTGCCGTGGCGTTGGAACGGTTGATCGCGCGCAGACTGCCCAGCAGACCCGACAGTGATTTTTCTTCGGAGCGGACCTCGTCGGCGATCTTCTGATTGACCTTGTCGCGAAGCTCCAGCACACCCATCAACAGCGAAATCTTGTTGGGGAAGTGATGCAGCAAGCCGGCGACGGAAATCCCGACAATGTTCGCTACCTGGGCCATGGACGCTCCGCTGTAGCCTTCCAGGGAAAACACCTGCAACGCGGCGTCGAGCAGCTCTTCGCGGCGTTTCTCACCCTTGGGCGCACGCCGGTGCTGCCGCTCTTTGGCAACCGGTTCGTTCTTCCCTGTAGGCAGGTTGGTCTGACTCATGTAAAGCTCCTTGCTGGACAGGGAGGCACCCTACCGAGAAAGTCAAACTGTCACAACCTGTGGTCATCCATACTCATCGCCCTGGCGGGTAATGCGCGACCGGTACTGGCCCATAAAGCGTCATCGCAGATAAGCCTGGAACTCGACGAACTTGTCATCGCCCCCGCAGGTCTGAGCTTTGCCCTTATTTCGAGTCCCTTTCATGCCTGTATTCGATCCCGCAATGGTTATCTGGATCGTCGCCGCGATGGCGATCTGTGGCGTTATTTTCAGGCCCTGGCGGGTGCCGGAATTTGTCTGGGCCATGGCTGCCGCCATCCTGCTCACGGTGCTGGGGTTGATCCCATGGTCCAAAGCGCTGGGGGCAATGGCAGAAGGCATCGATGTCTATCTGTTTCTGATCGGCATGATGGTGCTGGCCGAACTGGCTCGACAACAAGGGCTGTTTGACTGGCTGGCGATGCTCGCCGCCCGACATGCCAAAGGTTCGGGGCAGCGTCTGTTCGATCTGGTGTTTGTGGTCGGCACGCTGGTCACGGTGTTTCTGTCCAATGACGCCACGGCCGTGGTGCTCACGCCTGCGGTCTATGCCGCCGCCCGCGCGGCCAAGGCCGAGCCACTGCCTTATCTGTTCATCTGTGCGTTCATCGCCAACGCGGCGAGTTTCGTGCTGCCCATTTCCAACCCCGCCAACCTGGTGATCTTCGGCAGCCATATGCCGCCGCTGACCACTTGGCTGTGGCACTTCACCCTGCCGTCGATTGCCGCCATTGGCCTGACCTACCTGGTGCTGCGTTTCGCCCAGCGCAGCCACCTGCGCAAGCCACTGGAAACCGCCATCGTCCTGCAGCCGTTATCCAAAGGTGCGGCATGGACGGCCGTGGGTATCGGCCTCACCGCCATCGTCTTGCTGGTCGCCTCGGCGCTGGGCAAGCAACTGGGCCTGCCGACCTTCTGCGCTGCGCTGGCCACCGTCATCCTGATTCACCTGGGCCAGCGCCTCAGCCCCCTGCCCGTCCTCAAAGAGGTTTCGTGGGGTGTGCTGCCGCTGGTGGCCGGGTTGTTCGTGCTGGTGGAAGGCATGGCGCTGACCGGGGTCATTGATCACCTGGCACATGCTCTTAAATCCCTGGCGGATCATTCCAGCCTGCAAGCCACGTGGGCAGCGGGGTTGATTGGCGCGCTGGCTAGCAACCTGCTGAACAATCTCCCGGTGGGTTTGATCGCAGGCTCAGTGGGGCAGATTGCCCAGTTGCCCACCGAAACCACCAGCGCGCTGGTGATTGGCGTGGACCTGGGCCCCAACCTATCGATCACCGGCTCCCTGGCCACGCTGCTATGGCTGATCGCCGTGCGCCGCGAAGGCCAGAACGTCAGCGCGCTGGGGTTTCTGCGCCTGGGCATTCTGGTCATGCCACCGGCGCTGATCGCGGCGCTGGCCGCGCTGTCGCTGACCGCTGGCTGAAACGGCCCGCCAGTCAGGCCACTGCGGCAGCGCCAGGCTGTTGCAGGGTGGCTTCCAGTTGCCGCGCGATGCCTTGCAGATCCATCAGCGTCGCACGCCAACTGTTGGCGCCACTGCCAACACTGACCAGTGAGCGTGCCCGGTCATTGACCGACACCGCCTTGCCCGCGTTGGTCTGCCACCCCTGAGCCAGCATCGCCGGGTCAAACTGGTTGAACGAATCGATGGCCTCAACCTGACACACCGCAAAGCCGAACGTCAGCCTGTCGCCCTTGACCACCAGCACCCGTGACAAAGGCGTAGGCGCTTGCGGCGCTGCCTCGATCAGGCTGCTCAGGCAGACCAGCGCCAGCTGCTCGCCGCGCAGATCGAACTGGCCCAGCAAGTGATTTTCCGGCTGAGGCAGGCCGATCATCGGCGAGGGAATGGCGAGGATTTCCAGGATCTGGCTCAGCGGCGCCACGAACTGCGTGGGTGATTTGAACAACAGACAGGCCTGACGCATCACCGCCTTGGCCTGGCTCGCCCGGGTTTCGGACGACGGCGATTGCGTCTGGTACAGCGCGGCGTAGTTTTTCACCCCATCGCGCTCAAGCAACGCCTGATGATTGATCAGCACCGCTTGCAGGCCCTTGTCGAGGTTCATCACCCCGGCCAGCAATTCTGGCTCGCGCAGGCCGTAAGCAGGCATCGACAATAGGCTTTGCGGGTCGCGCCGCTCGATGGCGACCATGCGGTCGTAACCAAAACCACAAACCCGGCCATCGGTCGCGGTCAGCAGTAACAGCTGGCTCTTGCCCTGGGTCGCCGTGCAATCAAAGCCCAGCACCTGAGACAAGCTGAGCACCGGCACCTTGATGTCGCGAATCACAGTGACGCCCAGGCAATAACCGTTACCGAAATCCGTGGGCGCTATGAGCGGTTTGTCCACCAGTTCGGTGACCACACTGGCATCGATGCTGAAATGCTGCCCGTCGCATTCAAACACCAGGTAATGGCGCAACTGGCTTTTGGCTCGCACGTCATGACTGGCCGGACCCGCCGCCGTGTCGGCCGCAAACAAGACGCCCGGCAAGCTGGCCAGAAAGGCCAGATCAAGCATGTAAATCAGGCGACTGTCATCACCGGTCATGATCAGCGTGGGGATCAACCCGCTGCTCTCGCCGCCTGGCCCCAGGGCGCAGAGCTGCGAGTCGGCGGCCTTGACGATGTCGCAGACCCCATCGATGGCAACGCCCAGCAAGCCGCCGTTGTACTTGAGGATGGCCACCAGCGGCGTCGGCGCGTGCTCAGAAGCTTCATCGCCGAGTAGAGGCCGCAGATCAACCAGGGGGATCGGTCTGCCGCGCAAGTTGAACACCCCGGCCAGCACGCCACGGGTCACCGGATGGCGCTGCAGATTGGCGGGCCAGTGAACGGCCTCCATCAACGAGCTGGCATCGATGCCCAGAAACGCGCCGTTTATCTGCACCACACCATAGGCGCGCGGCGTGTTCATGCAGGCAACCCGGACGGTTTGTTCAGGCTCGCGCTGAGGTTCACCGCGCCCTGCTCCGTACCCAGTTTGGTCTGATGCAACTCGAAGATCAGCGTTTCAACCTGGCCCGCCGAATCCATCTGTTTGGCGGTCGCCGCATTGATGTTGTCGATGGCCACTGTGGTTTCGTTGACGCCTTTGACGATCTGCTCGAAGGCGCTGCCGGCGCTCAACGAAATCTCGTTGCCGGAGTGGATGCGGCTCACGGTTTCCAGAATCAGCTTGTTGATTTCCTTGGTGGCCAGCGAAGACTTCTCGGCCAGCTTGCGGACCTCGTCTGCCACCACCGAGAAGCCCAGGCCGTGCTCGCCTGCCCTGGCCGCTTCAATGGCGGCGTTGAAGGCCAGCATGTTGGTCTGGCTGGCGATTTCGCTGATGACCTGGATGATGTCCTGAATGTCTTCGGCGGATTTGCCAATCATCGCCATGGCTTCGGCAGCCTTGACCAGCGTCTGCGAGCCCAGGCTTGCCTGCTCGCGGGTCAGCCTGGCGAGGTCAGTGGCCTGATCGGTGCTCTGGGCCACATAAGAGATGGCACTCATCAGGTTTTGCACCGAAGCGCCCATGGCCTGGGTCTTGGCTTCTATCGCTTCTTCGAGCTCTACCTGCTGGGTGATATCGGTCGCGAACTTGACCACTTTGTAGGGTTTGCCATCGCTGTCGAACACCGGGTTGTAGGTGGCCTGAATCCAGATGTGCTGGCCGAACTTGCTCAAGCGCATGAAGCGCCCGGAGAAAAACTGGCCCTGCGACAGGCCGTGCCAGAACTCACGGTACGCAGTACTGCGCACGTATTCCGGATCACAGAAGATGCGGTGATGCTGCCCCGCAAGCTCCGGCAGGCTGTAGCCCAAGGACTTGAGAAAGTTGGCGTTGGCATCAAGGATGTTGCCCGCCATGTCGAATTCGATCACCGCCTGAGCGCGATCAATCGCATTGACCTTGCCCTGGCGCTCGGCGCTGCTTTCCTTGATCTCAGTCACATCCAGGGCGAACTTGACCACCTTGTAAGGCTGCCCGTGGGAGTTGAGGATCGGGTTGTAGGTCGCCTGAATCCAGATTTCCTTGCCGTCCTTGCGTTTGCGTCGGTATTCATTGGTGTCGTACTCGCCGCGCCCCAGCTTTTCCCAGAACTCGCGGTAACCCATGCTGGAGCCGAACTCTTCGGTGCAGAACATCCGGTGCTGCTGACCGAGGACTTCGTCGAGCTCATAGCCGAACACATCAAGGAAGTTGCGGTTGGCAGACAGCACTTTGCCGGTCAGGTCGAATTCAATCACCGCCTGGGAGCGCTCGATGGCCGTGACCTTGCCGGCGAACTCGGCGTTGCGGGCACGCACTTCGGTGACGTCGTTGGCGAATTTGACGATTTTGTAGGGGCGCCCGTCCGGATCGAAAATCGGGTTGTAGGTGGCGCTGATCCAGATTTCACGGCCGCCTTTGCCGAGACGCATGTACTCGCCGGAATCGTATTCGCCGCGTTCCAGCTTGGCCCAGAACGCCCGATAGGCCGGGCTGTTGAGGTACTGGTCATCGCAGAACATGCGATGGTGCTGGCCCTGCACCTCGTCGAGACGATAGCCCAGCACCTTGAGGAAGTTCTCGTTGGCCCACAGCACCCGGCCATTCAGATCAAACTCGATCACGCCTTGAGAACGCTGGATGGCTTCCACCTTGCCTTCATACTCGGCATTGCGCATGCGCTGATCAGTGATGTCGGTGGCGAATTTCACCACCTTGAACGGCTTGCCTTCCTGATCGAGGATCGGGTTATAGCTGGCCTGCAGCCAGATCTCCTTGCCGTTTTTGCCCAGCCTTTTGTACTGCCCTTCATCGAAGTGCCCGGCTGCCAGCTTCACCCAGAATTCCGCATATTCAGGGCTGGAGGCGTACTCGGGGGTGCAGAACATGCGGTGGTGACGGCCCACCACTTCGTCCAGGCGATAGCCCACCCGATCAAGGAAATTGGTGTTGGCCCCGACGATGTTCCCTTCAAGGTCAAACTCGATCATCGCCTGGGAGTGGTTGATGGCGTTCATCAACGAATCGAGGTCGATAGCAGGGCTAGCAGACAAGTTTGCAGAAGGCGTAGACATGGGCGGGTCTCGAAAGAAGGCAATTATCAGGGTCGTTATTGTTGCGTTGTCGGCCCTGACTGAAACTTCCTTAACTGAAACCACAACTATCCGATCAGCGGATGGCTTTGTGCCATTAAACTGAAGAGTGTGCTTAAGTTACGACATTCGTTGAGCGCTGATAAACATTATTTTCTATCGAGACGATAATATTTTTATGAACTATTTCGCCAGGCGCCGTTTGCCGCGCGCCTGCGGGGCCGGGCTCCGCCGGGCCTCGGGATCCGGATGTACCCGGCTTCGAAGCTGGATCCATTAATTGAAGACGTCAGACAAGTTACAACTAGCTCTCGCCAAGGGTTGTGATGCGCTTCGCCATTAAGCCGCGTATTAACAAGAAAGCTAACAGCACGAAAAACTGTCAGTGACTCTTCAGTCACTAAAAGCGCTTAACTGCAAAGCCCCCCGTTTATGCTTTCAACTCAACCCACTGCACGCACATGCCGACTCAGGCCTTTAAAGCACCGAGTCGGCGCACGTCATTGTCAGAGGGACTCGACACCCATTTCATCCCAGACTTCTTCTGCCAGGTGAAACGTCGCATTGGCCGCAGGGATGCCGCAGTAGATCGCGCTCTGCATCAGCACTTCCTTGATTTCTTCGCGGGTCACGCCGTTGTGTTTCGCCGCCTTGAGGTGCAGGCGCAGTTCGCCTTCGCGATTCATGCCGATCAACATGGCGATAGTGACCAGGCTGCGGGTGTGGCGCGGCAGGCCCGGACGCGTCCAGATATCACCCCAGGCGTGCCGGGTGATCATCTCCTGAAACTCTTCGTTGAAGGGGGTGAGTTTTTTCAGGCTGTTGTCGACATGAGCATCGCCCAACACGGCGCGACGCACTTGCATGCCGGCTTCGTAACGTTGTTTCTCATCCATAAAAAAGGCTCCGGTCTCAGGCTTGCAGAAAGGTCAGCACTCTTTTGCTGAAGGCGTCGCCCGCTTCGATGCTGGCCAGGTGCGCGGCATTGAACTCGACGAACTCGGCACCCGCGATCTGATCGGCGATGAAGCGCCCGTCGGCGGGTGGGCACACGGCATCGGCGGTGCCGCTGACCACCAGCACAGGCAAGCTGATCGAGCCGACCTGGTCACGAAAATCCGCATCCCGCACCGCCGCACAATTGGCGGCATAACCCTGGGGCGAGGTCTGGGCGAGCATGTCCACAACGGGCTGGACCTGCTCCGGATGCGCCTGGGCAAATGTCGGCGTAAACCAACGGGCAATCGACGCTTCGCGCAGGGCCCGCATGGCCGCCTGGCCGTCGCGCAGGACCATTTCGATACGCGGGTTCCACACGTCCGGGTTGCCGATCTTCGCGGCGGTGCAGCACAGCACCACCCGCTGCAAACGTTCAGGAGCATTGATCGCCAGCCACTGGCCGATCAAGCCGCCCATGGACAGCCCGCAGAACGAGACTTTGGGCAGTTGCAGGGCATCGAGCAAGGCCAGCACATCGCGACCGTTCTGCTCCATGCTGTAAGTGCCCGGGGTGACCAGCGACTGGCCGTGCCCCCGGGTGTCGTAACGCAGCACTTGAAAATGGCGAGTCAAGGCCGGCATCTGCGGATCCCACATACGCAGATCCGTGCCCAGGGAGTTGGACAGCAGCAACACCGGCGCGCCTTGCGGGCCGTCGAGCTGGTAATGCAATGGGCCTTCTGGCAGTTGGATGAAAGACATTTTGGCTCCTTTATAAAATGGAATTCAGGATCATCTGTGGCGAATGCGTGGAAGTGGGAGCGACCGGGGTTGCGCTACACCTTTTGCGAAGAGACCAATACTGGCGGTTTATTTCCATCGGCAGGTAGATAGCCTTCGCAAGCAAGCTTGCTCCCACGGGTTCAGTGTTTTGCCGCAGATAGCGGGGCACCGAATCTGCAGCTGGCTGTAGGAGCTGCCGAAGGCTGCGAACCGGTTCTCATGACACACCGCCTTCGCAGCCTGCGGTAGCTCAACCAGCCAGCTCCTACAGGTTTTGCGAATTTGCGCGGAGTTTTTCATGCTCCGCCACCGCCCTTTCCACCCACTCCCGGGCCAGACCCAGGTAATGAGCCGGGTCGAGCAACTGGTCCAGCTCCTGGGGCGACAGTTCGGCGCTGACCTGCGGCTCGGCGCCCAGCACGTCACGCAAGTGAGCGCCTTGCTGTACGGCGCGGCGGCAACAGTGTTCGATCAGATGATGCGCCGCATCGCGTCCCAGGCGCCGGGTCAGCGCGATGCTCACCGCTTCGGCCAGCACCAGGCCTTGCGTGGCGTCGAGGTTGCCGAGCATGCGCGCGGCGTCCACCTCAAGCGCGGGGATCAACTGCAATGCCTGCTGCAAGGCGCCGGAAATCAGGCAGCACAGCTCGGGCAAGGTCTCCCATTCCGCGTGCCACAGGCCCAGGCTGCGTTCGTGCTCCTGAGGCATGGCGGCGAACATTGTGGCCACCAGCCCTGGCGCACGCACCGCGGCACTGATCATCACCGCTGCGCCCACCGGGTTGCGTTTGTGGGGCATGGTCGAAGAGCCGCCCTTGCCCGCCGCGGCGGGTTCGAACACTTCGGCGACCTCGGTCTGCATCAACAGGCTGATATCGCGCCCCACTTTGCCCAGGCTGCCCGCGATCAATCCCAGCCAGCTGGCGAACTCCACCAGCCGGTCGCGCTGGGTGTGCCAGGGTTGCTCGGGCAGATTCAATTGCAGTTCAGCGGCCAGCGCCTCAGACACGGGCAACGCCTGCGCGCCCAACGCCGCGAGGGTGCCGGACGCGCCACCGAACTGCAGGCTTAATAGCCGGGGTTTGAGCTGTTCAAGGCGCTGCCGATGCCGGGTGATCGCGCCCAGCCAACCGGCAATCTTCATGCCCAACGTGACCGGCGTAGCCTGTTGCAGCCAGGTGCGCCCGGCCAGCGCGGTGGTGGCATAGCGTTGGGCCTGACGAGCCAGCGCATCGGCCAGCTGGGCCAGATCCGCTTCGATCAAGCCCAGCGCATCGCGCAGTTGCAGCACCAGACCGGTGTCCATCACGTCCTGGCTGGTGGCCCCCATGTGCACATACCGCTCGGCCGCCGGGTTGACCGCAGCGATCTTTTTGCCCAGCGCCTTGACCAGCGGGATCGCCGAATTGCCAGCATTGCCGATGGCCACGGCCAGCTCGGCAAAATCAAACAGCTCGGCGCGGCAGCTGGCCTGGATATCGCCGACCACTTCAGCGGGGATCAAGCCGGTGCTGGCCTGAGCCCGTGCCAGCGCTGCTTCAAAGTCGAGCATGCCTTGCAGCCGACCGTGGTCGGAAAAAATCGCGCTCATGGCCGGCTGGCTGAAATAGGCATCGAACAGTTGCTGGCTTGATCGGTTCACAGTGCTGCTCCAATGATATTCAGGTGGCGTCCGAATGGCTGACCCAGCCTTTGACCAGAACCGCGATGGCCGCCAGAGCCGCCGGGACCACCAGTGCGGTCAAGACTTGTTCGAAATTCCAGCCCAGGCCCAGCAGCGTGGCGCCGGCCCAGGCGCCCAGAATCGCACCGAAGCGGCCAATCCCGAGCATCCATGAAACGCCCGTGGCGCGGCCCTGAGTCGGGTAAAAGCGTGCCGCCAGTGATGGCATGGCCGATTGCGCACCGTTGATACACATCCCGGCCAGCAGAACCAGCGTCGCCAGCACCGCCACATTGCCCAGGCTCTGCCCCACCAGCCAGGCAAAAATTCCGGCCAGGAAGTAGGCGCAGCCGATCACCTTGTGCGGGTTGTACTTGTCCATGGCCCAGCCCACGCCCACCGCGCTCAGCACGCCGCCAAATTGAAACAGAGCGCCAATGAACGCCGATTGTTCCATGCTGGCGCCGCTGTCACGCATCAGGGTCGGCAACCAGCTGGTCAGCAGATAGACAATCACCAGGCCCATGAAATAGGTCAGCCACAGCAGCAAGGTGCCCGCGCTATACGTCCCGGAGAACACCACTTTCAAGACATTGCGGCTGCTCACGGTTTTCTGTTCAGGAACGCTGAAGCCTGTGGCGGCGTTGACTTCCAGCCGGGAGATCGGCGCCAGCACCTTGCGAATCCGCTCGACACCCAGGTTACGGACCACCAGAAAACGCGCCGACTCCGGCAGCCAGATCATCAGCACCACGGTGAGAATCAGCGGCAGAATCCCGCCTAGCATCAACAGGCTGTGCCAGCCCATGGCCGGAATCAGCTTGGCGGAGACGAATCCGCCGCAGGCCATGCCCAGGTTGAAGCCGCAGAACATGCTGGTGACCAGCAAGGATTTGAGGCGCTCCGGGGTGTATTCGGACAGCAGTGTGGTGGCGTTGGGCATCGCCGCGCCAAGCCCCAGGCCGGTGAGCAGGCGCAGGATCAGCAGCTGGTCGATGTTGCTGCTGAACGCCGACCATAGGCTGAACAGACCGAACAGAAACACGGCTGAAACCAGCACCACTTTGCGCCCGAAGCGATCTGCCAGCGGCCCGGAACCCAGGGCACCGAAGACCATGCCGATCAGCGC